>NZ_JAQOSP010000013.1 GCF_030068475.1 Roseofilum acuticapitatum BLCC-M154 | reverse complement strand
ATGGGAACTTGCTTGGCTTTGGCATAAAGTTTAAGTGTCTCATACTCGGTTTCAGACAATAAAAGTTGCAGTCGTTTTGTTCTTGCCATAATCTCTAATAATGTGTATAATTAGAGTATAGCGGATAGGGTAATCAACCGCTTTAAAAACCCAGTAGCCGTAAGGCACTACATCTGCACCTTGACAATCAAAGATATGGGGTTCTGTCCAATTGTTCTAGTATCCTACCTGTGGACGGGTAAAATCTTTGCAGGAACTAGACAAGCAGCATTTGAAGTAAAAACACTTCAATTCAAACAAATTTTGGAGAAATTCAACTAGGGTGGGGCACACCCAAAGTTAACGCTTGGGGAGAGAACCACCTCTGCTTTAGACAACGCAAGGAATCTAGAGTAAGTGGACTCATTGAACCAAGAATCCATTCGCCTTTAGGCAGTGGAGTGTCAAAATACTATTGCCCCAATTGTTCATTGTTCATTGTTCATTGTTCATTGTTCATTGCTCATGGCCCAAACTGAAGCTCTAGTCATCCTTTCTGGTGGACAAGATTCAACCACCTGCGCTGCATTAGCTACCCAACAATTCGATCGCACCCATGGGCTGACGTTTGACTATCAACAGCGTCATCGCATTGAACTCGAAAGCGCTCAGGCAGTAGCTAAAAAGCTGGGATTGGCAAGCCATGAAATCCTCTCAGTGGGGCCTATTTTGGCGAGTACGAGTCCTTTAGTGAGCCAAACCGCTTTGGCGGAGTATGAGAGTGCCGAGGCGCTTCCAGGGGGCATTGAGGCGACGTTTATTCCGGGACGTAATATTTTATTCTTGACCTTGGCGGCGAATCGGGCGGCGCGTTTGGGCATTCGCGACATTGTGTTAGGCGTGTGTGAGACTGATTTTGCGGGGTATTGGGATTGTCGCCAGAGTTTTATTGATGCCATGGGCGTGGCATTGGGGGAGGGGATGTACGGAGATGGTGGGGCGTATCGGATTCATACGCCCTTGATGAATTTGACGAAAGCGGAGTCGGTAAAGTTGGCTCAGGAAGTTTTGGGCGATCGCTTTGAGTCCGTCATGGAGTTAACCCATACCTGCTATGCAGGGGTGAAGGGGGGTTGCGGTAAATGCCATGCCTGTATTTTAAGAGACCGAGGATTTCAGGAAGCGGGGATAGATGACCCGATTTGGAAATATCGGGGGACTGTAGTAGAGAAATTGGCAGATGATACTTATGGCGATCGCGCCATTGAAGATGCTGCCACCAGTCCCCTAGAAATTTGGCCCAACCCTTCCCCGAATCATGATTATCTGATCCATGTGGAACATCCAGAGTTTACCGCCCTTTGTCCGCGATCGGGGTATCCCGATTTTGGCACAATTGTCTTTGATTATTTTCCGAATCAATCCGTTTTAGAACTTAAAGCTTTTAAGCTTTATATCAACAGTTTCCGCCAACAAAGAATCAGCCATGAAACCGTGGTTAATCAGGTGGCCGATCGCCTGATGGCAGAAGTCCAACCCAAAGCCCTCCGCATTATCGGCGATTTTACCAGACGCGGTGGCGTGAAAACCGTGATTACCGCTTATCGGGGAGAAAACATGAACTTTCCGGAGTATCAGCCTAATCTGCTTTAGGGATAAACGGAACACCATCACCCATGTTCCTTAATCAAGTATCCCAAGGTTTCCATAGCTTGTTCAATTTTGGGTGACCAAGGTAAACCACAATTGAGCCGGAAACAGTTACCGTAACTTGAGGACGGAGAAAACATAATTCCCGGAGAAATACTAATTTTATGCTGACAGGCTTTATGAAATAATTCCATGGTGTCAAATTGGGGAGCCAGTTCGACCCAGAGAACATGACCCCCTGTGGGACGGGTAACTTTGGTCTCTTCCGGGAAATAGTTACAAATGGCTTGAATCATTTGCAACATTTGCTGTTCATAGGCGCGGCGCAGATTTCGCACATGGCGGTCGTATCCACCATTGGCTAAAAAGGCGGCGATCGCCAGTTGAGCGCCTGGAGAGGTACTCATATTGACCGTCATTTTCAGTCGCTCCACTTTGGCTTGATAGCGGCCGGGAATCGCCCAACCCACCCGCAACCCTGGGGAAAGAACCTTGCTATAGGAGGCGCAGTATAAAACCAAGCCCTCTCGATCGAAGGCTTTGATGGCTTTGGGGCGATCGCCATGAAACGACAAATCTCCATAAACATCATCTTCAATCAGGGGAATTTCATACCGGGTTAGCAATTCCACTAGCTCTTGCTTTTTCTCGTTGCTCATACAAGTGCCCAGGGGATTACTAAAATTAGAGACTAGGGCACAAGCGCTAATTTGTTTGCGCTTCAGAGCGGTTTCTAGGGCATCTAAACAAATCCCTTCCCTGGGATGGGTGGGCAGTTCCAAAGCTTGTAAATGGAGTGTAGACAGGCTCTCCAGTAATCCATAATAGGATGGAGAGGCGATCGCCACTGTATCCCCCGGTTTGGTGGTCGCTCGTAAGGATAAATATACGGCTTCCGTCGCTCCATGGGTGGCCACAATTTCATCTGGAGTCACTGCACAATCCGCATCGAGTAACCGTCTGGCGATCGCCCGGCGAAATTCCAAACACCCCGGAGGAGGAGTATAACTATGGGAAAAAATCGGATCTTGACGCATCATCTGACTCATCAGACGGTTCAAGGTAGACAGGGGTAATAACTCCATTCCCGGTACAGCGGCCCCCAGTTGGATGATTTCTGGGTCGCGTACCATGGAGTTCACTTTACAGACTAGGGAGGTATCCACCCGACAAGCCTTTTGCGCTGGAGAAGAGCGATCGGGTTCCGGAGGCGATTTTAAGGAGCGGACAAAATAGCCCGATTGGGGTTTTGCGCCAATGATTCCCCGGTCTTCTAAGAGGCGATAGGCTTCTAGGGCAGTGGAAATACTCACCGACATTTGTTGATGCACTTTTCGCACTGAGGGCAGGCGATCGCCCGGTTGTAGGGTTCCTTCCGCAATTAAGATCTGAATGCGGTTAGCCACCTGTTCATATAAGTTTGCGCCTTCCGTTTGCTCAATAGGTCGTAAGTGCATAACGCTCCAATACAGTTGTACATTTTATTCACCATAACAGTTCTTAAAACCAAAACTGTTATGGTTACAATTTAGCTTAATTGCATCTGTTTTTTTCTCTGCTCTTCCTCCACACTAGAGATAGGGTAAGGACGAAAAACATTTCGCCCCTACTAGGGACAGACTTATATCCCCTGTCCGTTGCTATCGATCGGTATTGAGGACACGAGCCATGAAAAACACCAGTACTATCTCCACAATCGCAAGAGGATCAGAGTTACGCTTAACCGATCTCAAAGGCTTATCTCGGTTTCCCCATTCTTTTCTTGCAAGCGATCGCCTCCAGAAGCTTTGGAACTATCTAGTTGCCGTTTGGTGGTACAGTGAAGAACCCCGCATTACCCAGACACAAGATAAAAGTGGTAATTGGATCTATCGCGTTTACGATCCCACCGCTCACCAACACTTGATCTTTGACTCCGAGCAAGAGGTGCGTATTTGGCTAGAAGAGCGCTATTACCAATAATCATGGGTAATTCCTTTTCTTTAGAGCAATACCAAATTATCTCGATGAACCACCGTATCCGAGCCTTCATATCCCAAAAGGTCAGTAATTTCATCGGAACGGTGGCCTTTAATTAAATCCAATTCATCACTGCCATAATTGACGATTCCGCGAGCCACCTCTTTACCCTCAAGATCGCAAAGAATCACCGCATCTGATGCCTGAAAGCGGCCCATTACCCCAGAAATTCCCACCGCTAATAAAGATTTTCCGCGATCGCAAATTGCCTTAACTGCTCCCGGATCGAGCATCACTTTACCAGAGGGAATCAATCCATTGGCAATCCACCGTTTACGAGCATTCATCGTTCGGGGAGCAGGATGGAATTGCGTGCCAATTTCATCCCCATTTAAGATCTGGGGAATTTGATTGGGATAGCGTCCTCCCATAATCACCATCCGCACTCCCGCATTGGTGGCAATGCGAGCAGCAGAAATTTTGGTACTCATCCCCCCCGTTCCCCAAGTGGATGCATTACCGACTTCTACTTCAGTTAAGTCTTCCAGGTTGCGAACGTGGGAAATGGGTTGAGCATCAGGAACCAGACGGGGATCGGCAGAATAGAGTTTATCCACATCCGTGAGTAAAAATAGCCAGTCGGCTTCTACTAGACTGGCAACCAAAGCCGCAAGGGTATCATTATCCCCGAACTTTAGCCTCAGTTCGTCTGTGGCTACGGTGTCGTTTTCATTGACAATGGGGATCGCGCCCAGATCCAGGAGTTCTTGAAAAGCATCATAGGCATTGAGATAGGAAACCCTCGATTCTAGATCTCGGCGTGTCAGTAGCACTTGGGCAATGGGTTGATTGAAGGTATTGAAGAGGTCATCATAAATCCGCATTAAGCGTCCTTGACCCACGGCGGCGATCGCCTGTTTCAGGGCAATATCACGGGGGCGCTTTTTCAAGCCTAACCGCGAACACCCCACCCCCACAGCCCCCGAAGAAACGAGAATCACCCGATGGCCTTGGCGACGTAGTTGGCTGAGGACTTCCACCAATAGGGCTAAAGTCGATAGGGCCAAGTGACCGGTTTCGGGATTGGTGAGGCTAGACGTACCAATTTTAATGACAAGGGTCAGGGCCATGGAAAATGCAACCGAAAATCAACAAATACCAGAGCGAGAGAATCGAACA
Source organism: Roseofilum acuticapitatum BLCC-M154 (assembly GCF_030068475.1). Taxonomy (GTDB): domain Bacteria; phylum Cyanobacteriota; class Cyanobacteriia; order Cyanobacteriales; family Desertifilaceae; genus Roseofilum; species Roseofilum acuticapitatum. The sequence goes on along the minus strand of NZ_JAQOSP010000013.1, from coordinate 11,520 downwards.
GTAGGAAAGCGCCAGTTTCTCTATAGTGAGAACCAGCGCTTTGCCAGGGTAAAATATTTACAGGGATTTATCTTTAGGGTCTTTATATTTGCTGACCCCATTTGAATTAACTCTAATAATTGCACTAATTTTCCAGCGATCCCCGATTCGTAATCTTTTCTTTATATTTCGTTTTTTCAGTTTTTATCAAGATTCGTAACGTTTTGTGCGGAAGGATGTAAACGAGCGCCGAACATCTGAGACAACCACACCTCAAAGGATCGAACGTCAAAAGGTCGATGGACTTGGCGGGGATCAACCATGGGTTCTACCAGAATTGTAAACATTCCTAAACGATTGCCTGCTAAGACATCGGTGAACAGGCGATCGCCAACCATAGCCACATGCTCAAGGGGTAAACCCATATTTTCCACGGCCTGACGCAGTTTTCGCCGGGAGGGTTTCGCGGCTCCCAGCATAAAGGGCAAGTCTAAGCACTCAGCGATCGCCCGAATTCTGATCCAATTTAGGTTATTACTCACAAGCCAAATCGAAACCAGGGGTTTAATCTGGGCAATCCACTTTTTCAGCTCCTCAGAAGCGATCGGTGAAGTTATGGGCACAAGGGTATCATCCACATCCAAAATTAATCCTTTGAGATCGTGCAAACGCAACAAATCGGGCGTTAAATCTAAAATGGGGCCGCCAAGAACAAGATCCGGTTGCAGGAGAAGATTAGAAGACATAAGAAAAAATCAAACCCATTCTGGGCTAACGTTGTTGGGCAATTTGGTTAATCGCTCGGTTATGTTCATCCAGGGTACGACTAAAAATATGCGTCCCATCATAGCGAGCCACAAAATACAGATACTCCGTTGTTTCCGGATAGAGCGTAGCCTCTAAACTCGCTTGACCGGGACTGGCGATCGGAGTTGGAGGTAATCCCGGATTCAAATAGGTATTATAAGGGTTTGGGGTATTCACATCCTTAAGCGTCAAGGGTTGATCCGGAGTTTGCTTAATCCCCAAACCATACTCCACAGTCGGATCGGCTCCCAACGTCATCCCCTTTTCCAGTCGATTATGAAACACCCCCGAAATCACCCCCCGTTCTTGAGCGACGACCGATTCCTTTTCCACAATACTCGCCAACGTCACCCACTCCAAAAGGCTCAAATCCGTTTGACCTTGAGCCTTTTGATAGAGAGGCAGTGCCACCTGTTCAAATTGGCTTAACATTTGTCGTACCACGTGATCGGCCGTCAAGCTATCTCCAGAAATTTGATAAGTATCCGGAAATAAAAAACCCTCCAATTTCGGCACAGAAGGCAACCAAGGATAATCTTGGCCAGAAATCCCATTCACCGCCTCTAAAAATGCTTCTGAGGTAAACCATCCTTGAGCTTCAAAATACTCTCCCATTTGGGCTAAAGTCCAACCTTCTGGAATGGTATAGGTTGCTTGTACCACTGTCCCAGAGCGAATTTGATCCGCAATTTGTGGTAAAGACTGAGTGGGAGATAACTGATAAGTTCCCGCTTGGAAATAGCCTTCTAACTCTGGTTTGACTTTAGCCTGTAATCTGAGCCACTTCGTCCAAATAATCCAGGCCTGTTCTGAACGAATCAGATTAAGATGGGCTAAATCTGAACCAATTTGTTCTCCCGAAGTTCCGAGTGGAATTTCCACTAACACTTGATGATCGGCAACCTCGGCATTTGCAGGCATCACAGGACTAATCGCCCAACTCCACCACCGCCATCCTTGCCATCCAGAGAAGCCAACAACGACGGGAAAGAGAATCAGATAAAAGAACCACTTGGTGATTCGTGAATTGCCGGTTGTCATGACTGATGAAATCTCGCATGGTTTTCTACTGCTGCACCCTGGGGAGTTTCCCAATATCCTCCACTACCGATAATGGAGTTTTAAGGACTCTAATCTAAGAGTTGTTCTTCTAACTTCTGTTCAATCTCTGGTAATAAATGCTCTATTTTCTTCAGCTCACTTTCGGAAAGCTCTTTCGCTTTACCCGGTTCTTCCTGTTTAGCAAGCAAAAAAAGCGGGTCTAAAGGGGTAGAAATTTCGTACTCATCGTCTCCAAAATAGAAGCTGGCTAACAACTGAAAGGATTCGAGATCGGAATCCATATCTTCATCGTCATCCTCTTCCTCTAAATCGGGAATATCCCCTTCTACTGTGAGGGTAATTCCGGTGCGTTTGAGCTTCAAATTTTGTTCGGACAAAACTGCTTTAGCTAGGTCAAAGAGTTCATCGATTAACGATTCATCTTCTACCGGAACCAGTTCTTCCTCATCTCCAGCATTTTGCCAGACAAAAATCTCGACTGGGGTATCCTTGGGCAATAAAACAAAATAGTTTTCGCGGTCATAGGGAAAGGAATATTCAATTGTGCATTCTAATTCCTTTCCCTCGGCATCGCTTAATAATACGGTCAGGGGATCATTGTCCATTACTTCTCGATCCATGAGGGTTACTTCCTATTTCCCAAGATGATCTTGGGCCCACACTTCGACCTCTCATCATATCTTAGATTCTTGCATCCTTGAGTAAATGAAGGGAGGAATTTTCTGAGTATTTTCCCGGTTAAGTGCGATCGTCTAGCCAGCGTTGTAAAATTAGGGCGGCAGCTTGGGCATCGATTAAGCCCTTATTGCGAGAGGGGGAGCGTTTTCGGGAGACGAGGATTTCTGTGGCTTCTAGGGAGGTGCAGCGCTCATCCACATACTCAAGGGGTAATTGTAGGGTCTTTTGCAGGCGATCGCCATACTGTTGGACTTGTTGAGCTTGCGTGCCGAGTTGCCCATCCATGAGATAGGGTAAGCCGACGATTAAAATACTCACCTCTCGCTCGGCAATGATTGGCTTGAGGAGGGCGATATCTTGCTCAAAAGACTGGCGATCGATGGTGGTGAGGGGGGTGGCGAGTAATCCGAGGCGATCGCATCCTGCCACCCCAATCCGTTTCTGACCGATATCCAAACCCAAGGCTGAAATCATGGAATCTCCTGTAACCTTACCCACTCTTCGATCGCGCCGATCTTAATCCTTACCTTCTCGATTATAGACATGCACGACCCATGGATATCAAGTCCAGTCATTGCGAATGGAACACAGTAGAATGAAGCGATCGCGATCCACTCGGTAGTCATGGCGAAGGCTTCCGTGCGCGACTTGGGTGGGGTTTCTTGACACAAATAACGGGTAGCGCCCCATAGGAGAGCAATATTATCATAGGGAAATTGGGTTAACAAAGACTCAGAAGCCATGGACAAGATTACACGCATTCTCCGGTTAAATAAACAACTGTTGGGGGGGACGGCGATTCTGGGATTACTCTCTATCGCCGCTTGTGCCGTTACTGGTCAAGCTGGGCCGGCCTTTGTTGGGATCTCCAATTTTACCGCCGGGATGGTGGGGAATAACCTGGGAGAGTTTGTTAAGAAATTACTCAACCATCGGGAGATATTACAGAATCAAGACTTGGCTAAGGCTGCGGGTCGCACGGTGGGACGGACGTTAATTGAGACGGTTGCGCCTCAGTATCGGGAGATTAAAGGGGAGTTAGAGCGGTTTGGGAAACAGATTGAGGGCTATTGGCTAGAGTGGGCCAAGCAAAACCAGAATGTAGAGCTGTTTGAGAAGGTTCAGGAAGAACAGCTTGTCGAGGTTTTTTCTCGTCACCCGGAAGCGTTTGACGAGTATCAAGTATTGCCAGAGGAAGGGTGGCGCGAGGTAGTGGAGTGGCTGTTTGAGCAGGGACGCAAGCAGGGGCAGTTGTTGGGGGAGGTGGCAGAATATGAGGATATTATGGAGGCTTTAGTATCGGAATTATCTAATAATTTTAATCGTAACTTGCGGGAAGTGCTGAAAGATGATGCGGGGGAAAGCGGACAAGCGTTTGCCTCGATGTTGTTTAATTTACATGGAGCCACGTTAGCCAAACTGGACAACATTGAGCAACGGTTGCAACAGATGCCCACTCGCGAGGAGTTTTCGCGCATCTGTGCCGAAGCGTTGCGGCAAAGCCAGCCCCAGGAGAAACGGGCGAAACCTTGGCCGGGTTTGGGGTCGGTGGATACTGTGCCCAAACCGCTCGACCGCTTTGTGCCCCGTCCCCAGGATGTGGAGGAGTTGAAGCGCCGGGTGTTGAGCAGTCGCCCGGTGGTGATGACGGGACAAGCGCGGAAAGTGGGCGTGCAGGGGATGGGAGGCATTGGGAAAACGGTTTTGGCGGCGGAGTTGGCGCGAGATATGGACGTGCGGCGTAGGTTTGTGGATGGGGTGGTGTGGTTGGAGGTGGGGATAGAACCGAAACCGATGGAACTGTATAAACGGTTGGCGACTGCCTTGGGAGAGCCGCACGCTTATCAGGAGAATGCAGGCGCGTGGGATGCCTATCTGTCGGAAGTGTTGCGGGATAAGTGTTGCTTGCTGGTGCTGGATGATGTTTGGCAGCAACGGGAAGCGGAACGGTTTGTGCAGGTTTTGGGAGAGGACTGTCAGTTACTGCTCACCACTAGGGATAGCCGCTTGGTGCAGGGGTTGGGAGCCGAAGGCTATCAGGTGGGGATGTTGGATGAAGACCAGTCCTTGCAGTTGTTGGCTCAGTGGGCAGATGTGCATGTGGAGATGTTGCCCCCGGAAGCTAAAGCGGTGGTGAAGGAGTGCGGACAGTTGCCCTTAGCTCTGGCGCTGGCGGGAGCGCAAGTGGGACAAGGAAATAGTTGGGCGGATGTGTTGATGGCGTTGCAGAAAGCTAACTTGAAGTTTTTCGAGCATCCCCACGGCAGTATTTATAAAGCGATAACTACGAGTATCCAGGTGTTGGAGCCAGAGAAACAGCAGGCATATCTGGAGTTGGGTATGGTTGCGCCGGACGTGAAGATATCGGAAGCAGCGCTGGTGAAGTTGTGGGGACGGAAAGGGAAGCAGCCAGAGTATCGCCTGCGGCAGTGGTTGACGGAGTTGGCGCAACGGGCGCTGGTGTTTGTGGAGGGCACATCGCCAGAGCGGTGGGTGGCGCTTCATGACGTGCAACAGAAGTATCTCCAGGAGCAGCTCTTGGATAGAGTGAGGGTGCATCGAGAGTTTTTAGCCAGCTATGCGGGGGGGCGGTTTCCCTGGACGGGGGCAGAGGTGGACGGGGAGCGCTATTTATATCAGCAGGCAGCCTATCACTTCCGGGAAGCGGGAGAAGAGGCGGCGTTTGCTGAGTTGTTGGGAGATTTTGATTGGTTGCAGCAGAAGTTAGACGCGACGGATATTGAGCAACTGTTGCAGGACTTTGGGCAGGTGCAGGAAAAGGATAGATTTCTCAGTCGCTTAGAGAAGACATTGCGGATGAGTGCCCATGTTTTAAATCAGGATAAGCAACAGTTGGCCCATCAGTTGTGGGGCAGGTTGCTCGACCGGAAGCAGATGCAGCAGTACGAGTATGAATACTTTTGGCAAAAGCTGCCCAAGGTGGGGCGCTACTTACCCCAACATCGGGGTGGGGGGAAAGTGGAGCAGTTATTACAGCAGGCTCAGGCGCGACAGACCGGAACCTGGTTTCGTCCCCTCACCCGTTGTCTGGACTCCCCCGACGGGGCGCTTATCCGTACCCTTTCCGGTCATAGTTCCTCCGTACGAGCGGTAGCGGTGACCCCAGATGGGAAACGAGCGGTGTCGGGTTCAGGGGATAACACGCTGAAAGTGTGGGACTTGCAGACGGGAGAGCCACAGCTTACCCTTTCCGGTCATAGTGACTGGGTATATGCAGTAGCGGTGACCCCAGATGGGAAACGAGCGGTGTCGGGTTCAAGGGATAACACGCTGAAAGTGTGGGACTTGCAGACGGGAGAGCAACAGCTTACCCTTTCCGGTCATAGTTCCTTGGTATTCGCCGTAGCGGTGACCCCAGATGGGAAACGAGCGGTGTCGGGTTCAGACGATAACACCCTGAAAGTGTGGGACTTGCAGACGGGAGAGCCACAGCTTACCCTTTCCGGTCATAGTGGCTCGGTACAAGCGGTAGCGGTGACCCCAGATGGGAAACGAGCGGTGTCGGGTTCAGCCGATAACACCCTGAAGGTGTGGGACTTGCAGACGGGGGAGGTGCTGGCAACGTTTACGGCGGAGGGTGCTGTATGGTGCTGTGCGGTTGCGCCGGATGGCTGTACGGTGGTGGCGGGGGATGGGGGAGGACGGGTTTATCAATTAAAAATTAAAAATTAAAAATTGAGAATTAACAATGGGGGAAAGTTGGGTGGGGTTTCTGGTGGGCTTCTGGTGGGTAGCTCCTATTATGTCCGCGAAGCGGAAACACCATCATTAAAACTCTAGGGAGCCAGACGCTCCCACTCCAGTAATATCAGGGGATTTCAGGAGTGCGGGCATCTTGCCCGCTTGTATTTTCCCATCTTGCCCGCTTGTATTTTCCCATCTTGCCCGCTTGTCTTTTCCCATCTTGCCCGCTTGTATTTTCCCATCTTGCCCGCTTGTCTTTTCCCATCTTGCCCGCTTGTATTTTCCCATCTTGCCCGCTTGTATTTTCCCATCTTGCCCGGTTTCTTCCCCTACAATCCTTAATCCACCGATGAACCCTTGTCCCCAGTTGCCTCACCTTCAACTCCAGAATTGCCTTCTTTGCCACCATTCGAGAAGCCTTCGGAAGTCTCTTCCAAACTCAAGGAATGGAGAATCGACATCCGTCCCGGAATCGGTTTTCCGGCTGGTTGCAAGCCTTGCAGCATATCCGAGAGTTGCAGACTGTCCAGAGAAACCAGCTTAGACTCGCGCAGTTTATGCCAAACCGATCGCGACATCATCAACGTATGACCGATCCGACTTGCGCCAATTTGCTGCAAATACTCCTCCCGTTCTGGTTGATAATCTGCCGAAGCCAGATGTAAGGGTTGGGGGGGGAACTCCTGAGTAATACGAGCCATTTGGGCCATCAATTCCGGATAGAGCCAAGTATAGGCGGGGTGTACCGTCAACTCGGCTTGATGTCCAGCATTCTCCTGACGCTGTAAGTGGAGCTGAAAATAACCGATCGCCGCTTGTCGTTGCGGTTCAAACACATAGCCACTCACCACTTCCGTTTTCGTCCACCATTGTTTAATCCCCTCCATAATCGATTGCAACAAGGGGGTCTTAAAGTCTTCCACATGGCGGTCAAACACTTGCCGCACAAAGGGAGGCATAGCCACCGTATCGAGCTGATAAAGGGGCGCTGCATCCGCATTGCTCACTGGTAAGAGGTTAGGCAGATCCGGCTCCCGTTGGGCTAACTTAGCGAGCTGTGCGGGGGCGATCGCCCAATAGGTCATCTGCGCCAGAGGCTGGAACCCATTTTGGCGATACAGGGCAATCTCGTCAGCTTCATTCACATCCACTTCCAACAACCAAGTTCTCGCTTCTCGCACTGCCTGCATACAATAGCGCAGCAACAGCGAACCAATTCCCGCTCGCGAGACCCCTGGCCTCACCCCCACCCGATCCACCCGCCAGGTACTGCGAGTACGATTAAAGGGAGAAATTTGGATCGCCCCCACCACTTGCCCATCCGTATTCTCGGAGCTATGACGCTGCCCCGCCACATGGAGAGATAGCTTATAGCGCCAGGGATTCGGAAACAAACTCAAGAGTTTCAACAGTCCAAACCACTGGCGAATCTCCTGCCCAGAATAGGGTCGATCCTTACCCATGAGCGGTGATGAAGCCCCAGTATCAAGCAAAGCTTCCACCACATCTAGGTCTCGATGTTGCAAACTCCGAACTTCTGTCTGTTTTTCTAAATTTTGGGGAGACGCTGGCATCATAAGGATATTCTCTCAATCGACAGGGGCAATGGGACACCGGTAAGGATAATTAACCCTGGGGTCGAATCAGAACAATAGGGGTTTGTTCATCTGCATTACCGGCTGGGTTACTTCTGAGGGCTTGGGTGAGCAACTCCATAGATAAATTTGGGGTCGCTGCTAATATTTTAACGGCTTTCAAGTCATTGACATCGACGATCGCCGCAGATAATCCCGTTTTTTCTTTAATTTTAGCGACCACCTGTTCCGGTTTATCGGGCCCCAGGACAATAAATTGATCGAAGGGGGGCAAGGTTCCAGTGACATCATCAATTAACCGCGCTTGCTCTCCAGCGAGTTGGTAAAAGACTCCGGGTTTACGCAACAAGGCTTTAGCTAAAGCACCCACCACAAAAGCAAACCCCACCCGTACAGGGCCGACGATATCCACCAAAGTCTGCATTCCGCAAGCGGTAGCTAAACTTGATGTCGGCAAAAAATAATAACAAATTCGTTTGGCAACCCATCCCGGTTTTACTGTTGTTGGATGGCGCAGCCGACCTTGCATGAGGGCGATCGGTGTTTCCCCAATCGTCACGATATCCCCCGGTTTAGCATGGGGCAAAACATACCGCTCCACTACGGACACCGGGTCATCTTGATCCGTCAAAATATGAGTTGGGATCGGAAACACCTGAGCCACCTCTGAATCTCGTCCTGGCGGTAACTCAGACGCATCCGGATACTGGAGAGCATAGACCGAATGACCCGTTTTCGGAATCCGTCCTTCTGGCCCATAGGTGACATAATTTACTTTAATCCAAGCGGTTTGCACCCGATCCAAATTCGGCCCCGTAATATCAATATGGATCTTGAAGCGCGTCTGTTTCCCCACCTTGACAATATAGGCAAACCAATATTCATCGGCTCGGCTCGGAGCATCCGGATGTAGGGGAACCAGGCGAGTTTTCCAGTTTACTCCCTCCAAAGATCCCTTACTGAGTAATTCCACCTCAACGGAAACCTCTGGAACCATAATTTCTAAGGTCGAGGTTTCATTGATTAAAACCCCTTCTCCCACCAACTGATAATGGTCAGCCGATAAGAATTCCCCCTGCCACCCTTCAAACTTGAGGGCCAGTTGATTCCCAGGACGACCTCGATACTGATTTTCAATCGCCCATAGAAGCAGGAGACTTGCACCTCCTAGACCGATACCAATACTTTCTGCAATCACAACTGAACCTAACCCAATGCTGATCGTTTGTCTCGATTCACTATACCTGAATGGCTTCATTTGCGATCGCAATCCAAGCTGCCCATCCTACGAGATGAGTTGAATTTTATAGGACTTCTGTTTACATTACTTAATAGATTCATATAAATCGGATGCCAAACGCTATGAAGCCGCTTGAGATTGCCCAACGATTATGCTTAATGGGCCATATTGCTACCATGCCTTTTGGCTGGTTGGGCCTGCTCTTCATTCTCCCCAACCCAGAGATTATCGTTAACTTACCTCCCATCGGCCAAACCTTGTTTCGGGTGAGTATGTCCGGAGGTGGGGTTGTCAATATCTTATTAGGAGCAGCAGCCGTTGCCCTCTATGCTTATCGGACTTTGGGACTGCGCCGTTGGCTAGGATTTATGGTTCCGGCGGTGTGTTTGTCCCTGAGCAGTGAATTGATGGGAACGAGTACCGGTTTTCCCTTTGGAGAGTATGGCTATTTAAATGGATTGGGGTATAAAGTTGCGGGTTTAGTGCCCTTTACGATTCCCTTGTCTTGGTTTTATGTAGGATTAGTCTCTTATTTGATTGCTTTGGGGGGCTTGCAAGTGGCCCAAAACTGGACTGCGCTTAAACAAGGGGCGGCTATTGCTCTAGGGGCTATCCTACTTACCGCTTGGGATTTTGTCCTCGATCCGGCTATGAGCCAAACGATTATCCATTTTTGGGAATGGGGACAGGAAGGGCCGTTCTTTGGAATGCCTTATCAGAATTTTGCGGGTTGGTTAGCGACAGGAGCGCTGTTTATGAGTGTGGGGACTTGGATTTGGGGGAGAGAATTGCCCCAAGTGAGTCGCCCCCAGTTAGGGTTCCCCTTAGTGGTATATTTGAGTAACTTTGCTTATGCGGCAGTTCTGAGCGGAGTGAGTGGATTTACAACTCCGGTGCTTTTGGGGATTCTCATGGCAGTGATTCCAGCGTTGGTGTTGTGGTGGATTACTCCAGAGGAGGTGCAGGAGTCAGAAGGGTTGAATGCTTCTGTTGCCGATCGCCAAACGGTGACACCGGCCGCAGTTAATGTCGTTGCTAAGTAAAAATTTAGTAGAGGGAGCAGGGTATGGATGGGGGTCAGATGTTAACTTGGGGATTGATGGTGATGCAAATTCCGGCGATCGCCATTCTCCTCTTTCGCCTAGTTAAAGGCCCTTTCCGCCATGCTCCCATTGAACCGCAATCTGCCGATCCTCAGATGCTCGGAAGCGTTAGTGTGGTGGTTCCGACTCTGAATGAGCGCGATCGCCTCTCGCCCTGTTTAGAGGGCTTAACGCGCCAGAGTTACGAAGTGCGCGAGGTGTTGGTGGTGGATAGTCATTCCACCGATGGCACGGGGGATCTGGTGTTGCAAACCGCTAGTAAAGACCCCCGGTTTCGCTTAATTTATGATGATCCCTTACCTGGGGACTGGGTGGGACGACCTTGGGCACTGCATACGGGATTTTTGCACAGTTCCCCTAAAAGTGAGTGGATTTTGGGCATTGATGCCGATACTGTGCCCCATCCGGGATTGGTGGCGGGTTTGATTAAAATTGCCCAAGAAGAGGGGTATGATTTAGTCTCTCTCTCCCCTCGGTTTATTCTGGAATATCCAGGAGAATGCTGGCTACAACCGGCGTTATTGATGACGCTGGTGTATCGATTTGGCCCTACAGGAACGTTTGAGAGTGCCGATCGCATCATGGCGAATGGGCAATGTTTTTTAATCCGCAGACGGGTGTTAGAAGAGCTAGAGGGCTATACAACCGCGAAATCTTCCTTTTGTGATGATGTTACCCTAGCCAGAATCGCTGCTCAACGGGGGTTTAAGGTTGCCTTTTGGGATGGCGCTCCGGTGCTGAAGGTGCGGATGTATGAGGGAGCGTGGCAAACTTGGCAGGAGTGGGGGCGATCGCTAGATTTAAAGGATGCCACTTCCCCTGGGCAACTCTGGACTGATTTGTGGTTTCTCTTCGCGGTGCAAGGTTTGCCCTTAGCTGTAGTGATTTTAGGAATCATGGGTGCATTTCCAGAAGGCATAGTTGCTCAGATACTGGTTAATCTAAATTGGGCTGTATTGGCGATTCGGTTTGCCCTAGGGTTGGCTATCTTTCCCTCCTATGATTTATCAACGGCTCGGTTTTCTTTCCTGTTTTGGTTGTCTCCCTTAGCCGATCCTTTGGGGTTTCTTCGCATTCTGTTCTCCAGTTTTCAAACTTCGATTCAGTGGCGTGGGAGAATTTATGGTAAAGGTTGAACGGCTCAGAAAGAGGTGGCTCGTTGCTTTTCTAGCGAGAGAGACGCTCCCACTCCTGATATCAAGTCCGATTGTTCATGTCCGCGAAGCGGAAATACCCTAATTAAAAATCCAGGGAGCAAGATGCTCCCACTCCAGTAATATCAAGGGATTAGAGGAGTGCGGGCATCTGGCCCCCTTCTTCACCCTTTATCCGGACTTGATATGATATCAAG
>NZ_JAQOSP010000012.1 GCF_030068475.1 Roseofilum acuticapitatum BLCC-M154 | reverse complement strand
GGCATTATTAGCGTAGGTTACTTGTTTAATCAACTGCTATAGCCTTGCTCGAATAGATGATACAGCAGTTTTCGCGCTTTATGTGGGACATCTTGATCCCCCTAAATCCCCCTTAAAAAGGGGGACTTTCCTATTCCCCCCTTTTTAAGGGGGGCAAGGGGGGATCTTTTCCTACTGTCCACCGATACAGCGCAAAGCGCTGTATCAAGTCCGTTGGATCAGTTATAGTATGTCATTGCGAATGGAACGCAGTGAAATGAAGCAATCTCGATCCTCTCGATAATTGTAGCGTTAGCGAAGCTTGCGCGAAGCGCGAAGGCTTCCCGGAGGTCGCAATGACATCTATTTAACCAGACATCATATGAGATACAGACGACTAGCCCCCTCTCCCACGGGAGAGGGGGTTGGGGGTGAGGGCTATACTGGATAATTTAGCTCAGTTCCTCTGGATTAATACCCTGGGATCTGAGTAACTCAGCCAGTCTTTCCGCTCGTTGACGTGCCTGCTCTAACTCCAGTTCAGCGCTTTCTGCTCGCTGGCGTTCCTGCTCTAACTCCAGTTCAGCATTTTCCGCTCGCTGGCGTTCAGTTTCCGCTCGCTGGCGTTCAATTCTAGCTCGTTCATCTCCAGTTAACAGTAAATTACCCTCACTATCCCACCAGCGCAGCCAAGGTAATTCTAGATTGCCATATAATCCTTGCCAAATTCCTAACTCTACCCCTATAGGCTTAATGGGATAATGACCTCGTTCATTGGCTGCCACTAACTCGTAGTGATTTTCGATTAAATGATAGACTTCTACACTCCCTTTCTGAACTTCATAGATGGCGTAAAATGCCGGACGAATGATTTGTTCGTAGACCCAAAATTTACCCGGTTTTTGCCCTTTTTTTCGGACTTGGGATAAGGGCGTAGAATCCCGTTCTTCTGTACCATCTCCTGAGACAAATTCGATGGCAATTAAAGGGGGAATAAATTCTTGCCATAACACATAGGAACGCCTCACCCTACCCTCAAGAGTGGGAGGGACATTCGGCACATAAAACCAGTCTGGACATTCGGCTCCTTTTTCTGGAGGTTCTGTCATTCTCCAATAGATGCCACAGTCTTGACCGATCGCATAATTTTGGTCTGGGTGCAGGCGATCGAGGGTAGATTGAATCGAATCCGTTAGTAAAATACTCTGGGGATGCTCCTGAAAGTTTTTCACAAAAGTACCATCCGAGTCAGGCAGTTGGGTATGGTCGGGAAGGGTGGTAATGTTTCGTTCTGATGATTGGGCGATGGTCATAGGTCAGGGTTTTTCATCGCAGGGAATAGAAGACAGTATAGCATTTGAGGGAAAGCTAGGTTGGCAGAAGTTGCGATCAGCCCTATAATTAAAGACAATCAAGATCTAAATCAAGCTAATTCTATGAAAATTGATTCTGTAGATCCCCAAATAATGAATCAAGAAATCATTATTTCCACCCTTCAAAACCACTTAAATACCTTGGATAACCTTGGGGTAAAATCCTTAGCTCTTTTTGGTTCTGCTGCTCGCAAGCAAGCCAAAGCGGATAGCGATCTAGATTTTCTGGTAGAATTTCAAGGGCCAGCCACATTTGATGCTTATATGGATTTGAAGTTTTTTTTGGAAGATTTATTTAACAAGTCTGTCGATCTCGTGACTCGACGCTCCCTCAAATCCCAAATTAGTCAATCCGTTTTAGCAGAGGCCGTTTATGTCACGCAGTCTTCGTCTATATCTAGATGATATCCTCAAAAGCCTCACTAAAATTCAAAGCTATACTACTCAAATGTCTCAGGAACAGTTGGTTGCTGATGAACGAACATTTGATGCGGTTATCCACAATTTACAAATTATTGGTGAGGCAAGCAAAAACATTCCTGACGACCTACGAAACCGGTATAATTCAATTGATTGGAAGAAAATCATTGGACTTCGTAATATTATTGTTCACACTTATTTTTCAGTGGATGATGAAATTGTTTGGGATATTATTCAAACCAAGTTAGCTCCCTTAAAATCTAGTATTGAAACCATCTTAGAACAGGAAAGTTTGGACATTGAGTGATGCTACACAGAGTCAAAATGGCGATCGCTCTGATTCCGATTACCCTAGATCATTGTCTGTTTGGATACATATAGCTTTCCAGTTCGGCGATCGCCGCTTGTTTCTCGGACTCCGATAGAAATGCACTCAAAAACGAGTTTTTCGCCAGTTGATATAAGTCCTGTTGACTCAAGTTTAGAGCTTCATAGATAGCCATAAAGTTCTCTTGTAGATAGCCCCCAAAGTAGGCCGGATCGTCGGAGTTCACCGTCACTCGTAAACCTGCATCTAATAACTGTTTAAGGGGATGCTCCTTCAGGGTTTCAAAGACGCAGAGCTTAACATTGGAGAGGGGACAAACCGTGAGGGGTATTTGATGCTCTTTCAGCCATACCATTAGTTTAGGGTCTTCTGGCGATCGCACCCCATGATCGATGCGAGCCACTTGGAGTAACTTGAGCGCTTCCCAAATATACTCAGGGGGCCCTTCTTCCCCCGCATGAGCAACCGTCAAAAAACCGTGGGATCTCGCTTGGTCAAAAACGGCGCTAAACTTAGAAGGAGGATGACCGAATTCAGAAGAGTCTAAACCCACCGCAACAATCCAATCTTGATAAGGTAGGGCTTCCTCTAGGGTTTTCATTGCCTCTTCCGCGCTCAAATGACGTAAAAAACACATGATCAAACAGGAACTTATACCCAGTTGAGTTTGACCATCAACCAAAGCTTGATGGATTCCAGTTATCACAGTTTTAAAAGGAATCCCTCGCTGGGTATGGGTTTGGGGATCAAAGAAAATCTCCGTATGGCGCACCGTTTGGCTCTGGGCCCGTTGTAGATAAGCCCAAGTCAGGTCATAAAAGTCCTGTTCTGTACAGAGGACATTGGCTCCCGCATAGTAGAGATCCAGGAAAGATTGTAGATCTTCAAACTGATAGGCTTGATGGGCAGCTTCTATGGAATCATAGGGAAGGGTCATCTGGTGGCGATCGGCCAAAGCAAACATTAACTCCGGTTCCAAAGATCCCTCAATATGAATGTGCAATTCCGCTTTCGGTAGCCCTCGAATCCATTCACTAATCATGATCGATACTCCTATTTTATTTTGTTAACAAAATGTATCAAATAGAAATCTTATCTACTTTCTATTTTAGCAAATGGATTCCATACCGTTTTGTTCCCATCAACCCTAGACCGTAAGTCAGTAATTCTGTCAGGATTATCCATGCTTTTTATTGAGTATTTCTATAGGATTTTGCGTCCTCACCCCCCCATTGATGTACCCCCAAATGATACAATCTTAAGATAGGATTATATGATAAGTTATTTAGACATCAACAATGGACTTTGATTTTCAGTTTGCCATTATCAGTGATTTACATATTGCTCTACCCCATACTATTTGGGATCATCCCAAACGTTTCCACTTGGTAGAATTAAGTATTCCGGCTTTAGAATTAGCCCTAGATCGCATCAGTCAATTGGATCTCGATTTTCTGCTCTTACCAGGAGATTTAACCCAGCATGGGGAACCGGAAAATCATCAATGGCTACAACAGAGGCTCTCCCAGTTACCCTATCCAGTATATGTGATTCCAGGAAATCATGATATTCCGACTCAATGGGGTAATGAAACCTCAATTAGTCGCGCTAAATTTCCCACCTATTATCATCAATTTGGCTATCGCCACTCTCACCAAACGGATTATACTTGCGAACTGCTGCCCGGTGTGCGACTCATTGCTTTAGATTCTAATGAATTTGACCCAGAGGGTAAACAACTCGGCTATGGTTATCTGAATGAAGCTCAGTTTCAATGGTTAGAGGAGGTATTAGCCACAACCTCTGAACCCTTGCGCTTGGTGATGATTCATCATAATGTAATTGAACATTTACCAGATCAAAGCACCCATTGTTTAGGAAAACGGTATATGTTGCAAAATGGGCCGCGCTTGATTAAAGTCTTACAGGAAGCAGGAATTCATTTACTGTTTACGGGTCATTTGCATGTGCAAGATATTGCCCAACAGGGAGATTTGTACGAGATTACAACAGGTTCATTGGTGAGTTATCCCCATGCTTACAGAACCTTAAGAATTACGTCTAAGTTAAGTGAAAAAACAACCGTTAAGATTGCTTCTCATCAGATTAAAACCCTTCCCGGTTGGGAAAATTTAGGGGAATTTTCGCGGGAATGGATGGGAGAGCGATCTCACCCGTTTATGATGCGTCTGTTAACTGAAGATCCCTGCTACTTAACGGAAGAGGAAGCCCAGAAATGGGTGGGTTCCCTGCGCTATTTTTGGGCGGATATTGCCCAAGGAGATACTCAGTTTAACTTTTCCCATTTTCCTGAACCTCTGAGAACCTACTTTGAAAGCTTTAGCGCCGATCCAGAGTTAGGAGATAATCATCGAGTGATTGAGTTTTGAGTTATCCCTCTTAGAGGATATCTATTTATATCTTGCCCCATGACCTATCACTTGACCCCCCTGGGGAGTGCTATGGTGAATTTAGGCAGATTTTAGGCATGGGTTGCCACTGTACCCATTCAATGGGGCGTGTGGCTTGTTCTTGAGGGTAAGGATTAGAGCCACTTTCACTCTATCAGTATATTCATGCGGATGGCGAGACTCGAACTCGCAAGGACAAGCCACACGCCCCTCAAACGTGCGCGTATACCAATTCCGCCACATCCGCTTGGAACTTGTGAGGATCGCTCACAGTTTTTTATAGTAGCATAAGTAAGCGGCGATCGCACCCATTAACCAAAAAGATCTTCCAGAAAGGCCCCCAAACCTCCTATTCTAACTGCATATATCACCGAAAAAACTGGAAGATGACCTTTTCAAAAATCCTGATTGCCAACCGAGGAGAGATTGCCCTCCGCATCCTCCGCACCTGTGAAGAACTCGGCATTGCCACCGTTGCTGTTCATTCCACCATTGACCGCCATGCCCTCCATGTACAGTTAGCCGATGAAGCCGTTTGTATTGGAGAACCGAATAGCAACAAAAGCTATCTCAACATTCCCAACATTATCGCTGCTGCGCTCACCCGCCACGCCACTGCCATTCATCCCGGCTATGGCTTTCTGGCAGAAAACGCCAAATTTGCCGAAATTTGTGCCGACCACCAAATTACCTTTATTGGCCCTACTCCGGAAGCCATGCGAGCCATGGGGGATAAGTCCACTGCCAAAGCCACCATGCAAAAGGCTAAAGTCCCTACTGTACCGGGTAGTGATGGACTCTTAAACGATGAAGGGCAAGCCATCTCTGTTGCTCGTCAGATTGGCTATCCGGTGATGCTCAAAGCCACTGCTGGAGGAGGTGGCCGGGGGATGCGCCTGGTTCGGGATGAGAGTCAACTGATTAAACTCTTCCGAGCGGCTCAAGGGGAAGCAGAAGCGGCATTTGGGAATGCCGGGGTATATCTAGAAAAATTTATTGAAAATCCCCGCCATATTGAATTTCAAATTTTGGCCGACTCCTACGGTAATGTCATTCACTTAGGAGAGCGGGAATGTTCCATTCAAAGACGACATCAAAAACTGCTAGAAGAATCTCCTAGCCCTGCCCTAACGCCCAAATTGCGGCAAAAAATGGGGGACGCTGCCATTAAAGCAGCGCGTTCGATTAACTACACTGGCGCGGGAACAATTGAGTTTTTGTTGGATCAATCGGGGAATTTCTACTTCATGGAAATGAATACCCGGATTCAAGTCGAACATCCGGTTACGGAAATGGTGACCGGACTGGATCTGATTGCTGAACAAATTCGTATTGCCCAAGGGGAAAAATTATCGTTAAATCAAAAAGAGGTTCAACTCAAAGGTCATGCGATCGAATGTCGGGTGAATGCTGAAGATCCCGATCGTAATTTCCGTCCCCATCCAGGGCGCATTAGTGGTTATCTCGTTCCTGGGGGGCCTGGTGTGCGTTTTGATTCTCATGTCTATACAGATTACGAAATTCCGCCCTATTATGATTCCCTGATTGGTAAATTGATTGTTTGGGGGCCAGACCGAGATAGCGCTATCCGTCGCATGAAACGCGCTCTACAAGAATGCGCCATTACTGGTGTACCGACGACGATTGGATTTCACCAGAAAATTCTGGAAACTGCGGCTTTCTTAGAGGGGAATGTGTATACCAATTTTATTGAACAGCACTTTGGCTAGGTGGCTCAATTCTCCGATGCCTTTTTGGGTGGGTTTATGGTCTACGACTCAAACTTTGTAAGCCTTGGCGGGCGGTTTCGAGTTCTGGCTCTAGTTTGAGGGCTTCTTGAAAGGCTTGGGCAGCGTCCGTATCGCGACCGGCTTTTTGTAACATTACGCCGAAAGCTGCCCAGACGCTGGCATTTTTGGGCGCGATACGCACGGTTTGAGCGTAGGCATAAATGGCACTTTCGTATTGACGGAGAGAGCCATAGGTTACGGCTTGATTGTACCAGCCGAGGAAAGAGGTTTCATCAAGAGCGATCGCCTGTTGAGCTGAGTCTAAAGCGCGATCGTACTCTTTCAGATACCACAATGCTACACTGCGATTGGCCCATCCATCGGCGTTATCTGGCTCATAGCGTAGGGCTTGATCGTAGGCTCCTACTGATTCTACATAGCGTTGGAGCGATCGCAAAACTCTCCCCCGATTGAGCCAAGCTTGCACATACTCTGGTTGCAGTTGCAGAGCGCGACCAATAGAGTCTAAACTTTCGCTATAGTCTTCCAAATACCAGAGCGTCACCCCCCGGTTATTCCAAGCTTCCGAAAAATCGGGACGAAACCCCACCGCACGGTTAGCGGCAACTAAGCCTTGTTCGAGTTGTCCTTGTTGAGTATAGGCGATGGTGAGTTGATTCCAGGCTGTAGCAATGCCCATTTCTCCCCATGTTCCATCGCCTTTGAGTGCCGCTTCACACGCGGTGATGGCTTCTTCATGGCGCTTAAGTTTATTCAATGTTTCGCATTGCAGCACTAGAGCCAAGGTAGAATCGGCTTGTAGGGATAAGGCTTGATTGTAGGAATTGAGCGCTTCTAAATCTTCTCCCACTTGATTTAATGCCATTCCTTGCTGAATCCAAGCCTGGAGATTTTGGGGATTATGATTTAAAGCTTGATCGTAAGCGGCGATCGCCCCTTCTGCCAACTGAGTCTGATTTAAGGCAACCCCTAAATATTGCCATGCCAGGGTTTCCGACTCATATTCCCAATTCTGATTAATCTCCAGAGCTGCTTGACAAGCGCCAATCGCCTCTTGATATTCTTCCAACTCTAGCAGCACCCCACATTTATAGGTTAAAACCAGGGAAGACTCCGGTTCTAAATTCAGGGCGCGATCGTAAGAGGTGACCGCATTTTGGTATTCTTGGAGGGCAACCAGAGCCAAACCGCGCTGTACCCAAGCCATTACCGGATTTTCCTGTCCCCAATTCGTATCCAAGCGTAGGGCTTCCTCGCACGCTTCTAGGGCATCTTCATAACGCTCTAACTCTAGTAAAGCCTGACAGCGATAGGTAAAGGCGCGGGAAAACTGCGGCTCTAGGCGAGTAGCCGTATCTGCGGAGGCAATGGCTTCAGCATAACGATTTTGTTGTAGTAAAATACGACTGCGATCGGCCCAAACTTGAGAATCTTTTGGTCTGAGAAGCAAAGCTTGCTCGCAAGCTTCCAGCATTTTACCCCCATCTTCATCCACCGACAAACTACATAAATTCGCCCAATAGTCAAAATCTGCCAGTTGCCGAAAAGGATCGAGAAATTCCAGTTGTGCGTTTACCCGACTGGGAAAACCGCAGACTATTCCCAGTACCACTCCAGAAAGAGAAACCCAAAATCGTCGTTTACTGCTCACGTTCACCCAACTCCATCTAGCTGACGCTTTATGAATCTTTATCGTATTTTCCAACAAGTTTTGCCCTCTTCCCCCAACCCCTTCTCCCACAGGAGAAGGGGAGAAGTCCCTCTCCCTGGGGAGAGGGATATAGGGAGAGGGCAACCCCCACGGGAAAGGGATATAGGGAGAGGGCACAATTTCCTAAAGCTCTTAGTCCTGTTCCTCTTCATTTTCGCCCTATCTGCCGAGGATGCACAAGCCTTTAGGCGCAGAGATATGGAACGACTGCGACGCACCCGCGACTGCGATCGCTGTAATCTAGAATCTGCTCCCTTACAACGGGCATTCCTTCGCGATAGTAACCTATCCGGAGCCAACTTAAAACAAGCCGAACTCCAACAAGCAGATCTTCGGGGTGCATTTTTACGCCGAGCCAACCTCGAAGGAGCCAATCTGCGAGGGGCAGATTTGCGGGGGGCAGACCTCAGTTATGCTAATCTGGCCAGAGCCAATTTACGTGATGCCCGCATAGATGAGGATACCCTAATCGACCCCAAATGGCGATTAGCTTGGGAATTAATTCATCAAGGAGCAGAAAACCGGGATTTATCTGGAGTCGATTTATCGGGAACCAACCTGAGTCGCACTAACTTAGAAAATGCCAATCTAGAGGGCGCAAACTTAAACGGAGCTTCTTTACAAGGGGCGCGGTTAGTGGGAGCAAACTTAGACCAAACCAATCTACAAAACGCCAATTTATTTATCGCTGACTTCAGAAATTCTTCCCTACAAGAAACTAACTTACAAAACACTGATAGTGTCATTGCTGACTTCCGCCGCGCTTTCTTAGATCAGGCCAATTTTAATCGCGCTAATCTACAAGGAGCGCTTTTAAGTGACACTGATTTAAGTAATTCCAGTTTCGAGCAAGCCAATCTCCGCAATGCCGATCTAGAATCTGCCATTTTAGAAGGGGCAAATCTGCAAGGAGCCGATCTATTTACCGCTAACTTGAGAAATACAGAATTAGGGGAAATTATTCTGCGTAAGGTCAATTTATCCGGAATCGATCTGCGAGATGCCAATTTTCAAAATACCCGCTTAATTCAACTCAACTTTAGCGGCGCACGATTAACGAATGCCAACTTTGAGAATGCGTTTATCCTCAGTTCCAGTTTCCAGGATGCCAATTTAATGGGTGCTAATTTCCGCAATGCTGAATTGCGCCATACCAGTTTCCGCAATGCCAATTTAGAGGAGGCAGATTTCCGCGATATTGTGCTGTTGAATGTGGATTTACGGGGCGCGATTTTATGGCATGTTTCCACGGAAAATATTAGACTCATAAGAACTAATTTTTGTCAAGCGATTTTACCCGATGGACAACCCGGCTATTGTTGGCACACGCGATGATAGAGGGCTTCGCGCTGTGATGGGGGGATGGGGAGATAGGGGGAACAAACAACAGACTGGGTGGCGCTTTGAGCTATTTTAGATTAATGGGTTACAGCAACCGCTTCTGCATAGGCTGCATAAACCCCTTGGACATTGTACCAATTGAGAAAAATGCGGGCGACTTCTAGAGCTAATTGGGGTTTGCCGCGATCGATTAACCATTGCAAAAGCGGAGCCATTGTCCGTTCATTTAATCTTCCGCCTAATGACAAAACGCCCCATAAAATTCGGTGTATCCAGGTCATTTGAATCATCATTCGCACATCCCAAGTGGGATGTTTTTGGTAGAATAAAACCCCCATGCGTCCGCGCTGGATTTCTTGGTCAATCATGCGGGGAATTTGCTCTAGACTAAAAGCGGGATGCCAATGGTAACCCACGGCTTGGGGACATTTAATCAGCTTCAGTCCTAGATTTTTTAGCCGGACTCCTAATTCTAAATCTTCCCAACCATAGAGTTGAAATTGGGTATCAAATAATCCCGCTTTTTCCAGCCAATGGCGGGCGATCGCCACATTCCCCGTCGCAAAGTAGGCGGCTGAGAAGTCCGTGAGCTTGTAGGGTTCAGCCGTCGGCTCGTCAAAATTGCAGGTATTAATCACTGCACCATAGGTAAACAGGCGATCGCTCCCTAACTGCTCCTCTCCCTCCCGCAATGCTTGGGCATGGCAGCTTAAAAAGCTCTCTGTAACCACCAGATCGCTATCGATAAAGATAATCGTATCGCCCTGAGCCTCCTTGACCCCCAAATTCCGGGCAGCAGCCGGCCCTTGATGCTCCTGTTCAAACCAACGCACATGGGGCAGTTGTTCCCGTTCTTCCTCTAACCAGGCTAAAGTACCGTCTGTAGAGCCATCATCCACCACCACCACCTCATAACCCTGGATTTGGCGATCGCTCAACTGCTGATTCTCCAGAGCGCTCAGGCACTTTTGCAGAATCGGTAACCGGTTGTAGGTGGGAATCACAACACTGAAGAACATAGATAATGAACAATGAACAATTAACAATGAATAATTAGCAATAATGCCCACTCTCCACTCTAGCGCGATGATAGGGGAGATGGGCCATTACCCCTATCCCAAAAATGTTTATTTTTTAATTTTTAATTTTTAATTGAGCAGATACAATAGCGGGTTAGTGTTTTTAGGGTGAATAAACCTATGGGTCGTGCCAAGAAAGTTGTTTTAGCCTATTCTGGAGGGGTAGATACCTCCGTTTGTATCCCCTATCTGATGAATGAATGGGGAATTGAAGAAGTGATTACCTTGGCGGCAGATCTGGGCCAGGGGGATGAATTGGAACCTATCCGCAAGAAAGCCCTGGATTCTGGAGCCAGTGTATCTCTGGTCGCTGATGCTACAGAAACCTTCGTGAAAGAGTATGGGTTTCCCGCTATTCAAGCCAATGCCTTGTATGAAAACCGCTATCCTTTATCCACCGCTTTGGCGCGGCCGTTGATTGCCAAATTGCTGGTAGAAGCGGCTGAGGAATATGGCGCAGATGCGATCGCCCATGGATGTACCGGTAAAGGCAATGACCAAGTGCGCTTTGATGTGGCCATTGGCGCACTCAATCCCAATTTGAAAATCCTCGCTCCGGCAAGGGAATGGGGCTTTTCCCGCGAACAAACGATTGAATATGGGGAAAAATGCGGCATTCCTGCACCGGTGAAGAAGAAATCTCCCTATAGTATTGACCGCAACCTATTGGGGATGGCGATCGAAGCGGGTGTACTCGAAGACCCCTATGCGGAGCCTCCGGAAGAAGTGTATCTGATGACCAAGGCGATCGCCGATACCCCCGATGAACCGGAATATATCGAGATTGGCTTTGAAAAAGGTTTACCGGTTTCCCTCAATGGTCAGGCGATCGATCCGGTAGCCTTAATTACTCAACTCAATCAAATGACCGGCAACCATGGTATTGGTCGCATTGACATGATTGAAAACCGTCTGGTGGGGATTAAATCTAGGGAAATTTATGAAACCCCGGCTCTCTTAGTCCTGATCCAAGCCCACCGAGATCTCGAAAGCTTAACCCTGACTGCGGATGTTACCCAATATAAGCGGGGAATTGAGCAAACCTACAGTCAATTGGTCTATAACGGCTTGTGGTTCTCTCCCCTGAAAGCCGCCTTAGATGGTTTTATCACCAATACCCAAGAGCAGGTAACCGGTACAGTTCGGGTGAAACTCTTCAAAGGTTCGGCCACCATCGTCGGCCGTAAATCTGACAATAGTCTCTATAGTCTAGATTGGGCAACCTACGGCGAAGAAGACGTATTTGACCATAAAGCGGCTGAAGGCTTTATCTATATTTGGGGACTCCCCACCCGCTTGTGGTCTCAGCAAACGAGAGGCTAGTGGGATAGGGGGATGGGGAAGATGGGGAGGATGGGGGGGATTCCCTATTCCCCATTCCCCATTCCCTATTCCCCATTCCCTATTCCCCATTCCCCATTCCCTATTCCCCATTCCCCGCAGTATTGTAGGATCAAACCTAATTTTTAATTTTTAATTTTTAATTTTTAATTGAATCATGCGAATCCTATGCTTGAGTAATGGCCATGGGGAAGATGCGATCGCCACTCGCATCTTACGCCAATTACAGGCAACCCCCGATCCTCCCGAATTATCTGCCCTGTCCTTGGTGGGGGAAGGTCTGGCCTATCGGCACATGGATATCCCCCTCATTGGCCCCGTGAAAGCTATGCCCTCTGGAGGCTTTGTCTATAGGTCAAGTCACCAGTTAGCCAAAGATGTGAAAGCGGGAATGTTGCAGTTGATTTGGCAACAGTATGGAGCCATTCGCACCTGGGCAAAAGAAGGGGGCGCAGTCTTAGCGGTTGGCGATATTTTGCCCCTGCTATTGGCTTGGCTCAGTGGTTTACCCTATGCATTTGTGGCAACTGCTAAATCCGAATATTGGATTCAGGATGAAAATGGCCCCTTAAAAGCGGGTTTTGCCCAGGGTTGGTCGGGTTCGGTCTATTTACCTTGGGAGCGGTGGTTAATGGGGCGCAAGCGCTGTATAGGGGTGTTTCCCAGAGATCGGTTAACGGCCCAAACCCTGCAACAGTGGCAAAAGTTGCCGGTGTTTGATTGTGGCAATCCGATGATGGATGAGCTACTACCCCAGGAGCAGGAACCGGAGCGGGAGGACAAATCTTTAGCGTTGGTTTTGCTTCCCGGTTCCCGCGCTCCAGAAGCTTATGAGAATTGGCAGGTGCTGTTAACTGCACTGGGACAAGTTTTGGGCGAACCGCAGCCGTTTAAGGGGTTGCATCGACCGATAACGGTGTTTGGGGCGATCGCCCCCGGATTAGGCTTAGAAACCTTCGGTCAAATCCTCGAATCCTACGGCTGGCGGCGCAATCAGCCCCCCGAAGGTCTCAATCTACCCTCTCCAGAAACCCTCTGTTACACCCTCAGTAACGGCACACTCTTCTTAACCGAAAACGCCTATAACACCTGTTTACAAAAAGCCCATTTTGCCCTAGCCATGGCCGGAACCGCCACCGAACAATTTGTCGGACTCGGTAAACCCGCCCTCACCCTCCCCGGAAAAGGCCCCCAATTTACCCCCCAATTCGCCCAAGTCCAAGCCAGACTCCTCGGCCCCTCTGTCATTCAAGTGCCTAGTCCCCAAGCCGTACCCCAAACCCTCCAAGACCTCCTCCAAGACCCCGATCTCCTCCAACTCATCTATGCCAATGGACGACAGCGCATGGGAGAACCTGGCGCATCCCAAAGAATTGCCACTTGTTTCTTAGAACAAATTTCTGCCCAAAGTAGCTAATTCTCTAAAACTGTGTTATAGTAGTCTACAGTCTAAAATTATGGCGAGCGTAGCCAAGTGGTTAAGGCAGCGGATTGTGGTTCCGCCACTCGCGGGTTCAACTCCCGTCGTTCGCCCTCTTCACAATTTCACAATTAACTGTGTGGCGGGGTTCTCACCCACGAGTGGTGGAACAAAAAGCAGTGCGCTCACACATATTTCACACAAAACCACCATAGCACTCCCCTTTGGGGGTAACCTCTTTAGCGATCGCCACTAGGGTTAAACTGTTTTATACACAATTGAAGATCATCTACAACAGCTCTAATTCTATCCCCTCAAACTCACCCAACTGGATATCACTCATGGTATCCTGAGCCAAGAATTAACCCTTTACTCGTTCTATCTCCCTATGGCACTGTTAGATTCAAAAGGTCGTTTATTTGGTAAACTCTCCATTCTCGATCTCGGCGCTCTAGTCGTCATTGGCCTAGTCTTATTCGGCATTTTCTTTTATCCAGGAACCTCTGGATCGGTTGCCCAAGTGGGAGTCACCACCAAACCCGTAGAAGTCGATGTTATCGTTCGCGGGTTAAGTGTACGCAGTCCAGATGCTTTGATTGAGGAATTTCGCAAGAGCCAGAAAACCAATATCATTATCCGCAATCAACCCTATGGAACAGTAACGGTTAAATCGGTCGAACCTCTGGAACGTCCCGTACTGGTTCCGCAACCTGATGGGACAGTTAAAGCCTTATCCGATCCTAGAGAAGATAGTCGCTTTTCCATCGATATGTTAATGACCTTAACTGGGAATGCTCAAATTACCGAGAATGGGGTAGTTTTGGGCAACAGTAAACTCAAAATTGGCACTCCTATAGAATTAGAAGGATTTAGTTATAACTTTAATGGCAGTGTAATTGAAGTTCGCGTTCCTCAATAACTGATACAATCATTCTCCAGTCTAGTGCCTTGACAACCCTAAAATGGTGGGTTACGGCGGATTGAGAGATTGCTTTCAGAGTCTAAGTTTTAGCCGCCTAACCCACCCTACACTAATGCACTATTTTAGCTGTGTCACGGCACTAGGTTAGGTTAGATAATTCATCGGATCGACGGGAGTCCCATTTTCCCGCACTTCAAAGTGTAAATGAGGCCCCGTAGAGAGTCCTGTCGATCCGGTAGAAGCGATCGCATCTCCTTGAGTAATTTCTTGTCCTTCCTGTACATACACTTGACTGGCATGGGCATAGAGCGTCGTAATGCCATTACCATGATCGAGAATAACTGTATTACCATAACCCCCATACCATCCGGCATATAACACAATTCCATTTTGAGCCGCATAAATGGGACTACCATAGTCAGCCGCAAAATCCATCCCAGCATGAAACCGTTGTACACCTAAAATGGGATGGGTTCGCCAACCAAAACTACTAGAAAATTCCCCATAACTGGGGGTGAGCATTTTCCCTGGTTGCAGCTTCAGCAGTTTCCGTAAGGATAAAGAGGAGGTTTGTAGGCGATCGCGAATTAAGACTTCCAAACCCTTAGAATCTTGTTGGAGTTGAAGATAAGCCGCTTCTAGAGCTTGTTGATCCGTATTCAAGCGTTCAAGGAGTTGGGTTTGAACTTCGCTTTGCGTTTGATAGTCGCTTTTTTGATTCACCAACTGTTGACGCATCATTAAAAGTTGATTATAGGTTTGTTCAACTTCAAGATTCTGTTGTTCAGTTTGATCTAAGGCAGTTTTAACCGTCAGTAGCAGTTGGCGATCCGCTAGAGCCAGTTGTTTGAAGCGATGACGACGACTGAGAAAGTCGGTGAGGGTTTCACTCTGAAGTAATATGGATAGGCCAGAATGACGCGGTTGCTTCTGGAGAAATTGAAATCGGGCGATCGCTCCTTGAGCTAAGGCTTGATAATCCTGTTTTTGGCTTTGCAGTTCTTTTTTAAGACGATCTAAGTTTTGGGTGGTTTGTTCAATTTGAGCTTCAACCTCCTGAAGTTGACGCTCAGTCAGTTTCAACGTACCCACCAAACCCTTCAGGTGTTCTTTAGCTCCTTCCTCTAACTGTTCTAACCGCTCTTGTTCCTTAGAAATCAATTTTTGATCCTGTTGCAGTTGTTCCTGTTGTTGTTGAAGCCGATCCACCGAAGGCGAAGCGTGGGCGATCGCACTCAGTGAACCCCATAGGTAAAGGATAACCCAACCAGCCAAAAGCAGTTTTAGAACCCTTTTCCTTAATCCAGCCAACTCTATCAACTTACTCCACTCCAGCACTCAAACCGTCCATTAGATGAACCAGTATAGCCTTAGATAGTCAATTGGAGCCTAGACCAAAAGATAAACTATCCTTATCACTATATCTCTCGATAATCCATGCCCCAAGATCCATCCATCCACACTCTCTTGCCGATCAAAGTCGTTCCCTCTTCCTCCAAAAATTGCTTGGCAGGATGGCTGGGAGAATCTTTGAAAATCCGGACTCAAGCTCCCCCCGAACGGGGAAAAGCCAATGCTTGTGTCCTCAAAATTATCGCCCAAGCTCTAGGGATTCCCAAAGACTCCATTACCCTCATAAAAGGAGAAACTTCAGTCAATAAAGTCATCTCCATTACCGGTTTAACTCTAGAGGAAATTAAACAGAAAATAGATAACTCATATCAATCCAATTGACCCGTAAGGGTGGGTGTACCTAGATCTAAATCATTAAAGATTGCGTCCATCCACCCTAACAGTCAAAGATCCCGTTAACGTCCTATTGGCCGTTAACCAGAATAGGGGGTTTATTTAACGAGCGCTACTACGAGATCTCGATAGTTTAGCCGTGCGTTGAGCAAACATCAACAGCACATACACAAACATAAGATACATCGCAGCTAAGGCAACAATCATGAGGGGCAAACCAGTATACATAGGGCATCAGTTAAGTAGCGGAGAAGGAACAAGCATAAGGATTTCAAAGCTGAGGTAACTTCCAGTTAAGCCAGCGGCCAGTCTGACTCTGGAGATAGACTTAAACCAGTCCACTCGATCGCTTTAAACTGCTTTGCCAAGGATTTTTGCTCTTCCTAAAGACAAGAAAACTTATATCTAGAAGCACAAATCTCCTGACACACCTAAAAAAATATACAAACGTCGGCTCCAGAGCTGATCGGATCTCGATCTAATAGACTCGGAAAGACTCTTAACTCTAAAAGAGTTCAACGTAAAACCTAGAAAGGCTTACTTGAAGAGAGTCCTTCCACCAACAAGACTTAATCGAGATTGACTTTTATCAGCCCTGACTTGTACGACTTTGCAGTTTTCCAGTTGGGTTACTGAGTGATTTGAAATCCTTATATTCAATCTAACACAAAACTTGGCGATTGCTGAGGGAATTGGGCAAAATGGGTAAAAAAATCCCTAATTAGCTCAATAGGCTTGGCTGTAACCCCTTGAGCCATGCAGTAGTCATCTCTGGGACATGGATTCCAATTCCCTGACAAAGGGCAACATGGTATTAGAATAAATATGTAAAGTTTCGTAACTAACGGCAGAGTCAGCTTAATTCATGACCTCAACGACCTCCTTATTCCATCCAGTTGAAGCAGATGTTCATCTGCTGACGGAAAACTTGAAACAGTTGGTTAGTGCGCGTCATCCGATCCTCTTTGCAGCCGCTGAGTACCTCTTTGGAGCTGGGGGGAAGCGATTGAGACCCGCCATTGTCCTCTTAATCTCTAGGGCAACGACTGTCAATGAAGAGATTACCGATCGCCACCGGCGTTTAGCGGAAATCACTGAAATGATCCATACCGCCAGCCTTGTCCATGATGATGTGGTGGATGAATCCGATCTGCGCCGGGGTCTACCGACAGTTCACAGTAGTTTTGGCAATCGGATTGCCGTATTAGCTGGAGATTTCCTATTTGCCCAATCCTCCTGGTATCTCGCCAACTTAGATAATCTCGCCGTCGTTAAACTGCTATCAGAAGTGATCATGGACTTGGCAGAAGGAGAAATTCAGCAAGGTCTGAGACGATTCGATACCAGTTTATCCCTGGAAGACTATTTAGAAAAAAGTTATTACAAAACGGCATCGCTGATCGCCAATAGCGCCAAAGCAGCCGGAGTTTTGAGCAATGTTTCCGAGGAGATGGCTCAAAACCTGTATCTGTACGGGCGCAATTTAGGATTAGCCTTTCAAATTGTGGATGACATTCTCGATTTTACCGGTTCAGAGGAGGCCTTGGGGAAACCCGCAGCATCTGATTTGAAAAACGGTAATCTCACAGCTCCCGTATTATATGCCCTGGAAGAACATCCCGGTTTAGAAGCCTTGATCGAGCGAGAATTTAAGGAACCTGGAGATTTAGAGCAAGCCTTAAGTTGGATTCATGATTCTCAGGGGTTGCCTCAATCCCGTGAACTGGCAGCTAAACATGCTCGTCTGGCTCGCGAAGGGTTAGCCGAATTGCCGAAAACCGAATCTTATGAAGCTCTGATCAATTTAACTGACTATGTGCTGCGTCGTTTATATTAGGCGATCGCCCACTTAGGTTTTCAGGAGGGTTTGACATGGTCACCGTTAGCCTTAACCAAACGGTGGAGCTTGTTTCTGGGCATTTTTGGAGTGTAATGGGTGGATAGGCAATCCCCCATTACCTCGCTCAAGCCATATTCGGGGGAAACTTAGAGATGGGGGGAGCTGAACCCGAAGAGAGTTGAGCCAAATAAGACTCAATTAAATTTTTCACATCTTCAGAGCGCACTTCGACACCTGATTGCAAATTGCCTGGAGTTTCAAAGAAAACCAAACTATCAATCGGCTCTAACGTCACCATTTGAAACAGAAGAGCTGTAACGGCGATCGGCACAGCTATTAGGTTAGGGCTGTCTTTAGCTGAGGGAGATTGAGCAGCATCTTTGAAGGTAGAGAAAGCATAAATTACCTTTTTAGTTAATTCCGCTTCCTCATTGTTCCGTAGAGTGGTAAACACCCACTCCTGGTTGACCGATTGTAAAATATAATATTGAGAGTGTTGAAGTTGTTGGGCTAATGCTTTCAGGGCTGGGGCGATCGCCGCTATGATCTGGGGCGTATGGCCATCTTGAGGTGCGCGATCGATTAAAGTTTGAATCTGGTCGTCTAAATCCATAGGTTCAGCTTCGGTAGCATCATCCCTTTAGTCTAGATCCTCTCTCTAGCCAATGAAAAGAGGGTACAGAGAATAGTTAAGCACTTCTGAGACCCATTCAAGCCAAGCTATGTTACCTTCATTTAAGCAAATCACTCTGGTTAGGGGGGATAAAGGAACTTGTGGAGCAGATTTATACAACTATCTTTGAACTCCTATGGGAGCAACTCCAGAACTCAACCCAAGCGGGAGAGCGCAACTGTCGGCAAGTTGCCCATCGTGTAGCGGAGGAAGTGACCCGAATTTGCATCGAGAGTCAACGGATTCAGGCATCCGGGGAAATAGAAGAGTGGGCGAAAAAGTTAGCACAACTGCGTCTCAAGCAATGTTTGCATTACTATCAGCAAGGATCGGTCAGGGGTCGCTGCGATCTCCATAGTACCTTAGCGGCGATCGTCTATGGTTACATTAATCCATCTTATCGGTCAGCCAGTTATCGCGCCCGCACCACATTAATTGAAGATTTCTTGCAATCCTTTTACCTCGAATCCTTCAAGGCCTTCAGCCGAGAAACCGAACTTCCCATCACCTATCACCCAAAAACCCGGTTAGACATTGCTGAATTCATGGCCTTTACCGAGCGCTATGCTAAACGCCGGATTCGTCTGAGAGGGAATCGCTCGCAACAATTGATTATTTTACGAGCGCAAACCTTTTCTCAACAACAACCTCCAGAAGATTTAGTCGATATTCAAAGTGCTTCAGCAGGAGGCAATTCTGACTCGGATTCCGAATGGTCAAGTCCTGCACTCTCCCAAGTCCGAAAAGCCATGAGTAACCAGGAGCAAATCCCAGAAGCTGATGAGATTACCGAAAAAGTTGTGCAAATGCTTTTAGAGTATCTGCAAGAGCGGAAACAACAAGAATGTGCGGATTATTTCGTGTTCCGTTTACTGGATTTAGCCACCTCACAAATTGAATGGATTTTAGAGATTACCCCTAGGGAACGGGATTATCTGCAACAACGGTTTAAATATCACTTAGAACGATTTGCCCTTGGCCCCCATTGGGAATTAGTGCATGAATGGTTAGAAGCAGGTTTAGAACAAAATTTAGGCTTAATGCCCCAAGAGTGGAAAACGTTTACGCAGCAGCTCTCGGAAGAGGAGCAAAAACATTTAAGTTTGAGACAAAATAATCTTAACGATGAAGCGATCGCCGATCAATTAGGTTGTACGCTCACACAAGTACAAAAACGATGGATCAAAATCCTAGCGCAAGCTTGGACGATCCGCAATGCTTAAATTATCCGGAGAATTCAGATTTTGCTATGAATAGAGACCCAGAAGCCAAAATTGAAGCCCTGTTTACTTGGCTCCTCAATCCTCCAATGGATGACTCTTCTGAACCTGAAGAAGAGGTACTATCTAGCCCCAACCCGGATGAAGATTCATCCCGATGGATGGATCGACCCGATGAATCATCTTGGGATGGGGAAACGCTCGATCCTTTGGAGTCCGAAGATATCGATGGCATCTATCCCCCCCATTCAAATTCCCAGGGCCAACCTTTAGAGATAGGAGAGATACCCGCCGTGCAAGACCGTTTCCAGGCTTTATTAAAACGACGCATTCAAACTGAAATGCAATCGAATCTTCCCTTATTTCCTTGGGAGACAACGGTTATGGACTATGAGGACGATCCCTGTGAGGTCATAGCCTCTGCTCCAGTTCTGTCTCAACCTTGGATCTTACAGCTCAAACAGCTCAATTTTCCTGTTCCTGTAGAACTCCCTGAATCTTTACTCGTTCAACTGCTCGATCAGTGTCAGAAAGTTGCCCAATCTACCCTACAAGAGGGGGCCAAACTGGTGCAAGCGGTAGAAAATTTATTTCCTGATGAGTTTCTCGCTTTAAACAAGCTGGCTACTCCATTAGTGTTGGGAGAAATGCGCTCTGCTGCACTGGCCGAGTCGGTTTCCCCGGTTGGTGATGAGTCAGCACCATCTCGCGGGACTTTAGTCTATGAAGCAGCACAACGATCGCAAAAAATGCGGATTTCTCTCTTAGCTGCTCAACAGATTCTGCAAACCCTAACCTTAAACCCAGTGGTGAATCAAGGGGCGGCTCAACGAGATTGGGAAACCGAACTGGGATTGCTCCAAGTCGGTGCTAATTATGCCCAGGGTGAAAAGGGGTCTCAATTGCAAGTCGAGGTGCTGCTTCCTTGTGCAGGCAGTATCGAGATCCGGGGGGAAGAAGGAGAAGCGATCGCCAAACGATACGATCGAGGATATGTAAGGGTAACGTTATTTGATATTGTGAGCGATCGCCCCTACAGCTTAGTCATTGAGCTAGAAAATAATTCTGAATCGCCTTTGATGTTTACCCTTAGACCCACCCATACCCCCTCTTCAACTTCACCTGAAAGCTGAGAGGGATAACCGCCCAGAAAAAATCTTGTTACACTAGCTCTTAGCTTCAGATCAGCTTTTTTGAGCCACCGTAACTAGACACTAACTATGGCAAACTCATCAGGGACGCGGCCATTTGCCAATCTGCCCCTCTTATCGGATCTGTGGAAGTATTTAGATCGGCTTCCTAAACCCGTGGCTGAAGAATCAGCATTCTTAAGAATTTTGGTTCAAGCCCTGGTTAGTGTGGGAATTATGGCTACCGATGTAGCCGCAGGCACACAAATGAGTTTATGGGCCGTTCCGGTGGGTGCGATTGGGGCCCTATGGAGTTGGTATCGACGCAAAGATCGCAATGTGGTGACCAAGTTTGCGATCGCCATTGGCATGTTAATTGCCCTATTTGTCTTCTTCGGAAACCTGTTTACCCAGCTCAATGATACCCGCTTGGTTCTCGCCGAACTGCTGGTTCATCTCCAAGTCTTACATAGTTTCGACCTACCGCGCCGCAAAGACTTGGGCTATTCCATGATTATTGGGCTAATTTTAATCGGTGTGGCTGCCACCCTCAGCCAAACCCTAGCCTTTTCTCCCCTCCTGTTTGTCTTCTTAGTGATTGCACTGCCTACCCTAGTTCTAGATTATCGCTCCCGCTTGGGATTATCTCCTCTAACCTGGAATAGGAAAGGCAAATCTTCTAAAAACCCCATTTCTTTAGCTCCTGAACTGGCTCCCAAACAACTGGGATTTATGCTCTTAGTCGTTCTGGGGTTAGGGATGGCCTTGTTTACCGCTTTCCCTAGGGTTCCCGGCTATCAATTCCGTAATTTCCCGGTCAGCGCCCCACCAATGATGCAAGAAGAAGAACAAAGCTTTCAGGGATTGCCGGGAACCATTACTAACCCAGAGACAGCCGAGGATGGAGAAGGTGAAGGCGCAGGAACTGGGGGAGATGCTCCGAGCGAGGGAGCAGGTCAAATGGATGAGACCTTTTACTATGGGTTTAATAGCAAGATTAACCAGAATTTGAGAGGTCAACTGGTTCCCAAAGTCATGTTGCGGGTTCGCTCCCAAGCGGAAGGATTTTGGCGGGTTTTAGGGTTTGATCATTATACCGGTCAAGGATGGGAAATTCGCCAAGACGATACGGCCTTAGTGGAACGGCCGGGTTGGTCGTATAAGTTTTATTTGCCTCGTAATCCTTCCCTGGCGAGAAGTCGGGAAGTGGTACAAACCTATACAGTGGTTGAGGCTTTACCAAACTTGATTCCTGCTTTGTATGAAGCGGATGATTTATATTTTCCCACTAGGGAAGTGGCCCTTGATAAACATGGAGCTTTGCGATCGCCCCTAAACTTGCGGGAAGGTTTAACTTATACGGTCATTTCCGAAGTTCCCTATCGCGATCGCTCCGTCTTGCGCGAAGCTTCAACCGACTATCCGAAAGACATTCGCGACCTGTATTTGCAAATTCCTCCAGAAATTGCAGAGCGCGTCCGTCAGAAAACCGAGGAAGCTTTAGCCACTTCAGAAAATCCCTTAACCGATCCCTATGAAAAAGCCCTCTATCTAGCCCAATATCTCAAACAACGCTATAGCCTAGAGCCAGAATTACCCTTTTTTGATGACAGCGAAGACCTGGTAGAGTCCTTTCTATTTAAGCATCAAGGGGGCTATCCCGATCACTTTTCTACTACCTTAACCCTGATGTTAAGGGCGATCGGCATCCCAGCCCGCCTAGCCGTAGGATTCGGCCCCGGAGAATTCAACCCCTTTACCGGACTGTATGTCGTCCGCAATATCGATGCCTTTGCCCTCACCGAAGTCTATTTTCCTGAATATGGCTGGTTTGGTTTTGACCCCATTCCCGGCCATCCCCTGATTCCCCCCTCCATTTCTGACTATCAAAGCTTTACGGTTCTGCGTCAGTTTTGGAACTGGGTAGCGGGTTGGTTGCCTTCCCCCGTGAAAAATGCATTTACGGCGATCGGGGCATTTATTATGACCGTTTTAGTGCGATCCCTGATTCGCCTCTGGCAACTGATTTCCAATGGCTGGACAGGATTCTTTATTGGCGCAATTTTAGCGATCGCATTATCCTTTTTCCTCTGGGTTCTATTCAAGCAATGGCAACAATGGCGGCGGCAAAGATGGCTCTCTAAACTGCATCCCATGGAGCGCATTTATCAAGAATACTTAGGAATACTGAGGGAAGCGGGTTATCCCAAACATCCCGCCCAAACCCCTCAAGAATATGCCCACAGTTTGCAAGGTCAGTATAGTTCAGATGCGGCAACTGTGATTACAGAAATTCCCCAGCTTTATGTGCAATGGCGCTATGGTGGCATAGAAGCTCGGTCTATTGCTGATTTGCAGCAGGGTTTGCAACAGTTAAAACAGAGTTCTCGCCAAAGGAAACTTCAGAGCTTAAGGGAGATAGGGAGATAGGGAGATAGGGAGATGGGGGAGATAGGGAGCGAGACGCTCCCACTCCAGTAATATAGGGATTCTGGGAGTGCGGGCATCTTGCCCGCTTCTTCATATCAAGTTCGCTTATTCATGTCCGCGAAGCGGAAATACCCTAATTAAAAATCCAGGGAGCAAGATGCTCCCACTCCAGTCATATCAAAGAATTCGAGGAGTGCTAATTAAAAATCCAGGGAGCAAGATGCTCCCACTCCAGTCATATCAAAGAATTCGAGGAGTGCTAATTAAAAATCCAGGGAGCAAGATGCTCCCACTCCAGTCATATCAAAGAATTCGAGGAGTGCGGGCATCTTGCCCGCTTCTTAACCAATTTTCATGTCCGCTTGCGGAAACCGGACTTGATATCACCCTTTATCCGGACTTGATATTACAGGCGCACCGATGCAAAATCAGCCCTCGGATTCTGGGTGCGGAGGGTTTTCAGCTTCTCGTAACACTCCCGCTCGCTTTTACTGAGGGTTTTGGGAACGGCGATCGCAATTTTTACCAACTGATCCCCCCTCGCGCCCTTCGGATTGGGCCATCCCTTACCCCGTAAGCGCAAGGATTGACCATGACGAATACCAGCCGGAATACTCATCTGCACTCGTCCATCAGGAGTCGGCACTTCAATACTAGCGCCTAAAACTGCCTCTTCTGGAGAAAGGGGTAGCTCACAAACTAAATTATCCCCCTCAAACTGGAAAAAACGATGGGGTTGCAAGGACACCGTGAGATACAAATCTCCCCGTTGTCCGGTTTGGGGATGAATACTCCCCTTACCTCGGACGCGGATGCGAGTTCCTGGTTTTGCACCGGGAGGAATCCGCACTTCAATGACTTCTGTGCCTAAGTTAATCCGCTTTTGGACTCCATGAAAAGCTTCTGCAAATGACAGAACAATGGAAGCCTCTTGGGACACATTACTGGTTTTTGGAGGCGCTCCATAGCTGGCAAAATCTTCAAATCCACCAAATCCAGTGGTGCGAGCATTAGGACGGTAATTATAGGAGGTTTTGTGCCCCGCAGTTGCTCCAGGGGTTCCGGTTCCCATGCGTCCCAGGAGTTCATTAATAAAATCATCAAAGGTCGTATACTGGCTAAAATCAAAGCCGTTAAAGTCTACACCAGGAGAAGCTCCCCGTCCGTAACCTGAAGATGTGCCAGCTTGCTTCCAATATTGGCCAAACTGGTCGTATTTCTTGCGTTTGTCTGCATCCGATAGGACTTCGTAAGCTTCACTCACTTCTTTAAACCGAGCCTCTGCTTGCTGATTTCCAGGATTCATATCCGGGTGGTATTTCCGGGCTAAACGACGGAAACTCTTCTTAATCTCATCGGCACTCGCAGTGCGACTAACCCCCAACACGGAATAGTAGTCCTTAAAATCAGTAGCCACCATATACGCTCCTTAACGCTGTTGTGTCTTTAAGTTTAATGGGTTTATATAGCAATATCAGCTTAAGGGTATCAAAGGTTGAGGGTGGCTTGCAGTTCGGTTGCGATCGCAATTTCCGAACCGATTTTACTCTATCGTCTCCTGGGTTGATAAAAAATTAAATGATCCATGCCCTCGCTCAAGCTCGGAGGCGCACCCCAGAGCTGGCGGTACATACTTAAGATAATCTCTTCGGGAACTTGGCGATCGCGCGATCGATTTCTCGCTAAACACTCCTGTAACCGCGTCCTGATCCAAATCCCGGTAATTGTGGAAAATCCTAACTCACGGCCGAGCTTAATCACATCCTGGCGGTTAGCTCGTTTCACATTAGTCGCATCATAAATCGTCGAGGCTCCTTCGCGTAGAGCCGATTGAAACTGTAACCTCACTTCATTCCAGACTAATCGCCAATCTCCTTGAACTGCTGGATCTCCAAACAACTGCCCGCGAATGGCATCCGTAGAAACCAGTCGATAGGTCGGCCAGGCCGCCATCAACTGGTAAGCTAGGGTGGATTTCCCGCTACCTGGAAGACCAATTAAAAGAATTAGTCGGCAGGAGTCAGTCATATCCTAAACCCCTAAATCTTGTACAGACTAAATTACTGTACCATCAGGAATCGTGGCATTTTTAATAATCACAACCACTCCACCCCGAATCAAGAAGCCCAACTTTTCAGTCTCTTCATTGTTGCCTTCTTCCACATGGTCTTTATTAATGATTTGTACATTGCGACCAATGCGAGCATTTTTATCAATAATTGCGCCTCGGATGGTGCTGCCTTCCCCAATACCAACGGGAACCTTGCCTTGTTGAGTTCCAGATTGACGTTCGGCGAAGGGTTCGTAGAAGTCTGCCCCCATGAGCATGGAGTCTTCAATCACACAATTGGCTTCTATGCGCGATCGCACGCCCAAAACGGAATGATGGATTGTACAATTCTTGAGAATGCAACCTTCTGCCACAATTGATTCAGTTACCTTCGCATCCAACAGCTTAGAGGGAGGCAAGAACCGGGAACGGCTGTAAATCGGAGCAATTTCGTTATAGAAGCTAAACGGGGGTGTCGGTTGTTCCGTCAGAGCCAAGTTCGCGTCATAAAAGGCTTTGATGGTTCCGATATCTTCCCAATAATCATTAAACAGGTAAGCCTGCACTTTATAACCCTGAGTGGCTGCAAAGGGTAGCACTTCCTTACCAAAATCTTTTTGATCGGGATTCTCTGTCAGCAGTTTACCCATCAAATCCTTATTGAAGATATAAATCCCCATGGAGGCAATATAGGGCTTTTGTTTGGCTTCTTCTGGGGAAAGACCCAAAATCGTGGTATCCACAGCCATCTTCTTGAGATCGTCTCCCTTGGGTTTCTCACTGAAATCAATGATGCGTCCGGTATCATCAATTTTCATTAAGCCAAAATCAGAAGCCCGTTCTTCATCAATGGGAACCACTGACAGGGTAATATCCGCTTGGCTTTCCCGGTGGTAGTTGATGAAATCCCGGTAATCCATGCGATAGAGATGATCCCCGGACAAGATCAAATATTCATCAATATCCCATTCTTGCATGAGCCACAGGTATTTACGCACCGCATCGGCCGTTCCTTCAAACCAACTGGTTTCGTCACTGGCGGTTTGTTGAGCGGCGAGAATTTCTACAAAGCCTTCCGAGAAACTCGAAAAGCTATAGGCACGGGTGACATGGCGGTTCAGGGAAGCCGAGTTGAATTGAGTCAGAACGTAGATTTTGTAAATCTCGGAGTTGACACAGTTACTGACGGGAATATCAATCAAGCGGTATTTACCCGCCAAAGGTACTGCTGGTTTAGCCCGTAGTTTGGTCAGAGGGTACAGTCTGGTTCCTGCCCCTCCTCCAAGAATAATCCCTAAGACATTTTTCACGAAAAAAACCCTCTTATATCAAAAATCAATAGCTTTCCTAGTCCAGTGTCTGACTGAACCGGGCAGTTGGCAAGGGGGATCGCCTAGAAGCTTGGGTTAAGGGAAGTTTATAGCCTTGGGAACTAGGGCATCGGTAAAGGTGGGGATCGTATTCCTACTTATGGGAGGTCATGGGTATAAGGCAAAATCCTGGATTTGTCTTTACAATTTAAGTAAATTCACTTTTTTGTGTCCGTTGCTGTGCCCCAACAGTCTCCGATTGAATCGTAAAAATTCGTATATTTTGTACCAAAAAAACAGAATATGGAGTAAAAATTCAATGATTTCACTGAAAATTAAAATTTATGCTAGTATTCAGCCACACTTATCTAAATCTAAAAAATCTTGTATGCTAGAAGAAAGGCAAAACAAGGATCTTAGACAAAAAAACTTGCTCAGAGCCTCTATTGACCTTGATTTCAAACTAAAAAATTTTTTTTGTCCCTCAATTCTTAATCTTTTTTAACTTAAGATCATGGTTATTCATCAACATCCATTAAGAAAATTTGAAATTTATCAGAAGTCCGCTCGCAAAAAACGGTATATCAGTGTGGTGGCTTACTTTGACCGCCATGGTATCCTGAATGATTATGTTATGTTGGACAAAACTCTTGAGATAGATTGGGCCAAGGTGATTTTTCAAACGATTTCTTTAAAATTGTTGATGGGGTCTTTTCTGGGTTTAGAAGGCTTTCAACAAGTGACGGTTAAAGGAAATGGATTTAAGGCGGTGGTGATTCCGATTCATACTGGGTATCGAGCCATGATCTATGAGCAATGCTCGGATCTAGAGGAAAAAACGAGTGGTGTCAGTCATGAGTATACCTTGCCTCTGGCTAATGCTCACTAGGAATGTAGGGGATTGATTGGCTAAAGATACAGGGCAAACCCGTAAAGTGGTCATGGATATCTGGGGATTTGACTCGGTTTGATTTTCAGCGTAAACTCAGAAAATTAAAGTATTAAATTGATGGGTAAATCGGGAAGCTTGTTAACCTGGTTTTCCGTGAACAATAGGCTAGAAATTAATGGATTTTATGAAGCGCTGGATCAAATCAATGGTGTTGGGGTGCTTAACCCTGATGATGGTTGTTTCTTGTGGTCAATCTAATCTTGAAAATACGCAGCTAACGGAACTTAAATTTGGTGTAGGCCCGTATTTTCCGACCCCTAGTGAAAACCGCACTCAGTTTGAGCCGTTATTTAACCAATTGGCAGAAGGGGTGAATCTGAAGGCGGATGTGACGGTGACGGAAGATTGGGTGGGAATTTCGGAGGCTTTGCGATCGCGTACATTAGATGTAGCTTGGTTGGGCCCCTGGGGTTATGTGTTGGCGAATCATAATGACCCTTCGATTGAGGCGATCGCCACGGTAAAATATAAGGAAGAACCGGTTTATTACTCTGTGCTGATGGCGAAAGCTGATGCGCCCTTTGATACTCTCTCAGAGGCGATCGCCCAAAGTCAGAAGGGCCCCAAACTTAAACTGAGTTTGGCTGATGTTGGTTCTACATCGGGTTGGCTGATTCCTCAAGGTGAATTTAAGCGGCGCGATATCGATCCAGAAGCGGTATTTGACTATACTGAAGGCGCATCCCACGCTGCTCAGGCGATCGCCGTTTTAGAAGGGCAAATCGATATCGCTTCTGACTATGACCGGAATCTGGATGTCCTGGGTAGCACTGGACGTATTGACCGCTCCCAACTGAAAATTATCTGGCAATCCGATCCTCTCCCCAACGATCCGATTGCGGTACGCGGTGGACTTCCTCCAGAGCTTCGGGCTTCAATACAAGAACAGTTAGCAAATATTTCGCTGGAAGAGGCAAAAACCCTTTTACCGGAAAACTATACTGGGTTTGTGCCTTCTGATGGCAGCAATTATGCACCCATTCAAGCGGCTGGGAAATCGGTGGGTAAGCTCTAGCGCTGGTAAGGGGTGATGAGCGATCGATGGGAGTCTATCCTCAATAGTCATGAGCAAGAGCAGCGCAGTTTAGGACGACTGCTCAAACAAGGGTTTTGGGGAGTTTTGGCGATCGCCGTTTTAATCGCGAGTTGGCGCTTATCAGAAATTTCCCCGGCAGACTTTTGGCAGGGTTTACCGCGCTTAGGTAACTGGTTAACTCGGCTTTGGCCCCCGGACTTTACGGAGTTGCCCGATTTTTTAATGGCTACGGCCGAAACCTTGGCGATCGCCATTATGGGCACACTTGCAGC
Organism: Roseofilum acuticapitatum BLCC-M154; assembly: GCF_030068475.1. GTDB lineage: Bacteria > Cyanobacteriota > Cyanobacteriia > Cyanobacteriales > Desertifilaceae > Roseofilum > Roseofilum acuticapitatum. The sequence goes on along the minus strand of NZ_JAQOSP010000012.1, from coordinate 807 downwards.
CATGATCGCCGCGATTCCTCTCTCCCTCTGTATCGCTCGACCCCTCTCTCCGGTTCCCCAACTCGCTCCCCTCTTGCGTGTGCTACTCAATCTTCTGCGCGGTATCGATACGGCCATTTTTGCCCTGTTTTTCGTCTCCATTGTCGGTTTAGGCCCGTTTGCTGGAGTCTTAGGAGTCGCCTTTCATACTACTGGATCGATGGCTAAACTCTATGTGGAAGTTCTAGAAACTCTACCCCTAGAACCCATTGAGGCGATCGCCGTCACCGGAGCCGATCGCCTACGCACCTTTATTTTTGCCGTTCTCCCCGAAGCCTTGCCGGGACTGATTGGTATTAGTCTCTATTTATGGGAGTTTAATGTGCGCTCCTCTGTAATTTTAGGCATTGTGGGAGCAGGAGGCATCGGTTATGAACTGTTGGTGAGCCTGAAACTGCTGGATTTTTCTCGCTTAACTACTATTTTGTTGTTAATTTTAGCGATGGTGAGTGCGATCGATGCCCTGAGTGCCTATGGACGGCATCAATTAAACCTTAAAAATTAAACCTTCTTGTCTACTTCCTATCTCTTATCCAAACCATAACCTCAATTCGTAAACTCATCCCCTATACTGGGGCTATCACTGTTCATTTTTTCAGCTTAGAGAGTATAAATGGGTGGAAGACTTTGACACTCCCCTGCCTAAAGGCGAGGGGATTCTTAAGAACCTTGACCCTAATGGATCTTGATTCGTAACGGCTGTGCCAAACAGCCTCTAGACAGTCCGGTAAAACCATTCTGCTTACTTTTGCGTCCAATATTTGCAGC
>NZ_JAQOSP010000011.1 GCF_030068475.1 Roseofilum acuticapitatum BLCC-M154 | reverse complement strand
CTCCGCATCTTCACGGAGAATTCAATTTCGCTGAGTTGGTGTTGGAGACAGTGGGGAAGTCGTTACGCCATTCGTGCAGGTCGGAACTTACCCGACAAGGAATTTCGCTACCTTAGGACCGTTATAGTTACGGCCGCCGTTTACCGGGGCTTCAATTCAATGCTTGCACATCTCCTCTTAACCTTCCGGCACCGGGCAGGCGTCAGACCCTATACGTCGTCTTGCGACTTCGCAGAGCCCTGTGTTTTTAGTAAACAGTCGCCACCCCCTAGTCTGTGCCCCCACCGTAAAGTTGCCTTCACGGTGGGCCCCCTTCTCCCGAAGTTACGGGGGCAATTTGCCGAGTTCCTTCAACACCATTCTCTCAAGCGCCTTGGTATATTCAACCTGCCCACCTGTGTCGGTTTGGGGTACGGTCCATATGTGAGAGTTATTTCCTGGACCTCCTTGGCAGCTTCTCCAATCCAATAAGGAAAAACTACTTCCAGAGGCCGTCACTTCTCACGGGTACAGGAATATTAACCTGTTTCCCATCGACTACGCATTTCTGCCTCGTCTTAGGGGCCGACTCACCCTGCGCGGATTGGCCTTGCGCAGGAACCCTTGGGCTTTCGGCGAGGGAGGTTCTCACTCCCTTTATCGCTACTCATGTCAGCATTCTCGCTTCCGATACCTCCAGCATGCCTTACGGCACACCTTCACAGGCTTACGGAACGCTCCGCTACCACTTGTCAAAGACAAGTCCGCAGTTTCGGTGTGTGGCTTGAGCCCCGGTACATCTTCGGCGCGGGACAGCTTATTTAGACCAGTGAGCTGTTACGCTTTCTTTAAACGATGGCTGCTTCTAAGCCAACGTCCTGGTTGTCTTGGCCGTCCTACATCCTTTCCCACTTAGCCACAACTTTGGGACCTTAACTGGCGGTCTGGGCTGTTTCCCTCTCGACCACGGACCTTAGCACCCGTAGTCTGTCTGCCAGATAGTACTCTTCGGTATTCGGAGTTTGATTAGGTTTGGTAAGCCGGTGAGGCCCCCTAGCCCATTCAGTGCTCTACCCCCGAAGGTATTCGTCTGACGCTCTACCTAAATAGATTTCGCGGAGAACCAGCTATCTCCAGGTTTGATTGGCCTTTCACCCCTAACCACAAGTCATCCCCGTCTTTTTCAACAGACGTGGGTTCGGTCCTCCAGTGACTGTTACATCACCTTCAACCTGCTCATGGCTAGATCACCTGGTTTCGGGTCTAATCCCACAAACTCAATCGCCCTATTAAGACTCGCTTTCGCTGCGCCTACACCTATCGGCTTAAGCTTGCTTGTAAGACTAACTCGCTGACCCATTATGCAAGAGGTACGCTGTCACCCCATAAAGAGGCTCCAACTGCTTGTAGGCATCCGGTTTCAGGAACTATTTCACTCCCCTTATCGGGGTGCTTTTCACCTTTCCCTCACGGTACTGGTACACTATCGGTCGTCAAGGAGTACTTAGGCTTGGAGGGTGGTCCCCCCATGTTCAGACAGGATTTCACGTGTCCCGCCCTACTCGAGGACTTATGCAATTTCTACCCGTACGGGGCTATCACCCACTATGGCCGACCTTTCCAGATCGTTCCGGTTCTTATGCATAAGCCACTGGCCTGGTTCGCGTTCGCTCGCCGCTACTAGCGAAGTCTCGGTTGATGTCCTTTCCTCCGGTTACTGAGATGTTTCAGTTCACCGGGTTCGCCTCCTGCCGCTATGTATTCACGACAGGATCACCCTATTGGGTGGGGTTTCCCCATTCAGAAATCTACGGGTCAAAGCCTGCTCTCGGCTCACCGTAGCTTATCGCAGAGTGCCACGTCTTTCATCGCCTCTTGACGCCAAGGCATCCACCAGATGCCCTTATTATGCTTGAGAGATCCCTCAGCTAACTGTGCTGCGGCTTGCGCAGGGGTAAAACCTGCAAAACCACAATACACATCTAGTTCGCGATCACGTTCTTTCGTTGCGAAAAATCACAACGGAAAGATCCGTTCTCTTCATATTCCCTATTCACAATGTCAAACATCTTGTCATCCAGTCTCACGACTAGATATCTCGTATCTTCCAAACCCCTCTATGCTTCTGAATGCGTCCCGCATTCAGGGCATGTCGCCGCCGGCCAACCCGACATGCATGGACAAAATCCAAACACTGCCAAGTGGCACCATCGACTATTCGATAACGTTTACCGTCTGATCCGTTCTCACCAAACTGGATGCTCCCGCGATCCAAGTGGATCGCCGCGCTTCATAGCGCGTAAGCCTCAGCCGACGGTGGTCGGCGGCGGCGCTTGAGCACCAAATATAACTTGGTGGAGGTGAACGGGATCGAACCGATGACCTCCTGCTTGCAAAGCAGGCGCTCTCCCAACTGAGCTACACCCCCGGTATAAGCTAGCTGAATGCATCCGCATTCAGTGCATGTCGCCGCCGGCCAACCCGACATGCATGGACAAAATCCAGACATTGCCAAGTGGCAACGATCAACCTGCATGAAGAACTGTCAAAGGAACTGTAACTTTAGTCAGTGGTTGGCTTTGCGCGCCGGGTTGGCCGGCGGCGGCGCGCCACTTGATAAAGTGGTGGGCCTGAGAAGAGTTGAACTTCTGACCTCACCCTTATCAGGGGTGCGCTCTAACCAACTGAGCTACAGGCCCGTTATCTTCGAGGTTTGGAAGGGATGCGCGGACAGCGCCATGGTCTTGTCTTTTGATAGAGAAGATAGAGATAAATCCACCTTCATCCTTGAAAGGAGGTGATCCAGCCGCAGGTTCCCCTACGGCTACCTTGTTACGACTTCACCCCAGTCGCTGACCTTACCGTGGCCGGCTGCCTCCTAAAAGGTTAGCCCACCGTCTTCGGGTAAAACCAACTCCCATGGTGTGACGGGCGGTGTGTACAAGGCCCGGGAACGTATTCACCGTGGCATGCTGATCCACGATTACTAGCGATTCCAACTTCATGCACTCGAGTTGCAGAGTGCAATCCGAACTGAGATAACTTTTTGGGATTGGCTACTTATCGCTAAGTCGCTGCCCTCTGTAGTTACCATTGTAGCACGTGTGTAGCCCAACCCGTAAGGGCCATGAGGACTTGACGTCATCCCCGCCTTCCTCCGGCTTGTCACCGGCAGTCTCCCTAGAGTGCCCAACTAAATGCTGGCAACTAGGAACAGGGGTTGCGCTCGTTGCGGGACTTAACCCAACATCTCACGACACGAGCTGACGACAGCCATGCAGCACCTGTCACCTATCCAGCCGAACTGATGATATCCATCTCTGGAAATCGCGATAGGGATGTCAAGGGTTGGTAAGGTTCTGCGCGTTGCTTCGAATTAAACCACATGCTCCACCGCTTGTGCGGGCCCCCGTCAATTCCTTTGAGTTTTAATCTTGCGACCGTACTCCCCAGGCGGAGTGCTTAATGCGTTAGCTGCGTCACCGAAATCGAAATCCCGACAACTAGCACTCATCGTTTACGGCGTGGACTACCAGGGTATCTAATCCTGTTTGCTCCCCACGCTTTCGCACCTGAGCGTCAGATCTAGTCCAGGTGGCCGCCTTCGCCTCTGGTGTTCCTCCCAATATCTACGAATTTCACCTCTACACTG
>NZ_JAQOSP010000010.1 GCF_030068475.1 Roseofilum acuticapitatum BLCC-M154 | reverse complement strand
ATCTAAATCCATCTCTCCATCATCAGATGAAGCATCTAAATCAAACAGTTCCTCTGAACTACTACTTTCTTCTAGTTCTAGAGACAAATCATCATCTAACGCTTCAGTTTCTCCCAAAGCATCTAAATCCATCTCTGATTCTAAATTTTCCGATAAACCATCAAATAACTGATTAAGATTTTCAAAATTTTGATCTAATTCTTCTGCTTCTTCGGGTTCTTTTAAATCAAAAATATCATCCATTGTCGATAATGGTTCAGATCTTTCAGGGGATTCCAAGTCCAAATCTAATTCAAAATCTTCATCTTCAGTGAGTCCTAGATTGGATTCTTCCAGATCCAATTCTTCTATGGATTGACTATCTTCTGATGAGTCTAGATTGATTTCTAGTAAATCATCCAGATCTTGAGTTTTTTCCGGATTAGAAAATAAGTTAGAAAATTCAGAGTCTTGAGTGGGTTTGGGATGAGTTGACATAATACTGGGTTCAATTTCTAGTAAGTCTTTTAGATCATCTTCAGAAGTTTCTAGTTCTAGATCATAAGTTTCTTCGGTTGACAGATTATTATTTAAGGGATCGGTCGCATTTTGGGGTAAATCTTGGGGAGATTCATCAATGAAGAAGTCTGAGAAGTCATTGATATCATCGACTTCTGATATTTCCGGGTTACCGGGATGGTCTGGAGATATAGAAGAGATCTCTGTTTCCCATGCTAATTCAAGATCTGATGTTTCTCCTTCAAATAGATCGGCTAAGGTATTAAGTTCGCTGAGTCCGACCTCTGGCCCTATGCGTTGTGTGTAAGATTTGGGAGGATCGAGTGGGGGTTGAGTATTTTTAGAACGATCTCCTTTAGAGGAGGATTCCATAGTAAATGCTTCTGTGGGAGTAGTTCCCATTCTTAAAAATGTATCTAGTTCTGGATCATTTTGGCCCGTCGTCAGGGATTGCTCACTTTGAAGATTTAATAGAGCTGTACTGGGTTTAATCTGCTCTAATTTCCCATCTAAAACAAAGTCTGTAGCTCTTTTGAGTTCTCTAATCACAATGGGAGCTAGATCCGCATACAGATTATCACGATTGGCGATCGCCCCTTGAGCGAGTTTGACCAATTCTATCCAGATAGAAAGTTCAAAGTTTTCCCCGCTTGCTTTGAGCTTCACACAAATTTGGTCTAACTGTTTTCGACTTTCTGCTGTATCAGGCTGCTTAAACCCTTGTAGCATTTGCCTCAATAAGGTGGGGATATCACTCTTAAACACCAAATGTTTGGCACTCTCTTCTGGATCGGGCAAGTTGGAGGAGCGATGCTCAACTTCTCCCCCACTCGCTGGAGAAGAGACAACAGGGGAAGAGAAGATCGTTGTAGGTTCTTCTATCTCTTCATTGGCTCCATGATTCTCAACCTTCATCATCTGATCCAAGGACTTGAACACAGGAGTCAACGAGTCACAAATCTGGATGTTCCTGGAATGAACTGAATCATCTGGATCGCTCGATTCTAGATTCTCTACTAATTCCGTCAGTCCATCAAAGACTTGTAGCAGTAGGGATTCTAATTTTGGCCCAATTTTAGGGGGTCGTTCTTTGAGAACTTGGAAATAATCTTCTAACTTATGGGAGGTTTTTCTCACACTGCTGGCTCCCAACATGGCTGATCCCCCCTTGATGGAATGGGCAGCCCGATAGATCTCATTGATCAGTTCCGCATCCCGGACTGTGGCTCCTAAATTTAACAATCCCTGCTCAATGATTCTGAGATTGTCTTTGGCTTCCTCTAGGAAATACCCCATAATCCGGTTTAAGTTTTCCTGTTCCTGAGCCATAGTTTTTGCTCTCCCCGCAACATTGCCTTGATTTGAGCGATCGCCTTAAGATACTTCTCTGGTTCACTCCACCTTAACCTGAATCTTAGGGTTAACGACTTTTATGTGGATCGACCTTGAATCGTTCCACACCGGTGAGCAAATCTCGCGCCACATTCACCAGACTCCCCAAAGCTTGTGAAACCCGTCCACACTCTTGAGAAGTCTCTTGGGCCGTCAATTCTACCGATTGCATAACCTGAGCCACCGCTCGTGAGGTTTCCGTTTGTTCCACCGTATCGGCAGCAATGGAGCGCACCAAAACATCAATCCGGTTATTCGTCTGAATAATATCTTCCAGGGATTTCGCCGCTTCTTTAGCTAGGTTTGTCCCTTGAATCACCTGTTGCGTTCCTTCTTCCATCGCTTGCATTACCCCAGCCGTTTCACTTTGGATTTGCAATACAATTTGCTCAATTTCCTTAGACGCTTTTGCTGCACGGTCTGCTAACTGTCGGACTTCATCGGCAACGATAGCAAATCCGCGACCGGCTTCTCCAGCACGAGCCGCTTCAATACTCGCATTCAACGCCAGTAAATTGGTTCGAGAGGCAATTTGGGCAATTAAGGCGACAATCTTGGAAATTTCTTGGGAAGATTCCGCTAACCGTTTGACTTTCCGGGTCGTTTCTGCCACCGTTTCCCGAATTTCCAAAATACCGGTTACCGTTCTCTCTACCGCTTCTCCACCTCGCCGGGCTGTATCATTTGCAGAACGGGCAACCGCTTCGGCTTGACGGGCACTTTCCGCTACCCGTTGAATCGAGTCGGTCATCATTTGGACTGAATTCAGGGTTACGGCTAGTTCTTCTGCTTGTCTCAAGGCATCTGCGGCTAACCCTCGTGCAAAGGCTTCACTTTCTGCTGAACCTTTGTTCACCTGTCGAGCGGCTACGGTTACCTGTTGAACGATTTCCCGCAGGTTTTGAATGGTGAGGTTAAAGGAGTCCGCTACCGCTCCGAGTACGTCGGCTGTCACTTCCGCTTGAACGGTGAGGTCTCCACGAGCGGCTCCTTCTACATCGTCGAGTAAGCGAATGACTTGCCTTTGTAGATCTTCTTTGGCGGATTCGTTTTCCGCCGCTTTGCGTTGGGACTCACTCATGGTCGTCAGCACATTTCTGGCCATAATGTTAAAGCTCTCTGACAAATAGCCCAGTTCATCTTCCCCATAGACGGTGGCTTGCGCTCCCAGTTGGCCGGAAGCGACTTTTTCAAATTGGGTTTGCAGATCGTCTGTAGTTTGCTTAACTTGGCTCGTCACTTTTCTGCTTAAAACATAAGTGGTTGCACCAGACAAGCCTCCCGGTAGCAAAATCATGGCCAGTTTGCTAAACGCCTTAGCATCACTTGCCGTAGCATAAATCACAGCAGCAATGGCAAAGGCGGAACTGAGACCGGTGGCGATCGCGCTATAAAGATTTTTGGTAATCAGAGGAGCATTATCAAAAAAGCTCAATAGTCCCTGATCCACAGATACACTCGGTTCTACTTGCCGTTGAGACTTACCCGCAAAGGTGGGAATGGTATCCGTATTACTAGAGATACTAAACATCTCCTCTTCGAGTAATGCGGAATTATCATCACTCGGATCAAACTCGTCATCGAGTTGGAGTCCATGACTATTCATCCCATTCATGGAATTTCCATTAAAGGAGTTTTCCTTAAAGTCACTGGAGAAGTCCGATGATGGTTCATCAAAGCCCGAAAATTCATCGAGGACTTTATCATCAAAAGCATCAAATTCATCGAGAAAGTCTACTGCCCCATTCCCATTTTTGGGAGCTGAGAGATCTGAATCTGTATCAAATTGATCGATTTGATCGATATCATCATCAAAGCCAAAGCTTTCCGTATGCAATCCCGATTCAGTTTTAAACCCCGATTCAGTAAAGTCATCTATGACTTCTGAATGGGTTCCATTCGTATCAAAACTATCATCATCTCCTATCCCCTGCCAGAGATGGCTATCGGATAGGGTTTGTTCGCTGGCGATCGCACTCTTACGACCATTTTTACTCAGGGATAGTTCAGCACTACTTTCCTGATGTCCATTCATTCCATGAGATGAGCCACCCACAAATAAGGTTGGACTCTCACCCATGGTTAATCCTTGATCCTGTAAATCCTCTGGAGCTGACTCTTCGTAGTCTTTTACTCCAGAGTTTTCCGGATGAAAGGCCTGATCTCCATCTGGAAATTCCGATGGATCAAAAGCAATCCCTTCATCTGCTTCAAACAATCCCCCTGTATCTTCCGTGATATCTATATCCGTTGCAAATGGAGAGAAAGATTCTTCTTCTTCATCGGATTCTTCTTGTACTTCCGCTAGAGACTCTCCACCAAAGATATCATCTTCAAAATCCTCCCCTTCCTCTTGCAATTGTTCTAGGTTTTGTTCTGCCACTGTAAACGGATCGTCTTCATCCGCCAAATCTTCCTCCCAGGAACTCTCTTCTGAGAATGATTCTATCTCCCCATTTCCCATTATGCCATTGGCACTAATTAGGTTATAGTCATCTAAATCCTCTGAGTTTCCCCCACTAGGAGTACCGATCATTTCTGTATAGATCTCGTCGGTTTCTTCCCCATCTCCATTCAGGTCTAGATCCTGCCATTCAGAGGCAATTTCTTCTTCATCAATATATTCATCCTCCATGGGAGGACTTTCGCCCGCCCCCGTATTTCCCTCTACACCCATTGTATGATAAGTGGAAAATTGATCGACATCCGCTAATCCTTGGTGAGCATAATCCATGAACACCTCGTCGGAGGTAATGGCTAAAACAGATTCATATTCTTGTCTTGCTACCGTATATTCTTGTAATCCATAACAATAAATATGACCTCTTAATAAATGAGAATTGGCATCCTCTGGAAAATGCTCAACTAAGTGATCGATAATTGAGGCGGCATCTTCATAGCGCCCTTGAACGTAAGCGGTTTCTGCTTGCTGATATTCTGTTGCATAATCCATCCCATAACCCCCAAAACAGATAGTGTGACCAGTGGTGAAAATTAAGCTACTAAACTCTATTATGATCTCCGATTGATGAGCCGGTCTATCGATCGTTCGACTTCAAGGTTATCCCAATTTTAGGCTGCCCACCTGGCCGATCGCAAAATAGCCACTTGGTTGAGGAGCCATAAATATTGGTTGTTTTCCTCATCAATGACCCATTCTCCCCGCACAAAGGGTTCCATGGTATCCGCAATATTGGTTGCTCGTTGCAGTTGTTCCACATCTAGCCAATCCATACCTCCCATCCGATCTATGGCCAAACCTAACATAGTATCTTGGTCTTCGATCGCAATCACCGGCAGTTCTGAGCGATCGGTATTTAAGGGAATCTGCTCCCCTAAAAACTGTCCCAGGTCAGCCACCCAAATCACCCGGCCGCGAATATTCATCGTTCCTAACAATAGGGGAGAAACATTAGGAATAGGCGTAATGCGATCGGGGGGAGATTCAAATACTTCCTTAATCCCAATGGCACTCAGGGCCAGTTCATGGCCAGAGGGGAGAAAAAAACGCAGATGCAATTCTCCTTCCGGGTTTTGCAGTTCCTGAAACTCAGTGACTTGCTCGGCGTTAAAGTCATTTATAAATTCGGAATTACCTACCATATTCTTGTGGGTTTAGGGGATCTAGGGATAGGGGTCTTCGCTTTTAGCTGCGAAGGAGTTGTTTAACGGTTCCTACTAGCTCTGTGGGTTGAAAGGGTTTGGCAATGTAGGCATCTGCCCCCTGTTTCATCCCCCAATAGCGATCGAATTCTTCTCCTTTGGAGGAACACATGACCACGGGCACATTTTGGGTTTTGGGGTCGGCTTTAATGCGGCGACAGACTTCATAACCATTCATCCGGGGCATAACAATATCCAAAACCACTAAATCCGGTCGATGATTTTGAATATTTTCTATCGCTTCCACGCCATCACTGGCAATGGTGACTTCAAGTCCACTCTTGCTCAGTAGCTCGGTAATCATCTGTCGTTGGGTGGGGCTATCTTCTACTACTAAAACGCTACTCATAGGGTTATCCTACACCTTGGCTATCGTGTCCTAGAATTTGGGTCTGAAGGTCTGACGAACCGGATTATGGCTCGACTCTTCAAGTATCTCTAATTTATCGAATAAAGGGGCATCTCCGGCCACTGAATCCAATTTTTAGGGGAGAGCAGGAGGGGGAAGGGAGCCGATGGGGTGGGTTGAGTCTCCGGAGGGAGGAGTGAGGGGATCTAAATCCAGTTCTGAGGCGATCTCATCATCAAGAATGCGATCGGGAGAGGGGTCAACCCCTCCTCCTTTACCGATATATTTTTCCAGAACCATTAACAATTCCCCTTGACCAAAGGGCTTGGTGAGATAGTCCGTCGCTCCCACCATCCGCGCTTTTAGGCGATCGATAAACCCATCTTTACCCGTGAGCATCACAATGGGAGTTTGCCGAAATAGGCTCGATCGCCGCAACATAGCACAGATCTCATAACCATCCAATTCTGGCATGGCAATATCACACAAAATCAAATCAGGCTTGAGTTGAAACACCAAACTCAAGGCCCTAAGAGGATTGGTAATTCCTGCAACTTCATAACCACTGGTTTTGAGAATCTGTTCAACTGCCTTACACAAGGCTACCCCATCATCAATAAAAACCACACGAGGAGGACGAGGCGGCTTGAGGTCTTCCGGCATCCAATCCGGGTCAGGATAGCTCAAATAAGTTAATTGCACCCAACCTTTTTGCACAAAAGGATACATAGCTTTGGCAACAGTGAGAATATCCCCATTTAAATAACGAGCAATTTGGCGGATGGAAGTTTGTTTATTGGCCCAAGAAGCTAGAATCTTAAACCGCTTTTCATTCAGGTTTTGGCTGAGTTCTTCAGGATCGCACAGGACTGGACATTGATCGGGAGACTGAATATGGGGATGGAGTTGGTTCCATTCTTGCACTTGCTTGAGGACTTTGGTGACTAAGGGGCCAATTTCTAGGGTAGTCAGTTGAGGAGCTAAGGGAGAGCCGAGTTCAAACATAAACGATCCGTTATGCAGGGAGAACAGATCGAAAAGAGTCTCTTGAACCATGCTTTTAATAATACTTCTTCCTTGGGCGGGAGTGAGGCTGTGGTTTTCCAGCATCGCCCACAGGTAACCATATTCAGGGGCATTGGTGGCCGCAATCGTAGGAACCTTAATCGGATCGAGGGTAGGGGTGACTCCATAGTGATGGAGATGGTGGCGCACGCGCACCAAAGAGCTGTCTGCGTCTGAACCCGCATAGATGATTTTGCCATTGGCAAAAAAGACAAACCAACATTGAGGGGTCAGACGTTGGGGGCGATCGCCGCGATAAAATTGGGGTTGAGGACTATAGCTCTCAACACACAATTCTCCCGTGCGCTGTCCCAACTCAATGAGTTGGAAGATGCTGCGAATGTCAATCTCGCTTAACTGTCCCTGCATTAGGTGTTCATTACGTTGATTACATACCGATATCGCTTGAATCTAGGCTGAATTCTGCCATGAGAACCCACTAGCCTAAAGCTATTGTAAGTCCTTACGATGGCAGGTATTCCCATGGGACTCAGATAGAAGAAGGCAGTTGATAGCCGGTGGTGAGTTTTAAGCTAAACTAATGGGAATGGGAAATAAACCCGATAATTATCCTTTAGCTTATCCTGGTTAATAGCTAACGGCGAGTGGATGACCTTAGCCCTCAGACAGTAATAACTTTTGTAAAGCGGGTTAGAGAACTGCTCAATCAAAACTCGGAGGGATGACAAGCCAGGTTACATTATAAAGTAAAGATCAGGGAGACTTTACCCCAGGATCGGTTGATTGATGGACGCATAAACGAGGACTATCAGCGTGCTTTATCTAGCGGAAGTACAAATCCAAAAGGGGTTCATGGGTAATAAAGCCATGATTAAACTGCTGGCGTGTCAGCGCAGCGAACAGAATTGGAGTTCGGTCTCAGAAGAATTGATTGAACTAGCCGAACCGGGAACCTTGAAAGATGGAGCGCTGGTTTTGGTAGAGGTGGCGAATAAGAAGATTCAACGCCCCCCTCAAGATGCGGCTCGCCCTTTGATTGGGATTTTGCAGAAGTTTTCCACTCTTCAAGGTAAGTTTGAAGGCCAAGAAGAGGAAATTGAACAATGGAAACAGTCTTTGACCTTTCAGGCTCAGGAGTTAAATCGCCGGGAAATGGAGCTGGTAGCGCGAGAAGATGAGCTGGCTCAGTTGGAGGAAGAGGCGGAAAAGCTAGATGAAAAACGACAGGAAATTCAGACGCTATCGGAGGAAGCCGAGCGACAACGGGAGGAGTTTGAGCGCAAAAGTCAGGATTTGGAAGGGGCTTGGGCCCATTTGCGGGGCGAGCAACAACGGCTAGAGGAGCAGAAGGGGGAACTCTCGGCGGCGACGGTTTTGGATGAGGAGAAGGCGACCCAAATTCGCCAGTCTTTACAGTCTTTGTCGGAGGCTGTAGCACCGACGGAAACCCTGCGAGAAGCAGTGGGGCAAATGACGGCGGCTATCTCTGAACAGCAGCAGGTTCTTGACCAACATTGGCAAAGACTGGAGCAGTCGAAGGGGCAAACGAGTCAACAGGAGGGGGAAGTTAATCAATTAAAGACTCGGATTGATAGCCGTTGGCAAGAGTGGAATGAGGCACAAGGGGTTCTGGAAAAGGCGCAGATTGATTTGAAAACTCAAGAGAGTCTTTTGCAAATCAAGCAGGATTTATTGCCCCAGATGCAAAGTCGCTTAAGTCAGACAGAGCGATTGTGTCAAGAGATTCAGCAGTTATCGGATGCATCAGGAAATCCGACAGTAACCATCGATCGCCAGGCTCTGGAGAATATGCCCATCGATGAGCTACAGCAACGGGTGGGAGAGTTGGAAGAAGACCTGAGACGGGCATCGGGGTTCGTGAAGGATCAGGAAGAGGAATTACGATATCAGTTAGAGGCGATCGATGAACTCAAGCAGAAGATCGAACAAGCCAGCGAATACGATCGCCTCAGTTTAGAGACAGAATTATCTAGCGAGCAAGAAAGTTATGATTTCCTGAATGAATCCTTGGTGGGTTCTCGTCGGAATTTAGCCGAGCGAGAAGTGGTGTTTAAGGCCCATGAGAGTATTCTCCGCCAACGACAAGGCTATCCAGCAGAACCCGGTCAAGAAGCACTCCTCGATTTTGCCCCAGTTTTGGAGGCGGCCGAAAGTCAACGACAGCAGCAGTTAGAGCAGGTGCAACGGATGGAAGCTGAAATTAGTCAGATCCAAGGGGCGATCAATCAAGCGAGGGAATTGGTCAATAGCCAAATGGCGGAGCAAGAAACCAAGCGCAATGAGATTAAGCAATTGGAAACCACCTTGGTGGGGCAAGAGCAAAGCTGGGTAGAAGCTAGAGGTAAAGTAGGCGTTTATGAGGAAATGCTCCAACCCATACAGGATCGATTGGCCCAATATCGGGAAAAAGTGGAACACCTACAAGAGGCAATTACGGGGATTCAATCGACTAACGATCGCCAATTACAAGCGATCTCCCAACTTCAACAAACGGTTACTGAGCTAACCCAAACCCAGTAAGGTAGGTGAACTGGGTTAACCCCATGAGCGCTTTTTTATGGTCAAACTCTTTTGCTATGTCCGAAGTCTACAGCACTGAAGATTTAATTGCCCTATTGGCTCAAGAGCGTGAGGCTTGTATACGAGGAGAGCGTCTAAGTCTGAATATTCAGCTTTCTGGTCATCCCATCATTGACCGGTTTGTAGCCGTTGAAGGGGTGCAAAGTTTTATGGCCTATGAAGATTTTAAATCTACTATTCATCGCTATCAAAGACAGCATCAGGTTTCGGGTATTATCTGGCAAGACATCCTGGTGCTAGGACAAAGTTTGCGCTATCCCACTATTGGCGATCGACTGATTGCCTTACCCCAAGATTTGGAGATACTGCAACAGGCTAAATCGCAGATTCTGCACTTTTGGCATCAAGTGACGGTGGGGATGGATATCTTTATTGCTGACGGTCGCCGATACCAACAGATTGCCCGCGAAGATATTGAGACCATTTCTCAACGGACTCAATGGGCTTTAATTTACAAATGGGAAAAGGCTTCTTACCGAAAATTTGGGTTTAGAGCAACGTCCTTTTAGGACGGCTTTTTAAATTTCAAGGTTGTCAAGTCAACTTTTGGTGCGCTATACTGATTTTATCCAAGCAAGTTTTGCGTAAAATGTTTGTTTTAGAGTTCAAGGTAAAAGCTAAAACTCAACAGTATCAAGCGATAGACGAGGCTATCCGTACCGCTCAATTTATCCGTAACAAGTGCTTAAGGTTATGGATGGATACACCAGGAACGGGTAAAAAGGATTTATATCGATACTCTAAAGTTTTAGCTCATGACGAAAGAATTTGCTGACCAATTAAACTCAAGTGCTAGACAAGCAAGTGCTGAACGTGCTTGGAGTTCAATTAGTCGGTTTTACGATAACTGTAAACGCAAAATCCCAGGAAAAAAAGGCTATCCTCAGTTTAAGAAGTTTAGTCGCTCT
>NZ_JAQOSP010000009.1 GCF_030068475.1 Roseofilum acuticapitatum BLCC-M154 | reverse complement strand
GAAGCGGAAATACCCTAATTAAAAATCCAGGGAGCAAGATGCTCCCACTCCAGTCAGATCAAAGAATTCGAGGAGTGCGGGCATCTTGCCCGCTTCTTAACAAATTTTCATGTCCGCTTGCGGAAACCGGACTTGATATGAGGGTTTATCAAGATCGAGGGCAACTCGCCGTCACGCTCTATTGCTCCATATTCAGTAATACTTTCAAGACTCCTTTTTGTTGGGCCAATTGAAACCCTTCTAAACCTTGGCTCAGGGGATATTCAGCCTGAATTAAACGATTAATATCAATTTGATGGTTTGCGAGCAGCTCTAAAGCTTTGTCAAAGGGGCCGCAGCGCGAGCCAATTAAGGTGATTTCGTTGACGACGAGGGCAGAAGCATCTAGGGTGAGTTGACCGGCATAGGTGCTTTTGAGGATTAGGGTTCCCCTCGGACGCAGAGCGCGAAGGGCGATCGCAAATCCTTCTGGATTGCCTGTACATTCTACGGTGCGATCGAATGTGCCCTCTTGGATCTCATCCGCAAATCCCACTGCAATCCCCAAAGCTTCTAAATTCTCTAATTTCTGCCGATGACGACCAATGACCAACAAACGACATCCAGTCAGGGCCAAGCTTTGAGCTACCAATTGTCCCAGTTTGCCATCACCGACCACCAAAACCTTATCTTCTGGCGTAATGGATACCTGTTCTTGAATTTCCAGCGCGGCTGCTAAAGGTTCCGTAAATGTGGCTGCATTCGTTTCTACTGTATCAGGAACCGGGTGTAAGTTCTTGACGGGTAATGTCAGATAATCCGCAAAAGCACCATTACGATTGACAATGCCTAATACGGTTCTATTTTGGCAATGGGTGGGTTCTCCCCGCCGACAAAACGAACATTCTCCACAACTGGCATTAATTTCCCCGACAACCCGTTGATTGACTAGATTCTCTGGGCCTTCTGCCACTACTCCCACAAACTCATGGCCAAGAATACCCGTATAGGGATAGTATCCCCGGATGAGTTCCAAATCTGTATTACAAATTCCGGCACGCAAAACTTTAACTAAGGCTTCTCCTTCTGGAGGAGTGGGAGTTGCTAAATCGGTTCGCAGTTGTAGCTGTTGATTTTCGAGCCAGATTCCTTTCATGATTCAAGTGTCTATGGGGAGATATTCATGTACTAGGATACTGTATGGGGTTTAAAGAAGTAGAGAGCATTGAAGTCGTCAGTGGCAATCTCTCTGGGAGATCTCTTGGCTTGCTGATGATGCTAAAATTGGGTTACTCAAACTCAGATTACCGAGATTATGGTCAGTGTAACTGTCGAGCAAATCCAGCAAAATCCTTTAAAATACTTACACCAAGTGGAAGCCGGTGAAGCATTAGTTATTGTTCGCGGCGATCGACCTATTGCGGAGCTTAAACCGATTAAACCGAAAAAGGGAGCGTTACGACCCTTTGGTTTATGTGCTGGAGAGTTTGTTGTACCCGATGACTTTGATGCACCATTACCTGAAGATATCCTAAGTGCTTTTGAGGGAAAATGAGAGTTCTACTCGATACTCATATTTTTCTGTGGTTTATTAGTGGCGATCGCCGATTATCCATCAAGCACCTAGAAATTATTCGTAATCTCGATAATCAGATTTATTTAAGTGTCCTGTCTATTTGGGAGGCAATTGTCAAGTACCAGTTGGGAAAACTACCCTTCCCAGAACACCCTGCTCTCTATCTTCCCAAACAACGCGATCGGCATCACATCATCAACCTCGATCTGGATCAAGCTAGTGTTGTTCAACTGGTTAACTTACCTCCTCTACATCGCGATCCTTTTGATCGGATGCTAATTGGTCAAGCTCTACACCACAATTTAACTCTTTTGACCATGGATGCAGCACTTTATCCTTACCCCATCAATAGAATTTAAGGCGATCGCCTGGCTTGCTGATGATGCCCACAGATGATGCTAGAATTGGGTTACCCACACTCTGAATCGATATTGTAGTTTGCACGCCCGATGAGTTAATGGCAGAGTAGAATTATAATGACTGAACTTTCCTTGGACAAAACGGAACTCAAACAACTCCTCAAAACGACTATTCTGGAGTTGGTTCAAGAAGAAAAAGAGATGTTTTCTGAACTGCTGGCAGAAGCACTAGAAGATATTGCCATGGAAAATGCCATTAAGGAAGGAGAGAGCAGTGAAGTCGTTAGTCGCGATGAAATCTTTAAGATGCTGACTTCTGTAGGAAAAGCTCAAGCTCTGTTTAGACAGTATGTTCCTGAAGGTCGAATTCTTTCTGAAGAGTTGATTGCCCAACGGAGACAGGGGCAGGAAATTGAGTGAAGTGGTGGTTGATGCTTCAGCGATTTTAGCGTTGCTTAATCAAGAAAAAGGTAGTGAAGAAGTTGCACGATTTATGGGTAAGGCAGCTATTAGCAGCGTCAATTTATCTGAAGTAATTGCCAAGTTAGCAGAATTGAATATTCCTGAAGATGTAATTGCAGAAATTTTGTCGAATTTACGGCTTGAAGTGATTCCGTTTAATGAAGAACAAGCATTACAAGCGGGTATGCTGCGTCCTGTTACGAAGTCACTGGGTTTATCATTAGGAGACCGCGCTTGTCTGGCACTGGGTATTTATCTTCATCAACCTGTTCTGACGAGCGATCGCCAATGGAGTCATCTCAATCTCAATGTTGAAGTTCGGCTTGTGCGATCATGAACCTTTGGGCGATCGCTCCCTTGCAGGTCGGAGAGTGGCGATCGCCACTCCTCCCCACTACACAGAAAGCAGGTTGCGTATAACAATGTGAAGCTCAAACCGCCATGAGTCGGTGAATGGATTGGGTTCTCTACAGTTTAACCTCAGTTCTACTAAGCTAGTAATAGTCAAGTTAGAAGGATCTCATTAAGCAATTCTGAAGATCTGAATATCCCACAGCGTTGCTACTCTAGAATTTAAACAGATATCACAGCATAATCGATCTTCATAATCTTAACTATAGGAGCAAGAAAAATGAATGATTTTATAGAAACATCACAATTATTTGTTGATCTAATAAATTTAATCTATCTTTCTATTGGATGTTTTGCATTTTTTTTGTATTGGTTTATGCATTCAGTACAAAACGAATAGTCTATCAGCCTCTATAATGATTACTCTAATCCCTACATTTGTCTTACTATTTCTTAGCTTTTCATTTACACCTTTCAATACAAATCTCTTGCCAGTAATGATCAAATTTATCATTGCTACATGGATACCTTGTATTTTGAGGGCGGTCTTGATTTATCGCTTGGGTTGAGGAACGTTCATGTCGGCTTTGCCGAAAACCCAACAAATACCTTGAGTTAGGTCTGGGTTTCACTGTAGGGGCGAACGGCCGTTCGCCCCTACAATAATCTGGAATTTTAGCCAATCAATCTCCTAAACTTTGGCTTCTTCCTTGACTAACTTCTCCCAACCCAAGTCCTTCAGGTTATTATTCCGGCGTAGGGGACGAGTCACCAATTCTAAAATGTCGCGGGTGTTCGTAAAGCCGTGGATTTGGGCAAACGTGAACTCAACTGACCACTTGGTAGTAATTCCCCGTGCTTCCATTGGGTTCGCGTGAGCCATTCCGGTGATGACTAAATCCGGTTTCAGGTCGTAAATCCGTTGAATTTGATTGTAATTATCGGGTTTTTCCACAATATTCGGTAACGGCGCTCCCATCTCTTGACAGGTTTTTTCCAAGAGGGCTAACTCCGCTCCTTGATAGCGCTTATCCATGTAGGGAATGCCGATTTCATGGACAATCATGCCGCAGCGAATGAGGAACCGGGCTTGGGAAATTTCTAATAAATTATCGCCCATGAAAAAGACCGATTTACCGCGCACCAATTGCAGATAATCTTCCACACTTTCCCAGATTTGCTGCTCCCGTTCTGCTAATCCTTTGGGTTCGATATTAAAGACCGAACAAATCTTTTCTATCCAAGCTCTGGTTCCATCCGGGCCGATGGGGAAGGGTGCGCCAATTAACTTACACTTGCGCCGACGCATTAAAGTGGTGGCAGTACGGGATAAAAAGGGGTTCACTCCAGAGACATAATAACCTTCTTCCACAACGGGTAATTCGGTATAGCGTTTTGCGGGTAACCATCCGGACACTTTGATGCCCTGACGCTTTAATTCTAGAGTCAATTGGGTTACGATGGGGTCGGGAACGGAACCGAATAAAACCAGAGGCGGATGGTCTACATATTCCGATTCTTCTTGAGCTACGTCTTCCTTTTTCTTGCCAAAGGTGAGTAGGCGTTGAATGGCGTTGCGCTCTTCTTTTTCTTCGGGTTGTTCCACAGTTTTCGGACAGCGAGCCGCCATTGCCGCAAGTACCGTATCTTCTCCTTGGGTGAAGGCGTAGTCTAAGCCATTGGCGCGAGCAACGACGATGGGAATACCGATTTCTGATTCAAGTTTGGGGGCGAGACCTTCTAAGTCCATCTTGATGATTTCGGTGGTACAAGTCCCGATCCATACAATAACAGAAGGATTGCGATCGCGCTTAATCTGCAAGCACAACCGCTTCAATTCGTCATAATCGCTCAATTTAGCCGAAATATCGCCCTCCTCTAACTCCGCCATGGCATAGCGAGGTTCCGCGAAAATCATCACTCCCATGGCATTTTGCAGGAAATAGCCACAGGTTTTTGTGCCAATCACCAGAAAGAAACTATCTTCAATTTTCTGGTATAACCAGGCAACACAGCTAATGGGACAAAACGTATGATAATTGCCAGTTTCGCACTCAAAATTGAGGGCACTGGTTTCCGGTTGTGCAACAGTCATAAGATATAAACCTAGATTTCAATCAGTTAACGTTATAGATCGTCATCTCCATCCGGTAACAAACGAGACACGCCCGTAGGTTGTCCGGGGGAAGAAATGGCGGGGGCTTCTCCATTGGGGTTTAACTCCCGCTCTGGGTCAAAATTCAAACCCAATACATCCACTAAGGCATCTTCATCCGCATTGAGCTTGAAGAAAGGAACCATCAAATTGCCCAATTTCGGCTCTAGGGCATTCACCACCCCTAAAATCAGGGAAGAAGCGGGTCTGCGTCCCCCATCCGGCGTTTTGTTGGACTTCACTTCCATTTGCAGAAGCAACCACGCTTTATTGGCTTGAAAGTAATCCAGCCATTTTTGGCGAATGGAAGCAGTAAAGTTATCGAAAAAAGCCATACTCACAGCAGTCAATCCAATAGCAAGGGTTTCGTTGAGCCATGATACTGTTTTTCCGGCCGAACTGGGGAAGTTGGGGTGGGGGAGTGGGGGAGTGGGGGAGTGGGGGAGTGGGGGGATGGGGGGATGGGGGGATGGGGAGATGGAGAAAATTGCCTATTCCCTGTTCCCTATTCCCTATTCCCTGTTCCCTATTCCCTAAACCATCATTAGTTCTAGTTCTTCTTCTTCCGCTTTCACTGCTTCCTTGGGAGGGTTGAGGTAGAAGTCAGAAAGGAGGGTGAACAGGTCGCGGTCTGCGGCATCTTTGGGAACAACGCCTTCGGGACGGGCCAGGATTTGGTCGGCGATGTTGAGATAATAGTTGGCAACGGGTTCTAGGGTGGGGTCGGTTTCGGCCATTTCAAAGATGGTTTTGCCTTTTACGCGGGAGATGCGTATATCTTCGATTAGGGGCAGAATCTCTAGGACTGGCATGGGAACGGATTCTACATATTTGTCGATTAGGTCGCGCTTGGAGGTGCGGTTACCGATGAGACCGGCTAATCGTAGGGGGTGGGTTCGGGCTTTTTCGCGCACGGAGGCGGCGATACGGTTGGCGGCAAAGAGGGCATCAAAGCCGTTGTCGGTGACAATCATGCAGTAGTCGGAGTAGTTTAGAGGTGCAGCAAAGCCACCGCAGACGACATCACCGAGTACGTCGAAGAGAATGATATCGTATTCGTCAAAGGCGTTGAGTTCTTTCAGTAGTTTTACGGTTTCGCCAACGACATAACCGCCACATCCTGCTCCGGCGGGAGGGCCGCCTGCTTCTACACAGTCTACGCCACCATAGCCTTTAAATATTACATCTTCGGGCCAAACATCTTCGTAGTGATAATCTTTGGCTTGCAAGGTGTCAATGATGGTGGGAATCAGAAATCCGGTGAGGGTGAAGGTGCTGTCATGTTTGGGGTCGCACCCGATTTGCAGGACTTTTTTTCCTCGTCTGGCGAGTGCAACGGAGATGTTGCAGCTTGTGGTGGATTTGCCGATTCCGCCTTTTCCGTAGACTGATAGTTTCATAGGGCGCTCTCTCCTAATGGCTTTGAATAGCTTGTGTTTCTCGGTCTCGATCGCATTATTAACGAAGTTTCGGGGAAATCCAAGGGGCGATCGGAATGACTTCAGGTTTAATCGCTCGTTTTTAAGCTTTATCTGTTTTTATTGGGCTTCTATCTCTTCCAATTCTCTGTGAAGCTCTAAAATCTTATTTTAAATAATTTTTATTCTTGTTTTTTATAAAAAGTAGTTTAATAGACAAAAAACCCTCATCCCCTAGCCCCTTCTCCCACGGGAGAAGGGGGAAAGTCCCTCTCCCGTGGGAGAGGGATATAGGGAGAGGGCAAACCCCAGGGCTATATTAAAAATCATTACAGTTTTGCCCAGACCGGTAAAATTAGGCAAAAGATCGGTTGACACTCCCCTGCCTAAAGGCGAGGGGATTCTTAAGAACCTTGACCCTAATGGATCTTGATTCGTAACGGCTGTGCCAAACAGCCTCTAGACAGTCCGGTAAAACCATTCTGCTTACTTTTGCGTCCAATATTTGCAGC
>NZ_JAQOSP010000008.1 GCF_030068475.1 Roseofilum acuticapitatum BLCC-M154 | reverse complement strand
CGCTTTGCGCTGTATCGGTGGACAGTAGGAAAAGATCCCCCCTTGCCCCCCTTAAAAAGGGGGGAATAGGAAAGTCCCCCTTTTTAAGGGGGATTTAGGGGGATCAAGATGTCCCACATAACAGCGAAAACTGCTGTAAGCCCTCTGGGGAGTGCATAGCGTGTTCGTAGGACAAACATCTTGCTCGCTAGAGAAAGGCAGCGAGCAAGATGCTCGCACTCCGAGAGGGACTTTTCCCCATCTCCCCATCTCCCCATCCTCTAACACCGAGCCAGCACAAAAATACTCTCCTTATTGCCGCGATTAATGCGTAACTCTCGATCCAAATAAGTAATATCTAACCAACCCTTCTGGTTTTCCTCACTAATGGAAAAATCTACTGGCCAAAATGTTGCACCCCCTTGTATTTTCTCAATCATTTGTGAGGGAGAGTCATAGCCTAAAAATCGTTTCAGTCCCCAAATTCCGCGATTAAAGCGCACATTCACTCGGCGCTCATTGACTACGGAAAAACTGGCCCGCACACTCACCAGTCCGTCTAAATAGGGCAAGCCATCAAGTTCACCCATATTGTAAACCGCTTGTTCATCCGCCCGAATGCATTGGTAAATCTGGCCCAACTTATAGAAAGGAATGCGGTCAATATTCAACAACTCCTCACTGGTGGTATACAACAAGCGCCAGTCTCCACTCAACAGTTCTGGAACCTCCGTTGGGCGGGGGTTGGGGTTGCGCTCTTCCAACTGCACCACAGCAGACAAAATCGCCTGTTTTTGGGTGGCTGAAGCCAAGATACCGCGATTCGTTCCGGCGATCGCCTCTAACAAACGGTCTTTACCAATCATCATTCCCCCTAGGTGAAAAACCTCTTTAAACAGCAAATGGGTTTATATTAACAACTCTCTTCCCAGATCCTGATAAACTCAAAAGAGATCAGTATCCCTATTTTGATTTTCCCATTCTCTCGGCCATGTCTTCTAAATTTGTACCGATTAAAAACCCTTCCTTACGAGAAACCCCTCGCTCTCAACTGGCTCCCATTCTCCCCTCTCCTCCTACCGAGTCTCTAGTGGACTGGTTGGAACAAACCGGACGCATGTCTGCCCGCGATATCCAAGATCAAGACTTTTTAGATGATGATGTGGATATCTCTGAACTGATGGAAGGAGGAGATGATAGCTATGAGGAAGATGATGATTCCATGGATGATGAATAGGTCATAACTCATCAATTGAGTTATTTTGTTGAGTGTGAGTGTGAGGAGTACCTGTGGACGCAAAAGTTAGCTTTGGGGGTTTTCCCTTCCCCTGGGGAACCCGCCTATTTTTAATCTTAGCGGTGGCTCTGGGGTTGACGGCTTTGACCCTAGACTTGCAGATGAACCAGTTTTCTCAAGGGTGGTTTTCGCTCAGTCTGCCCTTCTTAACGGGTTTGATCTTAACTATTCTTGTGGGGGCTTGGGCTGTACCGACTTTGAGAAAGATTAAAGCGGGGCAAATTATCCGCGAAGATGGGCCGCAAGACCATTTGAAAAAAGCGGGAACTCCTACTATGGGGGGGATCTTTTTTGTGCCGGTGGCGGTGTTGGTGGCGCTGATGGCTTCGGGTGGCGATCGCAGTGTTCTTGCGGTTTCTTTGGTTATTTTAGGTTATGGGGCGATCGGTTGGATTGATGATTGGCAAATTCTCCGCCGTCGCTCCAATAAGGGCATTTCTCCCCGCATGAAGCTGATTCTGCAAACCCTCTTAGCGGTGGGTTTTACCCTGTGGATGGCTCTGACGCAACCGGGAGATCTAACCACAGTCGCCCTATTTGGAGCCGTTAGCCTGCCTCTTGGTTGGCTCTTTTGGCCCATTGCTGCTTTTGCCTTGGTTTCCGAAAGTAATGCAGTGAACCTCACTGATGGTTTGGATGGGTTAGCGGGGGGAACCTGTGCGATCGCCTTTTTAGCCTTCGGCGTTCTGCTTGCTCCCACTTCCCCCAGTTTAATGATCCTTGCTTGCGCCCTCAGTGGCAGTTGTGTGGGCTTTCTCGCCTATAATCGTAATCCGGCTCAAGTGTTCATGGGAGATACCGGTTCCATGGCTCTTGGGGGCGGTTTAGCGGCGATCGCCCTCATCAGTGGTAACATCTGGAGCTTAATCATTCTCAGTGGTCTCTTCATCATCGAAACCCTCTCCGTTATCCTACAAGTGAGCTACTACAAAGCCACTAAAGGCCCCGATGGTATCGGTAAGCGCATCCTGAAAATGGCCCCCCTGCATCATCATCTGGAACTCTCTGGATGGTCAGAAACCCAAGTGGTGGGAGTCTTTTATGGTGTTGTTGGTATCCTTGCCATTCTCAGTTATCTTTAAGCGATCTTGGAGTGGATGGTTTCCTTTAAAATGAGGCAATAGTCTGGATAGATGTAGGGTGGGTTAGCGAAGCGCGTAACCCACCGAGATAGGAACGGTGTGTTACTTCGTTAACACACCCTTATGACTTACCTTCTTGATACCTGCTTGATTTCTGAAGTTGTTGCCAAATACCCAAATCAAAAGGTTTTAGATTGGCTAGATGCCCAAGTGCCAGAAACACTATATAATTATCTTATGACTAAAAGAGAAAAGTTATGGCAGAAAGCTAAAAATAATCCAGAAAATCTGACTTTTGATGAGTTTGAAACCCTCCTTAACCAAAATGGCTGGGAATTTAGCCGTCAAAAAGGTAGTCATCGCTTATGGTATTCACCCAATGGTCAACCTTTACCTATTCAACCCCGCAAAGATGGGAAAGCAAAACTCTATCAAATTCAGCAGTTTTTTGAATATCAAGAGGTAGAAGAGGAATGACTTTAACTAACTACAACTTTAATGGTTTTACAATTAATTTATATGTTGATGAACAAGGAGATTGGCTGGCACATTTTCAAGAAATGCCTAATGTTTCAGCCTTTGGTGATACTCCTCCAGAAGCTTTAGAGGAATTAAAGTTGGCTTGGGAATTGGTTAAAGAAGATTATCAAGAAAAGGGTAAAGATATTCCTGTTGCACCAGTGCGGAAAAAATTCTCTTCTTTGATTTGATAATCTAGAAGTGTCTTATTTACTGTACGGAACTTCAAGGGTTGGTAGCTACCATTACAGCGCTTGGCGCTGTAGTGGGGGAATGGGGGAATGGGGGAATGGGGGAATGGGGGGAGCAAACAATAGACTTGGTAGAAGCTCTGAGCTGTTCTAGATATCGTTAAAAACCATCATTAATGTACCTCATAGCAGAGGAAACTGCTGTAAAGGTGTAAAAACATACTATTTTTGTAGGCTAACACAAGGATTAATCGCAATTGAGATCAATCCTCCCTTTTCCTAACTAAAAGGGAAAAGGGAAGATCGACAAAGGTTACTCGATCAAGTTGGCTTACGCTTCATCTAAAGCGGCAATACCGGGGAGTTCCTTTCCTTCGAGCAGTTCCAAACTTGCGCCACCCCCGGTGGAAATGTGGCTCATTTGGTCAGCAACGCCGACTTTTTCGACTGCTGCCACGGAATCACCACCACCGATAATGGTAGAAGCGCCAGTTTTGGTCAGTCCAGCCAAGGAGCGGGCGATCGCCTCTGTCCCTGCTGCAAATTTATCAAACTCGAACACACCCATCGGCCCGTTCCAGATCACTGTCTTACAATCCGCTAAAGCATCCTCAAAGGTTTTCACCGAATCGGGGCCAATATCGAGTCCCATCCAACCATCAGGAATATTATCGACGCTCACGGTTTGGGAATTAGCATCAGCCGCAAAATTATCAGCCACAACCACATCAGTCGGTAACAACAGAGCTACCCCCCGTTCTTTAGCCTTCGCTTCCAAAGATTTGGCCAACTCTAGCTTATCTTCTTCCACCAAAGACTTACCGACATTCATCCCCCGCGCCTTATAGAAGGTGAAGATCATGCCCCCACCAATCAGGAGCTTATCGCATTTTTCCAACAGGGTCTCAATCACGCCAATTTTGCTCGATACCTTCGATCCACCAATAATAGCCGCCAAAGGCCGTTGGGGACTTTCGATCGCCGCTTGCAGATACTTCAGTTCCTTCTCAATCAAAAATCCAGCCACCGAAGGACTCAGATATTGAGTCACCCCTTCCGTAGAAGCATGGGCCCGGTGAGCCGTTCCAAAGGCATCATTGACATAAAGATCGGCAACCGAAGCCAGCTTTTTAGCAAACTCTGGATCGTTGGCTTCTTCCTCAGCATAGAAGCGCACATTTTCCAGCAGCAGCACATCCCCATCCTGCATGTTAGCCACCGCAGCAGCCACCTCATCACCAATACAATCATCGGTTTTGACGACTTCTTTACCGAGCAGTTCAGACAAGCGTGCAGCCACAGGAGTCAAGCGCATGGACTCATTCACTTTTCCCTTGGGTCGGCCGAAGTGAGAGGTTAAAATAACCTTAGCACCCTTGCCCGTCAACTCTTGAATCGTAGGCAGAGCAGCACGAATGCGAGTATCATCAGTGATAGACCCGTTATCCAGGGGAACATTAAAATCCGCTCGCACTAATACTTTTTTGCCAGAAAGGTCAGATGCTGACAAGTTTGCTATCGTTTTCTTGGGCACAGGATAAACCTCCTTCAAAAAAATCTTCGTTATGTTTTTGATTACGCCATCGTCCACATTGTATAGGAGTCCGTGTCTCGGAGGTAAGACCCATGTTTAAGACTGTTCTCTTTCCGATTAACAAAAGTCAAGAAACCCTAGCTGCCACAGAGGTGGTGATGGATATCGTCAAAACCTATGGCTCTAATCTGATTCTGCTCTCTGTGCTGGAGAATGAGATCGCCGAAGAGGATGCATCTAGAGACCCCATGATCTCCCATGACCAAATTGCTGAACTGCTCGGTAAAGTCAAAAGTGGCTTTGCTAAGAGTGGTATTGAGGCTAAAAGTGTCGAACGGGAAGGCAAACCCGCCTTTACCATTTGTGATGTAGCGGATGAAATGGATGTAAATCTGATTATCATGGGAAGTCGGGGCGTTGGTCTGACGGAAGATGGATCGAAGGATAGTATTACCAATCAGGTGATTAATCTTTCTCCTTGTCCGGTTTTGATTGTCCCTTAATGTTTCTGATGCGCTCACTCTGATTATGATTCAATGGTATCCCGGACATATTGCTAAGGCGGAACGGTCTTTGGCGGAACAACTCAAGCGAGTTGATGTGGTCTTAGATGTTCGGGATATTCGTATTCCGCTCGCGACACAACACCCGAAACTGAAGGAGTGGGTGGGGAGTCGGGAGCGGGTTTTGGTGCTGAACCGGATGGATATGATTGTGCCGGAGATCCAGGATTTATGGTTGCAGTGGTTTATGGATCGGGGAGAGAAGCCTTATTTTACGAATGCGAAATTGGGTAAGGGTATTGCCCAAGTCACCCAAGCGGCGATCGCCGCCGGTGCAGCGATGAATGAGCGCCGACGCAACCGGGGAATGCGTCCTCGTCCGGTGCGAGCGGTGGTGGTGGGCTTTCCCAATGTGGGCAAATCGGCTTTAATTAATCGCCTATTAAACCGTAAAGTGGTGCATAGTGCCGCCCGTCCGGGGGTAACTCGGCAACTGCGCTGGATTAAGATTTCCTCAGATATTGAGTTATTGGATGCTCCTGGGGTAATTCCAGCCCGGTTAGAGGATCAACGAGATGCGGTGAAATTAGCCATTTGTGATGATATTGGTGAAGCCAGTTATGATAATCAACGGGTGGCGATCGCCCTGCTAGAGTTATTTCAGCAACTCAATGCCCATGTGAGTACCTTGGAAAAACTGCGATCGCGCTATGAAGTCGATCCAGAGAACTGCTCTAGCGAAGACTATTTACATACCTTAGCCGAAACCAAATACCTGGGAGACTTAGAACGCACAGCCTGCCAACTCCTCAATGATTTTCGCAAAGGCAACTTAGGATTATTTTCCCTCGAATTACCCCCTCCACTATAAGATTAGTGCCAGCACTCAGTACAATTAAGGCTTAAGTCTGTTACAACTCACCTTAAGAGCAATGTAGGCTTTGCCCCATCTACCGCAGGGAGCCAATTCTCATGGCCGATCGGTTTTCTCATCCCCCCAAAACCCTTCCTTTATCCATCTATATTCTTGTGCCCGTAGTCTTCCCCATCTTGGTCGCGATGACGTTCACTGGATGGCTCTCTTTGCGGCATAATCATCAATTAGTCAAACAATTATCCCTGCAATGGATGCAGGAAGTGGGGAATCGTCTAGAAACCCGACTTAGCCAAGATCTTAGTCTTCCTCAAGAAATACTCAAGTCCTATGAAACCTTACCCCTAGACGAGGCGATCGCCTTATCTAATCAAAATTGTTTTTGGCCCCTCCTCAACAGTTTTCCCACCCTTGAAGGGATGTCTATCGGACTACAAGCAACTGGGGAACTATTGGCCATCCATCGCACTCAAACCGGTGACCTCATTTGTACTCAAGCCAACCGTCAAACAGACAATCGTTTATCTGTCTCTCCATTAAACAATCAAGGTGATATTCAAGAGCCAGTTAAAAATTATTTAAACCCCTATGATATTCGCGAAGAATTTTGGTATAAAAATAGTATAATTGAAGATAGTTATAGCCTGAAAATAACACAACTTCCATCCCGATCCAATCCTTCAGTTAAGCTACAACTTACCCAACCTTTATACAACCCCCAAAACAAATTATTGGGGGTAGGCAAAATCGATTTTAACCTCAATCATTTTACTGATTATATTCAAAAAGAATCCCTAGGAATCCCCGCAGATATCCTGATTTTTAATGAGCAAATAAAACTTATTTATTCTTCAGGATATACTCCTCAAAAACAAGAATTTATTGATTCCAATTTGCGACCTGCTATTCAAAAGAATCTCCAAAAAGATTCCCCTCAAAAATTACACATTATTAGCTACAATAAACAAAAATATTGGATTTTTAGTTTTGCTTATCATTTACCGGGTCAGGCACAATGGTGGATCGGTATCATTGTACCTGAAAAACAAATTTTTCAAGCCGTAGAAATCAAATGGCGTAATTCCCTCCTGATTAATTTTTGCGCTTTATTGGTAGCCATCTGTTTGGGAAATCTATTACTCAACAATGTCAGCCGTATTCTGAATCAGTTAAGTGAAGCCGTAGAACTTGCAATTCAGGGAGTTTTGAATCTTAAAATTCCCAAACCCTCTATCGTTTATCCTCTTCAACGCTTAATTGAAAGTGCCCAAAAATTAATCGATTATGGTTCTTTAATGATGGGTTTAGTTACCCAAGAGAATCAACAGCTATTAGACAAGGTAGAATCGGGAACAAATTTATTAATAGAAGCGGTAGAAAAAGCAGATAAAGCCAACTTAAAGCTACAACAATCTCAATCCCTACTCGAAAGTATTATCAATAGTTCCATGGATGGAATTATGGCATTTCAATCCCTCCGAGATCGGCAAGGTAGAATTATTGACTTTGAGTGGATTGTTGTGAATCAAGTCTTTGTTGACTTCTTCAATCTGAATACGGCTGATTTGGTCGGCAAGTATTGGCTACAAGAAATCAATAGCCCCAACTTGAGAAGCTTATTCGATCATTATGTCAGTGTTGTTGAAACGGGGCAAAATCTAGAATTAGAATTTCCCTATGATTATGAAAATGAACGGGCTTGGTTTCATATGATTGCCGTAAAACTCGGTGATGGATTATCCGTTAACTTTCGGGATGTTACTGACCGTAAAAAATCAGTATTTGAATTGCGAAAAATGCTGGATGAAGTCCATAAACTCGCCAATACCGATGGCTTAACCAAAGTCGCCAACCGTCGTCAATTTGATGAATGCCTCTATCAAGAGTGGTTGCGCTTAAAACGCGATCGCCTGCCTCTATCTCTGATTTTATGCGACGTGGATTACTTTAAGCTCTATAATGATACCTATGGACACCAAGCTGGAGATGAATGCCTGATTCAAGTGGCCAGAGCCATTCAACATTCAGTCCGACGCGCTAGTGATATGGTTGCTCGCTATGGAGGAGAAGAATTTGTTGTGCTACTTCCGAATACCTCAGAAGAAGGGGCGAAAGTAGTAGCCCAGTTGATTCAGTCTAAAATAGATGACCTGCAAATTCCCCATAAAACCTCTAAAGTCTCTTCTGCGGTAACCATGAGTTTAGGGATCTCTACGTTAATTCCGAGCGCAGAACTCTCGAAAGAAAGCTTAATTGCTCTAGCAGATGAAGCGTTATACGAAGCCAAGAAGAATGGACGCAACCAATTTGTGGTCAAATCTTAAAATATCGAGGACGTAATGTAACAAGATGTTGCAAGTCTTTTAAAACTATTGAGAAATCGGCCAAAATCCCCTGGCCCCTTTACCCTAGTTCATTAAATAATGTTAAACTTTCCCCATTAAGCGTATGAACGATCAACAAACCTATCGGCTCCATTGCACCCTCTCCTTTGGAGATATCTATGGGCAAATCATTGTCTGGTTAATTGTAATCTTCCTCAGTTTAGCGGCAGCTCTAGCCCTGATGGGTGCAGGTAGTCCGGTTTACGCCTTAGCCACAGTGGGCTTAATTCTCGTTCTTTCCCTACCCTTCCTGCTGTT
Source organism: Roseofilum acuticapitatum BLCC-M154 (assembly GCF_030068475.1). Classification (GTDB taxonomy): domain Bacteria; phylum Cyanobacteriota; class Cyanobacteriia; order Cyanobacteriales; family Desertifilaceae; genus Roseofilum; species Roseofilum acuticapitatum. The sequence goes on along the minus strand of NZ_JAQOSP010000008.1, from coordinate 2,173 downwards.
TAGCTTTGTGACCACCTTACTCAACCATATCGAATTTTTGCCGGTTGAAGAGGTAGCTCAAAAACGGGCCTCTCGTACAGGAGCCTCCCAAAATCCTGCCCAAGCTGCTGGCTAATGCCATTGCATACGACTCTATCTTTAGTAGGGGCGACTTGCCCCTACTCGTTTCTTGTTTGATAACCGATGTTGGAGAAGATCGATTAAACCATGTTAGATCATGATGTAATCATTGTTGGTGGTGGACTGGCGGGTTGTCGTGCGGCTGTGGAAATTGCCCGCATCGATCCGAGCCTGAATGTTGCTGTTGTTGCCAAAACTCATCCCATTCGATCGCACTCAGTAGCCGCTCAAGGGGGTATCGCTGCGACCTTAAAGAATGTGGATTCTGAGGATACTTGGGAAGCTCATGCCTTTGATACGGTGAAGGGTTCCGACTATTTAGCGGATCAGGATGCGGTAGAAATTTTAGCCCAAGAAGCTCCAGATGTGGTGATTGATTTAGAGCATTTGGGGGTTCTCTTTTCCCGTTTGCCCGATGGTCGCATTGCTCAACGTGCCTTTGGGGGCCATTCCTATCGTCGCACCTGCTACGCGGCGGATAAAACGGGCCATGCAATCCTCCATGAGTTGGTGAATAATTTGCGACGCTATGGGGTGAAGGTGTATCAGGAATGGTATGTGATGCGCTTGATCCTGGAAGACGGGGAAGCTAAGGGTTTGGTAATGTACCATATGCTGGATGGCCGCTTGAAGGTGGTGCGAGCTAAAGCAATTATGTTGGCGACGGGGGGCTATGGGCGGGTGTTTAATACCACCTCTAATGATTATGCTTCCACGGGAGATGGGTTAGCGATGGTGGCTCAAGCGGGTTTGCCGCTTCAGGATATGGAGTTTGTCCAGTTCCATCCGACGGGGTTATATCCGGTGGGGGTGCTGATTTCTGAGGCAGTCCGGGGTGAGGGAGCCTATTTACGCAATAGTGAGGGCGATCGCTTCATGGAAAATTATGCCCCTAGTAAAATGGAGTTAGCCCCCAGAGATATTACCTCTAGAGCCATTACCCTGGAAATTCGTGCCGGTCGCGGTATTCATGCCGATGGCAGGGCGGGCGGCCCCTTTGTACATCTGGATCTGCGCCATATGGGGCGGGAAAAAATTATGAGCCGGATTCCGTTTTGCTGGGAGGAAGCTCATCGGCTGGTGGGTGTGGATGCGGTGGAAGAACCGATGCCTGTGCGTCCCACAGCCCATTATTCTATGGGGGGTATTCCGGTGGATACGGATGGCCGGGTACGCAGTGGGGTGGATGGGTTTGTAGAGGCTCTATTTGCGGCGGGAGAATGTGCCTGTGTGTCGGTGCATGGGGCAAATCGTTTGGGGAGTAATTCCCTACTCGAATGTGTGGTTTATGGACGACGGACGGGGGCGGCGATCGCCCAATATGTGCAGTCTCGCAAGTTACCCAATTTAGAGGAAGCCCCCTATCTGCAAGAAGCCAAAGAACAACTGCAAGCCTTGTTAGACCAAAAGGGAGACCGGCGCATTAATCCCCTACGCCAAGCCTTTCAAGATGCCATGAGTCAATATTGTGGGGTCTTCCGCGACCAAGAATCCATGGAACAAGGATTAGAGATTACTCAAAACTTGCAACAGCACTATGGCAATATTTACCTCGATGACCGGGGGGCTTTGTGGAATACGGAGATTATTGAGGCTTTGGAGCTGAAAAATATTATGGTGGTAGGACGGATGATCCTTACTTCTGCTCTAAATCGTAAGGAGAGTCGGGGGGCCCATTCCCGCGAAGATTATCCCCAACGGGACGATCCCAATTTTCTCAAGCATTCTCTGGTGTTTTATTCGCCAGCAGGGATTGATCTTCAATATCGCCCGGTGACGCTGACTCGGTTTGAACCCCAAGAGCGGAAGTATTAATTAGGTCATCTGTAGGGGCGGGTTCACCAATATGTTCATCCTCCCACCCAGATTTTCCTGAACCCGCCCCTTGTATCTGAAGAGAGTCGGCGATCGCTGATATCAAGTCCGGTTTCCGCAAGCGGACATGAAAATTTGTTAAGAAGCGGGCAAGATGCCCGCACTCCTCGAATTCTTTGATCTGACTGGAGTGGGAGCATCTTGCTCCCTGGATTTTTAATTAGGGTATTTCCGCTTC
>NZ_JAQOSP010000007.1 GCF_030068475.1 Roseofilum acuticapitatum BLCC-M154 | reverse complement strand
GTCCGGATAAAGGGTGAAGAAGGGGGCAAGATGCCCGCACTCCTCTAATCCCTTGATATTGCTGGAGTGGGAGCGTCTCGCTCCCTAAGTTTTTAATCATGGTATTTCCGCTTCGCGGACATGAACAATCGGACTTGATATGACTCCCTAGGAATCCGGCTTATTCTTGCGATCCTCGCAGTTTCAGAGTATCTACTCGATGTTTTAGAGCAGATGTATCATCTGGGTTAATGGCAATGGCTCGATCAAAAGATGCGATCGCCTCTTTAATTTGCCCCAGTTGTCGCAAGGCTAACCCGCGATTATCCCAAGCTTGATGATAATCGGATTTGAATTCAATGGCTCGATCGAAAGATGCGATCGCCTCTTCACATTTCCCTAAATTCAGGAGAGCAACGCCTTTATTTCCCCAAGCCTCATACAGTTCCGGTTGCAGCTCTAGCGCTTTATCATAGGACTCGATCGCCGCTTGGGGTTGCCCCAATATCAGTAAAGCATTACCCCGATTTAACCAAGCTTTATAAAGTCCCGGTTGCTGACTTAGGGCGCGATCCCAAGTTGCGATCGCATCCGCATACCGTCCTGCTTTCGCTTGTTGCATTCCTTCATTCAATAAGAGGATAGCTTCATCAACGGTGTTATTCCCTTGATGTTCTTGATAAATTTTATAAAGTTGCTGATAAATGGCTTCCACAATTTCTTCAGGATTTTGGCTATTGATGCCCACTTGCTGCGAAAATTGGGCGGTTAAATTGGGCATTTTGGTTAATTTTTCCAGCAATTCATTTAGGCTAACCGTTTCTGTCCACTGTTTTCCATCGGCACTGTAGGCTAAGTTAATCACCGGTTGTTGCCGAATATACTCTTCTGGGGAAGTAGCCGATTCAGGTTGAGAATCACTCACCAGTTCAGATTGTGCCGGTTCTATCTCCTTCTCCACTGCTGGGACTTCAACCGTTGTTTCACTCACCAATTGCCCATTGCTCAAGGCTTCCGGAGTTTCTGGGGACTCATCCCATAAATCAGTCACCATTTCTGGGTAAAACAGGGGACTACTCTTAGAATCGCTTGATTGCACATCAACCGTATCCATTTCATCCACTTTTTCTTGTGGAGGTTCAGAAGAAATGGGAGTAGAAAGAGTCTCTGAAGCTGGAGGTGGAGACGGGGAGCTTTCTGATGGTGTCGGAGCAGCATTGGCAGTTAGACTCGGACTCATGTATTCCCATAAAGAACTACCTTGGGAACGTAAGCGCAGTTGCAGTCCAATTTCATAAGTCGCTTCTCCTACCGATCGCCATTTAGGGAGCGATCGCATCATTTCCCCAACTTTCATCATCTGATTCGCGTGCTGAGTTTGGGGCGATCGCGTTCCCAATAATCGAGCGCGATAGGCTCTTAACCACTCTAGCCACTGATCCGAGTTCGTGCGATCGCCTAATTTTTCAAAAAAGAGCGCCACCCTCTCCACTTGCCATCCCTGGTTAACCCCTTCCATCAACTGGGAAAACAAAAACTCATAGTCAGCATCACTCAGAGGCACAGGCACTGCCTCTGATAACGTCTGATGCGGATTGGATTGCGAAGAACTCCCCTGGGGGGTACTCCCGGTTAAAATTTTGTCTCCAGGATTAAAGATTTGCCCCAGGAAACTCTTAAACCATTGCCAAAGCTGCCTCATGATTGCCCCATCCTGTTGCACATTTAGCTTCTATGCTAGATTAGCAGTTTTTGGAATTGGCTTGAGAGATTAGGGGGGCGTTGACAAGTTAAAAACTTTTTTCCCGTCTTTTCCAACCCTATTTCAGGGTAGGGGGGCACAGGATAAAAGTGCCCCAGATTCAGTTGTCCAGATAGAAATTAACAGGAGACAGGATTTAGGCTAACAATGATGTTCTCTGGCGAGAATCGCCTGTCTGAAGATTCTTCTTCTGGTTGCTTATTTGGATCTGCTGTAACCAACAGACGGTTGGTTGGACAAACCTCCATTTCTCCAGCTTGCAGGGCATAGCGCCATTGTCGTCCTAACCGCCAAGCCCGAAATTTAAAAATATTCCATCGGGGATTAGAAGGATAAAGGGAAAACCCAGCTCTTAATGCAGGAATATGTTCTGGAGAAACAGTTGTACGGACGTTAATCGATTCCGTCAGTGGTATAACAGCAGCAGTACGGTTTTTGATGGTCTGAGTCACTCATTGTACCCCCTGCTTGTTATTACCTATACTATTTCAGTGTACATTAGACAAAGCAATTTGACCATAGTTTAAAAGCACTCCATATTGGAACCTTTCGATCGCCAGCCCACTTAAACCTTAGCCCCAGTTCCAGACTGTTTCACACCGATCGCCTATGAATATGGCTTCTTCGTCTGATTTTTCCCTCTCTTGTCCCATTCCCCTACAAAACTATCCCCAGGTACTGTTAGCTCATGGTGGGGGCGGTAAGCTCATGCATCAGCTCATTGAGCAGATGTTTTTACCGATTTTTGGCCGTGCTGAAGTTTCCCATGATGCCAGTGTATTTGCAGTCCCAGGCGATCGCCTAGCCTTAACGACAGACTCCTATGTCGTCAATCCCCTGATCTTTCCAGGGGGGGATATTGGCTCCATGGCGGTTTATGGAACAGTCAATGATTTAGCCATGGCAGGAGCCAAACCCCTATATCTGAGTGCAGGATTCATCTTAGAAGAAGGCCTATCCATGGAAACTCTCTGGCAGATTGTCCAATCCATGCAAGGGGCTGCCCAGAGAGCCGGAGTACAGATCATTACCGGCGATACCAAAGTTGTAGACCGGGGTAAAGGGGATGGTATGTTTATTAATACCTCTGGAGTAGGAGAAATCGTCTCACCTACTCCCATTTCTCCCCAACAGGTGCGATCGCAAGATGCCATCATTATCAATGGAGATTTAGGCCGACATGGCATTGCCATCATGGCCGTGCGCGAAGGCTTAGAATTTGAAACCACCATCAAGAGCGACTCAGCCCCAGTTTCCCACCAAGTCCTAGCCCTACTCGAAGCCGGGGTTAACCTCCACTGTTTGCGGGATTTAACCAGGGGAGGATTAGCCAGCACCTTAAACGAAATTGCCCTCAGTTCCAGCTTAAATTTGCACATCGATGAATCCTTAATTCCCGTGCAGGAAGATGTGCGCGGAGCCTGTGAAATTCTCGGTTTCGATCCCCTCTATGTTGCCAACGAAGGACGATTTGTCGCCTTTATTCCCCAGTCAGATGTGGACTTAGCCCTATCGGTCTTAAAAGAAACCTCAGAAGCAGAAATGACTCCATCGGTGATTGGGACAGTGGGAGAGAAAGCCATCTCTGACTCTTCAGGTTTAGTGAGTCTTAAAAGTCAGATTGGGGCTAGTCGGATTCTCGATTGGTTGAGTGGGGAACAGTTACCACGTATTTGTTGATTTGAGGTAGCCGGAAATCTGCGATCGCCTAGTGGTTTTCATGGGCTAATATCAAGTCCGCTTATTCATGTCCGCGAAGCGGAAATACCCTAATTAAAAATCCAGGGAGCAAGATGCTCCCACTCCAGTCAGATCAAAGAATTCGAGGAGTGCGGGCATCT
>NZ_JAQOSP010000006.1 GCF_030068475.1 Roseofilum acuticapitatum BLCC-M154 | reverse complement strand
ACCCGCCCCCCCACACCCCCCCACCCCCCCCCCCTCCCACAGCCCCACTCACCAACACCCACCACGACATACCCCAGCACCCTCACCCCGGCACACCCCCCCCCCTCCCCCAGTCCCCCACTCCCCCATCCCCCCATTCCCCCATTCCCCCATTCCCCCATTCCCCCACTCCCCCATTCCTCATGAGCCAAAGTTTGGTACAATAGCTATTTATGACCTCATGATCGGGTCACAGTTTTTGGAGATCAAACATAAGGGGCGGAGAATCCCTAAAGCAATGGGGTATTGTGTTTCAGTCCCATGACCGATTGTTCAGGCTTTCATTATAAGAAACTTGCCCGTCGGTTGTGCAGTAAACCGGGGTGAGGCTCTTTTCCCCTGCGATCGGCTTGCGGTGAGGAACCCAGAACACCAGCGAGACAAGTTTAATGCGTAAGTGCGACTCGTTTCTGCGAAAATGGAAGCCGCTTAATGGCTGAAGTGTAGGCAGAGCAAGGATTTTAAGGAACCTTGACAACTCAATTTCCGTGATGGTGAAAGTCCATCCCTCTAGATGTTGGAGTGACAGCATAGCCCCCATTCTTGGGAACTGGTAATCCTCAAGGGTGAAGCGGGGTTAAACGGCGGTAACTCTGAATCCGACAGAGAATCCCGCCTAGCATTTAGTTATGGGTAGGAGTACGAACTCTCGTTTGAACTATCGTTAAGAACAAGTTGCCTACTCGGTTTATTGGCAACAGACAAAATGTCAATAATCCAAAGTGCCAGAAGTTTTTGCGCTTTTAACTGGGAACATTCACAAGGATTCGGTAGACAGAGAGACCCTAAAACTAAGAAACGGAAATTGGGAACGAAGTAACCCCTATAAATCTCTCAGGCAAGGTCGATTCGCTTGAGCAGTAACCAGCGCAAGGTTTATAGGGGAAGGATGACTCAAGAAGCAAATGCCAAAAGTTGTAATGATTTGGATAAGCTGACGTGAGTCCGATTGAATGGATTGAATAGTCTTAATTAAGAGTGAATAAGTCATGAACACGGATTTTAATCCAATGTATGAATGGAAAGACATCGATTGGCGTAAAGTCGAACGATGCGTCTTCAAGCTCCAAAAGCGAATATTCAAAGCTAGTCAACAGGGCAAGGTCAAGTTAGTCCACAGATTGCAACGACTACTCATTAACTCCTGGTACGGGAAGCTAATGGCAGTAAGACGAGTCTCACAGGACAACCAAGGTAATAAGACGGCGGGGATTGATGGAGTTAAATCCCTCACCCCTGCCCAGAGACTTACCTTGGCAACCAATCTGAAACTTAGTCACAAAGCCAAACCAACCCGTAGAGTTCTGATTCCTAAACCTGGAACAAACGAGAAACGCCCTTTGGGTATCCCAACGATGGAAGAACGCGCCCGCCAAGCGTTAGTAAAACAAGCGATGGAACCTGAATGGGAAGCTAAGTTTGAACCGAACAGTTACGGGTTCAGACCAGGACGTTCAGCCCATGACGCAATCGGAGCCATTTTTAACGCAATTAGGTACAAACCCAAATGGGTGCTGGATGCTGATATCGCCAAATGCTTCGATAAAATCAATCACAAAAGACTACTGGAGAAGCTACAGACATATCCTACGTCAAGACGACAAATCAAAGCGTGGTTAAAATCTGGAGTAATCTACGGAGATTCCTGGTTTTCTACCGAAGAAGGGACACCGCAAGGAGGGGTCATAAGTCCGCTCTTAGCCAACATTGCCTTACACGGTATGGAAGAAAAGGTAAAGCTATACGCAGAAACCTTAAAAGGAGAGAAACGGGTCAATCGAGAAACTTTGTCTCTCATCCGATATGCAGACGACTTCGTGGTCATGCATAAAGATGAACAAGTTATTAACGATTGTTCTCTAATTATCAGTGATTGGTTAGCAGAAATGGGACTCGAACTCAAGCCAAGCAAAACCAAAATCACCCATACCCGAAATGGTAAAAGAGACCTAAATTTCCTGGGATTCAACATTTCCCAATATCACGTTGGTCTCCATCACTCAGGGAAGTGTAAAGGGAAAACGCTTGGCTTCAAAACCCTCATAAAACCGAACAAAGAGAAAGTCAAAGCCCACATCAAAAAGTTGGGTGAGGTCATAGCGAGACACAAATCCGCACCACAAGAAGCTCTGATTAAGGAACTCAATCCCATTATCAGGGGCTGGAGTAACTACTTCTCCACTGTGGTAAGCAAGGAAGTGTTCTCATACTGTGATAACATTCTCTATCAACAACTTAGACGATGGGCTAAAAGACGACACCCTAACAAAAGCGCCCAATGGGTAACCAACAAGTATTGGCACTCAGAGGGCAACAGAAATTGGGTTTTCGGAGTTCGGTATGAAGACTCCTTCATAAAACTTACTTGTCACTCTGACACTAAAATTGTTAGGCACGTCAAGGTCAAGGGAATGAAGAGTACATACGATGGGGACTTAACTTACTGGAGTAGTCGAATGGGTAGACATCCTGAGATGCCCAACGAAAAAGCCGCTCTGCTTAAGCAACAGAAAGGAAAATGCAATTACTGTGGACAATACTTTAGAGATGGAGACTTGATGGAAATCGACCACGTTATCCCCAAAGCCTTGGGTGGTAGCAATCGTAGAGACAACAAGCAGTTACTCCATCGGCATTGCCATGACCGCAAAACTGCTGCGGACTTGATTAGTATTCGAGACAAGAACCGTTCAATTAAGGAGCCGGATGAGGTGAAAGTCTCACGTCCGGTTTTGAAGACGAGTCGGACAGGCGACTGTCCGGCTTAGTTTAACGCTGCTTACTTAATTACTGACATGGATAATTTGAGGAAATTGGATGCCAAAGCAAATTATTATCGCCGAGCAGCATAGATTAGCTGCGGTTTTTGAAGAAGACCAAATCCAAGAACTTGTAGTCGCCACAGGAAGTCATCAAGTCGGAGACATTTACCTGGGTAGCGTGGAGAACGTTTTGCCAGGTATTGATGCGGCCTTTGTGAATATTGGCGATGCTCAGAGAAATGGATTTATTCATGTGACGGATCTGGGCCCTCTGAGGCTTAAACGGGGTTCAGGAACGATTACGGAGCTACTGGTTCCCCAACAAAAGGTGCTGGTACAGGTGATGAAAGAGCCTACGGGTTCTAAGGGGCCCCGATTAACGGGGAATATTACTTTACCGGGTCGCTATCTGGTGCTGATGCCCTATGGACGGGGGGTGAATCTGTCGCGCCGGATCATGGGGTCTCAGGAGCGATCGCGCCTACGAGCCTTGGCCATCCTGATTAAACCAGCCGGTATGGGTTTGCTGGTGCGGACAGAAGCCCAAGGGATGGCGGAAGAAGCGATCATGGAAGATCTAGAAGAATTACTCACTCGTTGGGAATCCATTTTAGCCGAAGCCAGTTCCGCCGCGCCCCCCGCCCTATTGGGTCGAGATGATGATTTTATTGTCCGCGTCCTCCGGGATATGTACAGCAATGATGTCAATCGCATTGTGGTAGACTCCCATACCGGTCTCAAGCGGGTCAAACAACAAATCATGAACTGGAATGGCGGTAAAACTCCGTCGGGTATCCTCATTGACCATCACCGGGAAAAAACTTCAATTTTGGAATATTTCCGGGTAAATGCGGCCATCCGAGAAGCCCTGAAACCGAGGGTAGATTTGCCTTCTGGAGGCTATGTGATTATTGAGCCAACGGAAGCCCTAACGGTGATCGATGTGAACTCTGGTTCCTTTACCAGTTCGGCAACAGCCCGCGAAACGGTGCTATGGACAAACTGCGAAGCGGCTACGGAAATTGCCCGCCAATTGCGTCTACGGAATATTGCCGGGGTGATTATTGTCGATTTTATTGACATGGACTCCCGCAAAGATCAGTTAAGGGTGCTACAACATTTTGAAGAAGCGCTTTTAGCGGATAAGGCTCGCCCCCAAGTGGCTCAACTGTCGGAATTGGGTTTGGTAGAGTTAACCCGTAAACGGCAGGGACAAAATATTTATGAGCTGTTTGGCCATACCTGTAAAACCTGTAATGGTTTAGGCCATTTGGCGGCCCTGCCAGGGGAAACGGAAGACCCGCCTACAGCTCTACAGGATCGCTCCTATCCAGTCGTGGGAAGGGAAATTCCCCCCCCAGAAATGCGCCTTCCAGAAACTCCGACGGTTAAGCCAGAGTTGGTTAATGATTTTGCTGCGACTGTCGATCCGAGTCCGAGTTATGCTGACCCCTCTTCCCTGCGTAGCGCTCCGGGTATAGATGACTTGCCAGAAGGCTTTGGGGGGGATGAGGATGGAACGCTCCGACGTACCCGCCGCCGTCGTCCTGATGCGAAGGAGCAGGGGGGATATGGCTATCCTGAGCCGGCCACCTATCGCAGTGGGGCGGAGTTTTCGGGAACGGCTCTCCAGGAAGGAGCGCGTCCTGTTCGTTCGGATACGGGCTTTTCTGCTCGCAAAGACTATTGGGATAAACCGAGCAGTCCCCGCAAGCGTTTAGGGGGTCGATCTTTAGATGTGCCTCCAGAGGTGGTGACGGTTTCTATGACCACGGAAGAGCAAGATGTTTATGCTTTGATGGGCATTTCTCCCCTGGTGCTGTTGCCGAATGGAGAGAGCAAAAATCCTAAGTCTACGATTATCCAGGTGAATTTAGTCGATGCTCATGATTCTGAGAATTTGACGGTAACCGAGGAGGGTAATCTAGAAGATCTGGAGGAGGTGACCCCAAATTTGGATAAGGATGAGGTTGCTAAAGTGGAAGGTAATTGGGGATGGATGTCTTCGAGTGGGGAGCAAGAGGTGAGTTCCCAGGCTTCGGAGGAGGAAAATGATCTGATGGATGTTGAGGATCGTGAGATGGGTGAGGATATTCCAGAAACCCGTCGCCGTCGTCGCCGTCGCTCTTCTGCGGATTTAGATTAGTTTGGGTGGGCCCAGCCTAATCCTTGGGGATTCTAGCCAACTCCCCAAGGGTTGGATACAATAACCCTGTTTTAAGCCTGTGGAGTACCTGACTATGCTGATAGCGACTGTAGCAGAAGAACAGGGAGCGATCGCCGCGAACCTTCAGCAATTTCTCCTGGTTCTCTCTGTTTCCCTCAGCGTTGCCACCTTACCCCAAATCGTTCCTTGGTTTCGCCAGATTCCCTACACCCTGCTCCTAGTCATCGTCGGACTCGGACTCGCTCTCGTGGATGTGCGCTTGGTCAACCTCTCCCCAGAGCTGATCCTCTCCATTTTCCTTCCTCCTCTACTCTTTGAAGCCGCTTGGAACCTGAAATGGTCAGGACTGAAGAAAAATATTGTTCCCATTAGCCTGTTTGCTATCCTCGGTGTAGCTATTTCTGTCCTCGGTATCGGGTTCGGAGTCAATCAACTCACTGGCTTACCCCTAGCCACGGCTCTGCTGTTGGGGGCTAGTCTCTCGGCAACTGACCCCGTTTCCGTCGTCGCTCTCTTCCGGGAATTGGGCGCACCGAAACGCCTGAGTGTGGTGATGGAAGGGGAAAGCCTGTTTAATGATGGGGTAGCCGTTGTTGCCTTTAGTTTGCTCGTCGGTATTCCCCTAGGGATCGAAGAATTTAACCTACAAGCTAGTATTGTTCAATTTGTGGTTTTTGTCGGTTTAGGATTAGGCATTGGTGGGTTAATTGGCTTTGGGATTTCCTATCTCACCCAACGCTTTGATTTACCCTTAGTGGAACAATCTTTAACCCTAATTTCTGCCTATGGAACCTATATTCTCATTGAAGAAGTGGGCGGTTCGGGGGTCATTGGTGTGGTGACCGTGGGCTTAATTTTAGGTAACTTTGGCTCCCGCATTGGTATGAATCCCCGAACCCGCGTGATTGTGAGTGAGTTTTGGGAATTTTTGGCCTTTTTTGTGAACTCGATTGTGTTTTTGCTCATTGGCGATCAGATGCAAGTTTCTAGTCTAATAGAAAATTTTGACGAGATTCTGATTACCATTGGGGCGATGATTGTGACGCGGGCGATCGCCATTTATGGCTTAGGAACCTTCAGTAACATTATCACTGAAGTAGATATCAATTGGAAAGAGCAAACCGTCCTCTGGTGGGGAGGGCTGCGTGGCTCCGTTTCCATAGCCCTAGCTCTTAGTTTACCCATTGCCCTAGAAGGACGAGATCAAATCAGCGCTACTGTTTTTGGTGTGGTTCTCTTTACCCTCTTGGTGCAAGGCTTAACCATTAAACCCCTCTTACAAAGCTTAAACCTGCTCGGTGATGAACCCCTGAGACGACAATATTTAGAAGCCGTAGCCCGTCGAGTCGCCCTCAACCGGGTGATGGAAACCTTGACATCGGGTAAACAACGGCCGGAAATTGAGCCAGAATACTACCGCTATCAAGCGGCTCTGGTACAAGGAGAATTAGAACAGTTAGAGAGCAAAATTCAAGAACTGCGCCAACAACATCCCGAAACGAGAGAATATGCCATTGAACAATTGCGGGAGGAACTTCTGGCGATCGAAGCAGATACTTATGCCGAGTTTATCAAAGCGGGACAACTCAATTATGAGCTTTCCCCCTACTTGGTTAATGTTTTCCAAGATAAGGGAGAGGAGATGGGGGAATAAGGACTATTGCTTATTCCTCAAGTTTATCGCGCAAATCGGATAAAACGCGATCGATTAACTCAACGACCTCAGTTTGGCCTAAGTTCGCATAACGCTCTTGGGCAGCTTCTAGGGAAATAATCGCCTCTTCCCATTGCTCTTGTTTGATATAGGCTACGGCTGAATTATGGTAGGACATGGGCGCATTGGGATTGAGATTAATCGCCTCTTGAAAAGCTGCCAGGGCTTGATCGTACTTTTCCTGGCTTCCCAGAGCAATGCCCAAATTATTATAGGTCTCCCAATTCTGGGGATTAATCTTCAGAGCCTCCTGAAAAGCCTCTACAGCTTCCTCAAACCGGCTATTATGGCCTAGAGCAATGCCTAAATTAGAATAAATTTTCTCTGAATTGGGATAAATTTCCAGGGCCTGTTGAAAAGCATCTACGGCTTCAGCATAGTCGCCTAATCTCATCAGCTCAATTCCTTGCTGGTTATACTTTTGTGCCTCTTCTAGGGCATCATTAGGGCTGTCTTCTTGAGTAAGCCATAGGGGAGAAGACATGCGAGCAAGGGCGGGTTGCCCCCAGAAACCGAGTCCTAATGTTAAGAGAGCGATCGCACCATAGACGTTTGCCAAAATTAGAGTAAAACTAGAAATCATGAGATACCTGAACCCTGTGAGGATAATTAATACAATAACGCTCAATTAAACTGTAATATAACTAGCACGCCAATCGAGTCCCTGGGCTGTATTCACTTTTGCCAGTTCACCGGTCTTCGATGCTATCCTGGTTCTGGTCATCCTAGTCCATGACTTCAGGGCATCTTCAAGGGTCTCTCAACTCCGATCGCAAAACGTAACTATTTAATATGAAAGCAAGTAGCAACCCTATCTCTCCCCTAGCCTCCCGGTCACTGCAACTGGTGGGCTTAGTCATGATTGTCTCGTTTATTATTGATATTCTGATTATCGCCATTCCTCCCAACCTTCTGAGTCCCCAATGGAGACTGAACTTTACCAGTCAGTTTATTGACCGGGGTGTGATTCCTTTGGTTGGAGTGGCTCTACTTTTGGGCGGAATTTGGATCAAAGATTCAGAGGGAACAAGCGGTTCTAAACAAGGAATGTTACGCTCAACTGCTGTCTTAGTCTCTCTAATTTTAGGGGTCGTATATCTTTTGGTGGTTCCTCTCCATAGTATCGATACCGTTCGTAGTCGTAATCGCGCCCTGCGGAATTTGGAAGCTCAAGCTCAACAAGCGGAAGAACAATTAGACGCGCAATTGACTAATCCTCAATTTCAGGCTGGTTTGGATCAGCGTCGCGAACAGTTTAAAACTCAGATTAATACCTTAATTAGTAATGAGGAGCAGTTCCAACAAGCTCTCTCAGAAGCACCAGAGGAACAAGCCAGATTGCTAGAACAGTTTAAGAGCGATCCGGGTGCGATCGATAGTTTCATTAACGATCAGGTCAACGCCCTGCCCCAACGAGCCAGAAGTCAAATTGAGCAAGAAAAAGCACAACGAGAAGAGCGGGCCCAAGTGACCACGGTCAAATCCATGTCTCAATCGATCAACGGGGCCTTGTTAGCTGTGGGCTATCTAGGCGTGGGTTTAACGGGGATGCAGCTTGGAGGCGGTGGAAAACGCAAACGCCGTCGGTAAAAGACTTCTGTTTTGACCGATCGCCGACACCTGGAAATGTATAGGAGGGAGCGATCGGTTTTTTACACCCCATGCCCCTGAAGTGTTAGCTCAGATTGACTGAAAATGTTCTCTATTTATATCCTCACCTATAACGAAGAACTCGATATTGGCCCTTGTATTGAGTCAGCCCTCCTCTCAGACGATGTGATTGTGGTAGACTCCCTCAGTAGCGATCGCACCGTCGAAATTGCCCAGCGTTATCCCGTCCGTGTTATTGGACATAAATTTGAAAGCCACGGCCGTCAACGCACTTGGATGCTCCAAGAAGTCCCCGCTAAACATCCTTGGATTTACATCCTAGAAGCCGACGAGCGCATGACCCCAGAGCTATTTAACGAGTGCTTAGAAACGATTAAATCCGCCGACAAGGTAGGCTATTATGTGGCCGAGCGAGTCATGTTCATGAATCGCTGGATTCGTCACAGTACCCAGTATCCTCGGTATCAATTACGCCTACTGCGCCCGGATCGCGTGTGGTTTAGTGACTATGGTCATACAGAACGAGAAGTCTGTGATGGCCCCACAGGATTTCTCAAAGAAACCTATCCCCACTATACCTGTAGTAAAGGTTTAAGTCGCTGGATCGAAAAACATAACCGCTATTCCACCGATGAAGCAGCCGAAACCATCCGTCAACTCGAAAAGGGAAAAGTCAATTGGGCCGAGTTAGTCTTTGGCAAAACCGAAGTCGCCAGAAGACGAGCGCTCAAAGATTTATCCTTGCGTCTGCCCTTTCGACCCATTGTAAGATTCTTCTATATGTATTTTGTTTTAGGGGGATGTTGGGATGGTTCACCCGGTTTAGCTTGGTGTACCCTCCAGGCTTTTTATGAATATCTCATTTTATTGAAGACCTGGGAAATGCAGTATTTACCCGTTCCTGAGTTAGATCTAGAACGTCTAAAGCCACAGGAAGATTCTGCCCAGAACACTCAAAAAGAGGTTTCTCTAGCCCCTCAAGAAGTCAACGTGAGCGAATGAGTCTCCCTTGCTTCCCCTGGGTTGTCCTTCGTGTAGATAGCCATCAATTCGTCGGCGGTTTCACAGATTCCTCGCAAAGTGTTTTAAGATAGCCAATAGTGGGGATCATCTTGATGGGGAGTCAGGATTCGGGAGTCGGGCTAGAAAGCGGGTTTCTCCCCAATGCCTATTCCCCAATGCCTATTCCCTATTCCCTGAGTACAGAATCTTTGTGTTCCAACGCTTGAAGCAAGATTTGAAGAATGATTTGATTGCTGGGTTGCTGGTGGTAATTCCATTAGCAACCACAATCTGGCTAACGATTACCATTGCCAGTTGGGTTGTCAATGTCTTAACTCGGATTCCCAAACAGGTGAACCCCTTTGATGGACTGCATCCGATTTTAGTTAATCTTCTCAATTTGGTCGTCGGACTGGCAGTCCCCTTACTGAGTATTCTCATCATTGGTTTGATGGCTCGGAATATTGTTGGCCGCTGGCTGTTGGATGTGGGGGAGCGCATTGTTCAGGCTATTCCCCTAGCCGGTTCCGTTTACAAGACCTTAAAGCAATTGTTGGAAACCCTGCTCAAAGATTCTAAGGATAAGTTTCGGCGAGTGGTGTTAGTGGAATATCCCCGTGAGGGTCTATGGTCAATGGGGTTTGTGACCGGGCCAGTCAGTCCAGAGTTGCGCTCTAAGTTTCCTGACCCCATGATTAATGTGTTTATCCCGACAACGCCGAACCCTACCACCGGATGGTATGCGATCGTGCCGGAGAAGGATGTAATCAATTTAGCGATTTCTATTGAGGATGCCTTTAAGGTGGTGGTCTCGGCTGGTATTGTTAACCCTACGGCAGGATTACTTGCTCCTGCGAAGGGCCAATCAGGATATACACTAGAGGATCGGAAGAATTCTCAGTCAATGGAGAATCCGGGTGAAAAACTCGGCCTAGCCGTTTCTTTGACCCTTGAGGAATCTTCTGAAGTTGAGTAGTGTTAGAAGGGCCATCTTCGGCTGTTAAGGATTATGCAACCCCGCCAAATTGCTCGTGAGCTTGCTTTGCTGAGTCTTTCCCAGGTTTCTAATTATCGGGGAAAGGACACCCAAAATCTTGAAGGTATGATGTTAGCGGCGGTGAAGACGTTGCAAACAGAGGCTTCGGAGTCTTTGGAGATGGCATCGGCCCAATTGCAACGGGGAAACGATCGCCTTTTGGATAGTGAAACGGTAGCGCCTAATATTGCCAGCTCTAGGGCGATGGTTAAAGAGGCGATTGAATTGACTCAGACGGCGATCAATCGCTTGGGAAGTGCCATGGAATTCCCAGAACTTCTCCATCAATGTCGGGATCAAAAGTCGGTTCAAGATTATGCCCTAGAGTTGATCTCTCGCGTGAGTCAAAACCGTCAGGAGTTGGATGCTCTGCTCTCTAAGGCGATGGTGAATTGGCAGTTGGAGCGCATTGCACATATCGATCAGGATATTCTCCGGATTGCGGTGGCGGAAATTTTGTACGTTAACTTGAATGAACGGATTGCGATTAATGAGGCGGTGGAGTTAGCTAAACGCTATAGTGGCGAACAGGAATATCGGTTTATTAATGGGGTATTGCGTCGGGTGGTGACGTTGCTGAAGGAAGAGAAGTCTGAGTCATGAGTCAGACTTTAATCTCAATTTCGGGTAATTGGATAAGAGAAGCGGGAGCATCTTGCTCCCTAGGTTTTTAGGGTCTGTCCGCGAAGTCCAAATGAAGGAGGGATTTATTAAGTTTTAATACGGTTGGCTTGCTGAAAGAGATCTATCGCTATAAAGTAATTGAATTATCAAACCTCAGCAAAAAAGTAGTTTACTTTTAAGAGATACGAACCATGAGTAGTAATCTAGCCAGTCAACTGCGGGAAGGAACGAAAGAATCCCATACTATGGCTGAAAATACGGCCTTTATGAAGTGTTTTCTCAAAGGAATTGTGGAACGGGAGCCTTTTCGCCTGTTAACCGCAGATTTGTATTTCCTCTATAGTGCCCTGGAAGAAGAAATGCAGCGCCACAAAGATCATCCGGCGATCGCCCCCATTTATTTCCCGGAACTAGAGCGCAAAGCGAAATTAGAGGAAGATCTGGCCTATTACTATGGGGAAAATTGGCAAGCCCAGATCGCTCCTTCACCCGAAGGGCAAAATTATGTTAACCGTATCCAGGAAGTTGCTAATACTGAACCCGCTCTTTTAGTGGCTCATTGTTACGTTCGCTACATGGGAGATCTTTCTGGCGGTCAGGCGTTGAGAAATATTGTCCGTTCAGCGTTGGATTTGCCCCCAGATAAGGGAACTGGACTCCATGAATTTGACCAAATTCCCACGGTTGAAGCCAGAAGAGCCTTCAAAGGGAAGTACCGCGATGCTCTGAATGAACTGCCGGTTGATGATACCTTGGCTCAACAGATTGTTGATGAGGCTAATTTAGCCTTTCGACTCAACCGTAATGTTTTCCACGAACTCGAACCAGCAGTCAAAGAGGCGATCGGCGATCATGTATTCGATTTGATCACCCGACAGGATAAACCCGGCAGTACCGAAAGGACACCCGGCCAAAGCTCCGTTGAGTTAGTCGCAGCCGCCGAATAAGTATTTTTCTTGGGCATTGATATTAGCCCTGTGGGTCAGGGACTTGCCATGGTATCCAATACTCTCTTTTGCTCCAAGTCCCTGAACGATAACAAGATTTGAAAACCCCAAACCCAGATAATTAAGGTCATAAAAATTATGCCACAAACAGCAACCGTAAAATTTGACTCCAATTTACTCAAAAAATACGATAAACCCCTACCCCGATATACCAGTTATCCTCCTGCAACAGAACTTAAAGCTGATTTTAGCGATCTGGATTTTAGAACAAGTATCGCCGTTGGGAATCATAAAAAAACACCCATTTCCCTTTACTGCCATATTCCCTTTTGCGAAAGTGCCTGTTATTTTTGTGGGTGCAATACTCTAATCACCAAAAATCGAAAAATTGCCGATCCTTATTTGAACCGCGTTGCCCAGAATATTGCTCAGGTGTCTTCCCTAATTTCACCCAAAAGAACAGTTAATCAGCTCCATTGGGGAGGAGGAACACCTAACTATTTGAATTTCAATCAGCTTGAGTTCTTGTGGGAGCAATTTCAGGAGAATTTTAATTTCGATAAAGAGGCTGAAATTTCCATAGAAATCAATCCTCGATATATCGATAGGAATGGGATCTTTTTTTTAAGAAGCTTAGGCTTCAATCGGATTAGTTTTGGCATCCAGGATTTTAACCCTCAAGTTCAAGAAGCGATCAATCGGGTGCAACCCGAATCCATGCTCTTTGATGTAATGAGTTGGATTCGAGAAGCAGAATTTGACAGTGTGAATGTCGATCTGATTTATGGACTGCCTTTTCAAAATCTGGAAACGTTTAAGAATACCGTTGATAAGACTATCAAACTCGATCCCGATCGCGTGGCAATTTTCAACTTTGCCTATGTGCCTTGGATGAAACCGATTCAGAAAAAAATCCCCTTTGATGCTCTCCCTGAACCATCGGAAAAACTGGATATTTTTCAAATGACTATTGAAGAATTGACAGAGGGAGGATATGTGTTTATTGGCATGGATCATTTTGCCAAGCCTGATGATGAGTTAACCCAGGCTCAGAAAGCTGGAGAGCTGCACAGAAACTTTCAGGGATACACGACTAAACCGGAATCCGATTTATTTGCTTTTGGCATGACTTCGATTAGTATGCTTGAGGATGTCTATATTCAGAATCATAAGAAGCTAAAAGACTACTATCGAGCAATTGATGAGGGTATTCTGCCGATTGAAAAAGGAGTTCGCCTGTCTCAAGATGATATCATCCGCAGGGCAGTAATTATGGAGTTGATGTGCCAATTTGAGCTTTGCAAAAATACGATCGAAGAAAAGTATCACTTGCATTTCGATCTAGAGTTGGATGAATATTTTGCCAGAGAAATTGAGGAGTTACGTTTACTCGAAGCGGATGGATTGGTGCGGTTGAATGGGCATAAAATTGAGGTGACCCCAACCGGTAGATTGCTGATCAGAAATATTGCTTCTATCTTTGATGCTCGCACCAGACAGCGCCAGATGACTGGTTTTTCTAGGACGATTTAAGCACAATTAAGGATGAATTCATGGGACTGGGTTGGCGGGTGGTTAGGAGAATTGGCGATCGCCAATCCTTACTTTTGTCTAACGCTCAATGGTACACTGTAGGTTACGCTCTCACTGTTCCTCCTACCATCTGCACGTAATCCTATGGTCTTTAATTGGTTTCGCCGCCAGTTTAATCGCTCTGAGTCCCCTGCACCTGCTCCTGAACCCCAACCGGAGCAGTCAGAGCAACCGGAACAGGCTGAACCAGAGAAAACCCAAGAGGGTGTAGATTATCTGGCTTGGGCTAAGGCGGCTTATCAAAATATTCAACAACAAGAAGCCGAAAAGTCTTCTGAAGTCGAGGAGAAAGTAGAAGCACCGGAAGCAGAAGTACCCCCTGAAGAACCTGAAGACCAGGAACCTGTGGTTGAACCCTCGGAACCCGAAGCAGGGGTTGAGAGTACCACCGCACCGGAACCGGAGTCAGAACCTGAAAGTGAACCGGAAGCAGAAGTTGAGAGTACAGCCGAACCAGAGCCGGAGCCAGAACCCGAACCTGAACCCACTCCAGCCCCCCTCTCTTTCCTAGAGCGAGCTAAAGCGGAGCGGGGAGCGCGGTTAGAAGAGCTAAAAGAAAAGGCGGTTGAAACAGTCGAACCGGAAGAAAAACCGCGCCGTTCTCCCGCACCTGAAGAGTTAGATGAAGATTTCCTTTGGTCGGCTGAGGTACTCGCGAAACAAGGCAGACGACCGGATGAAGTGTCCGTAGAAGAGATTAATTGGTTACAACAGTTGCGCCAGGGATTGGGCAAAACCCGGCGCGGATTGATTAATCAATTAAAGGCGGTTGTGGGTCAAGGGCCGCTGAATGATCGCGCCGTTTTAGAAGTCGAATCCTTGCTATTACAGGCAGATGTAGGCGTTGAAGCAACGGATCGCATCATCGAACAATTACAAACCAAACTGCGCGAAGAAAGTTTACCGCCAGAACAGGCGATCGCCTACTTAAAGCAACTCCTCCGTGATATTCTCGACTATCCCGGTGGCAAAGCCTACGATACAACCTTTGCCCCAGAACCAGATGTCCTCAATATCTGGATGTTAACCGGAGTCAATGGAGTCGGCAAAACCACCACTATTGGTAAATTAGCGCACTTAGCCACAAAATCCGACTATCAATGTTTAATCGGTGCAGCCGACACCTTCCGAGCCGCCGCCGTAGAACAAGTCAAAGTTTGGGGAGAGCGCACCGGAACCGATGTGATTGCCAATCCTGGTAAAAACACAGACCCGGCGGCAGTCGTTTATGATGCTATCACCGCCGCACAATCGCGAAAAGTAAACCTCTTACTCGTAGACACGGCTGGACGACTGCAAAACAAGAAAAACCTCATGGAAGAACTCAGCAAAATCCGCCGCATCATTGACAAAAAAGCCCCCGATGCCAAAGTAGAATCCCTCTTAGTTTTAGATGCCACCCTCGGTCAAAATGGCTTACGTCAAGCCCAAGTTTTTGCCGAAGTTGCCCAACTCAGTGGAGTCGTTTTAACCAAATTAGATGGCACAGCTAAAGGGGGTGTGGCTCTAGCCGTCTCCCAACAGCTTGGGTTACCTATCCGCTTTATCGGTGCAGGAGAAGGCATTGAAGATTTACGTCCCTTTTCCAGCTATGAATTTGTGGAAGCTCTCATCAGTGGATAGTGTAATATCAAGTCCGGTTTCCGCAAGCGGACATGAAAATTTGTTAAGAAGCGGGCAAGATGCCCGCGCTCCTCGAATTCTTTGATATGACTGGAGTGGGAGCATCTTGCTCCCTGGATTTTTAATTAGGGTATTTCCGCTTCGCGGACATGAATAAGCGAACTTGATATAAAGCCAGGAGTGCGAGCATCTTGCTCGCTAAGATTACCCATCTTGCTCGCTAAGATTACCCATCTTGCTCGCTAAGATTACCCATCTTGCTCGCTAAGATTACCCATCTTGCTCGCTAAGATTACCCATCCTGCTCGCTAAGATTACCCATCCTGCTCGCTAAGATTACCCATCTTGCTCGCTAAGATTACCCATCTTGCTCGCTAAGATTACCCATCTTGCTCGCTAAGATTACCAAATCGTCGCTAAATCCAAGACAAAACCCGGTAAAACAGACTCTCCGGATACCGTTTGCGGATTATCTAAAATTTCCACATCCTGCTGAGGGCGATACACTTCCACTTGTCGCCGTTTGCGATTAATCAACCAGCCTAACCGCGCTCCATTGTTCAGATATTCGGTCATTTTAGCTTGAGTTTTTGGTAAACTGTCACTCGGAGACATTAGTTCAACGACAAAATCGGGACATAAAGGCGCAAATCGGTCTTTTTCTTCCTCAGTCAACTGATTCCATCGCTCTAGTTGTACCCAAGAAGAATCGGGAGCGCGATTAGCTCCATTGGGCAGTTGAAAACATCCGCTAGAATCAAAGACTTTACCCCGTTTAGTTTGCCGATTCCAAGCACATAATTGAAAGTTTAAATCAGAATTACGCTCGCTGGTATTGCCTCCAGTCGGTGGCATGACAATCAATTCCCCTTGAGCGCTTCTCTCAAATTGTAAATGGTCATTCTCGTGGCACAGTTGCCAAAATTGTTCATCGGTTAAGTTGATTTTGAGAGCCAGTTGGGGCGGTAAAGAAATAACGGATGTTTCCATGAATAGGGAATTGCCCTTATTGCTGATTGCTGAGTGAGGTTGTTGGCTCAATCAAACCATATCCCCTGGGACGAATGGAGCCAGAAGGAGCGGTGAATTGAGGTTGAGGGTTGAAAGGATTGGGTGGTGTTAATTCGTTATCGGTATTGACAAAAGGAGATAAGCGACTATAACCAAAACTCCGAGGCTCTGAGGGAGAAGCAGAGGAAGAAGTAGGAATTTGTGGGGGAGAATAGCGCGATAGGCTGGTTTGGGGCAGTTGAGGGCTAGAGGTGACTTTGGTGGTGACTTTGGTGGTTAAGTTGGGTGTGAAGATACTGGACGTATAGGTGGGTAAATTGGAGTCAACTGACTCTACTTGCTCATCCTTGTCTGGGTTGAGGATAGATGTGACGGTTGGATACAGATAACTGTTACTATTATCCTTGTTTTCCTCTGGTTCGGGTTGAGCCGGTTTTCGACTCCAGTAGGGAACAGAAGAAACTAGAGGATGGGAAGCGGACAAAGGACTTTTTTTCTGATTTTTTCCCTTTGGGGTAGATGGGGAAAGGTCAAAAGAAACGGAGAGGGAAGGAGGGGATAAACTTTCAATTTCTTGACCAATTTCTTCTAGGGATAAAGCGGCTATTACCTGTTGGAGTTCTGAGTCGCTTAAAATATCTGAGCCTGTGGGTAAGGTGGAGTCAAATTCTTCGCTTTCCTCTGGTCGAGCAAGGGAGGGTTGGACGGGATCGATATTTTGCACCCTTTCCAGGGTATCTTGCAGGGTATTGATATAGGGAGTGATGGGACTCAGGAGAGTCTGAAGATTGCTGGAAATGTTGTTTCCCATCTGATTGAGGGTATCTGGGTTTGCCATGGGTTTCCAGAAAATGGCGATCGCCCCCGACAGAGGTATAAATACCCACCATAACCCGCCCCGTCTCCAGTTTATGCTCGATAATAGGCCCCATTTGGGGATAAATAAGTTCCGGGTTTGGCGATGGGAACGTTTCATAGCTCGACTCTCCTTTGAGCTGCTCAAGGGGTTAGGACATTACTCTAAGCGTTCTAACCATACGCTAACATCAATGGCCAGAGTTTGGCCCAGACGCAGCAGGCGACGGCTTTGGGGTAAGTCCAAGGTCATCTGAACTGGGGTCTCCGCGCTCTCTAGGATATCGCCTCCCTCTGAGTCATTTAAGGAAGAGGTGGGGATACCAAAACAGCGAGGAATGATCTTACTGTGCAGATAACTAAAGTATAGCTCTTGACAGCGAGTTAAGCATAATCCCACCTGCAAACTAGAGGATAGGTCGATCAATCGCTCTAAGCGCTCCAGATGATAATTTAAGCTGGTGGGGTCTTCATTTTGCAGCACTTCCCAAAAGCCGAGTAAGGTTAGGCGCTCTAGGAGGTCTTGAGCATCAGGAATGGTGAGATGGCAATGGAGAGATTTGGCTTCTTTGGCGATCGCCTCCAATTCTAGCAGCAAACTCAACCCTTCTGGTGAGGCAAAATTGTCCGGTTTCAGAGCAGTCAACAGACTCAAACAGCGCTGGGACAACGCCATACTTGCGGCTACCTGTAACTCTGCCGGTGGGGGCAGATTGTCCCGGTGAAATGCCCGTAATACCCCATAATTATCCCGATACACTTGGGTATACAACTGATCCACCCGGTTTAAGGTTTCCTGGGTCAAAAGGGTCATGATCCTTAGCCGCTCTTCTGCAAACAGATTGTCTAAACTAAACGTCTGGTCGCCAAACCACTCAGCCATGCCTAAAATTACATTAGCAGCACTCGCCTGTTGCAGTGAATTAAACAGACTTTCTTTAATCGATAGATAGGATCGACGGTTCGAGAACGGTTGCACGCAGCAATGGAAATCCCATCCTCCTAAATGAAGGACAGCAAACACAAAATGGCCCCCTTCCCTGGTGACTTCAGAGGTGAGGTTAATTTCTCCCACCGCTAACATCAGAGAACCCATGCGCTGGAGTTGATAATCCTGTTGTTCCACCAAATAACAGTAGAGGCAAAACTCTTTCTCTGAGGGACTGGATTTTTCCTGGGTAATAGACAGCCCTTTGTGAGCAGTTGGATAGCTATTAAACAGGGAACTAATGGCAAAATGGGCGACGACTTGCTCTAAGTTCACTTGGGAGGTAATCACATTTTTGTCATAGACTCCTGCTCCGGTTCCAAAGATATCGACATTACTGGGAGCTTGGGCGAGTTGACTGAGAAAATCGGTTTCTAAATCTTTACCCGTCACTTCCCTTGCCAACTCGATCGCCCGACTTGCATATCTTAAAATTTGCGTGCCTTCCGGTCGAGAAATTTCTTCAAAGAACCAGCCGCAACTGGTGAACATTAACAGAGCATGGCGCTGCATTTCCAGTAAGCGTAAGGCGTTGATCTGTTCGCTCGGTTCTAGGGGATGGGTTTGATGATGGCTTAAAAAGCGATCCACATTATCCCAATGGCGGTTATTAATGACTTCCACATACTCATCCCGTGCCTTCCAGGGGTCTTGAAAGATCTCATATCCCTGGGTTTCATAAATGTCCACCAATTCATCCCGCAAATGGTTGAGGGCATCTCGCAGGGGTCTGCGCCATTTTTGATGCCATCCGCCCCCACTGGCACATCCGCAATCTTCTTGCCATCGTCCGACCCCATGGGAGCAACTCCAAGCGGTGACGGGTTTAAGTTGGACTTCCCAGGTGGGGGGATGTTGGCTGAGATAGTGGCCAAAGTTGCTGATGTTCCAGCCTCGGTCGGGAAATTCCCGCAAGAAGGCATAGGCGAGGGTTTTTTCGGTTCCGCCTTTGTGGTGGCCGAAGGTTTCGCCGTCGGTGGCGACGGAAATAATTTGGCTGGGGCGATCGTCCGTGTGGATGGCATGGGCTAGGCGTTCGCTCAGGTCGTAAGAGCTACTGAGGGCATCGCTAAAGCCCATATCGCTGGAGATGGGGCCATCGTAGAAGAAGATATCTAAGTAACGACCATCGGCGATAAAACAGCGATAGGGCTGGGTGGGATCGATGCCGGAGTCGGCCACATCGTACCATTCGGGATCGGGGTTGTCTTGGGTGGGTAGGGGGCGACAGGTTTGGGCTTGGGAGGGGGCGAGGATGGTGAATTTAATGCCCTCATTAATCAAGGCTTCAACGGTGGGATAATCGATCGCCGTTTCTGCTAACCACATGCCTTCGGGATCGCGCCCAAACCGGGATTTGAAGTCATCTTTCCCCCAGCGAATTTGGGTGTATTTATCCCGTTCGTTGGCGAGGGGCATGATGATATGGTTGTATACTTGGGCGATCGCATTGCCATGGCCGCCTAAGCGCTGACAACTTTTGCGATCGGCTTCTATGATCCGTTCATAGACTTGGCGATCGTAGCGCTCTAACCAAGCCATTAAGGTGGGGCCAATATTGAAGCTCAGATACTCAAAATTATTGATGATCCCAATGATTTCACCCCGGTCATTTAGCACTCTCGCAAAGGCATTGGGACGATAGCATTCATGATAGATTCGCTCGTTCCAATTGTGAGAAGGGGCAGCACTCGGTTGGCGCTCAATCTCATTCAGATAGGGATTTTCGCGGGGCGGCTGGTAGAAGTGACCGTGAATGGTCACACAGACTCCTAAATTAACTTGATCCCCAGATTCTTGGTCTCGATCCCCATCTTTTTCTAGTAAAGAAACTTCGGGAATCGGTTGTGAATCAGGGAACACTGTTCCATCGGTTAGGAATTGGGAAATAGACACCACAGCTAATCAGACCTCCAGTTAGGCAATCCAGAAATATAAGCGTTAATTAAAAACTTATAAATGGCTCGATTGTTTATAAATCGTAATGTTGACTCGCTAAAACATTTATTTTTGTATCATCGTCAATCAGCCATTTATAGTGTATCTCAGAGTGCCAATTTTCTGGATGAATAAATATAAAGATATGCTTAATTACCCAAAAATGAGATCTAAATAGCAATTCTCTCTTCTATGGAGTACAGCTTGAAGTCTTAGACCCTAACCCATACAACCTTTTGCCTCTTGCCTCTTGCCTCTTGCCTAGCGCCAAGCGCTATACTATTCCCCATTCCCCATTCCCCATTCCCCATGTCCAAATCTCATCCGACTACCATTGGATCAACTCTTCCCTGGTTTAGCGGCGGTTTATTGCTGCTGTGGATCATAGCTTTAGGATTACGATTTTGGGGATTAAACCGATTTAATACTCTGGTTTTTGATGAAGTTTATTTTGCCAAATTTGCCCAAAATTATTTAGACAAAGCGCCGTTATTTGATGCCCATCCTCCCCTGGGAAAGTATCTGATTGCCGTGGGAATGGCACTATCAGATTACTTTTCTTGGGGCGATCCATCAGTCACCAATGATTTAACCGGTTCCCTGCGCTCTCCCTTTAGCTATCGCTGGCTTAATGCCTTCACCGGATCGTTGATTCCTTTGGTGGTTGCGTGGCTCAGTTATCAGTTAACCCACCGCAAAAGTTATGCCCTTTTATCGGCGGGATTAATGACCATAGAAGGCTTGTTTTTAGTTGAATCTCGCTATGCATTAATCAATATTTATTTAGTATTATTTGGATTGCTCGGCCAGGTGTTCGGATTATGGGCTTTGCAATCTGTTAATCAATGGCGCATTTTAGGGCTGATTTTATCGGGGATAAGTTTTGGATTATCGGCTGCGGTGAAGTGGAATGGGTTGGGGTTTTGGCTGGGATTTTGGGGCGTAATTGTCGCGATTAAGCTCTGGGAAGGTTGGGGTAAGGGCGATCGCCAATCTCCCCATTTATCTCCCAATCTATCATGGTACGATCGCGCCGCCGAGTTCAAGCTGTGGTCACTTCCCCTCTATGGCTTCATCCTACCCTATCTCACCTATGCCCTAGTTTGGATTCCCCATCTTCAGCTCAATCCTGAGTATAGTTTCTGGCAGATGCAAGGGGAAATTATCGGCTATCATAACCGCATTGGTGGCGGTGAAGAAGTCCATCCCTATTGCTCCTCTTGGTTTAGTTGGCCCTTTTTAATCCGTCCCGTAGCCTATTATTATCAAGCCGTTAACGATGGGCAAGTGATTTTTGATGTTCACGCCTTCGGAAATCCCTTATTATGGTGGGGTGCAACCTTGGCGATCGCCACCCTATCCCTGTGTCTATTACAACGTCATCAATCCCCCACTCTCTTCAATCTCTCCCTCTATCTCGGCTTCAATTATCTCGCCAACTGGCTCCCCTGGAGCTTAGTCAGTCGCTGTGTATTTCTCTATCATTACATGGGCGCTCTCCTCTTTTCCATTCTAGCCCTCAGTGTTATTTTGGAGAGCTGGCTGTATCATGAGCAGCCAAAATTTCGGCAGTTAGCTATAATCACTTTAGGGATGATGGCGATCGCCTTTCTCTTTTGGCTCCCCATCACCCTCGGACTCCCCCTCTCCCCCCAAGCCTTCCGTCTACGCATGTGGTTCAACACCTGGATTTAAGATCAATTAACAATTAACAATGGGCGGGTTATACCCAAATCTAGGATACCCACAAATCAATTCCCTAAACCCGCCCCGCTACCGTGATGAACCGTTATAATCGCAGAACCCCCATTACCCTGCCGCAGGAAATGCTGTATCCATGAACTCTCTATCGAGTCCCATTGATCGACATATTGATTGGCCTCAAGAGCAAATTAACCGCTTTTGCCAGCACTGGTTGGTGACAGAACTCTCCCTCTTTGGGTCTATCCTGCGCGATGACTTTCATGCCGATAGCGATATTGATCTGCTCATTGCCTTTGCTGATGATGCCGATTGGAGTTTATTTGACCATATCCAAATGCAACAGGAATTACAATCCATTTTGCATCGTAAAGTTGATTTAATTAGTAAACGAGCCATTTTACGCAGCCCAAACCCCATCCGTCGCCAAGAAATCCTCTCCACTGCCCAAGTGGTTTATACCGACCAGACCCATACCAAGTAGAGACCAAGAAACGCTCTTCGACATTCAACGAGCGGCTGAAAAAATTAATCAATTTAAGCAAGGTCTGACTCGACAGGACTTTTTAGCGGATGAGAAGACCCAATCGGCGATCGTTTTTCAACTCCTGATTATCGGTGAGGCAACCAAACGTTTATCCCTGTCTCTACGTCAACAGTATCCTCAGCCTTGGTCATTGATGGCAGGTATGCGAGATAATTTAATTCATGAAATGGTTTTAATCATATTTAGCCTCAAAGATCAGTCGCCAGTAGGGGCGGGTTATACCCAAATCTAGAATACCCACAAATCAATTCCCTAGGAACCAGAGAAACCCGGTTTCTCCCAGAAACCGGGTTTCTAAACCTCGCGAAGGTTTTTCTGATACTGTTGTTCTAATTATAGGCTAACTGAAAGATAGTTTGCGCTCTGAAGTCATACAATCTTGCAAATAAAGATCGATTAGCTCCTGACAAGAGATTCCTTGCTCTTGAGCCATAGCTTCAAAATATTCAATGACCTCAATTCTCAAAGAAAGAGTCACTTGTTTTTTTAACTGCTTGGCAAAAGGATTAGGTCTTCTTTTTAGTCTTGAAAGATCGTATTCCATTTTCATTGATTAATAATTGTTCGTTCATTTTCTTCCTTAACGATCCCACTCTTCTCTGAGCGTATGTAGATTAGGAATATCCTCTCTTGCTTGCCACATCCCCCTAGCTTGACGCATTAAATCTAAGCGCTTTTTATTCTGGTAACTCTCGATCAATTCTTCAATCGCAGAAGTAATTACTTCCTGTTCAGATTTGCCAGTCAGATGAACAATTTCTATCAGAGCTTGTTGATTTTGTTCACTGAAGTAAATTACAGTTTTTCTCATAACTAATTCTAGATTAATCCAATTCCATTATAGAGTAAACCTAAATGAGTTATGTAGCGATCGCCCCTCATCCCCCTACCCCCTTCTCCCGCGGGAGAAGGGGGAAAAAGTCAAGAATCCCGTGGGAGAGGGATATAGGGAGAGGGCATCCCCCCCATCCCCCCATCCCATATTGATGGGACGCTCACAGGTGCTTAAAATGAGATGGTGTCCCATTCGTATC
Source organism: Roseofilum acuticapitatum BLCC-M154 (assembly GCF_030068475.1). Classification (GTDB taxonomy): domain Bacteria; phylum Cyanobacteriota; class Cyanobacteriia; order Cyanobacteriales; family Desertifilaceae; genus Roseofilum; species Roseofilum acuticapitatum. Next base: position 291,110 of record NZ_JAQOSP010000006.1, on the reverse strand, counting down.
ATCTAGAACCACTGTGACTACCACTCCAATCAATCCTCCTCAAACCATCGCCTCCGTACCCGATCGCCTCGGCCGGTTTGGTCAGTTTGGCGGCAAATACGTACCAGAAACCCTCATGCCTGCCCTAGCCGAACTAGAGCAAGCCTACGATCGCTATCGCCACGACCCCGAATTCCAAGCCGAACTACAGGGCCTGCTCCGGGATTATGTCGGTCGTCCCAGTCCCCTCTACTTCGCCGAACGCCTCACCGCACACTATCGTAAACCCGATGGCACGGGGCCCCAAATCTATCTCAAACGGGAAGACCTCAACCATACGGGCGCTCATAAAATCAATAATGCCCTCGCTCAAGTTCTCCTGGCCAAGCGCATGGGTAAACAGCGCATTATTGCCGAAACCGGAGCCGGACAACATGGGGTCGCCACGGCCACGGTTTGCGCCCGGTTTGGTTTAAGCTGCGTCATTTATATGGGCGTTCACGATATGGAGCGCCAAAAACTGAATGTCTTTCGGATGCGACTGTTGGGGGCTGAAGTGCGTCCTGTGGAAGCGGGAACCGGAACCCTCAAAGATGCCACCTCAGAAGCCATTCGCGACTGGGTAACGAACGTGGAAACCACCCACTATATCTTAGGTTCCGTTGCCGGGCCCCATCCTTATCCGATGATGGTGCGCGACTTTCACACCATTATCGGCGAAGAAACCCGCTCCCAAGCTTGGGAAAAATGGGGCGGACTGCCAGATATTCTCCTCGCTTGTGTGGGGGGTGGCTCGAATGCCATGGGACTCTTCTATGAGTTTGTCAAAGAGAGTTCGGTACGTCTGATTGGTGTGGAAGCTGCCGGAGAAGGGGTGAATACCCATAAGCACGCGGCTACCCTCACCCAAGGCCAGGTGGGCGTTTTACATGGAGCCATGAGCTATCTGTTGCAAGATGAAGATGGTCAGGTGATTGAAGCTCATTCGATTAGTGCGGGCTTAGATTATCCGGGAGTGGGCCCGGAACATAGCTATTTGAAGCAGACGGAACGGGCTGAATATTACAGCGTGACCGATCAAGAGGCAGTGGCGGCTTTTGAGCGACTCTCGAAATTAGAGGGCATTATTCCCGCTCTAGAAACCTCCCATGCGATCGCCTATTTAGAAACCCTCTGTCCCCAACTCGAAGGCAGTCCCCGCATCATTATCAACTGTTCCGGGCGCGGTGACAAAGACGTGCAAACCGTAGCTCAATACTTGGGTTAAGGCTGGGGATGGGGAGATGGGGGGATGGGGAGATGGGGGGATGGGGGGATGGGGGGATAAGCGAAGCTCTCCAATTACCCATTACCCATTACCTATTACCAGCGCAAAGCGCTTTTAAAATAAAAAAACGCCCCACGAGTGGGCGTCCATCAGGGTGCATCAACTTCAATATAGCATACAAATGAGGGGTGTCACCCCCCACCCCCTATATTTTTTCATCAGAATTTTTTATGGAAAACGACTAGAACCATTATGAGAAGCTGACTTGGTGGATTATCGAGGGAGACGAATGGTAAAGGTTGTGCCGTGTCCATCTTGAGATTCAAAGCTAATCTCGCCCTGGTGTGCATCGATAATGGATTTGGCGATCGCCGTTCCCAGTCCAGTTCCCCCCCGTTTCCCATGGGTAACAAAAGCCTCAAAGAAGTGTTCTTGAATCGACTTCGGAATACCTGGGCCATTATCCCGAATCTGGATCTGTACCCATTCCGCCTGAGTTTTGGCTCTCACTTCAATGCGCCCACCCTTACCTTCAAACGCTTCTACCGCATTGGTAATAATATTTTGCAGCACCCTCAACAGCTTATTGAGATCGGCATATATTTCTACCGGTTCAATCTCCGTCACCCACTCCACGTTGGCCGACTGCAAGTAAACGCGATTGAGCTTTTCAAATTGCTTAAATAACTCCGAGACTTGCATCGGTTGCCGATAGAGAGTCGAATGGCCCTTAGAAAACTCTAAAACCTCTTCAGCCATGCCCAACATGCGGCTAATTTGTGCTTGAATCAGATCGCACCATTCTTGAGTGTCTTCATCGGAATGCATCTCTTTGAGCATAGAGCTGGAGAGCTGAATCCCATTAAAAGGACTTTTGAAATCATGAATAATCGTATTCACCATTTCCCCCACCAACACCATTTTTTGTTTATGCACAATTTGATTCACATATTGGGTGGTGGTGATGCGAATATGGTGGATAATATGGCGAAAGACCGCTAAGACCACTTCTCCCTTGCTATGTTGTAAAATTTCCATCAGCTTATCTTGGGGAATTTTCGCTAATATTGTTTCTTCAGCGGCCATTGCTCTGGCGCTCCTCGGTTTGCCATCTAAGACTCCAAATTCTCCAAAAAAATCATTTTCCTTGGCTAAGGCGATCGTTTGGTGTTTCTCGGTATCGATCATCTTGCTAAATTCCACTTGACCGGCTAACACCAGATAGAGTCCATCGGGAACTTCACCTTCCTCAAAGATGACAGTCGGTTGCTCAAACTCGGTAATAGTCGCCAGATCGCACAGTTGAGCCACTTGATCGGGTTCAAAATAACTAATAAACGGGTGGGATTCCAACTTCATGGGCCATACTCACCTTGAATCTTAAAGATGGCAATAATGTTAATGCAATCCTAATGGACTGGCTTCATTTTACCGGACTCCAGCCATGACCTAAATGAATAATTGTTACTGACGCGATCTCAATTAACGATCTTCAGGTTGGACGCAATCCGAAATTAAAAATTTAGGGAGCAAGATGCTCCCACTCCAGTCATATTAAAGAATTCGAGGAGTGCAGGCATCTTGCCTGCTTCTTAACCAATTTTCATGTCCGCTTGCGGAAACCGGATTTGATATTAATTGTTAATTGTTAATTGTTAATTGTTCATTGATTGTAACCTCTGAAATAACAGATTCGCCGCCAATTGATTGCCCGTTAAATTCCAATGGGTATCGCGCAAAATATACAAAACTTGTTCTTTTCCCGCTTCTTGAAATGGCTCTAACATATCCAAATAGTCAATACCATGAGCTTCCAAAGTCTCAATCACTACTTTTTGCGGCAGCTCTAAATCATAATCTTCAGGATTGAGTTCATAGGCGGTGAAAATCTTATTGGCAAGGGTTTGATCGATTTGGTATTCTGAAGGATAAATCGCGACCAAAAAAGGAATATTTTTTGCTTTTAAGATTTCTGCCATTTCTACCACGGCTTGCAAGGAATATTCAAACTGAGGGGTAAATTTTCCCGCTTCATAGTCAGGAATGTTATTTATTTCTAGTTTCCACCGTTCAATCTCTAAAAATGTTTGTTCTGAGTACAGAGCTGGAGGGTCTGGACTAGGATTAGGATCGGGAGTGTCTTGGGCGATCGCGCTTTCCATCAGTTCAAACTTCCCTTGAGTTTGCTGTTGTGCTTGTTGCAGTTTCAGTTGCTCCTGAAATATACGGTAGCGCTGCTGTAAAAATAATCCAACTCTCGATTTGCCGATTAAGGGATATCCGAAGAGCTTCACCTCTTTGGTGCGATCGACATCAATAAACGTATCGTTAAGAACAATCCGTTTTTGATTCACCGGGGTATGTAAATCATTGCCCACAAAAAAGCCCAACACGACTAAATCGGGACTAAACTTTAGCCCATATTTTTTCAGCATCCCCAAATACATGGGTGGATCAGCCATGGGAAACCCCACATTAATCACCTCGACTTTAGGCGCTCCATAATAGTCTTCAAACTGTTTTTCGAGGATTGCCGTATAGTTTCCGTCTAAATTCCCTGCCCAGCTATAGGAATCTCCAATCACCACAATGCGGTAATTCCCCGGTGCTTTCTCTAGGGGGTAGTCGCGATCGTTAAACCCATATTCGTTGGTTCCAGGAGTATCTGGATTCACTCGAAATCCCAGGTCTGGATCGTACTGAAAAAAGCCCTTAAACAGATAGGGTTCTGCTACAATCATAAACAATTCTGCCGTTAGCAAAGGCACACCGATGCACAGAAGCCCTAAAAATCCCCAATTGATGAATTTACGAATATTGAGTTTTGATGACCCTTTGATTTTATGGTCTTTTTTATTAATTTTTAACATAGTCTAATAGATTTTGATATAAAATATCTGATGCCAATTGATTACCGGCGAGATTCCAATGGGTATCTCTGAGCAAATATAAGGTTTCGGTTTCTCCAACTTGACGGAAGCGATCGAGCATATCAATATAGGGGATTCCTTCTCTATCCAGAAACGCAATCAGTAACTTTTGCATCAACTCTAAATCGTAGTCTTCTCGATTGAGGTCATAGGTTTCAAACAGTTGATCGGTTAAGGCTTGGTTCACTTGAAACTCATCGGGATAAATCGCTACCTTAAAGTCAATTTGGCGGTCGGCCAAAAGTTGCTTGATTTGGGCAATGCTCTCAAACAGATATTCGATTCTATCATCATATTTCCCTTCTGCGTGGGCCTTGAGGTTACAAAACTCTAATCGAGCGCGTTGAATTTTTAAGAAGGTTTCTTCTGTAAATGTTCCCTGCTCCTCTGGTGGGTTAGCCCATGCTGGCTGTTCAAGGGTGGCTGTTTCTCGAAAAACCTTATATTTTTGTTCAATAAACATCCAGAGGCGAGACTTAAAAATAATCGGATAGCCTAAGATCTGGATTTCCTTGCGCTTATCAATATCAATTTGAGTATCATTGACCACAATGCGCTTGCGGTAGGGGTCAGCATCGATAAAATCATTGCCGACAAACACCCCCAAAACCACTAAATCAGGTTGATATTGCAAGCCGAACTTTTCCAACATGATTAACTGTTCCCCGGCATGGGTCATGGGATAACCCGCGTTAATGACTTCTACGGGGGGTAAATCTGGGGTTTGAGCGAACTGATTTTCGAGTAATGCGGTATAGTTGCCCTCTAAACCCCCCGCCCAGTTGAAGGAATCGCCAACAATGACCATTCTGGCTGTGCCAGGGATACGTTCGAGGGGATAGTCTTGGTCGTTAAATCCAAACCGGTTGGAGCCTAACATATTGGGTCTCACCCGAAATCCCATATCCGGGTCATACTGGTAGAAACCCTTGAAGAGAACGGGATCGAGTAGGATCATGGCTATCTCAACGGTAATCCAGGGAATGCCAATCCAGCAGAGCAAGAGAAGGGCAATTTGAGAGATTTTATTGACTTTGAGAGGTTTTGTAGGTTTAATCATTAAGAAAGTTTACAAAATAAACACACCTGAAGGGTCTGCCTAGCGATCGTAATCATTAAGGTAGTCCCAGACAAGATAGGAGCGAACCCATGTTCGTCTTCCCAGAAACAAGCGATCGCAGTGCTTATAGAGTAAACCCTAAGTTACAATCTCTATTCATGATCCCAAAAAAATCCCAAAATTGGCTTAAATTAACTGGTGTAGGGGTGAACTAATATGAAGATCCTAGGAATTTCAGCGTTTTATCACGATAGCGCGGCGGCGATCATCTGCGATGGTGAAATCGTAGCCGCAGCCCAAGAAGAGCGATTTTCGCGCAAAAAACACGATCCACGGTTTCCGAAACATGCGATCGCCCATTGCCTGGAAATGGCCCAAACCACGATCTGTGACCTAGATCATATCGTCTTCTACGACAAACCCCTACTCAAATTTGAGCGGCTCCTAGAAACCTACCTAGCCTATGCCCCCAGAGGGTTCCGGTCATTCCTGGCCGCCATGCCCGTCTGGTTAAAAGAAAAGCTCTATCTGAAAACCGTATTAAGAACCGAACTCTCAGAAATCGGCCAGTGCAAGAAAACCGAGCTGCCCAAACTGATGTTCACCGAGCATCACCAGTCCCACGCAGCCTCTGCCTTCTTCCCCAGTCCCTTTGAAAGGGCTGCCGTTCTCTGTCTCGATGGGGTCGGCGAATGGGCCACCACCACCGCTTGGCTCGGAGAAGGAAACCAGCTCATTCCCCAATGGCAAATTGACTTCCCCCACTCCTTGGGTTTACTCTATTCTGCCTTCACCTACTACACCGGCTTCAAAGTCAACTCTGGGGAATACAAACTCATGGGACTCGCGCCCTATGGGGAACCGAAATATATTGATACTATCCTCAGCAACCTGATTGATGTCAAAGAAGATGGCACATTCCGGTTAAACATGGATTACTTCAACTATGCCACCGGTCTCACCATGACCAACAGCAAGTTTGATGACCTGTTTGGCGGCCCTCCCCGGAAACCGGAAACCCCCATCAGTCAGCGAGAAATGGATATCGCCAGTTCCATCCAATGGGTTACCGAAGATGTGGTTCTCCGTCTGGCCAATACGGTGAAAACAGAACTGCAAGTGGAAAACCTCTGTTTAGCCGGTGGGGTTGCCCTCAACTGTGTGGCCAATGGTCGCATTTTGCGCGAATCTGGCTTTAAGGAAGTTTGGGTGCAACCGGCCGCTGGGGATGCGGGTGGTGCATTAGGCGCTGCGCTGTCTGCTTGGTACGAGTACCACAGTATGCCCCGCACCGTGAAACCGGAGAAAACACCGGTAATGGTCAGCAGTGCCAAAGAAACCGCCACTGCTACAGTGGGAACCTTAACCTCAGAAAAAATTGCTGTTCCCGTACAAGACCAAATGCGCGGGTCGTACTTAGGGCCAAAATTCTCCGATGCGGAAATTCTGGACTATCTGGACTTGGTGAAAGCCTCCTATGTGCGCCTCGATGATGCCGAACTCATGCCCCGGTTGGCGGAAATTCTAGCTACTGACAATGTGGTGGGATGGTTCCAAGGGCGGATGGAATTTGGCCCCCGTGCCTTGGGTGGACGCTCCATTATTGGTGACCCCAGGTCGCCGAAAATGCAATCGGTGATGAACCTGAAAATTAAGTATCGGGAGTCTTTCCGTCCTTTTGCTCCTTCGGTTCTGGCCGAGCGCGTATCGGACTATTTTGAGCAATATAGCCCTAGTCCCTATATGTTGATGGTGGCTCCAGTTAAGGAGTCTTTGCGAATTCCGATGACAGAGGAGCAAAAGCAACTCTTTGGGATTGAAAAGCTCAATATTCCCCGGTCAGAAATTCCCGCTATCACTCACGTGGACTATTCTGCTCGTATTCAAACGGTTCACAAGGAAACGAACCCCCGCTATCACAGCTTAATTAGTCATTTTGATAAGCTGACTGGTTGCGGACTGATTGTAAATACGTCGTTTAATGTGCGCGGAGAACCGATTGTTTGTACTCCGGAAGATGCCTATCGCTGCTTTATGCGGACTGAGATGGATTATCTGGTTCTGGAAAACTTCTTGCTGGCTAAGACTGACCAACCCGCTTGGGAGAAAGATGAGTCTTGGAAGACGGAGTTTGAGTTGGATTAGGTTTTTGATTCCCGTTTCCCTCTCCTCTAACCAATGGGGGAATAGGGGAATGGGGGAATGGGGAGAGTTTTACACCACTTTCCGCGCTTTTGAGATACATCTCGATCCCCCCAACCCCCCTTAAAAAGGGGGGCAAAGACAAAAGTCCCCCTTAATAAGGGGGATTTAGGGGGATCTTAACCCCTGAGAAAAAGCAAGTAAAAATCATCATTAATCATTATGCATCCAATCAAAAAACTCAGTACAAAAGAACTCCGCCAATTTGGTCTCCTGTTTGGGGTAATGGTGGGTTTGGTTTTCGGGATTGTTTGGCCGTTTCTACTCGGTCATAATAGCGGGCTTTGGCCGTGGATTGTATTGGCGGTGTTCTGGGCTTGGGCGTTAGTTGCCCCTAAAACTCTTGACCCGTTTTATCAAGTTTTTGCTCGCTTTGGTTTGGTGATGGGTTGGATTAATACCCGCTTGATTTTGGGGATTATTTTTTATGTCATCATCACACCAATGGGTTTTTTCCGGACACGGTTTGGAAGTGACCCTATGCGTCGGGAATGGCGTAAACCGGTTGATACCTATCGGATTCCTTCTCATCCTAGACCGGCGAAGAGTCTGGAATACCCATTTTAGTTAGTTTTAAATGTAATCAACTGGAGTTTTGTATATGGAATTTTTTGAAGATCTTTGGGCTTTCTTAGGGGAGCGGAAAAAGTATTGGTTGTTGCCGTTGATTATTAGTTTGGTGATGGTGGGTGCTTTGATTATCCTTAGCCAAGCTTCGGTGATTGCACCGTTTATTTATACTTTGTTCTAGTGGCTTGGTAAGTTTAAGGAGTTCTGATTAATATCAAGTCCGGATAAAGGCTTAAGGAGTGCGGGCATCTTGCCCGCACTCCTCTAATCCCTTGATATTGCTGGAGTGGGAGCGTCCCGCTCCCTAAGTTTTGAATTAGGGTATTTCCGCTTCGCGGACATGAACAATCGGACTTGATATAATGGGTGAAGAAGCGGGCAAGAGGCCCGCACTCCTCTAATCCCTTAATATTACTGGAGTGGGAGCGTCCCGCTCCCTATGATGATTAATTACCTCGTCCCAATTCTTGGGATCGCTCGTAGGCGGCTAAAACGGCTTCGATCAGGGCCGATCGCAACCCGCCTAATTCGAGTTGCCGGACTCCGGCGATCGTGGTTCCTCCGGGACTGGTGACCCGATCTTTGAGTTCTCCAGGGTGTAAACCGGTTTCTTGGATCATTTGTGCTGTCCCCAGAACGGTTTGCAGTGCAAGTTGGGTGGCGATCGCCCTCGGCAGTCCAGCCGCTACCCCACCATCAGATAAGGCCTCGATGGTTAAGGCTACAAAGGCTGGGCCGGAACCTGAAACCCCAGTTACGGCATCCATCAGGCTTTCGGGCACTTCTACGACCTGTCCCACGGCGGATAAGAGAGTTTTAGCCTGGGCTAACCGATCGGCAGTGGTATGGGAGTTGGGGGCGATCGCACTCATCCCCGCGCCTACAGTAGCCGGAGCATTGGGCATAACGCGAATGATGCTGCGATCGGGAAAGGCTGCTTCGAGCTTACTGATGGGCACTCCCGCTAAGATCGACACCAGCAAAGGCATTTTCACCCCGGACAACTCCGTAGCGATTTGAGCAAACACTTGGGGTTTAATGGCTAACAGTACCATCTCCGTTGCTTCTGCCACCTCCCGGTTATTATCTGTCACTTGAACACCATAGCGATCGACCAACTCCTGACGGCGCTCCGACCTCGGTTCACTCACCCGTACCTGATTGGGACTATAAATCTTTTCCGCTAGTATCCGGGATAAAATCGCCTCTGCCATTACCCCGCCCCCAATTATACCCAGTTGCACCATAATACTTAATTCCCTGTTCCCTTTTAAAAAAGAAAAAGAGTAGGTTTAGGTATATTGCACGAATGCTTGCCCCCAACCTAACTCATTTAGTTGTCCTTGCCTCTGACTCCTAAGCCATTTGAGCTGGGTTATCTGTCCAATTCGCAGAAGGGGAGGATGGAGGACGCACGGGACGGACTTGAGACTGGGGATTTTGACTGCCACCAATTTGAGTTTTCACACTCACACAACTGGGTGTGAAGAGGAAAATACTCTCACCAATTCGTTCTTGGTGACCATCGATCGCGTAGGTTCCCCCAGCGACAAAATCTACAGCCCGTTGAGCCTGATCGGGGTCCATCATAGTTAAATTCAAGACCACTGATTTTCTTTCCCGCAAAGCTTGGATCGCTTGGGGCATTTCTTCAAATGAGCGGGGTTCCATAACCACCACTTCGGACATAGAATTGGCTGCTCCAGGCATCCCAATCACATTGTTCATCGGTGCTGCTGCTCCTGGTGTTTGTGGATCGATACCCATTTCTGGGCGTTCCCGCAACCGTCTTCTGGGTTGAGGTACTTCCTCTACTTCGGGTTGGGGATTGTCTTCTTTGTAGATGTTCTGATACTCTTGAGCATCTAACTCATCATCATACCCGTAATCATATACAGGCTCATTCAGACCTACAAAGTCTCTGAGTTTGGAAAATAAATTCATCGTTGATAGAACCTCCTTATCCTGGTACTGAGATCTTCTAATTACCCACCATGCAGTCTAGCAAGAAAGCTTCCATTTTCTTGCATCAATTGTAAATTGATGGCTCCAGCGAGCTGGTTTCCGTAGCCTTGGCGATCGCAGAGGGAGCGCTTTCCGGAGTAGATGGGATTGTCCATTGTCACTAATGTCAGGCTTCTTCTATCTGGAGTCTGAGCAACTATAGGGCACTCAAGTTTTAAGGGGCTGTTCATGAAGATGAGGGAATACTGACAATGGCTTTTACCGGCGAATCACTATTTTGCGGATCTTGAGATCTTTTAGGGATGTCGTTGCCCAAAGAGGGTGGTTCCCAGACGGATCAGGGTGGCTCCTGCTTGGATCGCCAGGGGATAATCTGCTGACATGCCCATGGATAGGTGGCGCATTTGAAGATTTGACCAATCTTGTTGTTTAATTTTATCAGCTAATTCTGCGGTTTGTCGGAAAAGTTCATAAGTCTCTTCTGAATTTAGTCCCAAGGGCGCAATAGACATTAGTCCTTGAATATCCAAGCGATCGCAGCGATCCAGAATCGGCAAGTCATGGAGCAGTTCTGGAACACTCCAACCAAATTTCTGGGGATCGGGGGCGATTTTCACTTGCAGACAAATTTTCGGTTTTGTCTCTAAGCTTTGGGCTAATTCATTGAGCTGTTGGGCGAGTTTTAGGGAGTCTACTGAATGAATCCAGCCAAAACTGGCGATCGCCTTTTTCGCCTTATTACTTTGTAAATGGCCGATGAAGTGCCAGGTAATATCGGTTAAGTCCTTCAGTTCTTCTTGCTTGTGGAGACTCTCTGGGATACGACTTTCGCCAAAATCTCGAATTCCGGCAGCATACGCTTCCCGAATGCGATCGCTCGAAACCGTTTTACTTACTGCGATCAGACGCACGCGATCGGGAAGTGTTGAGCGAATCCGATCGATCCGATCTGCCATCGAGTTCTCTAAATCAGTCATTGGAACGTTCGCTTATGAACCGCCATTAACTCATCATACAGGGAAAGCTTACCTTCCCGCCGCAGCGATCGCAGGCGATTTTCTAACATGATCCGAGCTTCTCCTCGTGTTACCGACTCAAACTTGAGTCCTTCTGGACTAGCGATCACAACAAAAAACAACCGTTGGGCATATAACGTAGTGAAGAGTTCTTTACGATCTTCAATCACACAAACCCTAAACAATAAACCAAATGTAGGATGACTCAGATAAGTTTCGCCAGACATTCACATTAACACTGGGGTGAAAAAATGGGGGATAACGGCTCAAACTGTTCACTTTGAACAAAAGGAGAGGAAATTTTTGGCATCCTGGGAACAGGATATGAAATGAAGCAGACTGACTTGACCCAATAATGACTGCCTCAATCCGTTTCACCTCAAATGAATCCTGCCCTTGCGAACCGTTCTAGATTCCATGGGTGACTCAATGCCTATGGACTTTGATAGGTTTTCAAATTCCATAGTCTATTGTCTTGTGCAAGTCTACTTTACTCTACCAAAAGATGGTCACTTGATGTAGATGTTTTCTCGAACTGAATCTGAGTTCAAATAAATTAATCTTTTTTTCAGGTTTGACCTTCAACCTCAACTCATTTGCCCCCAAATCAAACGAGCTAACCATAACCCCCCTAAACTGAGCAGAGCCACTCCATCCCAGAGCCGCCACTGAAACTGATACCATTCCACCTTATGCTCATGGGGTTGGGTAAAGCCTCGCACATCCATAGCGCTGGAAATTTGAGCCGCTCTAAGCAGCAAATTTTCGAGCAGTCGCTCCACCACCAGTAACCAGACTTGCGAAGAGCGCTTTAAGCCCAACTTCTTCCAGTTAATGGCGCGGGTATTAATGGAGCGAATTAAATTTTGCACCTCTTCCAGCACTAGAGCAATAAACCGCAGGGAGAGGGTTAGAGTTAGAGTGATTTCTGTTACCGGGACTCCCCACCGTTTCAGGGGAGACATCCAAGCTTCTAGGGCGGCTGTCACTTCTTCGGGCGCAGTGGTGAGCAGGAAAAGACCCGTACTATAAATTACGGTAAAAATCAAACTACCTAAACGTAAACCCAGATCCAGAGATAACCGGGTAATCGTTAACTGACTAAATCCCAGATTAAGGGTGAGTAGGGTATAGCGATAGGATGTCGGTTGCGCTAAAGTATCCTCGATCGCCGGTAACCTAGGTTGATGAACCACCGTTAACCCATCCGGAGCCACAATAGTAATTAAGACGATCAGACTTCCGAGCATCAACAACCATCCCAGTTGTTGTTTGAGTACCCGCAAGGGGATAGATGTGGTGAGGGTAATAGCAATCAGGCAACCCACCAGGATCAGACGAAAGGGGGTACTTGCCAGGACGGGGATCGCCAGAAAACTGATTAACCAAATCAGTTTGACTCTAGGATCGAGCCGATGTAACCAGGTGGTAGGGTTTTCGAGATAAAGACCAATGGGGAGCGATCGCAGTAAATCCATTTTGGCATACAGTAAGAATAAATACAGCGCTTTGCCCTAGGCACAAGCAGTAGGGGCGAAAAATATCAGAGCCACTACTTAGTTATACTGTTCAGGGGCCATTATTTCTATTTTTTAGTCTCAAGTCGTCCAGTGAGTATCTATCAGGAGTGCGAGCGTCTCGCATACTAGAGAAATGCTGGCTAGATTCGTGTAGATTCGTTGCTAAAATATTAATAAATTGTTAAGATTATCCATACATGCCCCTGGTCAGGTTGCCACAGGGGATTGCTAGAAGGGAATTGCCCTATGACAATTGAACAATCGTTTTACCAGCAACTCCGCGATCGAGGATACTGGGATCAGACCGAGAGATTATCGGATCGCGATTCCCAGAGTACCTTGGCGTTGGCTTGGTCAAATCCAAATTTGACCAGAGATCCTAGCACGATGTACAAGCTGGTTTGGCTTCTATCTTCAAGCAGCCGACGGAAACGGCTTAGTCCGATAGATTTACGGATTTTAGACCGCACGGCGACGGATTTAGCAACTCAGGGGCAATTGCTTCCTGCTACGAAGTCTTATGTGAAGTATTTGTGGCAGCAAGTTTATACCCAAGAGTATTCTCAAGCGCCTGTCCATGAATAATGAATAGTTAATTCAAAATTTAGGGAGCGAGACGCTCCCACTCCAGTAATATCAAGGGATTAGAGGAGTGCGGGCATCTTGCCCGCTTCTTCACCCTTTAACCGGACTTGATTTACTCATTACTCATTACTCATTACTCAGTATAAGGTCGCGTAAGGTGGCTGGATTGAGTTTGCCTTGGCGAGAGCGGGGCAGTTGCTCGACTGCAAGCCAGGTTTTGGGGTGCTTGTAACGGCTCAGATGGGGGGCGATCGCCTCTTTTAGAGTCTCTTCTAAAGTCTCTAAAGTTACGCTATTATTCTTGGGCACATACACCGCTACAACCCGTTCGCCCCAGTCTGGATCGGGAATGCCGATTACGGCTACATCCTTTACCTGTTGTGTGGCCAGAATTGCAGCTTCGATTTCCTGGGGAAAGACTTTTTCGCCGCCGGTGATGATCGTCTGACTGTGGCGACCGAGGATATACAGATCATTTTGGTGATCAAAATAACCAATATCATCCGTCAAGAAGGGGCGATCGCCGGGAAAAGAATGGGGAAAATAACCTAAAGCGAGGGAGGAAGAGGCGATCGCCACTCGCCCCGGTTGCATCACCGATAAGGGATTTCCCCAGTCATCCTGAATGGTAATCTGAGCATGGGGTAAACATTGCCCGCAAGTGATATTCCCCGCAAAAAAGCGATCGGGTTTCAGCGTCGCCACTTGCGATGCCGTTTCCGTCATCCCATAGGTCAGTGCCACAGGGATTTTAGCCGCTTTTGCCTCTTGCAGCAATGCCGGCCAAGCAGGCGCACCCCCCAACAACACCGCCCGAAATTGAGACAAATTAGCACAAGACTGGGATAACAAGCGCTTGAGTTGGGTGGGAACCAGGGAAAGAAAGTAATATTGCGGATCAAAGGGCAGGGAACCGGTGAGAGATGCATAAGGCAAAAGGGCGAGAGTTCCCCCAGTGAGCAAGGTTCGCATCACTTGCATCAGTCCACTGACATGATAGAGGGGAAGGGTGCAACAGCAGTGAATAGCATCAGATTCATCAGTCCCCCTTAAAAAGGGGGATTTAGGGGGATCGCAAACGACTTCATCAGTCCCCCTTTTTAAGGGGGATTTAGGGGGATCAAAAATCCTGCATTCTGCACCGTTAAAATAGCTGGAAAACCCTGCAACTGAAGCGCCCAGTGTTTCCCAGGTATGCATGGCAAAGCGTATCTTTCCCGACGATCCCCCCGTAGCAATCATTACCCTACCAGGAAAGGGAGGAGGGGGCGGTGCTTCTACCGATGAACAGGGAACCTTTCCCCAAATGAGTTGGGGTTGCACCTGTTGCCAAACTTGTTGCCATTCTGAGGTTTTCCACTGGGGGTTACCCAAAAACACTGGGGTTTGGGTGGAAACCGCAGCGAAAAACCCTGCCAGAAACGATACGGGTTCAGCTTCATTGAGCAGCAGTCTGGGGGGTGTGGCATAATCGCGCAGATGCTGAACCTTGTCCCAGAATAGGGGATAAAGGCGATCGCACTGAGGACAGATGAGATCAAAGGATTTCACTAAATCAGCGATCGTCATTTCGATATCCTTGGATCAAATGGGCGAGAATATGGGCAATATTCCAGGCATCATCTACCCCTCGATGGTGAGTTCCCATCAGAGGCAGATTGAGCAATTCTAAAGCTTGTGCCATCCCCACTTCTTTCGGTAAACCGTAGGCAATGGCCAACCAAGTTTTAATATTAATATGTCGAGTGCTAAAAGGATAGGGGACTTGACGGGCTTGGCATTGCCTCTCAAACTGAGTGCGGTCATAATTGCCATAACTAGCCCAAACTCGGTTAGCCGTGCCATACTGTTTGCGGAGGCGATCGCACGCTTGCTTAAAACTCATACCGCCATCCACTTGTTCTTGAGTTAAAGTCGTCAACTGAGTACAGAACTCGCTGACGGTTGAAACTTCTGGCTTAACTAAAAGACTTTCCTTTTCTAAGGGTTGGCATAACTTTAAATCTAGAGTGGCAATTCCCACTTCAATAATTTCATGTTCCTGACCTGGAGGGGGTTGTTTGCGCCAACAAGTGGCTTCAATATCAATGACAATAATTTGATCGAGTTTGGGCATAACCAATGGTTTGGATCGATAGGGGGAAACTCAACTATGATTTCTAGCTTGTACGATCGAGATTATCATCAATGGCTACAAGAAACAGTAGAAGCTTTGCGAAATCGAGATTTCGATCAAATTGATTGGGATAACTTGATTGAAGAACTCGAAAGTATGGGCAAAAATGATAAACGAGCGGTCATCAGTTTACTCACGCGGCTTTTAGAGCATTTACTCAAACTGAAATATTGGCAAGCAGAAAAAGAGCGCTGTGGCCATCATTGGTCAGCAGAAATCGTCAATTTTCGGGCGCAAATTGAAGCTCGTCTCGAAGATAGTCCGAGTTTGCGATCGCAGCTCCCCCTGATGTACGATAAAGCCTATTCAGTGGCGCTCAAATCCGTCTCTAAGCTCTTTGACTTACCCGAAAATGCCCAAATCAGCTTGTCCCAGGCGATCGATGAAGACTGGTTTGCTGAAGGTTAAAATAGCCAGAAGAGAACTCACTCAACAGGCACAATGTCTTTAAGTCAATTGGCGGATCAGTTATCCGGCACATGGGAAAATCGGGAACAAGCCTTAGATCAACCCGCTTGGTATGTCCATTTAAAAGTATGGCATCAACCCTTACCCTTTTTAGTTGAGGGGTGTTTTGCCTTATTTGCCGAACAAGCACCCAAAGTTAACCTAAGTCAACCCTATCGCCAACGGGTGATGGTGTTGCATCCTACCCCATCGCCCCAAGAATGGCAAGTAGAATATCGACAGTTCAAAGATCCGGGACGGTTTCGGGGAGCAGGAAGTAACCCGACTCAACTCAGTCGGTTGTCCCCATCCGATTTAATTCCCTTACCCGGTTGCACCCTCAATGTTACTCAGCAGGAGCAAACCTTTATCGCTAAACCTCCTACTGATGCGATTTGTACCTTTGAATATGAGGGCAAAACGCGACAAGTGGTACTGGGTTTTGAGGTGAGTTCCGATCGCTTTAAAAGTTACGATCGCGGAGTCGATCCCGAAACCGGCCAATCTCTCTGGGGTGCAATGTTGGGGCCCTATATTTTCCAGAAAGTCTAACTCTCGTTCATGCTTTGTCAGCAAGCCGATGAGAAGATAGGATAATACCCGATCTTCTGCCTTGCTCGAAAATCCTATGGCTCGTTTTTTGCCAACCCGTTGGCCCTTAGTAGTGCTATTCCTTGTGGCGATCGCCACCCGGTTACCCTTCCAAAGTCAAATCCTCTACGAACACGATAGCGTTAATTTTGCTTGGGCGATGGAGGAGTTCGATCTCGAACGCCATCAACCCCATGCTCCGGGTACATTTATCGTCCTGATTTTATCGGCTCGTTTATTAAACCTTTGGTTCAAGGATGCCAATCAAAGTTTGGTGATGGTGAATATTATCGCCATGGCGATCGCCACCTGTGCCATTTATGTTTTAGGCAACCTCTGGTTTAATCGCACAGTGGGCTGGATCGCAGCGTTACTGATGCTATCGAGTCCCCTGATTTGGTTTTACAGCGAAGTGGGATTATCCTACACCCTAGAACTCGCTTGGGTAACTCTGATTGCGATCGCCTGTCATCATACCCGAAATGGGAATCATCGCGCTCTGTTGCTTTCGGCGCTCCTCTTAGGATTATCTGGGGGTATCCGTCCCAATACTCCCATTTTCCTCTTTCCCCTCTGGAGTGTAGCTACAGGGTTAGCCTGGCGCGAGAAACGCTATGGAGCAACAGAGATCATCTTAGCCTTGGGTATGGGGGCGATCGGGGTTTTGCTTTGGGGAATTCCTCTCTTAATTCTCTCTGGCGGTTTAGATGCCTATGCGATCGCCATTCAAACCTGGTTAGACCGCCATCTTGAAGATAGTGACAGTATACAAGAAATCATCTCTAATCTACGGTTATGGCTCTATACCCTAGTGATGACCCTAGGGTTTGTTACGATACCCTTACTGGGTTGGGTTACCGCTCGTCGCTTCCGACTGCCTCCCCTCCCCATCCGCGACTGGCGCACCCAAGCGATTCTGCTCTGGTGCTTTCCCAGCGTCTTCTATCTCACCTTTGTCCACTTCCAACGCCAAGGCCATAGTTATACCGTTATGCCGGTTGTGATTTTACTGGCAGCCTTAGTGCTGAATGGGTATGTAGAACAAAACCGTTGGCGATCGCCCCAAACCCTAAAACTCTGGGTGGTCAGCTTTATCCTCTGTAATAGTTTACTCTTCATCTGGGGGCCGACCCAATGGCGCACCTGGACAAGTCTCCAGGACTACGATCGATTTGTGCAACAGCGACTAGAAGTCATTGAGCAAACCTTTCCCCCCTCCAGCACTACAGTTCTCTCCAGTGGTCAATATGCACGGTTAGTCTCCTATTATTTTCGGGACTATTTCTCTGCGGATTTAAGCATGATCTTGACTGAAGATTTGGCTTTCCTCGATCCGAGAGTTAACACTTTAGTGCTATTTGATTCTAAAATCTTAGCGAATTCACCCGCAAATCTTCAAATACAAGAGATTCCCCTACCCGGAGGCGATCGCCTGCGCTATATTCAATGGCAACTCCCCCAAAACGTTCAAGTGAGCAAGAATAACCTGCTCTTACAATCAAATTAGGCTTACCCCTCTTCTGTCACTTTGTGAAAAAGAGGGGTATCAAGTAGGGTGGGCACTGCCCACCTTACCCATTGTCTAATGGATAACATGGATCGAGTAGAGCAATCTTAGGCTCTACCCTTGTATCGGGTAGAGACACAATTCTCATCTAGCGGACAAATTGGGGCATCACTTCAGCCGCCGTGAACAGTCCGTGAATACCGCGACGGTGTAAGGAAATTCCAGCTTTGAGATAACCAAAGGCTGGGCCGCAAACATTCGCGGCCATGCTGGTTTCATCCCCTAGAGTGAAGGTATGGGTGGAGATTTTGCCTTCAAAGGTGCGTCCGGTGATTTGGACGTTGGTGCTGAGGGGTTTTTTGGGGTTGCGGGTATCGACAACACCGCCGACAGAAACACAGGAGCGATCGCAGATTCCAGCCAATTCCAGCATAATATCATCAGCATGTTCCATATTTTCTAACGCTAGAATACCGTTAGTCTTATCCAGCAGCGCCTCCACCTCAGCATCCGTCATCGCTCTAGCTTTCTCCACATCATAGCCAGGCATATGGGCAATATCTTCGCGAATCGTGGCGCGATAAGCCTCCCAGTTGGCAATACCCACCCCAAACGTAATTTTACACGAGTGAACTTCAGCATAACTTTGGGCAGCCAAAGCCGCAGCCGCAGTCAGCAAACCAGGAGTTGCTCCACATCCCGTCATGTAGGTAATTCCAGCCTTTTGCAGCTCCTCTTGTAGCTCTAGCAGTTGTTCTACAGCACTGGTACGCTTAAGCGCATCCACCAGCACCCCTTGCCAACCAGAGGCGATAAATTGCCGAGCCACATCCGCCATAAACGTATTGGGGAGATTGGGAAGCGCTAGAAAATAGCCCTCTACAGCAGAAGCCTGTTGGATTAAGTCCGCAATGCTATGATCGCTCAGAGTTCCCCATGGCTCTAGATATCCCACCGTATGGGACTCTCGATACACTTGAGCGCAAATATCCCCATCTAATCCCTCTGGGTTGTAAGCATAGCCCTTATGGTCAGCTACTGCCGTTAACCGCATTTCCCCTTTCGGAGCCAACACCTTAGCTGCCGCTTGTCCCAAACCGCCAAAGCCCAACACACCAACAGGCATCACCCCAATATTTTGCTTGTTCATCATAAAATTACACGGATTTTTGCAAAAACTCATCCTTTATTATCAACCATGGTGGGTGCGGCTTCCCTAATGAGAAACTATTGCTAATGGTAACGATTGGGATTTTGAGCGACAAGGGCTGAAAAGCTTATGCCTTCAGTTTCTTGACGCTTGGGGAAAGTTGCGTCAAACTGACAAATAATTGAGGATACACTTCAGGTGTGTCATAATTTTTGTTACGATTTGCGTCGTTATGATGCAGTAAAAGCTTCGTTCATGCGTTTAAGCAAGAACCATAGGCTTTGTTTATCAGAGACAGACTCACATGGAAACCCTAGAGTTCATCATTTACCCGGATGGTCGGGTAATGGAAAAAGTAACGGGCATTGTTGGATCGTCTTGTGCGGAAGTGACCGCAGCCATTGAAGCTCAACTCGGTCATGTTCTCAAAGTCGAACCAACTGCTGAGTATTTTGCCCAAGTGCAACAGGAAGAGAACGTTACAACCAATCAGGCTACATTTAGCCAGTGGTAACGATTTTGTCCACTGTATTTTGTATTTTTACACCCAACAACCTGCCATGTCACACTTTAGTCAAATTAAAACTCAAATTCGCAATTTAGAGGCTCTGAAAACCGCTTTAAGTGAGTTAGAGATTGATTGGAAATCTGGCCCTAGCCCGGTGCGCGGATATCAAGGGCAAACCCATGATGCGGAAGTGGTTATTGAACAAGAGAATGGCTATGATATCGGCTTTAGCTGGAATGGCCAATCTTATCAGTTGGTTTCTGATATGCAGTTCTGGCAGCAGAATCTTTCCGTACAAGGTTTTATTAATCAAATTACTCAGCGCTACGCCTATCATACGGTGGTGCAAGAAACAGCCAAGCAAGGGTTTCAAGTGGCAGAACAGCAAAAAAATGACGATGGTTCGATTCGCTTAGTGCTGCAACGTTGGAGTGCGTAATGGATGATTTTTATCCCCTTTCAACTGAGGATCAGAGTTTAGAACGCAGTGGACTAGAGCCTGAATTAGGCGGTACATGGCGGGATGAACCGGAACGGACAGGATTTGAACCGGAATTGGGGGGAGTTCTGCGCCAGAAAGGGGTTTATGTGGATGAGGTAACCTGTATTGGGTGCAAGCATTGCGCCCATGTGGCCCGAAATACGTTTTATATTGAAGACGAGTATGGGCGATCGCGGGTGATTCGGCAAGACGGAGACCCCGAAGAGCTGATTCAAGAGGCGATCGATACCTGTCCCGTAGACTGTATCCACTGGGTTGATTATACCGAACTCAAACAACTGGAAGAGGAACGAAAATATCAAGTAATGCCCGTTCCCGGTTTTCCGATTAATCGAGCATTAATGTCATCAACCCAACGCCGCTTACACCCAAATCCTGAATAAATCAACACAAAAGACAGTAGGGGTGAACGACAGTTTGCCCCTAGCGTCTTTTATTGTCATATCAGATAAGGAAACCCAACTCATCTGTTGTCTATCCCCTAACCTTGCTTCACTGCTCAAGGTACAGCTATTTACATTTTATCTACTGATTATTGATTGAACTGACTTCCCAGATCTTAATATTGCCATCAGCTCCCCCACTGACTAATAGATCCCCTTGGGGACTAAAGGCTAGGGATAAAACTTCACCATTATGATCTCGGAGTAAGCCGATCGCCTCTTGGGTGTCTAGATTCCAGATTTGAATGGTGCGATCGCCTCCACTACTGGCTAAAATTTTACCATCGGGACTCACCGCTAAGGCTCTCACTTCCCCCGGATGCAGCAGGGTGACTTGTACAGCTCCCGAAGCCAGATCGCGGATGAAAATTTGGCTACCTTGACCGACGATAAACCGTTGATTATCGCGCATAAAGACCAAGGCTCCCACCGCCGTGTTTGTGATTTTAGGCAACATCTTATCCTGGAGATTGACTAAATTCACTTGATATAAATTCCCCGTATCTGTACCTGCAATTAAGGTTTTTTGATCGGGACTGAGGGCCAAACGATTTACCCATCCGGTTTCCCAGGAAAAGGTAAGGCGACGAAAGCCATTATATAAGTCCCATAACTTGACCGTGCGATCGCGACTCCCAGTAGCTAAAATTTTATACTGATTACTCATTGCTAAGGTCACAACCCCTTGCAATCCTTCTTGGGGTTCAATCTCCCACTGTTTGCTATTACCGAGATCCCAAATCTTCAAGCCATCATCGCTACGACTGGCACTGGCCAAGAGTTTACCATCAGGACTCAGGGCGATCGCACTGACGGCATAAGAGCCACGTTGATCTCGATGAGCTTGTAGGGTTTGGCTCGGATTTCCACTGGGTAATTCCCACAGTTTAACTGTACCATCCATGCCATTAGTCGCTAAAACCTGACCATTGGGACTCATGGCGATCGCGTTAATGGGTTCTTTCTGGGAATCAATCGTATGAGCTAACTCAATCTGCACATTCCCTTGATTGAGTTCCGTTTTCTGGGGGGAACGAAACCGGATTTCCCCGATACTGGTTTGATTGCCATACCAAACCCCAGCCACCGCCAAACTTAAAACAAACACTCCCGCTAATAGGGGATGCAGAGAGGGTTGTCGTCGATCGCGCCAAGAGGCTTGCATCACGGGAATGGGGCTGCCTGTTGTCCTCTGGGGATACCCCGGAGTTGAGGGCGGTAAGGGCGTAAAATTCGACCATCCTGGAGCCGGTGAAGGTGCTGGTAATGCTCGATATCCCGTCCACTGATGGGTAGGAGCGGGTTGAATGGGAATCTTCTTACGGTTGACCGGTTTCAGGTGCAGCCCCCGTTTGACAGCGCTTTGAGAGGGAAAGGGATCGCGCCCCTTTAACCGTTGCGTGCGATCGCACCACGGACAGCGATCCAAATGACTCCCATAGTGATGCTGATCATTTTTGCTACAAGTTATTAAATCCCGTTCTGCTTCCTGGAGGGCCAACTGCCACATCTTGGCATCTGGGCGCACATGGGGATTATCAAACCCCTCCTCAAAACAGCGCCGAAACAAAACTTGTAGTTTCGGATATAACATTGTGAACGGGGGAGATACGGGCATAGGCGTGAGGGGAACCGATCGCATCCCATGGGGAAAATACCCCTCAGCAATCCGTTGGGCGATCGCCGGAGGATCGCCCGGCATTTTATACACCCCCGCAAAGGGATGGGTTCCCTCCATCAGCAACTGAAAAATCAACACCGCTAACCCAAAACAATCCTGTTCCGGAGTCCGATTCAAATTGCCAAAGGATTGCCCTTGTAGCTCTGGAGGCGTAAATTCTGGCTTACCCACCGGACAACGATAAACTTCTTTGGTTTGTGGATGTTTCACCTGAATGGAATCCATATCCACTAGGGTAATTAAAGTCGTTTCCGTCACCAAAATATTCGACTCATTCACATCCCCAATCACATATCCCCGCTCATGCAAACTCTTCAGAGCGCCTGCCAAATTTCGCGCCGTTCGATGCAACCGAGAATATTCAAACCAAGGCCATTGAGTGCGGCGAGTTTTGGGATTATACAAATCAATAATCGGTCGCATTCCACTAATGCGCGGCATCAAAAAACCCACCACCTCTTGCTTCTGATTTAAAAGCAAATCCTCCGGCCAAGCAAAAGAAAGATGATTTTGACTCGCAGTAGGATTATTAGGCGGATTTTCCACCATAGCCGCTAATTTAGGGCCATATTCCGGTTTCAGCTTATGGTAAACCTTAGCCACCAGAGTCTGATCTTCGCTCAGTCCATAGACCTTCGCTTCACCACCCACCCCTAATTCTGTGGCAGCTTGTAAATCTATCCAGTGTTGATTTGAGTGGCGTTGAAGCTTCATGATTCGTTGACCTGAAAAGGGGATGGGAGGATAGGGAGATGGGGGGATAGGGGGATTTAATCATAGGATTAAAAGTTTATTTTTTGGGGGTTTGCAGATCTCCAGACAGGGTACTCATGGTCATCGGTTACTTCAGCGCATGGATATTCACCCTTAATTTTGTCATTCCCAGGGCAGGGACGCAATATCGCGATCTTCTCGAATATCCTAGGGCGAGCAGGAAAAAGCAACAATACGATCTAAATTCCAGTGCCATTCCTGGCCACCCTACCTGCTACTGGAATATAAAAGAGATATAAGATGTTTTTCAAGAGGCTTCCCAGCATGGCAAATTCTGATTCTCAGCAGCCCCCAGTATCCCAATCCATTGGTAGTATGACCAGTAGCGGTAGTGGTAATAAAGTGGCGGTCACTCAAGCGGGTAGAGATGCCAAGATTGACCAGAGTACCACTCAAGCATCGGTGGAAAACTCGGATCTGCAAGCGGCACTCGAAGCCATTGCCAACCTAAAACAAGGGATTTCGGTCAGTGAGGTGCTGAACCTGGTGGAGAAGAAACAGGTTGAGGTTACGGTGCAGATGCTGGAAGAGGAGCTACACAAGCCAAAACCGGATAAGAGTATTATTGACCAAACGGTAGAGGCGCTGAAGAAAGGGTTAGCGGGTGTTGCGACGTTAGCGGGGCCGGTGACGCAAGTGGCGGAACTGGTGGCGAAAGCTTGGGCAACTCTTTAATAGAGTGTGCTAAGTCAGCTATAACAAGTCATTGCGAGTGGAACGGAGTGGAATGAAGCAATCTCGACCATCTCGGTAATTGTAGCGTTTCCGCTTTGCGGACATCAAAAGCAATGAATAGCAACTGACATTAATTAATCTCTGGGGACAATGAGTCAGGACACAAAACCAAACCAACCTCCGCGCCAGCAGTCTGTTGGCAATACTACCGCTTCTGGTGCAGAGAATCGCGCAGCAGTAGCCAATGCTGGTCGAGATGTTCGGATTGACCAGCACCAGATTATCTACAATTACTACTATCAATCCCAGATTCAGAGCGGGTCTACCGAGTCGAGTCAGGAACCGGATAACTTACCTTGTCCCTATCGCGGGTTATTTCACTTTGGGCCGGAGGATGCTGAATTCTTCTTTGGACGGGAGGATTTTGTCAAGCAGCTCTATAAGGCGACGCAAACCCGTAGCTTTATTCCGATTTTGGGCGCTTCTGGCAGTGGCAAGTCTTCCGTGGTGTTTGCGGGGTTAGTGCCGAAGTTGCAGCAGGAAGGGAATTGGCAGTTTAGTTATTTTCGTCCGGGAGCCATTCGCAAGAAGGATAAACAGGAGAGTCCCGACCCCTTGTTTGCTTTGGCTCAGGCTTTGGTTCCTCTGTATGCTCCTAATAAGAATGAAACGGAGCGGATTCAACAAAGTAATCAATTAGCAAATTGGCTCCGTAGTGGTGAGATTTTATTGTCCGATGTCATTGAGCAGATTACTCATAATTATCCCCAGTCTCGGTTACTGTTGATTGCCGATCAATTTGAAGAACTCTACACGGTTTGCGAGGATGAAACCACTCGTCGCCAGTTTCTGGATATTCTGATTGACAATATCTATAGTAGAGGGTCTGACTCGCCCTTGGTCTTGGTGCTGACGATGCGGGCAGATTTTTTGGGTAATGCGCTCTCATATCCCAGTTTTGCTGAGGTGCTGCACTCGGATATGAAGTTGGGAGCGATGAGCGAGATGCAACTGCGGCAGGTGATTGAGAAGCCAGCGCAACAATTGGGGGTGGAGTTTGAGCCGGGTTTGGTGGCGAGTATTCTCGATGATATCGAGGAGCCGGGAAACTTACCCTTACTGGAGTTTGCCCTAACTCAATTATGGAAACAACGTGAGGGAAAACAGATTAGCCATGTTGCTTATCAAGAGATTGGTGGAGTTAAAGGAGCGTTAACTCGTCATGCAGACGGAGTGTTGCAGAAGTGGACAGTGGAGGAACGAAAGCAAGCGCAGTCGATTTTGATTCGTTTGGTGAATCTGGGAGAGGGGACGGGAGATACGCGCCGACAGGTGACTCAAGGGGAATTAAGCGCATGTGACTGGAGATTTGTGACGACGTTAGCCACGGAGCGGTTAGTGGTTACGGGTGAAAATGGGAAGGGAGAAGAAACGGTTGAGGTGGTACATGAAGCTCTGATTCGCTACTGGGGACAACTGAGAACCTGGGTGAATGAGAATCGAGAGGCGATTCGAGAAGGTCGCCAACTGGAAGCCGAAGCGAAGGAGTGGGATAACCGAGAGAGAAATCAAGGTTATCTGTTGCAGGGAAGACGGTTGCGAGATAGCAGGGAGTTTCAGCAGGAACATGGAGAGGATTATCCCTTATCGGAACTGGCAAAAGCATGGATAAAAGCCAGTGTTCGACAGACAGGGCGAAATCGCTTGAAGTTTGGGGGGCTTTTGGTGATTCCTTTGGCTATTGTATTGGGTATTGTATTTGCGATCGTTGAACCAAGGATCAGAGAAGCCAGAATTGAACATGCTTACAATATTCTAAAATCAGGGTCTGTTGCCGAAAAGCCGAAAGCAGTTCTTTATCTCACTAGCCGTTGTTGGCGACATTCAAAACTCTTTGATTCATTCCATCCTTCTCTAGCATTGAATTCTGCTCTAAAGTCGATGCCTTTTATCTTCGGTAATTGTGAGCCTCTCTTTGAAGCCAACCTCAGTGGAGCCAACCTCAGTGGAGCCGACCTCAGTGGAGCCGACCTCAGTGGAGCCAACCTCTGGAGAGCCAACCTCAGTGGAGCCGGCCTCAGTGGAGCCAACCTCAGAGGAGCCGACCTCAGAGGAGCCTACCTCAGTGGAACCGACCTCAGAGGAGCCTACCTCAGTGGAGCCGACCTCAGTGGTCAGCTCCTCAGTGGAGCCAACCTCAGTGGAGCCAACCTCAGTGGAGCCGACCTCAGAGGAGCCGACCTCAGTGGAGCCAACCTCTGGAGAGCCAACCTCAGTGGAGCCAACCTCAGAGGAGCCAACCTCAGAGGAGCCGACCTCAGAGGAACCGACCTCAGTGGAACCTACCTCAGAGGAGCCTACCTCAGTGGAGCCGACCTCAGAGGAGCCTACCTCAGTGGAGCCGACCTCAGTCGAGCCGGCCTCAGTCGAGCCGACCTCAGTCGAGCCGACCTCAGTCGAGCCGACCTCAGTGGAACCGACCTCAGTGGAGCCGACCTCAGAGGAGCCGACCTCAGTGGAACCGACCTCAGAGGAGCCGACCTCAGTCGAGCCAACTTTCGCGCAGATGAAGTACGGGAAAAAGTTAAAGACTTAACTCCTGAGCAAGTTAAATCGGCTTGTGGTTGGCAAGAAGCCAAATTTGATCCAGAATTCTTACAACAATTGAGTGCATCTCCTGACCCCCAAGAGCCACCTGATTGTAGTCGGTGGGAGTAGTGGGGATGGGGAATGGGGATAGCGTCGCCCACACCATCAGATGCAGCTATCATACTCCTATGGCGATCGCATCTATCTGGATGTTTGCTGTCTGCATCGCCCTTTTGACGATCGCTCGCAACAGAGAATTCAACTTGAAACCGAGGCAATTGAGCAAATCACCTTTGGATGTTTATCAGGAGACTTTATGTTAATCAGTAGTACAGCTATAGAGTCTGAAATTTATCAAAATCCCAACCCCAATCAGGCTGAACAAGTTATGCAGTCTTTATCAATTGCCCAAGATAAGATATTCGTGACAGATAGTGTGGTTAGTCGTGAAAATATGAAGACATTCTCAGGGTCAAAGTTGCCAATCCTGTGATTTGGTTAATGAATGTTGAAACCTCAAGAGGAAAATAATAGTATGACTCCAGTTGAACTGGCTAGAAAAGGCTTTAAGGTGTTAGTCGATAACCTGGGTTATGTTGATTCGGTAAAATTTTTGAGACTCTTTGACCCAGGCCATGGAGATTACACCGCAGAGCGTCATCAATGGCTAGATGAAATGAGTATGGATGATATCCTCGCAGATATTCACCAGCGTCAAAAACAGTCTACTTCCGATTCTCAATCCGATTAAACTATAGGCGATCGCGATCCTCTCGAATTAACACCGTGCTATCCCTAAAACCAAAATCTTGCGGATTAGCTCTAGGACGACTGCGAATTCTGTGCAAAACATCTGCCATTGACTCCCTCTCTGATAATAGCATAATCCCAAACTTGGCGATCTGGCACAGAGCCTAATCCAAGCCTATCAACATGCATAGAATTAGGATAAATGTCTGCCAGACGATCAACTAATCGAGGTGAGAGATTTTGGTCAAATAACAACATGATTACTCAACGACTACCATCAATCGCTCCCGTTGAGCAGCAAAACTTAAACAAGCTAAAATATCCTCTTGGGTGAGATAGGGACAATCTTCTAGAATTTCTTCATAGGTCATTCCAGAGGCTAAGTATTCCAGGACATCATAAACTGTAATTCTCATGCCTCGAATACAGGGTTTTCCTCCCCGTTTGCCGGGTTCAATGGTAATGAGGTTGGCAAGGTTGGCTGGTAACATAGGGCGCTTCGCACGGTAATGGGTAATCGTCTTCTGAGAGATCTTAGCCTAGACGGGAGCGATCGCGATCCTCTGGCATTTTATGAATGTTTCATTGACTTCAAGCTGGCTAATACCATAGTTAAATCATCATCTGTTCGTTCCGTAATCCGGGGATGAGCCAGAAATTCCTCCAATTGACTTTGAGCTGCTTGGGCATCTTCCATTTGATCGACAAACCGGAAAAGGGGCGTGAAAAACGGAGCATGGGGATTACCTTCGGGTAATTTTAGGGCCAATCGTTGTAGTCCATCCGAAAAGAGGGCAAAATGGGCAATTTCTCCTTCCCAAACTTTAATTTGGGCGCTCTCTAAGGCGTTGGGAGAAATCAAAAAGGTAGTTTCATTGGCATATTCTCCGTTTTCTGGCTGGGTGAGTGCGGTAAGATGACCTTGGCGATCGCCAATTACCACGGCTCCATCACCGACTTGCGCGACTGCTACCTTCTGGGAATTAGCCACCAAAATTAACAATGTACTCGCTAACTGACGCACTTCTATATCTCGACTCAAGCTTTCTGCGGCGATCGCATTTTGAGCTTGTTCTAACACTTCCCCTAATAGCTCTTCCCAGCAGACCTCGGCATGTTCTGCCTCTAATTTATCCCATTGGCGCTTAATCTGCTCCACTGCCGTTTGCGTTGCCACTTGCGCTCCCACATCCGACAACGACGCAGAACCCGCCCCATCTGCCACTGCTGCCACAATCCATCCCGGCCCCAGAATATCCCAAGCATGGGCATCCTGGCAGGGTTGTCCCCGCTTCTGATGGCTCGTTCCTAACACCGAACTGGCGATCGCCTGCCACCCATTCAAAGGCGATAAAATATGGTCAGGATCGTGGGGGATGGGGGTTTGCAGATCTCCAGACAGGGTACTCATGGTCATCAGTTGCTTCAGTTGTGGATACTCACCCCAATTCTGTCATTCCCAGGGCAGGGAAGCAATAAGTGAGTAATGAGTAATGAGTAATGAGTGTAGTGCGAGCATCTTGCTCGCTGCCGTTCTCTAGCGAGCAAGATGTTTGTCCTTCGGACACGCTACGCTAACCCACTCCTTGCGTTGCCTCATTTGAGCTGAGACAGTCCCAAAATCCTTTAAATCAGCCATAATAGCCTATTAACCTTAACCCATTAATTTCTTAGGTACGGGAGCGATCGCCATCCTCTCCCATTCACAGAGTCAGATCCATGCGATCGCAGGATGGGCACGATAGTGCAGTGGACTTTCAATCCGATCATGGTCTTCTCCTGCCGACCCGCCATCCCTAAAAATGGAGTAAACTTGATTAACAGTGAGACACATCAATCTCTCTACAATCTATCTAGAACATCGGTATATGTAGGGGCGAGCGGCCGCTCGCCCCTACAGCCATGTCTCATTACTATTCCAATTGGCTATATGAAAAAATTCTTGACATTGGAGGAAGCGATCTAGTGAACTATCGCATCTATATGGATGTTTGCTGTCTGCATCGCCCTTTTGACGATCAATCACAACAGAGAATTAAACTTGAGACCGAGGCAATTGATCAAATTACTTTACGATGTTTATCAGGGGACTTTATCTTAATCAGTAGCACAGCTATAGAGTCTGAAATTTCTCAAAATCCTAATCCTAATCAGGCGGAACAAGTTATGCAGTCTTTATCAATTGCCCAAGATAATATATTAGTTACAGATAATGTGGTTGGTCGTGCAAGGGAGTTGGTTGGACTAGGGTTGAAATCTTATGATGCCCTACATATCGCTTGCGCTGAAGAGGGGAATGTTGATATTTTCTTAACGACTGACGATCGCCTGATGAAAAAAGCGATAGAATATGAAGATATTCTCAGGGTCAAAGTTGCCAATCCTGTGATTTGGTTAATGGATGTTGAAACCTAAAGAGGCGAAAATAGTATGACTCCAGTTGAACTGGCTAGAAAAGGCTTTAAGGTGTTAGTGGATAACCTGGGTTATGTGGATTCGGTAAAATTTTTGAGATTGTTTGACCCAGGCAATGGAGATTACACCGCAGAGCGTCATCAATGGCTAGATGAAATGAGTATGGATGATATCCTGGCTGATATTCACCAGCGTCAAAAACAGTCTTTTTCTGATACTCAATCAGATTAAACTAGAGCGCTTCGCAGGAGAGAATAGGGTCTGATACATCTTAGCCGAGATTAGCCGAGACGGGAGCGATCGCCATCCTCTCCCATTCACAGAGTCAGATCCATGCGATCGCAGGATGGGCACGATAGTGCAGTGGACTTTCAATTCTATCATGGTCTTCTCCTGCCGACCGACCCGCCATCCCTAAAAATGGAGTATAAATAGAGATATAAGACGTTTCTTAAGAGCCTTCCCATCATGGCTACTTCCGATTCTCAGCAACCCCCTTCTGCTCATCCCACACACAGCGTTCCAACCTAAATTATTCTGGGTTATCATCATTGGAAACTAACGGTTCGATATAGCTCAGAAGTTGAGGCAAATTCTCCGAAACTACTTTCCAAACTTCATCAATATCGACTTCATCATAATCATGAGTAATCACATCGCGCATACCTGCTATTTCTTTCCAGGGTATGCTGCTATGCAGTTGTCTAAACTCTTTTGATAATCTTTTGGTGGCCTCACCAATAATTGTAATCCGGCGCAAGATCGCATCTTGTTTTTCTAGATTACTGCTCAAGCTTTGAGAATCAATACCTTGAGTATATTGAAAAATAAGTTGTATAGCCGTCATAATATCGACTAAAGATTCTCTATCTCGCGACATAAATTACCTCAGCCGAATCGAGAATATTCTTGCGTCGAATCCAGTTCTGGCTGCGTTCTATCGCTTTCTTGCTAATCAAATCAACATCGCGCGAGCATAAGAGTTCTAGCTCTTCCTGCATGTGCATCTTTTCAAACAGTCCCCGTTGAGCCGTCGGTTGATAGGATACCAGAATATCAATATCGCTGCCAGCATGGAAGTCAGACCGCAGAATGGAGCCAAACACAGCCAACTCAGCCACATGCCAGCGCTGACAAAAGTCAACCAGTTGTTCGGGAGTTATCCCCAGGCGATCGTAAATTTGACCCTCAGCAATTGTGGTACTCATAGCTGCTTGGTTGAAGTCATCTGTCATCAGTGTATGAGATGACTGATTTAATTGAACAAGGTCGTCAATTTATGAACAACAGGAGTATGAAGAGGCGATCGCCATCCTCTCCCATTCACAGAGTCAGATCCATGCGATCGCAGGATGGGCACGATAGTGCAGTGGACTTTCAATCCGATCATGGTCTTCTCCTGCCGACCTAGCCACTATCCCTAAAAATGGAGTATAAATAGAGATATAAGACATTTTTTAAGAGCCTTCCCATCATGGCTACTTCCGATTCTGAGCAATCCCCTTCTACCCATCCCCAAGACAGCGTTCCCAAGAGGCGGCCAAGTCCCCAGAAGTGGAAGCTTTGGCTCATGGCGATCGCTGTTGTCTTTGCGCTTAACGAGGCAATCACATACTTCAGAATTGGCGCTGCTTACAAGACTTTAGCATCAGAACATATAGGAGGATCTATTTACAAACGGACAGAAGCAGCTGGGTATTTGGCTAAAGGTTGTACTTGGTATCAGTTAACTTCTTTGCGTTGTTGGAGTCTCAGAGGAGCCAACCTCAGTAGAGTAAACATCTTTGAAGCCAACCTCAGTCACGCCAACCTCAGTAGAGTAAACCTCTTTGGAGCAAGCCTCATTGACACCGACCTCCGTGAAGCCAACCTCCGTGAAGCCAACCTCAGTCACGCCAGGCTCAATCACACCGACCTCTATGGAGCCGACCTCCGTGGAGCCTACCTCAGTGATGCCTCCCTCCACTATGCCGACCTCCGTGGAGCCGACCTCCGTGGAGCCGACCTCCGTGGAGCCGACCTCGGTAAAGCCGACCTCGGTAAAGCCGACCTCCGTGGAGCCTACCTCGGTAAAGCCGACCTCCGTGGAGCCTACCTCCGTGATGCCGACCTCCGTGATGCCAACCTCTATGATGAAGCCGACCTCCGTGAAGCCGACCTCCGTGGAGCCTACCTTAGTGATGCCAACCTCAGTGGAGCCGACCTTAGTGATGCCAAGCTCAGTGGAGCCGACCTTAGTGATGCCTACCTTAGTGATGCCAAGCTCCGTGATGCCTACCTCTATGAAGCCGACCTTAGTGATGCCTACCTCGGTAAAGCCGACCTCCGTAATGCCAAGCTCAGAGGAGCCGACCTTAGTGATGCCGACCTCAGTGGAGCCAACCTCAGTGGAGCCTACCTCTATGGAGCCGACCTTAGTGATGCCTACCTCTATGGAGCCGACCTTAGTGATGCCAACCTCCGTGGAGCCGACCTTAGTGATGCCAACCTCCGTGGAGCCGACCTCACTCCTGAGCAAGTGAAATCAGCTTGTGGTTGGCAAGAAGCAGAATTTAATCCAGGATTCTTACGAAAATTGCACGCATCTGCTGACCCTCAAGAGCCACCTGATTGTAGTCGTTGGGAGTATTAGAGCCGTTCATGCTAAGGACATGACAACGGTTTCAGCGACCTTCATCTGATATCAAGACTTTTCGCAACGCGATCGCCTTTTCACTCCCATACGGCAGATAGTATAAACCTTATGAATGGGGACTATAGCTAGTCTAAATGAGTTGTGCAACAGGAAATGCCCTCTCCCTCAATCCCTCTCCCACGGGAGAGGGACTTTTCCCCTTCTCCCTTCGGCTACGCTCCCTTCGGCTACGCTCCCTTCGGCTACGCTCCCTTCGGCTACGCTCAGGGCAAGCAGGACAGCGCCCTTCGACTTCGCTCCCTTCGGCTACGCTCAGGGCAAGCAGGGTAGCGCCTGCGGGAGAAGGGGGTAGGGGGATGAGGGGCAGTTATTACATAACTCATTTAGGTTTGCTATATAGCGCAAAAAACAGTTTTCCTATTACCCATTACCCATTACCTCGCAATGTTTTCTGTCCACCCTATCCCCCTCTATGGCTTCACTGTCCTGGGACTGCTCATCTATGGGAGTCCCACCCTCGGTCAAATACGCCCTACCCCTCCTGTGAACCTTCCGCAAACGCTCCAGTTGACCATTGATGGAGTCAGTTCGTTTAGGAATATCCATCTCTACGATCGCATCCTTACCCTTGAGTCCCCGCAAACCTTTACCGATCCCAGTCAATTGATTACCGTGGGGTGTTCGGAAGATGAAGGTAATGTTTTTGTCGTCAAAGGACGGGGAGGTTTACCGGAAGACCCCACCCAAACCTTAAGCACGGCTACCATTTGGTCAGATTTACGACCGAATTTAGAGATAGAAGATCGAGGCGATCGCTCTTTTGAGCCACAACCAACGATTGTAGAAGCACAAAGATGGATCGTGAATCAGCGCGGCAATATAGAATTAGTGGCAGATGAACCTTCTCCCCCGGCTCAATTCGGTATACTGTCTCAGCCTTGTCTACATTAATGGGTAATTCATGCCCTCTCCCTCAATCCCTCTCCCACGGGATTCTTGACTTTCCCCCTTCTCCTGCGGGAGAAGGGGGTAGGGGGATGAGGGGTAATCGGTAATCGGTAAAATGCTATATCCGAAATACAAACACCGTTGGGTAAAGTTCTTATGGATCGCTTTAATTGCTCTGGTTGTTGCTCTGCTCATTGGCATGGGAGTGCCAGCAGTGGGAAAAGAACAACCGAGGGTCTTCTTGGCGACTACGGAGACCACTGATTTAATTGAACAGGGTCGTCAATGGTATCAAAAACAGGAGTATGAACAGGCGATCGCCCTTTGGCAACCTGCCCTCACCCAATTTGAACGTAGCGGTGACACAGCCCAACAAGCGCTTACTCTCAGTTATCTCGCCCTCGCTTATCAAGGTTTGGGGAATTGGGAGAGCGCTAAACAGAGCATGGAGAGCGCCCTGAATCTCTTAGAGCCTTTACCCTCAGAAGTGGGCATTCTTGCCCAAGTTCTCAATACCCAAGGACAACTGTATTACAGTCAGGGACAACTGGAAGCGGCTCTATCCGCTTGGGAAAAAGCGGAACAAGCCTATCATCGAGCAAAAGATCCAGAAGGGGTAACCGGTAGTCAACTGAATCAAGCTTCAGTGCTGCAACGGTTAGGACTCAATGAGCGATCGCAAGACCTCCTCAATGCTCTGATCGAACGCTTAGAACCTCAACCCCCTAGCCTGCTGAAAGTGCAAGCCTTGAGAACTTTGGGGGTTAGCTTCCATCTCGCGGCTCAGTTTGCAAAAGCCCAACAATTACTCGACGACAGCTTACATCTGAGCCAGAGTTTGAATGTTCCTTCAGAAGTTGCCCAAAATTTCTTGAGTTTGGGCAATCTGGCCAAAGATTGCAACCATCCAGAAGCAGCCCTAGACTATTATCAACAGGCGATCGCCATAACCCCCGATCATCTCCTGCTCAAAGTCCAAGCAAACGCCAACCTTCTGCGACTTCACCTCGAACAACAAGCCTTTACTGAAGCCCTAGAATTAATCCCCCCATTAAAAGCTGACCTCGCCCAACTGCCCCTAAGCCACAGCAGTATTTACGCCCATCTCAACGTCGCCGAAAGTCTCTTGAGACTCTTTCGCCTGCAACCCGAACTTGACCCCACGCTGCTAGAAACCGCCGCCCAACTCACCGAACTTGCCAGACAACAGAGCCTTACCCTCAAAGACTCCAGAGCGCAAGGCTGGGCAACCTTGCAACTGGGTAAACTTTATGCCCAAAACGAAGAACTGGAAACCGCCCTACAACTCACCCAAGAAGCTCTGTTTATGGCCCAAAAAATCGGCGCGGCTGACTTGCAAGCCAGAGCCAGTTGGCAACAAGGGCAACTACTGGTGCAACAAGAGGATGAACGTTCTGCCCTGGTTGCCTATCGCTCGGCAGTCGATACCCTAGAGTCAATTCGGGGGGATGTGGTAGCAACCAACCCAGATATGCAATTTTCTTTTAGGGAAGATATCGATCCAGTTTATCGGGGATTAATTGGTCTTTTGCTACAACCGGATGAGGAGAATCCACAAGATCTAAACCGGGTGCAAGAAGCCCGTGACATTCTCGAAGCTCTGCAACTGGCAGAATTAGATCACTTTTTCCGTGAAGCCTGTCGAGCCAACCGCCCGACACCCATTGATAAAATTGACCCGAAAGCTGCGGTTATTTATCCAATTATTTTACCCGATCGCCTAGAAGTCATTCTCACGCTTCCCGGCGACATCCAACAACACTACTCTACCCCCATTCCCCAACCGGAATTAGAAGAGCATTTACGACAAATGCGCCAATCTTTACACCCTGCCTATTCCAATCAAGAACGGCTGAAGCTCTACCAACAAGCCTATAATTGGCTGATTCAACCCGCAGAGAGTGCCTTAAGAGCATCGAAAATTGAAACCTTAGTCTTTGTTCTCGATAGTCAGTTGCAAAATGTGCCCATGGCTGCGCTTTATGATGGAGAACACTATTTAGTTGAAGAGTATGCGATCGCCCTAACCAAAAGCTTGCAACTGATCCAATCTCCTCCTCTAGAGCCAGAAAAGTTACAAGCGCTCACGGCTGGACTCAGTGAAGCTCGCCAGGGATTTCGCCCCCTTCCCGGTGTCGCGGAGGAAGTGGAACAAATTGGTCATCAGATTAAAACTCGCCTGTTGCTGGATCGGACATTTACGGCGGAAGAATTGAAAAAAGCCATTCAAGAAACCCCTTTTCCTATCGTCCATTTAGCTACCCATGGCCAGTTTAGCTCTGATGCAGAAGGTACATTTATCTTAACTTGGGATAGCCAGATTAATGTGCGGGATCTCGATACCTTGGTGCGATCACGATCGCAACCTTTACAAAACCCCATCGAATTACTCGTACTCAGTGCCTGCAAAACAGCACAAGGAGATGAGCGGGCGATTTTAGGATTAGCTGGGGTAGCTCTGCGCTCTGGAGCAAGAAGCACCCTGGCCACACTCTGGGCCGTTCGAGACCAATCTACCGCCCAATTTATGGTTGACTTTTACCAACATCTCAATCAACCGGGGATGAGCAAAGCTAAAGCACTACAACAGGCTCAAATTAACCTCTTGCAGAGTAAATATCGTCATCCCATTTACTGGGCCCCCTTCGTCATGGTGGGCAATTGGCTTTAATGTCATCCTCAAACATTGATTTGTGGCTCTAATTGTATGGTGATATCAAGTCTGTTGGATCAGTTATAGTATGTCATTGCGAAGGTCGCGCAAGCGGAATGAAGCAATCCCAGCATTCCCGGTAATCTTGGCGATTGCTTCCCTTCGGTCGCAATGATACAGCGCAAAGCGCTGTATCGGTGGACAGTAGGAAAAGATCCCCCCTTGCCCTGCTTAAAAAGCAGGGGGGAATAGGAAAACCCCCTGCTTTTTAAGGGGGATTTAGGGGGATCAAGATGTCCCACATAACAGCGAAAACTGCTGTATAGGGCTTTGCGCTCTGGTTGAGGCTATGGGGAGTGCGAGCGTCCCGCTCGCTGGAGGTCAAAAACAGAAGGTTAACAGCGAGCAAGATCGAGGTCAATTCTGGTTGGGGGAATGGGGAGTGCGAGCGTCCCGCTCGCTGGAGGTCAAAAACAGAAGGTTAACAGCGAGCAAGATGCTCGCACTACGACAACCAGAAGAGAGCCGAGAAACGCGGTTTGTCGGTGCTGTATGATCAGGAAAATACAATTTATCGCCCTTCGATCATGAGCGAAACCATTTTTAGTAAGATTATCCGCAAGGAAATTCCGGCGGATATTGTCTATGAAGATGACCTGTGTCTAGCCTTTAAGGATATTTCTCCCCAAGCTCCGACTCACATTCTGGTGATTCCTAAAAAGCCGATCGCCAAATTAGCCGATGCTGAATCTCAAGATCATGCCTTAATGGGTCATTTATTACTCACGGTTAAACGAGTAGCGGAGCAAGCAGGACTGAGTAACGGGTATCGAGTAGTGATTAATACAGGAGAAGACGGAGGGCAAACCGTCGATCATCTCCATCTCCACATTCTCGGAGGACGCGCTTTGGCTTGGCCTCCAGGCTAGTTTGGTTATTAATCTTGTTGTACGGGTGGGTTTTCCCAATATTTTAGGAAACCCATCAGCTTGTTTATTGGAGTATCCTTATGCTTCTCGAAGAACGGCGAATATTAGTTGAAATTGCAACTCAGAAACTCAAAGAATATTTAAAACAACTTTATCAAGATAATTTAGATAAAGTAATTTTGTTTGGTTCTGAAGCACGTGGTGAGGCTGAAATTGATTCTGATGTTGATATTTTGATTGTACTTAAACAGCCTTTCATATACTTTGATGAGATCAAAAGAGTCAGCGAATTTATAAGTGATTTATGCTTGGATTATCAATTATACTTGAGCTGCTGTTTTGCAACTTCGCAAACTTGGCAAAAATCAGAAACTGGATTTTATAGAAATTTGCGGGCAGAGGGGATTGAACTGTGAATGAAGCTCAAGTTCAATATCTTGAAAAAGCCAAAAGAAGTTTAACTGTTGCTCAACAAAATAAAGAAGCGGGTTTTTCTGAATTTGCCTTATCACGAGCTTATTACACGATGTTTTATGTAGCTTCAGCTTTTCTGGAGGGCGAAGGTTTAGCTTTTGGGAAACATTCGGCTGTCATTTCGGCATTTGGAAGGGAGTTTGCTAAAACAGGGAAAGTCCCTAAGCAATTTCATAGATACTTAATCACGGCTGAAGAAGCTAGAAAAGAAGCTGATTATGGTTTACAAGTAAACATTAGTGCTGAAAATGCCCAAGAAACCATTAATCAAGCACAGGAAATGTTAGAGTTTGCCGAAAATTCTCTTTGAACTCATCGTTGACTCTAGACTATCGTCCTAATAAATTGGCAATGCCTTCACATCCTCCGGGAATGGTTTGTCGGGAGGCTTCCCCACACCAAGAACAGCAATAATGGCGTTGTTCTTCTGAGAGTTCTTTGACTTCAGAAAAATCAACATTTTCGACGACTGCACCGGTATATTCTCCGGTTTTGTAATTGGGGGTATGTTGGCGATCGCGGGGAGTAGCCATTTCGGTCGATCCATAAAAGAACCGTGTCCCTTTTAAGTCAGCCCCTGCTAAATTGGCTTGATATAAAACCGTGCGGGATAAATTGGCTTTGGTTAAATCGGCATTTCTGAGATCGGTGCGAACTAAATAGGCTTCACTTAAATCAGCCCATCTCAGGTCTGTACTGACTAAATTAGCTCCGGCTAACATCACGCCTAAATTAATCACCCGGATGCCATTGAGCCGGTCTTCTTGATATCCGCCTCTGCCATCAAAAATGGGTCGCCCTAAATGATAATCCCGGCGTAGGGGAGTGAGGAGATTGGATTGGGATAAAAAGCGAATAACTTTGGCTTTTCCGGCGGCATTGACGCTGCTGAGAATGGCGGCGGTGCGACCTTCAGCAAAACAGCGCTCTTGGGGCCAATCTTCTAACATGCCTTCATCATCTAATGCTAATTCAGAAATGCCTTGAAAAAAGGCATCAATGGTTTGTTGTTGGGTGATGGTATTTTGCTGAATGGTTAAATCTTTGGAAATGACATATTGTCGCCAGGAAATGTAAACGGCTAAAATGGCGATCATGATTTGTCCGACAGCGCCTACCCATTCGGCCCAGGAGCCAAATTCATCCCATTTAACTTGATTGAGCCAGTTGCCAATGGCGCGATAGAGTCCTAAGTAATTGAGGAGTCCAGCGAGGGAAACAAATAAACCGGTAAATCCGATGAGTTGCGATCGCTGTCTAGGGGTAAGATCTTTGAGCGTCCAAGCTAATGTGGGCCAGACTAACCGTAGGGCGATCGCAAAGGCAACCCCAGCGCCAGAAAAGCCAATCCAGAGATTATGCACAGATAATCCCACAAACATAACGGCGATCGCCACAACCATAACCCAATCCCCTGATGGTGGGGGTTTAGTCTGCCAACGCTCCGGATTAAACTCTGAAGGAGGTAAAGTCGAGGGCGGTTTCTCCAGGGAATGGCGGGGTTTCCCTTGGGGACTGGGGGAGACAGGAGCCGAAGAGGAGGCAAGGGGATCGGGAATCATAAAAAATTGGCAAGAATAATCAGGAGAGTGCCATCTTAGAACAGAGATAGCAGGTAGTCTTCAGACATGATACTGAAAAATAAGTGGACAATTACTAATCTGTTGATGCTCTTGGGTATTCTAGGATTATCGGCTTGTGGATCGAGGCTTCCTGAATGCACAGATCGTTTAGGATGTGTGACGATTCTACCGGATGAACCCATTGAGCTAGGGGTGCTGCAAAGCTTAAGTGGAAATATGACTCCAGTGGGCAATACTCAGCTCAATAGTATTAAGTTAGCGATCCAACAAAGAGAGGGTCAACTCTTGGGACATCCTCTCGTTATCCATACTGAGGATGAACTCTGTAGTGAGGAAGGGGGGGCCAATGGCGCTCTGAAATTGGCGGCTAATCCCCAGATTATCGCGGTATGGGGTACAACTTGTTCTAATGCAGCCACCGAAGCGAGTCAAATTCTTTCGGAAGCGGGACGGGTGATGGTGTCAGCCACCAATACCGCGCCTTCGTTAACTGAGGTGGGTTCTAAAGCTGCTAGTGATTGGTATGTGGGGTATTTTCGCACCACTTATAATGGGGCTAGGGTGGGGGAGATGGCGGCAAAATTTGCCTTTGAACAGTTGGGGCTGAAAAGGGCAGCCACGCTCAATGATGGGGATGCTTTTACCCAGGGGTTAAGTGAAGCCTTTGAGCAGGAGTTTTGGGAACTGGGGGGTGAGGTGGTTTTAAGTGGGGTGGTGAATAAGGGCGATCGCAATATGAAGCCAATTTTAAGGTCAATTGCTACATCACAGAGCCAGATTTTATTTATGCCTCTTTTTCCCGCAGAAGCGACGGAACTGCTGCGCCAGTTGAGGCAGATGCCCGATTTATCAAACTTAGTGTTAATTACTGGAGACTCCTTGCAAAGCGATCCGGTGTTAACGGCGATCGGTGAAGATGGAGTAGGATTATATTTTGTCAGTTTTGCTTGGCCGGATCAGGAGGCTTTAGCCCAACTCAAACAAGCCTATGAAGCAGAATATGGTTCTCCTCCAGAGCATCCTTATTATAGTTTTGCCTATGATGCCGCTAATATAGTTTTAGAGGCGATTTCTACTGTAGCGGTGCGATCGCCCAATGGTACACTACAAGTTGGCCGTCAAGCCCTGCGAGATGCTTTGTACAATACCTCTAATTTCCCCGGAGTTACAGGATCTTTGAGTTGTAATCAATTTGGCGATTGTGCCTCTGGTCACTTTAGCATCCTGCAATTTAACGATCCGGCTGCTGGTTTAGACGGGTTGAATGCCAATCGAGTCTATCTCTATGAACCCAATCCCTAAAAGACCATTTGTATGGGACGTTGATTCTATTACCGTTCATTTTTGCGATCCGAATATGATATGATACCGGCGATCGTCGCTCAACTTAGAAAACTCCAACACTGGTGGAATCGATTAAGTATTACCACTAAGTTCTCCACAGGTTTTGGGGGATTGTTTACATTAATTATCTTTGTTTCTATTAATAGTTATATTGCCTTAAAAATTATACAGGGTCAAGCGGAAAAAGACATTTCTATCAGCGTAGAACTTCAGCGATTAGTGCTAGAGATGGATCGAAATTTACAGGAAGCTCGTACCCATCAACGGGATTTTTTCCTACGTTATCCAGAAATTGGCTTTAGTCAAGCTAAAGAAATTTATGCCCAAGAAGCCGTTGATAATATTAATGAAGTCGTTCGCCTAACCACTGAGTTTAAACAACTCATTGAACAACCTCAAGTTAGTGATTCCCTGAAACAAACTAATGTAGATTTAAGTTTATTCGTTTCTTCAGCCCAACGCTATGAAACAACCTTTATTGAAGCTGTTGAATTAGTAACACAACTCGCCCAAGAAAAAAATGGACTTCAACACCAACTGGAGAATTGGGGGAGTGAAGGTAAAAAAGCCATTCAATCCCTAGATCTTCAATGGCGTGAACAATACCAAGCCTTACGTCTGGCAGAAAAAGAGTATTTGATTACTCGCCAGCGCCCCCATATGCAGTCCGCCTTTAACATCTTACTCGAATTGGAGAAAAAAATAGCCGAAAATACGGCGCTTAGTCCGGAACAAAAGTCTGAAGTATTCAATATTCTAGACTCCTATAAAAAAACGGCTGAAAAAATCTTACAGGTCGATACCGCAATTCAATCTAGATTTCGGGATTTTGACTTGCAAGCTCAAAACATTGACCGAATTTCTAGTGAACTGATTGCCTTGAGCAATCAGGAAGTCATCAAAGCACAAAAACGAGTGGAAAAAGCAAGCCAATTGATCTATTTTATTCTGGTTCTTTCTGCCCTTTTTGGATTATTTATTACAGCAATCATTGCCCGATTATTTCAAAAAACAATTACTGAAAAAATCATCCAACTCACCCAAGGTGTTAATCAGATTAAACAAGGTTCTCTGAATCATCGTTTACCCCTAGAATCGGAAGATGAGTTAGGAGAATTAGCAGAAGGGTTTAATCAAATGGCGACTCAACTTCAAGCCTTAGTTCATAATTTAGAACAACAAGTCGCAGAACAAACAGTAGCGATTCGTAAAAGTGAAGCTCTGCTTAATGAAACCCAAAAAATTGGCCAGTTAGGAGGATGGGAATTCGATCCTCAGACTCAAGAGTTAGTTTGGACTCAAGAAGTGTATCATATCCATGAAGTTGAAGCCGATTATGTACCGACTTTGGAAGGGATGTTATCCTTCTTTGAGGGGGAGTATAGAGAACACTTACAAGCAGCAATGAATGAGGCGACAAATAACTTAACTGAATTTGATTTAGAACTCCCTTTAATGCGTCATTCGCGGGATTTAATTTGGGTTCGTTTAATTGGTCAACCCTTGGCAGTTGAAGATGAAAGAATTAAGTTGAAAGGTACTTTACAAAATATTACTGACCGCAAAGAAATTGAACTGGCTCTGCAAAAAGCTAAACAAGCGGCCGATAGTGCCAACCAAGCTAAAACGGAGTTTTTGTCAAGTATGAGTCATGAACTTCGTACTCCTTTGAATGGAATTTTAGGCTATACTCAAATCCTAAAACGCTCCAAAACTTTAGAAGGCGAAGACCGCAAAGGGGTAGAAGTCATTCATGAATGTGGTTCCCATTTACTGACTTTGATTAATGATATTCTCGATATGGCAAAAATTGAATCGAGAAAAGTAGAGTTGTATGAAGAACCTTTAGATTTGAGTTATTTTTTGGATGGAGTAAGTTCAATTTGTAAAATAAAAGCTCATCAAAAAGGATTAGGCTTTAGAAGTATTTACGATCCTCGGTTACCGAAAACGATTATTGTGGATCAAAAACGCTTACGACAAGTTTTAATCAATTTGATTGGTAATGCAATTAAGTTTACAGATACTGGAGAAATTACTTTTAAGGTTGATTTTTTGGATTGGATATCTAGATCCGATCAAACCTATGCTAAAATTCGTTTTGATGTGAAAGATACAGGGATTGGAATCACTCCAGAACAGCTAGAGAAAATCTTTTCTCCCTTTGAGCAAGTTGGGGAAAAAGCTCGGATGTCTGAAGGTACAGGTTTAGGATTAGCGATTAGTCAAAATATTGTGCAACTAATGGGGGGTAATCTCAAGGTTTCTAGTATTCCTAACCAAGGGAGTTGCTTCTTTTTTGAAATTCAGTGCTTATTAGCTGAAGAAGGACTATCTTCACCCTTGCCTGTTTCAGAAAATAGCATTACTGGGTATTTAGGAGAAAAACAGACCATTTTAGTGATTGATGACCGTTGGGAACATCGGTCTTTAATCGTTAATTTACTCAATTCTCTAGGATTTCGGGTGATTGAAGCAACGGATGGTAAGGAAGGACTTAAGGAAGCGGAAAAAGTGACCCCAGATTTAATTATTACTGATATTTTTATGCCGGTGATGGATGGCTTAGAGTTGACTCAGGTTATCCGACATTTAGAGCATTTAAAACAAGTTCCGATTATTATCTCTAGTGCTAGTATTTCGGGTTTAGATTCGGAATATAGACTGCAAATTGATTGCAATGAGTTTATTCCGAAACCGATTGATACAGAGGTCTTACTAGCTAGTTTGAAAAAACATTTGGATCTTACTTGGATCTATGCAGATGATCGGGATTTAGATCATCTGGATTATCCCCTGGATCAATCAACAAATAGTCATGTATTACCGATGCAGTTTCCTCCAAAAGCAGAGCTAGAAAATCTCTATCGATCGGCAAGAATCGGTGATATTGAGGATATGGAAAATGAGGTGAAGCGCTTAGGTCAACTTGATGAAGATTATGATTCTTTTGTGAGTTATGCGTCTCAGCTATTAGATGAGTTTGCAATCGAAGAAATTAGGGTTTTGTTAGAAGATTTTTTCCAAAAGGTGGAAAATTCGGCTTGATCGAATGTCGGGAATACAGCGCTTTGCGCTGTAGTGGGGGAATGGGGGAATGGGGGAATGGGGGGAGCAAACAATAGACTTGGTAGAAGCTCTGAGCTGTTCTAGATATCGTTAAAAACCATCATTAATGTACCTCATAGCAGAGGAAACTGCTGTATAGCCCCATTCCCCCACTACAGCTATCTTCGTTGGGCAAACCAGGATTGTAATTGCTGGCGACAGGGGGATTCAAGAATTCCGGATAATACTTGAAGACGGTGGTTAGAGGCGGGGCTGTCAGGCAGATTTAAGACGGTGCG
The DNA here is from genome assembly GCF_030068475.1 of Roseofilum acuticapitatum BLCC-M154. Classification (GTDB taxonomy): domain Bacteria; phylum Cyanobacteriota; class Cyanobacteriia; order Cyanobacteriales; family Desertifilaceae; genus Roseofilum; species Roseofilum acuticapitatum. The sequence continues at coordinate 247,874 of NZ_JAQOSP010000006.1, read as the reverse complement.
AATGGCTCCGGTTTTGGGATCGTCGATTCCATAAATGAGCTGTTGTAAGCGAGCATGGATAATGGCTCCGGCACACATGGGGCAGGGTTCGAGGGTGACATAGAGAGTGCAGCCTTCTAAGTGCCAGGAGTTGAGGCGATCGCAGGCTGCACGAATTGCCCCGATCTCAGCATGGGCAGTGGGATCGCGATCGCGTTCTTTATGATTTGTGCCTTCTGCGAGGAATTGTCCTTGGCGATCGGTAATGATTGCCCCCACAGGGATTTCTCCTGCTTCTCCTGCGGTTTGTGCCAGCTCAAGAGCGCGAGTCATCCAATGGCGATGATGTTGATAGAGGGGATGGGTTAAGGAGGACACGGGGTTGGAGTGGGGTTATTGGGTGAGTAGGGGATTGAGTTCTCCTTGTTGATCTAGGGCATATAAATCATCACAGCCTCCGATGTGGCGATCGTTAATAAAAATTTGGGGAACCGATCGCCGTCCTTTAGCCCGTTCTGCCATCTGGCTTCGGGCGGCTTCATCACCATCAATTTTGTACTCGGTATAAGAAACCCCTTTGCGCCATAGTAATAATTTGGCTCGGATACAGAAGGGGCAAGTTTGCCAAGTGTAAATTTCAACTTTCGCTTTAATTTTTTCTGAGGGACGACCCAACCAGGAATTGAGAAAATCGAGCATAGAGTAGAAAGATTTCATCACGATACTGCCTTTTATTTTAATCAAGCCTTGCTCCTTTTATGGCAAACTGAAGAAAAGCCTGCTCAATCAACCGATCCATCCCCTAGGTAGTAGACTGATGAGCCAAAAACCGATCCTTCTTTGGTATCGTAACGATCTGCGATCGCACGATCATGAACCCCTAAACCAAGCCCTGAAGACTGGCGCTGTAGTCATTCCAGTATATTGTTTTGACTCTCGCTGGCTAAATCACACCCATTTTGGCTTTCCCAAGATGGGTGTTTTTCGCGCTCAATTTCTTCTGGAAAGTGTCAATACCCTGCGTCAAACCTTAAGAAATCTAGGCAGCGATCTGATGATCCGTCAGGGGTTACCCGAAAAAGTGATTGCTGAGTTAGCCCTAACTCTAAACGCCAGTGCGGTGTATTATCATCAGGAAGTGACCGCAGAAGAGAAGTTAGTAGAAACCAAACTTCACCAAACCTTAAGCCAACATCAGATTTCTACCCAAGGCTTTTGGGGGTCTACTTTATATCATATTGAAGATTTACCTTGGGCGATCGCCGACCTTCCCGAAGTGTTTACCCCCTATCGGAAAGAAGTCGAAAAACGCTCCCAGATTCGCGCTACTTTTCCCACTCCCAATACTCTTCCAGCCTTACCCAGTCTCGATCTAGGAGATTTGCCTACCCTCACAGAATGGGGACTCGAACCCCCCCGATCCGATCCGCGAGCCGTCTTATTTTTCAGGGGTGGAGAAAAAGCGGGACTACAACGGATAGAAGATTATATTTGGCAGGGCAATCATTTACAACATTATAAACAAACTCGCAATCAAATGTTAGGGGCAGATGGTTCATCTAAATTATCTCCCTGGTTAACGTTTGGTTGTCTCTCTCCTCGTTTTATTTATCAAGAAGTCCAAAAATATGAATCAGAACGGGTCAAAAATGAATCCACGTATTGGCTCATTTTTGAACTCCTATGGCGGGATTATTTTCGTTTCATCTGTGCCAAACATGGGAATAAAATATTTTATGCTTCTGGACTGCAAGGATTGTCTTTTCCTTGGAAACAAGATTGGCAACAGTTTGAACGCTGGCAACAGGGAAATACTGGATTTCCTTTAGTCGATGCCAATATGAGGGAATTAGCGGCTACTGGATTTATGTCGAATCGAGGTCGGCAAAATGTGGCTAGTTTTCTGACTAAAAATCTAGGTATGGACTGGCGCATGGGGGCAGAATGGTTTGAATCCTGTTTAATTGATTACGATCCCTGTAGTAATTGGGGAAACTGGAATTATGTGGCGGGAGTAGGAAACGATCGCCGTGGTTTTCGCTACTTTAATATTGCTAAACAATCCCAAGATTATGACCCGAAAGGGCAATATGTCAAGCATTGGTTACCGGAATTAGCTAAAGTTCCACCGACTAAAATTCATCAACCTTGGAAGTTGTTAGCTGTGGAGCAAAAACGCTTTGGTGTTCAGATGGGTGTAGATTACCCTTTGCCGATGGTAGATTTGACTGAATCTGTGCAAATGAATCGTCATATTTATAGTGCTTCAGGGGGTAATTCGTAAGTCATACAGCGCAAAGCGCTGTGATGGGGGGATGGGGAGATAGGGGGATAGGGGGAACAAACAACAGACTGGGTGGCGCTTTGAGCTATTTTAGCTATCGTTAAAAACAGTCATTAATGTACCTCATAGCAGAGTAAACTGCTGTAAGTAATGAGTAATGAGTAAGAATTTAAACTATTCTGTCTTAACGTCTTAATTTTCAAGGCTTGCCAATAGCAGCTTTTCATGTCCGCGAAGCGGAAATACCCTAATTAAAAATCCAGGGAGCAAGATGCTCCCACTCCAGTCATATCAAAGAATTCGAGGAGTGCGGGCATCTTGCCCGCTTCTCTTTTCCAATTTTCATGTCCGCTTGCGGAAACCGGACTTGATATTACTGATGACTCATATAAATGCCAAAGGAGTTGTTATAGTGGCCGTAATTTTATGGACAAAAGCAAGCAACAATTGGGCTTAGACCACCCTCCTGAAGACCCTTCCCAAGCCTAAGTGTCAATCAGGCTTAAAATCATCCCTTCGCGGGCTAAAACCGTGTTGGGAAAGCGCTTTTGAACCTCCTCTTGAATGTGGTCGAGGGTATCATCATCATGATTGGGTTCATGATGGAAAACGATCAGCTTTTTCACCCCTGCGGCTTCGGCTACTTTGACCCCTTCTTCCCAGGTAGAATGACCCCAACCGACTTTAGAGGATTTAGGGTTGCTGTATTCGTTGTCAGTGTACATGGCATCGTAGATCAAGATGTCGGCATTCCGAGCTAACTTGAGGACATCTGGATCGAGGCGATCGCTATAATGCTCCGTATCCGTACAATAAACCGCCGTGTGTCCTTGCCAAGTAATCCGATAACCCATAGCCCCATTCGGATGATTAAGATGACCGGTTTCAATCTCAATCCCATCTAGGTTGACTTGTTCTCCAGGAGAAAGCTTAGAAAACTTCAGATCCGCCTTGGGTATGGGTGAGGGGACGGGGGAATTAATATGGAGAATCGCATGATGAAAATGGTCTTCTAGAGACTCGCTAGAGTCGGGGACATCCCCCCAAACATGGATCTGATTCCCTGGGGTAAAGAGGGGGATGAAAAAGGGTACACCTTGGATATGATCCCAATGGTAATGGGTAAAAAAGAGGTTCACATCTAGGGGAAATTCCGTGGAGAGGCGATCGCCGAGAGCGCGTAAACCGGTTCCGCCATCGAAAATAAAGTGTTTCTCTCCAATACGCATTTCCAGACAGGAAGTATTGCCACCATAGCGGACGGTTTCCGGGCCAGGAGCGGGGATACTCCCCCGCACACCCCAAAATTGAACCTCAAAGAGTGAAGAAGGTTGTTGACTAATCATGATTGAGTGTTCCGCATTGACCTTGGTGACGTAGGAGGTGGTCGCATAAAACCAGAGCCACCATTGCTTCTACCATAGGCACGGCTCTCGGTAAAACGCAAGGATCGTGACGACCTTTAGCCGCTAACAGGGTTTCTTCACCCTCTCTAGTAACCGTGCGCTGTTCTTTACGAATGGTGGCGGTGGGTTTAAAAGCGACTCGGAGAATAATCGATTCGCCATTGGAGATTCCCCCTTGAATGCCCCCAGAGCGGTTGGTGGCGGTGCGGACTTCTGCGCGATCGCCTAAAATAAATTCATCATTGTGTTCGCTCCCAGTCAGCAGAGTTCCAGCAAACCCCGAACCGATCTCAAATCCTTTACTGGCCGGTAGAGACATCACACCTTTGGCCAAATCTGCCTCTAGTTTATCAAACACCGGCATTCCTAGACCTTTGGGCACATGACGAGCCACACATTCAACCACCCCACCTAGGGAGTCTCCTTCCCGTTTAATCGCTTCAATGCGTTCAATCATCCGTTCGTAGGCTTCGGGATCGGGACAGCGAACGATATTACTTTCCACTTGTTCGAGAGTCACAGTTGCCGGATCGACGATCGCCTCTAAATCCTGAATACGCTTCACATAGCCGATAATTTCCACGCCAGCCGCCTGTTTAAGGATTTTTTTGGCGATCGCCCCCGCAGCCACCCGACCAATGGTTTCCCGTGCCGAAGAGCGTCCTCCACCTTGCCAATTGCGAATCCCATATTTAGCATCATAGGTAGCATCCGCATGGGACGGCCGGTATTTTTGTGCCATCTCATCATAATCCTGGGGCCGGGTATCCTTATTCGGAACCAAAATCATAATCGGAGTCCCCAGGGTTTTGCCCTCAAAGACTCCCGAAAGAATCTCACAGGTATCCGTTTCCTTACGCGGTGTCGTAATTTTACTTTGTCCCGGCCGGCGGCGATCCAACTCTACCTGGATCTCCTCTGCTGAAATCTCTAGAAGCGGTGGACAACCATCAATAATCACCCCAACCCCACCGCCATGGGATTCCCCAAATGTTGTAATCCGAAATAAATGCCCGAAGGTATTACCCATAATAGTTAGTTAACCCAGCTTAGATCTATCCTATCCCAGATTTTCCTAGAAACCGGGTTGCTCCCAAAAGCTCTGAGAATTGGTATAAACTGCAAAAATCCTGATTCAAATTCTCTCCCCATGATCCTTCCCTATGCTGAGAATGCAGTTGTGGATATCCGCAAACTTCGGGACTACTGCCTTAACTTAGACCATAATGATGGTAAGCACAAAGCTCGGTTGTTTTTGTCTCTTCTAGGGATGAGTGCCAATGACGCAGAAGGGTTACGGGAAATTTTATTAGAGAGGGTTGGCACGGAAGAAGCACAACTGGGCAGGCGAGATGAATTTGGACAACGTTACACGGTGGACTTTACCCTAGAATGGGAGCGTCGATCTGCCAGAGTCCGTAGTGGTTGGATTCTCGAACACAGTTCAAAAATCCCTAAATTAACCACCTGTTACCCTCTCACGTAACTTAACATGGAGGATCTCAAGATGAATACTAAAACTATCGAGTTATTAGATGTGGTTGCTCTGACGGTTGACCTACCTGAATATGGTTTATCCCAGGGACAAGTGGGAACTGTAGTCGAAATCTTAGCTAATGGAGTAGCTTTTGAGGTTGAGTTTACCGACCAGCATACCGGAAAAACCTATGAATCTTTGGGCTTACGTCCCCAGCAACTGATGGTGTTGCACTTTTCAATACTCCAGTAATCAGGAACCCAAGTAGCTACCTAAACCGGTTTCACCCCATCTCCCTATTCGCGCAAAAACTGAGCATCCCATTCCGGCAAAGAAGGATTAATACTCACACTTGAGGCAATTTCAAACCCCGCAGGAGTGGTTAACCGGGGTCGAATTTGGCAATACCAGTGAACTTGGGGTTCTTCCGCCTTATAGCGAGCGGCCGTATTGATAATGTAGTTATAGTCTGGGTCATTAAGTTTGTCTGATAACCGGGTGAGAACACTTTGGAGCATGGAAGCAAAATCCGCTTTTTCCGTATCGGTCATACTGCCAAAATCCGCTTCATGATGTTTTGGGGCGATCGATATTTCAAACGGTACTTCCGCCGCAAACGGTACGAATGCCAAAAATGAATTATTCTCTTCCAGTATCCGCGTTTCTTCCTTGTACTCAAACTTGAGAATATCGCAGTACAAGCATCTACCCCAGTCATCATAATAGCGTTGGGCTTCCTCCTCTCGCCAGCGACGCTGTTGAGGCACAATACTGGTAATGATAATTTGGGAATGGGGATGGGACTGGGAAGCCCCTGCCCGTTGTCCGTGGTTGCGAAAGATAATCCCCATCATGCTTTCATGCTCCTGCATCAAATCGATGTAGCGGTGATGATAGGTTTCCACGATCAACTCTACTTCCGAGAGATCCATGGTGGGAATATCCTTCTCATGATCTGGACTTTCAATGATCACCTCATGGCGACCATAACCTGGCATCATGAGATATATACCATGGGAAGAGCGCATGGTATTACCTTGAGTCGAAAGTGCTGGATAGCGATTGGCAACAACACGGGTTTGCCACCCAGAACCGTTCGCTTTAGGCAATTCTAGTAAAATATCTTCCTCTTCATGGCTGCCACCTGGACAAAAAGGGCAAGGAAGGGCGATCGGATGCTCAATAGTAGATAATTGTCGCAAATCCTGGGGACGGTGCTTTCTTTTGGGAGCATAAATGACCCATTCCCTGGTCACCTTATTCAGTCGGATGTGGTTACCTTCGATATCTTGCACTTGAATCCCACGTCAGAATTTCTTAGATTTGCCTACCTTACTTTAACCTCTAATCCGGCTCTGAAACCGGCGATCGGCACATTCGAGTTGAATCTACCGTGCTTTTACGACTTTAGAAGTTCTGTTTAAGTCTTGCGCTACAATAGATTTCTAGTGGTGTTAAGCATCATTTGAGCCAGATGCTCATCTTCCAGGATGGCGATTCTACCTTGTACCAAGATCTACGGTGACAGTTTTTGGGATGTTACCCTGAACTCCACACCTCTTAACTTTTTTTTACACTCCGTACAAAAATCTCAATCTAATCGACTCTTTTAACCATGAACACTCAATTCAATATTAGCTTGCGCCGCTCTCGCAACTGGACGATGGCCCAACAAGAAGCCGTTTATTTCCCCACAGTCATTCAGCCCCATGGGGCTTTATTGGTTTTAACCGAACCGGACTTAAACATTATCCAAGTCAGTGAAAATGTCCAATCCTTTCTGGGCTATGCTCCGGAGTCTCTCCTGAATCAACCTCTATCTATATTGTTAGAATCCTCACAACTGCAACAGGTTCAAAATTATTTAACACATCTGGATTTTGAGAAAAACAATCCCCTGAATATCCAATTTAAGAACAGGGAGGAGATGGAGTTTAGGGCAAGGATGTACCGTCAAGATAATGGTCTGATTCTAGAGTTAGAAACAAATACGGATCGAGATTTGAATCAATCACTCAGGTTTTATCATCTCACCCAAGAATGTGCCAGGCAACTGACGGCTGCTCAAACTCTGGAAGAAGTATGTAAGATTGCAGTCAAAAAAATCCGCAAAATCACTCGATTCGATCGAGTCATGCTTTATAAGTTTTATGAAGATAACCATGGCAGTGTGATCGCTGAATCTAAACGAGAGGATTTAGAGTCCTATTTAGGATTACATTATCCCGACATTGATATTCCTGAAGAATCCAGAAATTTGTTTCTCAAACACTGGTCGAGGTCGATTGTTGATGTCAATGCAGATGGGATAGAAATAGTGCCTAGGATTAATCCCCTGACTCAGAAGCCCACAGATTTGAAACAGTCCGGATTAAGAGGCACATCAAGCTGTCATCTGGAATATTTGAGAAATATGGGTGTCCAGGCTTCAATGACCCTTTCCTTGATTAAAAATCAACAACTTTGGGGATTAATTGCCTGCCACCATTATACTCCCCTGTCTATTTCTTTCGATCGACGATCTGCCTGTGAATTTTTAGCTCAGTCTTTATCGTTGGAGTTGGTTTATAAGGAACATAATGAAGACTATGAATATAAGTTGGAGCTGAAAGATATTCAGTCCCGGTTATTGGAGTCGATGTCGAATACCGAAAACTATGTCGATGGCTTGGTTGAAAATAAAAATAATTTATTGGATTTGGTAGGCGCAACAGGGGCAGCGATTTGTTTTGGCGATCGCCTGACTTTAATTGGTAAAACGCCCGATAGTAACTATATCAAAGAATTCATAGAGGATCTCGATCGCTATATGGGTGAATCTCGTTTTTTTTCCACAACTTGTTTGACTGATATAGACCCGAAAGCTGCCGTTTATAAAAATGTAGCTAGTGGGATATTAGCCATAAAAATTGCAGCCACTCAAGATAAATATCTGATTTGGTTTCGCCCAGAAGTATTGCAGACTGTTCATTGGGCAGGGAACCCAGAAGAGAGTTTGCGGAATTATTACAATTCTGATTTACTTTGTCCTAGACAATCTTTTGAGTTGTGGAAAGAAACCGTTGTTTTACAATCTACTTCTTGGAAAAAATGTGAGATTGATGCAGCGTTAAGTCTGCAAAAGTCCATTATTAAAATTGTTTTGAAGAAAGCAGATGAGTTGGCAAAAGTCAATGAGTCCTTGAGAATTTCTGAAGCGAAAGAAAAAGAAAAATCCCTACAACTTGAGCAAACACTTCTGGAACTTAAACAAACTCAAACTCACTTGATTCAAAGTGAAAAAATGTCTAGTTTAGGGCAATTAGTAGCTGGGATTGCCCATGAAATTAATAATCCCGTTAATTTCATTTATGGCAATCTATCCCATGCTGAGAATTATGCCCACGATCTACTGTCTATTCTTGAACTTTATCAAAAGTTTTATCCCATACCTCCTGAAGAGGTGCAGCAAGAATGTGAAGAGGTTGATTTGGAGTTTATCGTGGAGGATTTACCTAAATTACTCCAGTCGATGCAAATTGGAGCCGATCGCATTCGAGGTATTGTGCGATCCTTACGGAATTTCTCTCGTCTAGATGAAAGTGAAGTCAAGCCGGTGAATATTCATGAAGGGATTGAGAGTACCTTGCTGATCTTAAATAATCGGCTGAAGTCGAAATCCCATCGTCCAGAAATTCAAGTGGTCAAAAATTATGGGGATCTGCCTCTGATTGAATGCTATCCGAGTCAGTTAAATCAGGTTTTTATGAATTTGATTGCTAATGCTCTTGATGCCTTGGAGGAAGGGAATATAAAACAAAATTTGAGTTATCAGGCGTTGGAGAGCGCTCCCAATGAAATTAGGATTTCTACTTCTGTCTATTCTCCAGGGGATTCGGGCAGAAATTGGGCGGTGATTGAGATTGGGGATAATGGATTGGGGATTCCTGAATCAATACAGTCTCGACTTTTTGATCCATTTTTCACGACTAAACCGATGGGTGAGGGGACAGGGATGGGATTAGCAATTAGTTATCAAATTATTGTGGAGAAACATAAAGGAAAATTAACTTGTACTTCTAAGCTGGGTGAGGGGACAACGTTCTGGATTGAAATTCCGGTCTAAATCGAGTTTTTCCCATCCTGTAATCGGGGGTTGAGAGCGGCACGAATCTGAGCTTGTACCTGGTTTGCTGCTAAATTGGCATCAATCCGAATAATCCGCTCTGGATAGGTTTTCGCTAGGGTTTCAAAGCCTTGTTGGACGCGATGATGAAAGGCAAAATCGGCTTGTTCTATGCGATCGGCTGATGCCCTTTGGCGCATTCGCTCTAGTCCGGTTTCTACGTCTACATCTAACCATAGGGTTAAATCGCTTTTGATGCCTTGTGTGGCAATTTGATTGAGTTGATCGATTAAATCGAGACTTAAACCGCGACCATAACCCTGATAGGCTATGGTGGAGTCTGTAAAGCGATCGCATAAAATGATGTGGCCTGCCTTGAGTGCGGGTTGGATGAACTCCTGAATATGTTGGGCGCGATCGGCTGCATAGAGTAATAGCTCTGAGGTGTCATACACCAATGCATCTGCCAATAAAACCTCCCGTAGACGTTCGCCTAAAGGTGTGCCCCCTGGTTCTCTGGTAATGAGTACCTGTTGAGAGAGCCAAGATTTAAGCCAGTCGGAGGTTTTCTGGATTTGGGTTGTTTTACCTGCCCCTTCAATTCCCTCAAACACAATGAGTTTGCCCAATCCATTAGAAAAAGGCTGTAATGCTTCCACAATCATAAGTTTATGCGATTCTATCTATCCTAGTTATCCTCTCATATCAACAATAGAGGGTAATGACTGGTAAGATGAGTTTCGATAATATAGTAAGAATTATCCGTGTTTTACGTCCGGAGTGTTTTATGGCTCGGTACACTTGTTTATTTACAGTAGCGCTTCCCAACAAAAATCTCCGGCAGTCGTTGATTGAGATTCTCAAATCTTTGAATATTGAGGTTCAATACGATAGAGCCGAGTACCTCATGGGACGGGAAAAGCCCGGTAAAGTCCCTTTTGGCAAATTGGTAACTGTGGAAGTGCTAATTGATAACACAACCGCTACTGAAACTGAAATTAAAATGACCTTAGTGGCTAAAAACGAAGAACTGCCTTTACAACTCAACAATCACTGTCATCAACTGTTCCAACAGGTGAGCGAGCAAATTCAAGAGAGTAGTCAGTTGAAGTTGATTGACACGGTTCCAGGGTAAGTCGATGGAAAGGAATGAGGGATGAGCAAACTCTGGTTTGAGTTGTTCCCGTTCCTTGACAAGTGGCTTACTGCTTTAACGGGTCAGCAATGCTGATTACCTATTGTTAGTGCATAGCGCTATATATCGTCTTCACCCATCATGCCGGGGCTAATCAAGGTAATATCAAATTCGTCTGAGGCTGGAGTGGTGACTACATTTTCACGGACTAATAGATAGTAGCTGGCTCGGACTTGGGGGCCAAAAACAATTTCATCTTCATTCTTGAGGTCATGGGTGGGGACTTTTTTGCCGTTGACCATAATCCCATTGGCACTGCCTTTGCCTTTAAGGTTGCCATCAACGATGCGGTAATAGTAATTTCCGTCTTCTTTGGGTAAGCGGACTAAGGTTGCATGGCGACGAGAGACAAACTGGGAGTAAAGACGAATATCGCTCTGTTCATGGCGACCGATGGAGTAGACGGGGGCTTCGAGGGTAAATTCTCGCCGTCCCTTATCGTCTTCAATAATGAGGAGATGGTTTTGGTTAGATTGGGCAGAAGTTTCGGTCATTATTTTAGCTTACACCTATTGAATAACATCAATACTTTATGGTCTCGTCCTCACTTAAGAGGATTTAGGGATGGGGTAAAGGACAAGAAGCCGATTTTACCGTAAATTTCGGGATACTGTTTCTAGTTTAAACGCTCTGGATGGAGATTAGGGTTATTCATTTTGATTCGTTGTCGGCAAAACATCAGTGAAATAACTGGGGAATTGGGGGCCCTATTTTTGAATACAAAGTCATAATTTTAATGGATTGTCGCCAGATTGTGAAGTCGGGTAACGTCGGCGCAGGAGGAGGGAGTTGGTGACGACACTGACGGAACTGAAGGCCATGAATGCAGCAGCAGTGGCTGGAGAGAGGAGAATTCCGAATTGGGGGAGCAGGAGACCGGCGGCTAGGGGGATGGCGAGGATGTTGTAGGCAAAGGCCCAAAAGAGGTTTTGGCGAATTTTGCTGAAGGTGTCTCGACCGAGGGTGATGGCTTGGGGAAGGTCGGTGAGCCGATCGCCGATTAAAACCAGTTGTGCGGTATCCATGGCTACTTCTGTGGCGCTCTGGAGGGCAATACCGACATCGGCTTGGGCGAGGGCGGGAGCATCGTTAATGCCGTCTCCAACCATGGCGACGTGGGCAGATTTTTGTAACTTAGCGATCGCCTCTGCTTTGGCTTCGGGTTTCACTTCTGCCTGGATTTCGTCGCTTTTAAGTCCCAGTTTTTCGCCTACGGCTTGGGCGGTGGCTTGGCGATCGCCGGTTAACATCATTACTTTTAACCCCATCTGCCGCAGTTTCTCTAGGGTTTCTTTGGCTTGGGGACGGAGGGGATCGATGATGGCTAACCATCCGGCCCATTGCCCATTGAGGGCGATCGCCACCACGGTTTTACCTTCTTGGGCCAGTTGATCGATCTTCTCCGTATTTTCCGGTAAAGTTACATTTTGTTGTGCCAACCATTCTGGGGTTCCTAAGAGTACCTTTTGTTGTTCCACCCAGGCTTGTACCCCATAACCGGCAATGGTTTGGAAGTTTTCGGCTGGGGGTAAAATAAGGTCTTGCTCTTGGGCTGCGTTGAGGATGGCACGGGCGAGGGGATGGTTGGTTCCCTGTTCCACGGCTGCGGCAATGCTCAGGAGGCGATTCTTACTCCAACCTAATTCGGGATTGGGGATACAATCGGTAACTTGGGGTGTACCTTGGGTGAGGGTTCCGGTTTTGTCAAATACGATCGAGTCGATAGAATTGAGTTGTTGTAGGGCTTGTCCCCCTTTGATGAGAATGCCTTGTTTTGCGCCAATTCCTGTGCCGACTAAGAGGGCTGTGGGGGTAGCCAAACCTAGGGCACAGGGACAAGCAATGACTAAAACGGCGATCGCCAATTTTAAGCTCAGTAGCAGGGGAGAATAGGGGGTTTCACCGGTTGCCAGGACATGGGGCCAGAGTTGCACCCCCACCAGTTGCCAGAAGAGGAAGGTTAAGGTGGAAAGGGTCATGATGCCATAAACAAAATAACCTGCCACTGTATCCGCCAGTTCTTGAATCGGCGCTTTACGGGTTTGGGCCCTTTCCACCCATTGGATAATTTGCCCCAGGGTGGTGTCTGAACCTACGCGGGTGGTTTCCAGGGTGACGAGTCCCGACTCATTCACCGTTCCCGCACTCACGAAATCTCCCCCTTGTTTGGCTACGGGGATGGCTTCGCCGGTAATCATACTTTCATTGACCGTGGTTTCTCCCCCCACAATGCGCCCATCCACGGGAAAGAGTTCTCCTGGTAGCACCCGCAACCATTCCCCCACTTTCACGGTTTCGGCGGCAATATCGACTGGGGTTTCATCGGCACTTGACCCCACAGGAATCAGGTGCGCTCGTTTGGGTTGGAGGCCTAAGAGGGCGCTGAGATCGGCGGCTGCTTGGCTTCTGGCTCTAGCTTCGAGGGTACGCCCCAGGAGAATGAAGCCGAGGAGCATGACGGGTTCATCAAAGAAGCATTCCCATCCGGTTTGGGGAAAGAGTAGGGCAATGGTACTGGTGGTGTAGGCGGCGATCGCCCCCAAGCCCACTAAACTGTTCATATTGGGGCTATTCTTCCACAATCCCCGCGCTCCTTCCAGGATAATAGCTCGCCCCGGAAACAAGAGGGCGAGGGTGGCTAAACCCCAGTGAAATGCCATGGAACTGAGCAGGGGTAAATCATGGAATCCATGGCCAGTAAAGGAGAGGAGCAATAGGGTCGCGGCGATCGCCAACTCTTTTTGATGTGCCTTTAGTTCTTCTTGATACCGTTTTTGGGGAGAAAGTGAGGAATTACCGAGGCTTTCCGGCGATCGCAGTTGGCTCGGAAATCCCGATTCCGTCAGCTTCTCAGCTAACTGATTCCCATTAAGCGCTCCAATTTCATACTCTACTGCCGCAACCGCAGTTACTAAATTAACACAAGCAGAGCGAACCCCTGGCTGTTGCGTTAGTTGTCGTTCTACAGCTTGGACGCATCCGGCACATTTCATCCCCGTCACATCTAAGGTTAGGGTTTCTAGGGATACGGAATTTTCAGGGACTGGGGTTTGGGAAACAACTGGCATAGACAACTTTAGAACTCTCCACGACAATCTTTGGTCTAGTTTAATGAAAAATTAAAAATTAAAAATGATTACGGGTTTCCTCTTCTGTTTTACTCTAGACAGTAGGATAAACGCTTTCTGGTAGGTTGGCAATTATGCGGTCTTCTAATTATGAATTTGATAATTCCCAAAATGTGCTGATTGGGCAATTAGCCAATCGCATGAAATTTGTTAGTATTTTTTTAATAATTGGTGGAGTTCTGACGGCAGTCTTGGGACTGTTTTGAGCAGCAGAAGGTATCGGAGAAATGATTTCAGGAGTAGCCGATTTTTTAATCGGCATTTGGACATATCAAGCTTCTACTGCCTTTAAGCGCATTGTGGATACTCAAGGTCAGGATATTGAGAACTTAATGGGAGCGTTAGGAGAATTGCGAAAACTCTATACCTTACAGTATTGGGTTTTGATCCTTACCCTTGTGGCTCTAGCTGTAGTCTTTGGCTTGGGTGTGGTTTTAGGATTATTTGGTGCTTTAGGCTAAGGGTTAATGGCGATCTAAAACTCATCCTCTCCATCTTTCTTCTGCCTCAATTTCTATCTCGACAATCCCTCGCCATCTGATAAAATAAACCTGGAACTTACCCTAGTTGCCAAGTTGAACTGGAAAAATCAGTCTATGGCCACAGCATCAGAAGGCGATCGCCCATTAACCTCCTGGAACCATACACAAGCAGACTATCCCCACGACAAGTGTATCCATCAGTTATTTGCCGCCCAAGTCGAGCGAACCCCCGACTCGGTGGCAGTTGTATTCGAGGATGAACAACTCACCTATCGGGAACTGAACCAACGGGCTAACCAATTGGCTGGGTACTTGCAAGGGTTGGGAGTTGGGCCAGAGGTCTTGGTCGGTCTGTGCGTCGATCGCTCCTTGGATATGGTAGTGGCCATGGTGGGAATCCTCAAAGCCGGTGGCGCTTACGTTCCCTTAGACCCCGCTTATCCCAAAGAACGTCTTGACTTCATGGTAGAAGATGCGGCTTTGTCAATTGTCGTCACCCAAGAGAAACTCATATCGGGTTTGACAGCACCTTCTCTGAAGTTAGTTAACTTAGATAATGACTGGGAAAAGATATCGCAGCAGAGTCAGGACAATCCAGAGAGTGATGTTAATCCTGAAAATTTAGCCTACATTATCTACACTTCCGGCTCTACCGGCAAACCCAAAGGAGTGCAAACTACCCATCGTTCGGTGGTTAATTTATTAAATTCAATTGCTGCCGAACCCGGATTGAGTGCCTCGGATACGATGGTTGCCGTCACCACCATTTCTTTTGATGTTTCAGTCCCAGAACTCTATGGGCCGTTAACCGTCGGCGGAAAAATCATTATTGTCAGTCGCGAAGTGGCCAAAGACCCCGCAAAATTAATGGAGTCGCTCAAGCAACAAAACGCTACGGTGATGTCAGCCACTCCAGCCACTTGGCGAATGTTGTTGGATGCAGGTTGGACTGGCAGCCAACAACTGAAAGTTATTTCCACCGGAGAGCGCTTACCGAGGAAATTAGCTAACCCATTATTAGAAAAATCTGCCTCTCTGTGGAACTTGTACGGCCCGACAGAGATTACCGTTTGGGCAACCCTGTATCGAGTGGAACCGGGAGAAGGAAATGTGGCGATCGGGCGACCCATTGCCAACACTCAGACTTATATTTTAGATTCTGATCGAGAACCCGTTCCCATTGGCGAACCCGGAGAACTGCATATCGGAGGTTTAGGTTTAGCACGGGGATATTTGAACAGACCAGAACTCACCGCCGAAAAATTTATTCCTAATCCCTTTAGCCAAGACCCCAACTCCCGTCTCTACAAAACCGGAGATTTAGCTCGCTATCTTCCCGACGGCAATATTGAATATCTCGGACGCATCGACCACCAAGTAAAAGTCCGGGGCTATCGCATCGAACTCGGAGAAATTGAAACCACCCTCAGCCAAAACCCAGAAGTCAAACAAGCGATCGTTGAAGCACGGGAAGATGTCCCCAACGCAAAACGCTTAGTGGCGTACATTGTTCCCAGTTCTACCACTGACGAGCAAAATCCAGAAGAGGTCAGCGAACAGACCCAAAAATGGCAGAAAATCTGGGATGAGGCTTATATCCAGCCTGACGAAGCTCAAGACGGAAGCTTTCATATTGGCGGCTGGAACGACTCTTATACGGGGAAAGACCTCGACCCCGAACAAGTCCGAGAATGGGTAGAGCATACCGTAGAGCGGATTCTTGGTTTGCAGCCCAATCGATTATTAGAAATTGGCTGCGGGACAGGGTTGCTGTTGTTTCGGATAGCGCCCCAATGCCAGTATTACTACGCTACCGATCTATCTGGGGAAGCCATTCGTTACCTAGAAGGACAAATCGGCAATCAAGAGTTAGCCAAGTCCGTCATGCTACGTCAGTCTCCTGCGGATGGATTAGCGGAAATTGTCAAAGAAAACTTTGATACTGCTATCTCGAATTCGGTGATTCAGTTTTTCCCCAGTATCGATTATTTAGTACAAGTTATCGAAACGGCGGTATCGTTAGTCGAACCAGGAGGTCAAATTTTCCTAGGAGACATCCTGAGTTTGCCCCTGTTGGAAGCGTTTCATACTTCGGTGCAGTTATATCAAGCGTCCGATTCCCTATCAGTAACACAATTACGACATCGCATTCAAGATCGGCTCTCGCGAGAACAACGACTCATCATCAACCCTGATTTCTTCATCGCTCTCAAACAACATTTGCCCCAAATTAGCCATGTAGAAATTCAACTCAAGCGCGGGCATTATCAAAACGAACTCACTCGCTTTCGCTACGATGTGGTTCTTCATATCGGCAAAAAAACACCGACTCCCACAAATCCACCCGTTGTTCTAAACTGGCAACAAGATTCCCAAGATTGGGGGGCAAGGGAGGCAGGGCAAGATAATTTAACTGCCCGATTTAAAACGCTAAAGCGTTTACTACAAACGTCATCCCCAGAAATACTCGTTGTCAGCAGCGTTCCCAACGCCAGAATTTGGCAAGACTTACAGGCAATAGAACGATTAGCTAGTCCAGAATGTCCCGACACCGCAGGGGAATTACGGCAACACATTTCTCCAGGAGGAATTGAACCCGAAAATTGGTGGCAATTGGAATCCGAAATAGATTATCGGATTAACATTACTGGGTCAGGCAATAGTGGCGAAGCTTACTATGATGTAGTATTCCTGCGTTCTGACACTAACATCATTCCAGATTGCAGCATAATTTCACCTCCAGAAAACGAACTCAAACCCTGGAGCGCTTATGCCAATCAGCCCTACACAGGAAAGAAACACCATCAACTCATTCCTCAGTTGCGCGAGTTTCTCCAAGAAAAACTGCCCGATTATATGATGCCATCGGCATTTGTTGTTCTCGACAAACTGCCCCTAAGTCCGAGTGGAAAAGTCGATCGCCGCGCCCTACCTGCCCCAGATAAGTCTCGCCCAGTTCTCGATGTAGAATTAGTAGCCCCGCGAACTCCCACCGAAGAAATTCTGGCCGGACTTTGGGCAGACGTGCTAAATCTCAATGAAATTGGAGTCTTAGACAACTTCTTTATGTTAGGAGGTGACTCCATCCAAGCCACGCAACTGATTTCGCGAGTTCGAGATACCTTTGGCATAGAACTATCTCTGCATCGTTTATTTGAATCGCCGACTGTGGCAGAATTGAGCGAAACCCTCTTAGGGGCTTCTCGGCAACAATTCGCTCCCATCCAACCTGTACCAAGAGATGGAGAATTGCCCCTATCTTTTGCCGAACAACGCCTCTGGTTTCTCGACCAATTACAGGAAGGAAGTGTTGCCTATAACGAGCAAGAAGGGCTACGTTTGAGAGGTTCGCTACAAGTCAACGGGCTAAAGCAAGCCTTGCAAGAAATAGTCCGCCGTCACGAGAGCTTGCGAACTAATTATCAAGCCGTGGATGGTTCTCCAGTCCGAGTAATTCACCCGGAACAAGAACTCAAAATGCCCGTTGTTGATTTACAGAATTTGCCCGTAGAAGAACGGCTCAAAGAAGTGCAGCATTTGGGTGAGCAAGAAATTCAGAAACCTTTTAACCTAGCCAACGCTCCTTTACTGCGAGTCACTTTATTACAGTTAGCAGCCGATGACTATGTACTGTTGTTGACAATGCACCACATTATTACCGATGGTTGGTCAACGGGAGTATTGAGCCACGAGTTAGAAGTTCTTTACGGGGCTTATGTTCAAGGAAAACCCTCACCCTTACCGCCACTGCCAATTCAATATGCTGATTTTGCCGGTTGGCAGCGACAACCCACTACGGCTGAAATCCTAGCCCCACAACTGGATTACTGGAAACAACAGTTAGCTGGAGTACCTCCTTTATTAGAATTGCCCACGGACTATCCTCGTAAAACGGTGCAGACGGCTAACGGAGGCAAAGAGTTTTTTGAACTTGGGGTCGAATTTACGGAACGGCTCAAACGTCTGAGTCAAGAGTTGGGAGTGACTCTGTTTATGACGCTATTTGCTACATTTAGCACGTTACTTTATCGCTATAGCGGTCAAGAAGATATTGTAGTCGGTACGCCCATTGCTAACCGCAACCGCAGCGAAATCGAAGGACTAATCGGCTTTTTTGTGAATACTCTGGTGTTGCGAAGTCAATTGGACGGCGACTTGAGTTTCTCCGAACTCTTGCAACAGGTGCGGCAAACTTGTTTGGATGCTTATGCCCATCAGGATGTGCCGTTTGAGCAGTTGGTGGAGGCGTTGCAACCGGAACGCAGCCTCAGCCACTCGCCCATTTTTCAGGTCATATTTGCCTTGCAAAATGCACCGATGAAACCTCTGGAGTTACCGGAGATTAGTTTTAATTGGTTGCAGATGGAAAGTGCCAAGGCCAAGTTCGATCTAACGCTGTCGATGGAAGAAGCTGAAGCGGGATTAATTGGCTATTGGGAATATAATCGCGATTTGTTTGATGCGGCAACGATTCGTCGGATGATGGGGCATTTTCAGACTTTGCTAGAAGGAATTCTGGCTAATCCAAAAGCGCCAGTTAGCGAACTGCCGTTATTAACAGAACCGGAACGTCATCAATTATTAGTAGAGTGGAACGATACCAAAGTCGAATATCCCCAGGATAAGTGCATTCATCAGTTGTTTGAAGAACAGGTGGAACAGAATCCCGATGCTGTAGCCGTAGTTTTTGAGGAAGAACGGCTAACCTATCGGGAGTTAAATTGTCGGGCGAATCAACTGGCACATTATTTACGCTCTTTAGGAGTCGAACCGGAAGTATTAGTGGGGATATGTGTAGAGCGATCGCTCTCTATGGTAGTAGGAATCTTAGGGATTCTCAAAGCAGGCGGGGCTTATGTTCCGATCGATCCCAATTCTCCAGCAGAGCGCTCAACCTTTATGCTCACCGATGCTGGAATTTCAATTCTGCTGACACAAGAAAAACTCAAATCTACAATTCCTTCCCTGCCTGATGTGGCAATTTGTTTAGATACCGACTGGCATCAGATTGCACAGCAGGCTACAACCAATCTGACAACCCCCGTCACATTTAACTCTCTCGCCTACATCATCTATACTTCCGGTTCCACGGGACAACCGAAGGGCGTATTAATTCAACACGATAATGTAGTGCGCTTGTTTGCCACAACTGAGTCCTGGTTTGGCTTCAATAACAATGATGTTTGGACTCTATTTCATTCCTACGCTTTTGATTTTTCCGTGTGGGAAATATGGGGAGCATTGCTTTACGGAGGATGTTTGGTGGTGGTTCCTTATTGGATTTCGCGATCGCCCCAAGACTTTTATCAACTCCTTTGTCAACATAAAGTCACGGTTCTCAATCAAACTCCTTCAGCCTTTCGGCAGTTAATTCAAATCGAGGAGTTAAGCGAAACCCAAGAACCTCTGAACCTGCGTTTGGTAATTTTTGGGGGAGAAGCTTTGGAAATCAAGAGTCTAGAACCGTGGTTCGATCGACATGGCGATCGCTCTCCTCAACTGATTAATATGTATGGCATTACGGAAACGACAGTCCACGTCACCTATCGTCCATTAACGATCTCGGATCTAAACCGTAATAGTAGCCCAATCGGTTTGCCGATTTCCGATTTACAGGTTTATATCCTAGACAGCCATCTTCAACCAGTTCCCATTGGCATACCAGGAGAACTCCATATTGGCGGTGCGGGATTAGCGCGAGGCTATCTCAACCGTCCCGAATTAACCACCCAAAAATTTATCCCCAATCCCTTTAGCGACGAACCCGGTTCGCGCCTATACAAAACAGGCGATTTAGCCCGCTATCTCCCGGATGGCAACATCGAATTCATTGGACGCATTGACAACCAAGTAAAAATTCGAGGCTTCCGCATCGAACTTGGGGAAATCGAAGCTACGTTAACTCAACACCCAGAAATTAGCTCGGCTGTGGTTATTGTTCGCGAAGACTCTCCAGGGGACAAGCGTCTCGTTGCTTATATCGTTGCCAAAGAAGAAGTGGCATCCTCTGACTGGCGCGGTTTCCTGAAAACCAAGCTACCTGACTACATGATACCGAGTGCTTATGTCTTTTTAGAGGCAATTCCTCTAACTCCCAACGGAAAATGCGATCGCGAAGCGTTGCGGATGCAATATCGCCGCGCCCTTCCTGCACCGGATACAGAACATCAACAAGTAAATGCGATCGCCCCCCGCAGTACCACCGAACTGCAACTTTCTCAAATTTGGTCGGAAGTTCTCAATATTCCCACCGTGGGAGTCCGAGACAATTTCTTTGACTTGGGCGGTCATTCCCTATTAGCGGTGCGGTTGATGGCTCGCATCGAACAGCAGTTGGGCATTCATCTACCTTTGACAACGCTATTTACCGAACCGACGATTGAAAGCCAAGCTCATTTGCTTTCTTCCCAAAGCAATGTTCGCTCCCATGCTCCCTTAGTTCCCATTCAAACCACAGGAGACTTACCCCCATTTTTCTGCGTGCATCCTGTTGGCGGTAATGTTCTCTGTTATGCCGAGTTAGCGCGACATCTGGGCAACAACCAACCCTTTTATGGCTTGCAGTCTCTGGGGTTATCTGGCGAACAGGAACCATTAACAAAAATAGAGGAGATGGCGGCGATTTATATAGAAGCCTTACAACAAATTCAACCCCAAGGCCCTTATTATTTAGGCGGTTGGTCGATGGGTGGAGTCGTGGCTTGGGAAATGGCGCGACAGTTGCAAGCCTTGGGACAAAATGTTGAGCTATTGGCGTTAATTGACAGTTATGCACCCAGCCAGAATAAAAAACCTATCGATGATACTTTTTTGATTAATGCTCTATTGGAGGATCTTGGCGGGATATTTGGCAAAGAGTTCTCGATTTCCGCTCAGGAAATCCAGCCACTTCAACCAGCAGAACAATTAAGTTCCATCCTGAATGAAGCCAAACGCCTGAATATTTTGCCCCCAGAAATATCCCTGGAACAGATGGGTCGATTGTTTGAGGTTTTCAAAGCTAACCTGAAGGCAATATACGATTATCAACCTCAGCCTTATTCGGGTCGAGTGGCTCTGTTTTCAGCCAGTGAGTCAAAAGAAGACCGAGGGTGGAAGGCTTGGGTAACAGGAGCATTGGAAACTTATATGATTCCCGGCGACCATTATGAAATAATGCTGCCACCCCATGTCCAGATTCTCGCCCAAAAGCTGGGAGCTTGCTTGAATTAGGTTAAAGAGCGATCTAACGGATGCGATCGCTAAAATAACTAGAGAAGCTTTATTCTTGAGCATGGCCCATTAACTCCAAGGAAGACTTATGACTCAAAGCACTATAGACAAAGATGCACTCACCGCCAGGATATCCCGGATAGTCGAGGAGCTGATGGAGAAGGAAAGCTGGTTTCGAGAAAAACTAGACCTAGAGGAAATGGTCAACTATGTATCCGGCTTGATAGAAGAATATTTGAGTACCGATGAACTCCAAGAGATTGACGATGAAGATCTGAGCGATCGCATCCATAAAGTCCTAACCCTAGAGGCAGCCTCTGGAATGTTAGACGACTTCACGCCAGAGCAAATGGAAATATTCGACGCTGCTGTAAAAAGAGGGGGATGAGACTCGAAGATGCCGATATTTTTATCGCTGCGATCGCCAGAGTTAGAGAATTAGTCTTGGTTTCTCACGACTCGGATATGCTGCGAGTTCCGG
This sequence comes from Roseofilum acuticapitatum BLCC-M154, assembly GCF_030068475.1. Taxonomy (GTDB): domain Bacteria; phylum Cyanobacteriota; class Cyanobacteriia; order Cyanobacteriales; family Desertifilaceae; genus Roseofilum; species Roseofilum acuticapitatum. The sequence continues at coordinate 226,125 of NZ_JAQOSP010000006.1, read as the reverse complement.
AACTGACGGTAGAAGACTGGCTGGTAACGACCACATAAGGCGATCCGCTTTTTGCCGTGGCGATCGCTAAAATAAATAGAGAAGCTTGAGAATGACAAGGGATTAAACATAAGGAGGCGTTATGAATCAAAGCACTATAGAGAAAGATGCACTCACGGCCAGAATATCCCGGATAGTCGAGGAGCTGATGGAGAAGGAAAGCTGGTTTCGTGAAAAACTAGACCTAGAGGAAATGGTCAACTATATATCCGGCTTGATAGAAGAACACCTGAGTCCCGATGAACTCCAAGAGATTGACGATGAAGATCTGAGCGATCGCATCGATAAAGTCTTAGCGTGGGAGGCAGCCTCTGGAATGTTAGACGACTTCACGCCGGAGCAAATGGAACTATTCGATGCTGCTGTAGAGGGAAGATGGTAAGAAAAGATTACCTACTGGATACCAATGTGGTTTCAGCCATTCTGAGGAAAAATTTGACAGTAAAGCAGAAGCTAGTCCAGCTATCCGTACAAAAGAAAAGAGCCTATATCAGTGGCATAACTTACTACGAAGTCAAACGGGGTTTGATGGCGAGCAATGCTACCAGGAAACTAGCTGAGTTTGAGAGAATTTGTAGGCGAACTCCAATACTATTCTGGAACGATATCGCCATTCTGGAGAAAGCCGCAGAAATCCATGCTTATTTAAAGAAGAGGGGGATGAGGCTCGAAGATGCGGATATTTTTATCGCGGCGATCGCCATAATTAGAGAATTAGTCTTGGTTTCTCATGACTCGGATATGCTGCGAGTTCCGGAACTGACGGTAGAAGACTGGCTGGTAACAGGGGGATAAGGATCTCAATTGCATAAAAATTACGTTAAACTCGGAAATCATCAAGGGGTTCACCTGCCGTTGAATTGAGGAGTGTAGATTATGAAGCATTATTTACAAAAAATTCTAGGTTTAGGGGCGATCGCCCTCGGAACTCTCAGCTTAAATCCCCAACCCGCCCAAGCCCAAGCCGCCTATGGCAGCTACATCGGCGTTGGCCCCGCCTTTGGTTTAGTTGAAGGACAAGGAGGGAGCCGACAAATAGCCGGAGTCATTGCCGTGCGCTACAAATTCCTAGAAGTCCCCCTCTCCATGCGCGTACAAGGGTTTGTCTTGGGGGGTTCAGCCGCAGTGGTTCCGACCCTATCCTACGATTTTCCCCTCAACTGGCAAACCGATGCCTATATCGGTGCAGGCTATTCCTTTGCCAATGGAGATGAAGCTTCCCCTTTAGGCAATCAAAACGGCTTTGCCCTACAACCGGGAATTGATTATATGATTCCGTCGAGTAATGCCGTGATTTTTGGTAATGCGGTGATCGCCTTTGATGCCTATCGCAACACCGGAGAAACAGCAGTTTCCCTACAAGGGGGAATTGGCTTGAGATTTTAGCTGGGCCTAAATGGGGTGATACAATGCATTTGCATTAATGTTACTTAAGAACAGGGGCTGGACGTGGTTCAAGCACCATTATCCAATTCATCTCAGGGGTTAGGCCGATCGCCTAACCCCGCAACCCTCCCTAATGAATCTTCATTAGCCGTACAACTCGATCGCCTCAGCGATCGGATTATTGCCGGAAAACGGCTCACCAGAGCAGAAGCCCTGGCACTCACCCAAATTGAAGGCCAGGATAACATTCTCCTACTCTGTGCCGCCGCCGATCGCGTGCGTCAAGAATGCTGTGGTAACGTCGTCGATCTGTGCAGTATCGGCAACGTTAAATCCGGCAGTTGTTCCGAAAACTGCGGCTTTTGTGCCCAGTCTGCCCACCATCCCGGCAAAGACTCCCCCATTTACGGACTCAAATCCACAGAAGAGATTTTAGCCCAAGCTAAAGCTGCCGCAGCCGCAGGTGCAAAACGGTTCTGTTTGGTGAGTCAGGGACGGGGGCCAAAATATAGCAGCTCTAAATCCCAAGAATTTGCCCAGGTTTTAGAAACGGTTCGTCAAATTATTGACCAAACCGACATTAAGCCCTGTTGCGCCCTCGGTGAAGTCACCCCCGAACAAGCCCAGGCCCTTAAAGAGGCTGGTGTAACCCGCTATAACCATAACCTAGAAGCCTCTGAGGGCTTTTTCCCGTCCATTGTCAGCACCCACCAATGGGGCGATCGCGTGGAAACCATCAAAAACCTCAAAGCCGTGGGCATTCAAGCCTGTGCGGGCGGCATTTTAGGCATGGGAGAAAGCTGGGAAGACCGGGTTGATTTAGCCCTCTCCTTGCGGGAGTTAGAAGTCGAATCTGTACCCTTAAATCTGCTCAATCCCCGCGAAGGAACACCGTTAGGGGAGCGCCCCCGACTCGATCCCTATGAAGCGCTAAAGGCGATCGCCATTTTCCGCCTCATCCTACCCGAACAAATCATCCGCTATGCCGGTGGGCGGGAAGTCGTCATGGGAGAACTCCAAGCCCTAGGGCTACAAGCTGGCATTAACGCCATGCTCATTGGTCACTATCTCACCACCCTAGGACAACCTCCAGAAGCCGACCATCAAATGCTCACTTCTTTAGGACTCGAAGGGGGAGAAGCCCCCATTCCTGGACAACATTGAAATCCAGCAGTGTGATTCGTTTAAATGAACTCTTGTGGGCCTTTATTGGCCTACTGCTCACCATTGGGGGAACCTTTTTAGAAGCCTTTATCGCTTCCCCCAAATTCTCTTTTCAAGACTATCTTTTATCCCTCCATTCCCTAGGGGTAAACTATCAGATTGGAGCCGTTTTATTAGTCGGGTGCATGGGTGGCAAAAAAGCCGGAGTTTTATCCCAAATTGGCTATTTAATCATGGGATTAACCTGGTTTCCCGTCTTTTTCGACGGAGGAGGATTAGGCTATCTTACACAACCCTCCTTTGGCTATTTACTCGGATTTATCCCAGGAGCCTGGATTTGTGGGGTATTAGCCTTTCGCTTTGCCCCGCGCTTAGAATATTTAGCCCTCAGTTGTCTCGGTGGATTAGTCGGCATTCATCTCACCGGAATCTTATATATAAGTTTGACTCAACTCTTGTCCTGGAGTTCAGAAAGCGGCCAACAGCTTTTAGAGGAAATTACCAAATATTCCCTGCTTGCCCTTCCCGGACACCTAGTTGTTGCTTGTGCCGCCACAGTTATTGCTTATTTATTGCGCCATCTGATGTTCTATTAAATAAATCAGGGAAAAGTCCATAAGAGAAGATGAAATTGAACAAAAATTCCCTATTTTGGATACTGGCGTTCATCAGTTTAATCTTGGATCACCTGGCCAAATTTTGGGTGATCCAAAACTTCGCATTACATGAGAGTTTGCCCCTCATATCCGGTGTTTTCCATTTTACCTATGTCCGCAATTATGGCGCAGCCTTTAGCTTATTTAGCGAAAACGGGGAATGGTTGCGTTGGCTCTCGTTAGGAGTGAGTTTGGCACTCATGGGTTTGGCTCTATATGGGCCAAAAATGACACGCTGGGAACAAGCCGGTTATGGCTTTATATTAGGCGGTGCTTTGGGCAATGGAATAGACCGCTTTGTGGCTGGGTATGTGGTTGATTTTCTCGATTTTCGCTTGATTAACTTTCCGGTCTTTAATTTAGCAGATGTGGCCATTAATATCGGTATTATTTGCTTGTTAATCGCTACGGTTTATCCGGAAATAAGGAGAAAGAGACAGGGTTAATCTCATTACTTTTCAGGATGCTAAACCGTAACAATGGAAGAATGGAGGTTATGGGAAGATGGGCTGTCTAAGCCATGCCAAGATTGACCCTCTAGGGCCATGTGTTCAATAGAACTGGCTAACCGCAGCGCTCTCAGGGCTTGCTCACCCCCAACCGAGGGTTGGTCACCTCCCCGTACACAAGTGACAAAATGCTCTAATTCAGCATGAAGGGGTTCGATATTACTGGTATAAACTTTTTCAATTAATCCATCCTGACGATAGAGGACTTGACCGTATTCGGTGCGATAGTTGGCGGTGGTTTGGCGATGGATTAAAATTTCGTTGTTGAGAAAATCAGCTTCGGTGAGGGAATTCTTGCAATGGGCAGCGATGCGGCGAATTTTGCAATGGGTGACTTTACTGGCGGTGAGAGTGGCAATGATGCCATTTTCAAAGCCGAGAGTGGCGGTGACATAATCTAAATATCCAGAATTGGAAGCTCGATTTCCACTAGCAGTGAGCTTTTTGACGGGAGCGGCGGCTAATTCTAGGAGTAGGTCAATATCATGAATCATTAAGTCTAAAACCACGGAGACATCATTGGCGCGGTTAGAGTAGGGACTCATGCGATGGGCTTCTAGGGCGAGAATTTCTTCGGTTTTGAGGACTTTGCTCAGTTCTTGAAAGGCGGGGTTAAAGCGCTCGATATGGCCGACTTGGAGAATGCAGTTACATTCGGCTGCTAGATTGACTAGGTTTTCCGCTTCTTCGATACTAGCAGCGATGGGTTTTTCGATGAGGACATGGACTCCGGCTTCTAAACAGGCTCTGCCGACTTCGTGGTGGAGACGGGTGGGAACGGCGATGCAGACGGCATCGATGTGGGGGAGAAGGTCATGATAGTTCTCGAAGAAGCGGATGCGATATTTTCCAGCAGTGTCGAGTCCCCGTTCGATGTCTACGTCAGAGATGCCAATTAGGTGTACATCTTTGAGCAAACTTAAGACGCGGGTATGATGTTGGCCCATGTGACCGACACCAATGACTCCGATGCGGATAGGTTTAAGGGGATTACGGGGTTCTCGGTCTTCTGTTCTCACATCCTCATTTCCCGATGACATGGTACTTTGCACTCCTGTCTACTCCACCACTGACGGCGATCGCCATTTTTTTAGCTTAATCGAACCACCAAGATAGTAACATAGCTACTGAAATCTGAAGCGTATTTGCTCCAGGCGATCGCTTGGAAAAGCAGGATTTTAATCGATGGAAAGGTTGCTTTGACCTATCAGTTCCTGACTGGCGCTCACTAAAGCCAATAAGGGGCCGGTTTGTTCTGTACCATTGACGGCTAGATCGCTGTGGCACAGATAGAGGCGCTCTTCTACACGACTGAGTAAGTCTAGTAAGATGCGTCTGAGTCGTTCTTCGTCGGATTCTTGCATGTGTTCGACTGTCCAGGGTTTTCCTAAACGGTGCTGTAAAAATAGGGGAGCAGCCCAGAGGTTCGCGGCTCCTCCTTTGAGCCATAGGGGGGAACTGGCATCGAGCCAAAAGTGACATCGGTGGGAGAGGCGACTGGAACGGTATTGGAAGATGGTGGCGAGGGTGACGGCGTTGGCTTTGGGGCCGGTGGGTCGCACGGGGTAGGGGTTGGCGGTGATTGTGCCTTGGCGCAGGAGTTGGATAAATTGGGGTAGGGGGGAGTGGTGGGGATGGAGGCGATGATGGGTTTGCCAGTAGTGATGGGCGGTTTCCATGAGTTCGCGGATGGCGGCGAGTTGGTCGTAGGGGAGGGTATGGCAGAGGTAAAAGCGGGTAATGGCGCGGTCGAGGAAGATGAGGGGGGTGCTGAGGAGGCGTTCTGAGTGTTCTTTTTTTTGGCTTTCGATCCAGGTGCGGATTTGGTTGTAGGCGGTGCTGGGACGATAGCCTAGCCGATCGCGTCGATCGAAGACTTCTAGGGGGAGGAGGTGGGGATGGTCGGGATCGGGGACGTAGCAGCGATCGCCGATTAGTCCGGCTCGTACGGGGTCGATCCAGTAGGGAGGGGGTTGGTTGGGTTGGGGGGTTCCCAGGAGGGGATGGCTGAGGATGATGAGCATTTCGGCGATCGCTTCTCGGTTGATGAGTCGCCCTAAACCGGGATAGACGAGGGCGAGCAGGGTGAGGAGAGCGCGAATCAGGGGGGAGGCGATCAGGGGCCGCTGTTCGTTGAGGGGACGTAGGGGAATGTTGGCTCGATCGAGGAGATGGAGGAGGGTATAGCGGGCGATGTCGTCTAGTCCTGGGGCGATGATGGCGATGTCTTGGGGGGGGATGTGTTGATGGTGAATAGCGTCGATGAGGGTTTCGGCGGTTTCTCGCAGAAGTTGCGATCGCGAAATGGTTTGCAGGGATTGGATCTGTGCTGGGGGTAGGAGAATGGGTTGGGCGAAGAGGGGGTTAATGATTTGTTCGATTTGTTCGAGGTCGAGAGTTCTGGCTAGTCCTGAGTTAGGCTGATTTCCCAGATCTTCAATTTGGCAGCGTTGGGCAATTTGGGCTAGATACTGGGGGTCGGCGCTGAGGCCGAGGCGAATACCGCCCTTGGGGTTGTAGGTGAATAGACAGGGGCGCTGATGCTCTAGAAAGAGTTCAAATAGAGGCCGCATGAGGGCGGGATATTCGTCTACGTCATCGGCGCAGAGGCTCTGATAGCGCTGTAGGAGATAGGTTTGGTAGGGGCGATCGCCAATGAGATGCTGTCCATAGAGGTCTAGGGCTAGTCCATAGGTGAGCCAGCCATGGGTTAAGCACCAACTGCGCCACTGGTTGAGTGCCGCGCCGATATTTTCCCAGAGATCGGGGGTTTTGCTTAGGCTTCCGAGTTGTCCTTGTTCGAGAAGGGTGGGGATATCGGCGATCGCCACCCCACTGGCAGCCGCTAGGGCCCAGGTATCGAGGAGTTGCCGCACCAAGCGCAGGGGGGAAACCCCTTCTAAACTGAGGGCTTCCCGGTCTAGATCGTCTTGCCATAGAGCTTGGGCTAATTCTTGTTCGGTTTCTGGCCGCAGATGTAGGGGAAACTGGGATTCTATCTCCAGTTGCTGCATGAGTTGGGGCCAAAATAAACTGACTTGATTGATGCAGAAGCCTAGGGGGGTGGTTGTTTGGCTGAATAGTCCGCCTTTAGGGGGGTCTAATGTGGTGAGGCGATCGTCTAAATCTAGGCGATTATCTCCCGTTGCGGCAAACACCAAAATCATCGGGTTCGCGATCGCACCGGCATCTGATTGTAGCCCAACTTGCTCGCCAATGTACTCCACCAAACGGCGGGTTTTACCACTGCGGGACGGCCCCACTATCCAAAGAGAATCTAAAGACACGCTACACGAGTTAGAACACATTTGATAAGATACAGTCCATGGCGATCGAGCCTTAGAACTCACAATCCCCTCCCCGGAAAGATTTCACCCTGCTCCCTTTGTCTCTGAACTTCCTAAAATCCTATGGCTAAAGGCTCTCCCTGGCAAAAGCTTCAATCTTCTTTTCGCTTCCTCAACCGTTGGTTTTGGCAAACCCCCGATCGCGCCTTAGATGATGCCTATGAAGCTGTACTCAAAATTCAGGCGATCGAAGATGAATACTTTGGGGGAGAAAAGATCGTTCCTAATTCTCCCCAATATAATACCACAGTTCAGTCCTATTTTAAACGGGAACTAGCCAACAACTTAAACACCGCTCGCATTCGTTTATCCGAATTCAGCACCAGCCGTTTATTGGTCAACTCTTCCTCTCGCAAATTAGCCAATAGTCTCTGGGAATCCACCAACATCAACCTAGACAAAGATGCCATTGAAGACTCCCAAATTGTAGAAAAACTCACCACAATCGATCAAGTCCTCAGTCGATACAACGCTCGACCCGAAAATACCCCAGCATCCTCCAACTCTAAAGCCGTTATTCCCTTCGAGCAATCCCAATCTCTAAGCATACCCAAATCCAAACCTCTACCACCACCCACCGTCGAAGAAATTACCAATGCAGAAACCATTTCCGATCAATCCAGCTTTCTGCCTCGCACGATCTTAGGAACCTTCAAACGAGTTCAAAAAGAACTCGATCCCAAAACCGAAGAAGAATTAATGAATCGGTTTCGGATCTCTAAATTCAAAACCATTATTTCCCTCAGATTCATCTTACTCGCATTTCTGATTCCCCTATTAACCCAACAAATTGCCAACAACTTCATTGTCGGCCCCATTGTCGATAAATTTAAGGAAAAAGATCAAATTTCTGTTTTTCTCAATGAAGACATGGAAGCCGAAGCTTTCATGGAGTTAGAAAAATTTGAAAGCCAGCTTAAATTTGAAATGCTCATTGGCGATCTTCCCGAACTCAGTCCCAAGGAAATCCAAGAAGAGCTTCAGCATAAAGCAGAAGAAATCAAAGAAGAGTTTAGAACCGAAAGTTCAGATGCAGTAAAAAACATCTTCTCTGACTTTTTTGCCTTTGTTGCTTTTGGCTGGGTTATCTATACCAGTAAGCGAGAAATTACCGTTCTTAAATCTTTCATGGATGACCTAGTATATGGCTTAAGTGATAGTGCCAAAGCCTTCATTATTATCCTGTTTACTGATATGTTCGTTGGGTTCCACTCTCCCCATGGTTGGGAAGTGATTCTCGAAGGCTTATCCCGACATTTTGGACTCCCTGAAAGTCGAGAATTTATCTTCCTCTTTATCGCTACTTTTCCGGTTATCCTAGATACGGTCTTTAAGTATTGGATTTTCCGCTACCTCAACCGTATTTCTCCTTCCGCAGTTGCTACTTATAAGGAAATGAATGAGTAAGGACTTATCTTCTTATTCTCCATCCTGCAAGGGTTGGACATCATGGAAATGGGTATAATCAATACAGCGCGTTCCTTTTTTGTTCGTCGAAACCACATTCACAAAAGTCACATCACATCTCAGATCTTCTGGATGATACAAATACCGAGAATGGATAGTTTGGGAAACGGTTTCATCTAATCCTGTTAGGGTGATAATAATTTCCGGTTGCCACTGGTCTATATTCTCTGGAGTAAAGCCATAATGGTAAAATGGACTCTGTTCATCAATCGGATGCATAATCATCCAACTAAGCACTAAAAAAGGATTCTGCGATCTCACTAAATTAATATCAACAATCCGCCGTAAGCTATGACCTTCTAGAGTGGTTTCTTGGGGTAATAAAACACTGACTCTAACCTGGGCTTCCACAATCCAGTTATTGCGTTGATTGGCTAGTCTAAACATCAAAGTTGGTTTTCCCTGATAAGGAGCAATAATTGCCACTTGACTAAATAAAACCCGTGCCGTTGGTTTAGAAAATCTGGCAAATAATAAGCCGGTTGCTACGGCAAATCCTAATAACCCCAATAAGGCTTCAAAGGTGACGATAATATGAGTATATAGGCTGGTCGGATAAAATGATCCATAACCAATAGTGGACATGGTTTGCACGCTAAAGAAAAAGGCATCAGCAAAGGAACCCGGTTGAGCATTAGCAATGCCATTCCCTCCGACTAAATAAGCGAGAGCAAAGAGGATATTGGTGATTAGATATAAGACTAGGATTAAGCAAAAAAACTGCCACCACTCCATGGCGAGTAAAGCATGATATAAATCACTCCAATGGGGATAGCCTTCGACCAACTGAATGAAGTTCACTTTACCAAATTGTTTCTGAAATTGCTTTAAGCTCCGTTTTTTGCGAGATTTATTGATCATGGTGGAAGTTCGGTGGTAAAGTATATGGTATCTATTATAAAAGTAAACATCAAATAAACATAAAACTTTTATGGACTTTCCTTGGCAAGAACAAACCGTTATCGATCAAACTCAATTAATTCTGACGAGTTATCAACACTGGTTCGGTTCGCCTTTGTTGAATCCAGAACAAGCACCCATAGAACTGGCACAAGAGTTGTTTGAAGCTCCGTTTGTTATCTTTTCCCATGGAACTCAATCCGATCCCCTGTACAATTATGGTAACCATCAAGGTTTAATGTTATGGGAATTAAGTTGGGAGGATTTAATCCAAACTCCTTCCCGTAGTACAACTGAACCGATGGGTCAGGAAGATCGAAATAAACTCCTGGCGGATACTTCTAAAAAAGGCTATGCTAAAGGGTATTCTGGAGTGCGAATATCGAGTACGGGTAAGCGAATTTTGATCGAAGATTTCATGCTCTGGAATCTCATTGATCAATACCAGAATTATAAAGGACAAGCGGCGATGTTTTCGGAGTATCACTTTCTTTAGGAGATAGATAAGAGAATGTCGAAACCGGCAGATATTGGTAGCAAGCGTTTGATTGGCTTAAATCCCGATCGCTGGGTAGAATGGGTAACAGAATTGCCCGATCTCCAGTATATCGGCTTAGTTAAACAAATTCTGAGGTGGGATATGGGGGTACTAGAAGCATCACCTTTATATCGAGAATTGCTCGAACAGGCGAGAAAAACGGTTTTACAGCAAGGTATCGAGCAAGAACGCCGAAAAACGGTGGAGAACTTGATGAAATTGCGTTTTGAGACGATCGATCCTGAGTTGGAGGCGATCGCCCCAAAACTGGTAGCTCTGTCAACTGAAGAGGTGATTTCCACGATTATGCAAAAGTCTCGGCAAGAATTGCTAGAGCAATTCGGCGATCGCCGATGAAGATTCGAGTCGCTCAAGAATCTGATGTGCCTGAACTGGCGGAGATTTATGCTCAAACGGTTCGGGTACATGGACTAGAATATTATACCCTAGAGCAGACCCAAACCTGGGCTGCTTTTGCCTTGAATAAACGGCATTTTCGTAAATTTATTCTCGATGTCACCACGTTTGTAGCTGTGGATGAAATGGGAATTTTAGGGTTTGCGGGTATTGATAAGGATGGTCATATTGCTTCACTCTATGTGCGCCATGATTGTCTGCATCAAGGGGTTGGTACTGCTCTGATGAAGAGGGTTTTAGAGTATGGTCAGACTCAGGAGATAACCCGATTTTATGCTGAGGCGAGCCGCTTTAGTTTGGGTCTGTTTAAGAAGTTTGGTTTTCAGGTTTATGATACTGAGATTGTGGAACGTCAAGGGGTAAAGTTTGAGCGAGATTTGGTTGAGTTGAAGTTATAACAATTAACAATTAACAATTAACAATTAACAATTAACAATTAACAATTAACAATTAACAATTAACAATTAACAATTAACAATTAACAATTAACAAATTTTCATGTCCGCTTGCGGAAACCGGACTTGATATAACCCACCATTTTAGAGTTGTCACGGCACTAGGGTGCGTTACGCTGTCGCTAACACACCCTACCTTTGGGTTTAATTAATGATGGTGGTGGTGATGATGGCTGCGATCGGGGTCATGATCGTGATGATGGTGATGATGATGCTCAACACCGAGTTGGGTATTCACGGCTAAGGCTTCTTCTGAGAGTAAATCTTCAATGTGGGGATCTGCCCAATGGGCTGCCATATGCAGGAATTCGGGATGATCGTTGGCGCACTCCATTTGAATATAGTTGATGTCGGAGTATTGGCGCTGCAAGGCTTCGATGATATGCTCGACATCGAGTAGGGTTTCGTGGTTTTCGGTGACGAAACCAATGGGCATGAAAACGATCGCCTTTGCACCAAGCTGAATCAGGTTTTCTGCTGCTAGTTTAGCGTCCGGTTGCGTCCATTCAATCAGGGGGGTATCGTGGTTGAGCCAACCTACGGAAATGAGGGGATATTTGTAAATCAGTTTTTCGCGCACTAATTCATAGAGGGTTTGGCTTTCGGTAATCCCGGAGGTGAATCCTTTGGCTTTATGGGGACAGCCATGGTTCATGAGGACGATGCCAATTTGGGAGGGTAAAATGCGATCGCGCAATTTCTGGGCTATTTTTTCCTCGACTAATTGCGCCATAAGGTTGATATAGTCGGGTTTGTTGTAGAAGGAGGGAATATAGCGCTCTCCGGTTACCCAATGTTGGCTACCCTCTTCTTTGGCTAGAGCTTGGTTGACTTGTTCAACGGCGATACCACTGGTAAAAATGGAATCAACGACGAGCAGGGGATAGATGAGCAGTTTGTCAAAGCCTTCTGCTTTAATTTGCTCTAGGACTTGCGTAGGAAGGAAGGGAGCGCAAAAGTTGAAGGCTTTAAAGACTTTAATGCGATCGCCCCATCTTTCCTGTAAGTGCTGCTCAATTCCGGCTCGCTGACGCTCGAAGATGGCATTATGAGGGGAGATGAAATTACCATGCTGATGACTCCATTCATGGAGATCGAACATCGCTAGGAGTTTGGCTAGGGGGGGATAGATCCAAGTGGGAACCGGTGCAAACTTAGCGGTGAGCAGATTTAGGGCTTGTTCGTTGTAGTTGGCAAAGTCTTCATAACTTTCTACTTCACCATAGCCCATCAACAGAACGGCGACGCGAGACGGTTGGCGATCGCCAATTGGGGTGTGTTCTGAGTATTTTTCTGGAGTTGCAACCACGGGTGTTTCCTCAGTAAGTTTACGATCGGTTTTTTCTAGGGTAGCATCCCCCTAGGGGGGATTGGGAGAATGGGGAAGTAAACAACTATAACGAGATCGAAAGCTAAATATTTTATAAAGATTAGTGGGTTGTGGCAGAAATACGGACACTATCAATGAAGTTCAATTAACTTTACTCATCAAATAATCTGGAAAACCAAACATGAAGTGTGAATAAATCCTAAAAATGGGGTGGTTTCCTCGATGTACCTGGGAGCAATCTTGGATACAGTAATAATGAGGGTGAACAATCCAGCTATTGATTGGGTGATCTATGCAGATGTAATTGGAAAAAGTGTGAGGTAAGGGCAATGAAATCTAAAACGATATCTATGGTAATTGAAGCGATCCTCGTTACGCTGGCGATCGCCATCTGTCAAAGCTCATTCTCGGAAGTTAAAAGCGGGCAGTTATCCCTTGAGGGCGATCGCGTCGTGGTTGTCAGTCAGATCTCCTAGCCGGTTCCCCCCGCACCCCACAAGCCACAATGTTATAATCAAAATAATTTTTAATTTTTAATTTTTAATTTTTAATTGTAATTGTGGCTTCAACTTCCTCTCGCCCCCTCCTACTGCTCATTGACGGACATTCCCTCGCTTTTCGTGCCTATTATGCCTTTGCTAAAGGGCGGGATGGAGGACTGAAAACCCGTAGCGGTATCCCCACCAGTATCTGCTTTGGCTTTCTCAATTCCCTGTTTGAAGTCCTGGAAAAAGAACAGCCTCAAGCCTTAGCCATAGCATTCGATCGCGCTGAACCCACATTTCGCCATGATGCAGATGTAAACTATAAAGCCCATCGTCAGGAAACCCCAGAGGACTTTATCCCGGATCTGCATAACCTACAGCAGATTTTAGCCGCTCTCCAGGTGTGTATTGCTACTTGTGCGGGGTATGAAGCCGATGATGTTTTGGCGACGTTAGCCGAGCGGGGAAGTGAAGCAGGGTATCAGGTGAAGATCTTAACCGGCGATCGCGACTTATTTCAACTCGTCGATACCCAAAAAGCCATCAGCGTCCTGTATCTTGCCGGAGGAAGCCAAAAACGAGATACCGCAACCTCTGAATTCGATCCAGCACAAGTCAAAGCCAAAATGGGCGTTCATCCCCACCAAATTGTAGACTATAAAGCCCTGTGCGGCGATCCGTCCGATAACATTCCTGGAGTTAAAGGCATTGGCGATAAAACCGCCGTCAAATTGTTGCAAGAATATGGCACATTAGATGGAATTTATGCATCCCTGGATCAAATCAAAGGCGCAATCCAAAAGAAACTCAAAGAAGGCAAAGACAATGCCTACCATTCCCAGTTTCTCGCCCAAATTACCGCTCAAGTTCCCCTTAATCATCTCAGCCTAGAAGACTGTCATCTAAAAGGCTTTGCCTCCCAACCCCTAGCAGAATTATTCCAAGCCTTAGAATTAGAAAAATTCAGCCAAAAACTCGATCATTTTCAAACACTGTTAGGAGGAAAAGTAGAAGAAGTTCGAGAAATTGAGCCTGAAAGTACCGATCCAGAACTTGATTTTTGGACAGCCGCAGACACTGAAGCTGCACAAGCCAAAAAGCAGTTACCCTTCACTCCGATTATCATCGACACCAAGCAAAAACTAACCGATTTAATCGAAAAGCTCAAAACCTGCCAAGATCCCCAACTTCCCGTCGCTTGGGATACAGAAACCACCGCACTAGAACCCAGGGATGCCGAATTAGTCGGTTTAGGATGCTGTTTTCAGCAAGATCAAACCCTCACCGTTGCCTATATTCCCCTCAACCACAAACGGGGACAGAATTTAGACAAAAACAATACCCTAGAACTGCTGCGCCCCCTGCTCGAAAATTCTGCCTATCCAAAAGTCTTACAAAATGCCAAATTTGACCGCTTAATCCTCAAAAATCAAGGCATTAACCTTCAAGGCGTTGTTCTCGATACCCTGCTTGCCAGTTATGTTTTAAATCCCGACAGTAATCATAGTTTAAGTGCCTTAGCGCTACAAGAATTAGGGATCATTGCTAAAAATTATGAGGACTTAGTTCCCAAGGGCAAAACCATTGCTGATATCGATATTTCCCTAGTTTCTGAATATTGCGGCATGGATGTTTATGTGACATTTCAGCTTGTCCCAATCTTTGCCAAAAAATTGAGCCAAATTCCCCAACTTCAGAAGCTCCTCAATGAAATTGAACTGCCCTTAGAGCCGATTTTAGCCCAAATGGAATGGACAGGTATTTGTATCGATACCGATTATCTAAAAAATCTCTCTGAGGAATTAACCGATAAACTCAAAATTATTGAAAAAGAAGCCTATGAAGCTGCCGGGAAAGAATTTAATTTGCGTTCCCCCAAGCAAGTCAGCGACCTATTGTTTGATACACTGAAACTGCCCACAGTCCGTAAAACTAAAACCGGATATTCTACGGATGCAGCGACTTTAGAAAAACTGCAAGCCAATCATCCAACGAAAGTGGTTGAGGCGATTTTAGACTATCGTACCTTAGATAAATTAAACTCTACTTATGTGGATGCTCTACCCAAATTAGTCCATCCGCAAACCCAACGAGTACATACGGATTTTAACCAAGCCGTTACCAGTACGGGACGCTTATCTTCTTCTCACCCGAATTTACAAAATATTCCCATTCGCACGGAATTTTCACGCCAAATCAGAAAAGCATTTATTCCTCATTCGGGATGGACATTAGTTTCGGCTGATTATTCACAAATTGAGTTAAGAATTTTAGCCCATTTAAGTGAAGATCCCACCCTGGTTGAGGCTTATAATAATTACCATGATATCCATAAAGTGACGGCTCAATTGCTATTTAATCGCCAGGAAATCACCCCGGAAGAGCGTCGGCTAGGGAAAGTGATCAATTTTGGGGTTGTTTATGGCATGGGGGCGCAACGATTCGCGAGGGAAATGGGGGTAAGTACGGCAGAAGGGAAGGCATTTATTGACCGTTTTTATGACCAATATCCCAAAGTGTTTGAGTATTTGGAAAAGACGAAACAAGGGGCAAGGAAGGAAGGATTTGTGGAAACAATTTGGGGCAGACGGCGCTATTTTGATTTTGGACAAAGTGGGAAAAGGGAGGATGAATTATTACGAGCGGCGGCGAATGCACCGATTCAAGGTTCGAGTGCTGATTTGATTAAGATGGCGATGGTGAAATTGGATGAAGTTTTGCGTCCCTATCAGGCGCGGATGCTGCTACAAGTTCATGATGAGTTAGTGTTGGAAATGCCGCCGGAGGAATGGGAGGAGTTGGCGGGGAAAATCAAGGAGACGATGGAGAATGTAGTTTCTTTAAAAATTCCTTTGGTGGTAGAAATTCATCAAGGGAAGAGTTGGATGGAGGCGAAGTAATGAGTAATGAGTAATGAGTAAGGGATTGCCTTTTGGAGCAAAAGAGGTTATCTTGAAAGATGGATAATACGCGACTTAGTTCAGGATGCTGATACCAGGAAGAATTTAGTTCCTCAACTGTACATGATTCCAGAATGAACTGGGAGTTAAATCAGGAATAGATTATACAGTTGATGATGTACTTCCTCAAGCCAAATTACTTAATATTCAATACCATAAGGGAGATCGAATCATGGCAAGCATGATGCATTGGATGGAAGAAGGCAGAGAAAAGGGCAAGCATGAGCAGGCAGTGACGATGATTCTGCGGCAACTGCCTTGGAAAATTGGTGCGGTTAAGCCCTATTTACAAGAAGAAATTGAGGCGCTTTCTCTGAGTGCCCTAGAGGATCTATCCATTGCATTGCTGAAGTTTTCTGATTCTGATGATCTGGAATTATGGTTAGAGCGAACTGCGAGAAAAAGCCCCCTGATGATCTCTTAATGGCGCTTCGCACAGCAGAAGGGTAATAGGTAATGGGTAATAGGTAAACCATTTTTTACGCTATAATGCCGATTTTCCAGGCTTTTTATTAGGAAGACACTTCATGTCTGGCTATTCATGTCCGCGAAGCGGAAACACCATAATTAAAAATATAGGGAGCGAGACGCTCCCACTCCAGTAATATCAAGGGATTGGAGGAGTGCGGGCATCTTGCCCGCTTCTTCACCCTTTATCCGGACTTGATATGATATCACTATTACCTATTACCAATTACCCATGACTAGCGCGTAGCCCTACGCGCTATAGGTATTTTTAGCGGCGATCGCCACTTGCTCTACTGGATCTTCCCCCAGTCTTTTCAGAGCCGACTCTACCCCTTCCCCTTGTGCCCCCAAACGGTGTAGCGCTTGAGCAACGCGGTGGCGCACTTGCCAGTCGGGATCGTCAACTAAGGCAAATAAATACTCCGCCGCTTCTACATTACCCAACTCTCCCAAAGCGCTGACGGCGGAGGCACGGACTAAATCTGTAGAGGAGTTGAGAGCCTGTTGAAGTAAATTGAGGGCGCGAGGATCGCCCAATTCTCCCAAAGTTGCCACAATACTCATCTGCAACAACCATTCCTGAGTGCTGTGATAAGCCTGTTCTAAATCGGGGTAAGCTTCTCTTAAGTGCAACGCTCCAATGCCATCCGCCGCCGCCGCTTTCACATCAATTTCTGGATCATTTTCCAGGCGATCGCGTAAAATCTTTAAACTTTCCTCTCGGTTTGCCTCTCCCACCGTCGATAACTGACTCACTGCCGCATAGCGTACCCGTACATTACTATCGGTAGCTAAGGCTTGAATTTTCGGAAACGCCACCACCGGATCGAGCAAACGCAACATATTCACCCCTCGCAGGCGATCGCCATAATTTTCCGAATTCAATAATTGCTGAACTGATTCCGGGGTTACACTCATACTTTATAAAACACTCTTAATAAGGTTATCAGGAAAAAAAGTTAAGCCTGAGCATCAAGATCGCGCAAAATATCCCCTCTAGTGAGGATGCCCACCAACTTCTGCGCCCCATCCAAAACCGGCAACCGGCGGATATTATGTTTTTGCATCAACTTCGCTGCATCCCGCAAAGAGCGATCGCCCGTCACCGAAATCGGATGATTGCTCATCACCTCACCCACCGTCAACCCCATCGCCTTCCGCAAATCCTTCTCATAGGTTGACGGATTTTCCAAATAAATCACACTATCCAACAACATAATATAGGGCGGCGGCTCTACCCCTGTCTCTTGCCACATCAAATCCGCCTCCGAGATTACCCCGATCAGCTTACCCTCTGCATCAACAACAGGCAAACCACTAATACGGTGTTCCACCAACAAGTGAATCGCCTCTTTCAAGGATGTATCCGGGCGAACCACCAACGGATCTTTAGTCATGACATCAGCAACGGTTTTCGGCATAGGGGCCTCTTCCAACAATTTGGTATTGAGTGTAACTATTATAGGGGAAATAGGGGCAAGCAACTTTTCGCCCCTACTGGGATAGATTCACTGTGCATTGCTAGTCTAAATGAGTTGTGCAACTGGACATCCCCTCTCCTGTGGGAGAGGGACTTTCCCCCTTCTCCCACGGGAGAAGGGGGTAGGGGGATGAGGGGCAACCGTTACATAACTCATTTAGGTTTGCTCTATTAAGCTTGCAGCCATCGAGCCGCATCTTTAGCATGATAGGTGAGAATCAGATCTGCCCCTGCCCGCTTAAAGCTAGTTAAGGTTTCCATCACCACCCGGCGTTCATCAATCCAATCATTGAGAGCAGCCGCCTTAACCATGGAATATTCGCCGGAAACATTGTAAGCAGCGACGGGCAAATTAGAGGCTTGCTTCACTTGCCAAATCACATCCATATAAGCTAAAGCAGGTTTCACCATCAGCATATCTGCACCTTCAGCCACATCTAAATCAATTTCCTTGATCGCTTCGCGACTATTGGCAGGGTCCATCTGATAGGTGCGGCGATCGCCAAATTGGGGAGAAGACTCCGCCGCATCTCGGAATGGCCCATAATAGGCAGAAGCATACTTAGCCGCATAGGACAAAATCGGGATATCTTCAAACCCCGCTTCATCTAACGCCCCACGAATCGCCTGTACAAATCCATCCATCATCCCCGATGGAGCAATAATATCAGCTCCCGCTTTCGCTTGGGAAACGGCGGTTTTCTTCAATAATTCCAGGGTGGGATCGTTCAATACCCGTCCCGTCAGATCTCCCACTTCCAAATAACCACAATGGCCATGGCTGGTATACTCGCACAGACAAGTATCGGCAATCACCACTAGATCCGGAACCGCTTCTTTAACCGCAGTAGCCGCTTTTTGGATCATCCCACAATCATGCCAAGCGCCCGTTGCTTCAATATCCTTGGTTTCGGGAATTCCAAATAAGATAATCGCTGGAATGCCCAAATCATAGACTTCTTTAGCTTCGTCTACAATTTTATCCACCGAGAGCTGATATACGCCCGGCATAGAGCGTACTTCCTTCGCTACACTTTCACCCGGTACAGCAAACAAGGGATAAATTAAATCATTGGTGGTTAAAACATTCTCTTGCACCATCCGGCGCAAACTGGCAGAGTTACGGAGGCGGCGAGGGCGATGAATGGGAAACATAGTTAGGGATTTACAAACAGTAGTCTAAATCAATAGAGTGTATTTGAGCATTGTATGCGATCGCCGATCCCCCTTTACATCCGAGTCATTTTTCTCAATGTTTTGTAACGTTAGCCAGAGCCAACCTCACGCAAAATATGACCCATTAGCCATTACCCTTCTGATATGGAACCTTGGAATTTTACCCCACCTCCCCCCTCTGAATTAGGCGATCGCCAAGTCCCCCTCCAGGGAACACATCTACAAGGAAAACGCATTGCTCTACTCATTACCGGCAGTATTGCCGCCCTCAAAGCCCCCTTACTAGCGCGGGAACTCCGACGGGAAGGGGCAGAAGTAGTCGCTTTTACCTCCCCTGAAGCCCTACGCTATACCACCCTCGACAGCCTAGAATGGAGTACCACCCATCCGGTGATTACAAAGCTAACGGCTGCGGCTGAACATCTCAGCGATGAAAACCCTTTTGATGCCTATGTTGTCGCGCCCGCTACCTACAATACGATCAATAAAATGCGCTATGGCATCGCCGATGGCGTAATTACCTCTACCCTCGCTTCTGCACTCGGAAAACTCGAACAAGGACAAACCCAAATCTTGATTGTGCCCACCATGCACGGCAGTTTGCACAATCAAATTTTAACCGAATCCCTCCAACAATTACACCAATGGGGCGTAGAAATCATGCCCCCTAAACAAGCCTATGGCAAAGATAATTTACCCGATTTACGCTCAATTGTAGTGGCAGTTTGTCGCTTAATCAGTTCTTCGCCCTTAAAAGGTATTCCTATTCTAGTCACCGGCGGCCCCACTCCCGTTCCTATTGATAATATTCGCCGAATCACCAACCGCTTTCGCGGTACTTTAAGCATCAAAATTACTGAAGAACTCTATTTACGGGGTGCAGAAGTACAGTTAATTTTAGGAACAGGTGGCGATACCCCACCCCCCTATTTACCCTGTGAAATCGCCCAAACCTATGAAGATTATGCCCAATTGGTTTTAGGACAATTGCAGGAAAATCCTTATATTGTTGGGATTTTTTCTGCTGCCGTTGCTGATTATCAACCGGAGCGGGTATTACCGGGAAAAATTCCCAGTGGTAATGCTTTACAGTCTCTGAAATTAGTGCCTACAGGTAAAGTAATTGAACGGGTGAGGACAGAGTTTCCCGACCTGTATATGGTGACGTTTAAGTATCAGGAAAATGTCAGCCATGAAGACTTAATTGAAATTGCCCAAGCACGACTCAAACAAGGGTATGATGCTGTGGTTGCCAATCGTGGAGAAGAGACGGGAGCGCAAGGGGAGCAAGTGGCTTATTGGGTATCAGAGAATCAAGTCCCGGTGAAGATGATGGGTAAAGAGGGAATTGCTAGGGCGATCGCCGATCGTCTAGTTTCTCGGTGATGTCAGCCATATGGCTCCATAGGATCTAATGATCTTCAGAGCTGTTAGCAAGAACTCACATAATTTTAGATATACTTCTATATGGAACCGTTGTTTATCCCAGTGTAGAGATATATAGTTTTCCTGTGGCTGATCTTCATTCACAATTCATCCATACTGTTATCAATACCTAAGCCTGAGCTGAATGAACCCAACTCTCAAAGATCGATTAAGACCCTATTGGTACGCCTATAATCGCGCTCTGATCCCTCTGAAGCAGTGGAGAGTCAAACCCCTAACCTGGATTTCTTCGTCCTCTCTAGAGCTAGGCCCCCCTCAAGGATTTTATCGCACCACTCACGAGTGGTACGATCGATTGAGTCTAGAGGAGAAGGAAAAATCTTCTTACCAAGAAATTCATCCGGCCCATACCAGTCACAGGAAACTACCCAAAACCCTATCTGGAGAGGTTCATTGGAAGTTCAGACAACGAGTCACACACCATGCTGAACCGACATTTGTGGCTCAAATTCCTGGAGGACGGGTGTTTGGGGAGAATGGAGCGATCATAACACCGTGCGATCGCCTCTTAGGGGATGTTTCCCTAGAACATCGCAGCACCATTGAAAAAAATACCCTTTTTACCCTCTGGAAATTCCCTCCAGTCCACCACCTGAAAGGAACCGCAGCCGTTTTATCCACCCAAGGCAGCGATGTTTATTTCCATTGGATGTTTGATGTCCTCCCTCGTCTTGAACTGCTCCGACTTAGCGGGATTAATTTTGAAGATATTGATTATTTTATTTTTTCCAGCTATCATTTACCCTTTCAGATTCAAACCCTATCCCAATTAGGCATCCCTAAACATAAAATTATCACCAATCGTGAATTCACCCATCTTATGGCAGACAACCTCATTGTTCCCTCCTGGGCAAGTCAGCCCGGAGAAATGCCTAAATGGGTTTGTCAATTTCTAAGAAACACTTTTCTACCAACAAATAATTCTCAGCCATCAGATGCTCCCCCAAAGCTCTATATTAGTCGCGCAAAATCCAGACACCGAAAAGTAATTAACGAAGATCAATTAGTAGAGAAATTAGAACCCATTGGCTTTCAATCAGTTATACTAGAAACAAAGTCAATGGAAGAACAAGCCCAGCTTTTTGCTTCGGCTCATCAAATTGTTGCTCCCCACGGAGCCGGACTCAGTAATTTAGTCTTCTGTTCCCCAGGAACACAAGTGATTGAGTTATTTTCTCCCAACTATGTAGAGACTCATTACTGGGTTCTGAGTCAGGAATTGGATCTAGATTATTATTACTTGATGGGAGAAGGGAAACAACCCAAGGAATATCAAGATCCGCACTGGATATGGGATAATGTAGATGTTAATATTGAACAGTTTTTTCAGTTGATAAATCTACCTCAGAAGTTGTAACTAGAGTTCTATAAATTATGATATCTAAAGATTCCAAAGATAAATTAAAAAGAATTGCAAAGTATGACTTAACTTTATGGTCTAAAGTGGTCATGTTGAAAGAATGCTTTAACTTCATTGAATCGCTTGATCCTTCTACATTAAATGCTTTAGAAATATCAGGAAACACCTTAGAAAATATAACATTCAAATCTTATACAAAATTTGACTATCCAGAATATGACATTTGTAAAGATTGTTTAGACCAACGCTTCGATTTAATTATGGCCGATCAAGTATTTGAACATTTACTGTGGCCTTACAGAGCAGGTCAAAATGTCTATAAAATGCTCAATGAAGGAGGATATTTTATTATTAGCACCCCATTTTTAGTTCGTATTCATAACGACCCCATTGATTGTTCTAGATGGACAGAAACGGGTTTGAAGTATCTATTAGCAGAATGTGGTTTTGAACTCGATAAAATTAAAACAGGATCGTGGGGCAATCGTGCTTGCATTAATGCCAATTTCAGAAAATGGTCAGCACGAGGATGGGGCATATTTAGTAAACTCCATAACGAGGAAAATTTTCCAATTACAGTTTGGGCGATCGCCCGTAAATAACTAGCCAACAAAGATGATCTAAAACTTATGAATAGAAACTATGAGTTACTCAAAATGAGACTAGGCTTACTTAAGCATCCACAGTTTTATAGAAATCCTATCATGGCATTGTGGCGAAGGTTAGTTTGGAAACTCTATGCTGAACGTCAGCCTTGGTTGAGATTTGAAACCGAATATGGATTTGAGATAGAAGCTCTACCCGAAGATATAAGTGTCGGCTCACTGTTCTATAGAGGGCAATATGAATGGGCTGAGTTAAAGTGGTGGAAAAAGCTACTTAATAGGGATAATATAGTGATTTTGGATGTTGGAGCAAATATGGGGTTATATAGTCTCTTAAGTGCTGCTTACTCTCGTCAAAACGAATTGTCAGGAGTGGAAATTTTTGCTTTTGAACCTAATCCGATAGAATGTAGTAAACTAAAACACAATAGAGACATTAATAATTATTCGGAAATTTCAGTTGTACCACTAGCTGCCAGCAATAATCAAGGTATTAAGTCTATGGTTCTTCCTCCTAGAGGAAAGGGGATGTTTAGTCATTTATTAAATCGAGGTTCACCGAAAAAAAAATTAGAGAACGCCATTGAAGTGGAGACTGTTGACTTGGATACTTGGTGTAGTATAAATGATGTTGAGAATATTCATTTACTTAAAGTTGATGTGGAAGGTCATGAACTCTCTGTTCTGAAAGGTGCAGAAAATTTATTAGCTGGTAAACTCATTCATAATATATTTATGGAAGTAGGTCATGGCCAATGGCATGAAGCTATATCAGTTTTGAAGAATTTTGGGTATTCAATTAGTTTAATTAATAAACCAGGATATTTAGAACCTTTTAATGAATATAAAATCAAAGGTTGGTCTAATATCCTTGCTGAACTTAGTCATTAAGTATATTTTTGAATTAGAGAATGATCAACGCCAGCCAGCTGTTCTGCAATGGCTGGCCAAGAATAGCATTTTTTAACTAAAGTTTGAGCATTCTGACCGAGTAGTTTGCTATCTGATGCCAGTAACTGAGCAATTGCACTGGCTACAAATTCTCTATTACCCTCTACAATTAACCCAGCGTTTGCCTGCTCAATTTCTGGAGCAATTTGTACTTCTGGGGTAATAATTACGGGTAAACCCGCAGCCATGGCTTCGACGACGGCAATACCGAAGTTTTCAGAAAAGGAAGGAAGGACAAACAGATCTGAGCCTTGAAGGACTAAATCTTTGTCTTGTCCTGTGACAAAGCCGGTAAATCGGGTGCAATGGTGTAAGTCTAACTGATGGAGTAATTGTTTTAATTGTTCGATATATTCAGGATCTCCAGAACCGGCAAGGAGGAGATAAAGATTAGGACGTTTAGATTGAACTTGATGGAGTGCTTCGATTAACAGATCTGGGCGCTTTTTATAATGCAGGCGCGAGAGAAATAAGATAATTGTCGCGTCTAAAGGAATATCATATTTTGCCCGAAGTTTAGCTTTAGCATCGGGTTGTATTTCTGGAAGATCTACACCTAGGGGAATGGTTACAGTAGGGGCAGTAATGCCATAATTGCGGACATCTAGAGCTTCTCCGTTGGAGGTACAGTGGATGGCGGCGGCTTGATTGAGGGTACGGCGTTCGATAAGAAGGCTATAGAGTTGTTTTTTGCGACGACTTTGGGCTAGGGCCCAGGGGGAGAGTTGGCCCATGGTACGGACGGTGTAAGGGACTTTATGCCAACGGGCGATCGCCCCAGCACAGGTAGAAGCGTAGGAAAAAAGATAATGGTTATCGAGAATGTCATAGTTAGGGACATTTTGCCACAGCCATCGAGTGAGGGCAGGAGAGAAGAGAAATCCGCGATCGCGCCCTAAAGAAACACCTTGATTGGGTGGAGAAGCTAGAGACAAAAACCAGACCGGAACCCCACGATAGTCAACTCTTTGGTTGAGGGGAACATCAAGGAGTTGGGCGTTTTCTGCTCCATTGTCATTAGTCGTGGCAATCTCGGCATCCACTCCAGATTGTCTGAGGTACTTAACTAAGTTGAGAGCGACTTCGGTGGGCCCCCCTCGACTGGGGGATAAAGAAGGAATCACATGGAGAACTTTCACGGATGACCTCCTAGGGGAGACGTTTCCATTAGCGCTTCTAGGGTTTGCTGAAACTGTTCAAATCCAAAGGTTTCAATGACTTGTTGTCGTAAGGCTTCCGGTTCATACATCAGTGGATTGGGATATTGTCGTTGTAAAATCTGGATGAGAGTTTGGGCAATTTCTTCGACGCGATCGGGATTGACTAATGCTCCTAGTTTACCGTTACAGAGGGCATCTAGTGCCCCGTCTTGGTTCCCTCCTAATGTGGGTTTACCGCAGGCTAAGGCTTCTAAATAGACGATGCCAAATCCTTCTCCTTTACTGGGCATGGCAAAGAGATCGCAGAGATTGTAGTGGTCGCACAATTCTTCATCGGGAATAAAACCGGCTAGGGTGACGTACTTTTGTAGATTCAGTTGTTGAATTAGGGTTTCCACGCGGGGACGGTCATCCCCTTTGCCGACAATCAGATAATGAAGGTTGGGAACCTGTGGGAGGATGGTGGGCAGGGCTTCTAGAATGCGATCGTAGCCTTTATATTGTTCTTGGCTATCTAAGCGGCAAACGGTTAATAGGATTTTCGTTTCTGGAGAAAAACCATAGCGTTGCAGTAGGTAAGGCGGTTTGGGGGCAATGGTAAAGCGATCGCTATCAAAGGTATTGGGAAGGAGTAAAACCCGTTCTGGATTCAAGTCTTGTTCTTTGAGGAGGCGATCGCGAGTGTACTTACTGACGGCGAGAATGCGATCGGCATGACGTAGTGCAGTTTTAAGGATGGGACTCTCAATGTTCCACGCTTCTACTCCATGGGCGATCGTCCAATAAGGAATACCTCTGAAGCGTTTCAGCCAGTAGGCGACCGGTGTAAAGTTTAAATGACTGGTTATCACTAACTCTGGAGAACGCCATAATCCTGATAGTAAAATCTGAGCCGCAAAAGCCGGTGTGCGCCAGGAGAGAGGAATTTGACCTGTAAAATGGAAATCCGTTTGAGGCCAATAACCTAGATCGGGGGAAGATTGAGTATCGTGCTTAAGGTATACCTGATAGTGGCGATCTCGATACAAATTTTGTAGCGCTTGTAGTAAAAAGGCAGAATAAACCTGAATCCCGCCCTTAAACCCAAACATATTGGGAAACCACAAGTGATAATAATTGATTGTTTTAGAGTTGGACATCAATATGATTTTTAAATATAAATGAGTTCAGTATTACTAATTTTTCTAAAACACTCGTGAGCATCTTAACTGTTGCTTGAATTCAAGCACTTTTGGCTCATGATATCAGACATGGAAGATGTTAATCGTTGCCGATATTGAGACCAAGTGAGTTGTTCTGCTTTTTTCCTGGCTGCTTTTCCCATTTGAGCTAATTCAAGAGGATGATGGTAACACCAATCAAGTTTTTCTTGAATAGCTGCAACATCCCGAATAGGAATGATAAATCCTTCCACGCCATCAGTAATTATATCAGGCCCTGCCGTATTAGGTGTTGTAATCACAGGTATACCACAGGCCATGGCTTCGAGTAGGACTAAGCCAAATCCCTCAACTAACGAGGGAAAGACAAAAACACTAGCAGAACTGTAATATTGATTCAGAGAATAGTGGGGAACGGGGGGAATATATCGAAACAGGTCTTGATATTGATCCAGCCAGCCAGAGGGAAATTCATTGATACCAATCAAGCATAGTTCTGCATCGGAGAAATTTAAGTTTTTCCAAGCTTGTAAAAGATAGTGAATTCCTTTTCGCGGTTCGACACGACCAACATAGAGGGCGCGGAAACAAGTATCTTTTTTGGGTTGGGGATGAAAATAATCTAGGGGAGCGCCATAGGGGATGACAGTAATTTTTTCTGGATTGACACCAAAATTGAGGAGGGATTTACGGGTAATAGAAGAAGCCACAAAAATATGGTCAGCTAGTTCAATTTCTTGTTCTTTACGTCTGAGTTTCCATTCCGGTTCTTTAGCTGCTTGTAAGGAGGGAGCCAGATCGGGAAAGAGTTCGGCTTCTTCTGATTGAATCTGGCGACTCATCTGATAGAAGAGGATCGGCAGATCGTATAAACAGAGAATTCCTTGTGATTTAGCGGCTTGAAATGTGGTAGCTGCTCCGTCTTCATAAGCATAAACTCCATCAAGTCTATTAAGGTGAGATTGGGCAACGTGGCGATCGATGGAGGTGTAAATCCAATCCGTTAATCGTTGATTGTTAATCCCTAGACGACGCGGTAAACCACTGCGAACCAGAGCAACTCGGAGAATTTCCTGCCACAAATGAGTCCGAATTGGAGTTCCCCCTGGCATTACCCAACTGCGTCTCTTCAATTCATCAGTAATTCGGTTTTTAATACCTGTAGGCAGTCCATTTAATAACTTCCAATTTTCGGATTCTGGGTTATAGGCTATAGTCGTTATGACTTCATACAAAAATTCAGCCTCTTCTAATGCTAATGCCGATTGACGAGAATTAGGATTCCCCGTAGGATGAATCAGAGAAATACGAAAATTGGTCATACTGATGTAATAAATGGTGTTGTTTTCGCCAGTTTTCAACCTGTTCTAAATAAGGCAATAAAAAGATAAAACTACTAAGGAACCAATAGTAAACTGAGAAGGTGTTGTGAAAAACTAATTGCCCAGGTAGCCAAATTAAGTGAATCAAGAAAGCTGATAGAGCTAAATCCCGCAGCAATGGGCGTTTTAATTTCCATACTAGGGCTAACAAGGCGATCATAATTCCAATTCTCAATCCATACCAAAAAATAAATCCTATGGGCCCGATTTCTAGAATAATTCTGCCCATTTCTGACTCATAGCCTACCGGAATCACTTCACCAGTTGGTAATCGCAGAACAGATCGTAAAATCCCAGTGGCTTGGTGAGTGGAACCTGGGCCAAAACCATCTAATAGTTTAATTCCTGTATTATGAATGGGTTCTTGAAAAAGTAGGGATAACCTAAGCACTACATCATTAGTTAATAATATCCTGTCCAATATTTGATTGATTCTTTCATAAAATATTATGGATACAATTACCAAGAAAATCAAACCTGGAGGTGCAATCCATTTCAGAAGTCGTAGGATACTTGAAAACTGATTGATTCCTTTTATAAACACATAACCAATAACAAATAAAACTGAACCAAAAATTATGGTACGAGAGCCGGTCATGAAGGAATTTATAACTACCAGAAGCATCTCAATTATTAATATTTTGTACTGTTTTTTTTCTAGTTTTTGCGAGAGTAAAGAAATTAATAAAGAAAAACATACTAATAAATAGGGCACATAGTTATTGATATAGGAAAATGTTCCAGTAATTCTGGCAGTAGAAGAAACCCCAAATGTAGCAATACCTGTTGATGCTTCTTGTCCAGGAGCGTATACATTGATTGGGCTGGAAGCTGGACTAAAAAATTGTGCAATTCCTAAAAGTCCAACTGGAATAACTAGAAGCAGATGAGATCGCAGAAAATTGTATAGTTCTTCTTCAGATGGGAACAAATTGGGCATCATCCATATCAATGGAAGATAATAAAAATAGTTTCTCAAGCCCCACAGTCCTATTATAGGAGACCCTAAACTAGGA
Organism: Roseofilum acuticapitatum BLCC-M154; assembly: GCF_030068475.1. Taxonomy (GTDB): domain Bacteria; phylum Cyanobacteriota; class Cyanobacteriia; order Cyanobacteriales; family Desertifilaceae; genus Roseofilum; species Roseofilum acuticapitatum. Next base: position 198,268 of record NZ_JAQOSP010000006.1, on the reverse strand, counting down.
TTAAACGTATGAAACAGACACCAACTAAATATCAGAAAAAGAAGTATATGAACAAAGGGTTGTTTAATGGTCGGAAATTTATTACTTGATTTGGATAAGGCGTAGTATTGAATGTAAGCTCCAAATAATACAATGTCTTTGAGAAAGTAAATAAGTTCGCTGGCTTGGGGCAATACCCATTTTCGTAATGCTCCTTCAATTACGACTAAGAGCAATACGGTTTTGACAGAACGCCGCCAGTCAAGACAGGATAGATATACAATAACTAAAACAGCAATTGGAGCAATAATGAGTGTCACGTTACTACCCTCTCTAGTATTTCTAAGTATCCTTGTGCTACGGCGGTGCTAGTATGACGAGATAAATGGGATATAGCATTTTCCCGATATTTTGAGAGTAGAGTTTTACCTGTCAAGAGTTCTATCAATATTTCGGTTAAGGCTTGTACATTTCCATTGGGGAAAGTCAAACCGCAAGAACCAATAGCCTCTTTTAATCCTCCTCCATCTGACCCGACAACAACACAACCGCAAGCAATACCTTCTAGTGCTACAATCCCGAATGGTTCCTCCCAACGAGAGGGAACAATAAGAATTTGATGGGCATTCAATGCTTGAGCGAGTTCTTGATCGAATTTGACCCCAGCAAACTCGACTTGATGGTTAATATCTAATCGTTTGACTTGTTGACGTAAGTTTGCTTCTTCAGGGCCGCTACCAATGAGGGTTAATTTAGGAGTGAGTCCCAAGGCTTTAAGGTTGGCTATTGCATCCAGAAGTAAATCTGCTCCTTTGTCGGAGACTAAGCGTCCTAAAAAAACAAGTTCTTTATCTCGTTTAATCTCTGGTATTTCATAAAATATATCTTGGCGATAAGGATTGGGAATAACGGTTGAAGGGCTTGTTATTCGCTCTGCTAAGGCATGACTAGCACAAATGTTGGTGGAAAAGCGAGTTACCAGGTTTTTCAAATGATCTTGCCAGCTTAAGGTTCCATTCAAACGCTGATACCAACTTTGGTGAGTAACCACTAAAGGTTTGTGTACGAGTAACAAGGGCCAAATTCCCTTAAGGCTAATATTTCCTTGAAAAAATACATCGCACCAATGAGTTAACTGTAATAATTGATAGAGTGATGGTCGTCTAATTACTTCAAATGGGAATTTTTTTTCGTCGTTAGCAGGTGTAGATGATATAACTTTGAGGCTGTACCCACACTCGACAAATTCTCGAGCGAGAATCAATACAACAGTTTCTAGTCCTCCAATTTTAGGGTAAAATGATGGAGAATACATCAAGATTTTCATTGCTAATTAATTATCACAATAATCAACTTTTTAAGAGTCTTTGACTTTGTATAAACAAATTAACTGGTCAGAAAAATTACGCCCGAGCTTTCGGGGAAGTAAATCTAGTAATGATTGCAACAGGAAGTGAATTCCTAAAATAAATTCATTATCATAAAAATATGTTCCTCCATAAGTTAAAGCCCCTCGTCCATTATCCACAACCTGAAAACCAATTTTGCTGAGGATTTCATCCCATTCCTGATTGTTTTTCAGAGATATATGTCCATATATACAAATTTCTTCTCCTCCGGGTTGATGGAGCTTTTCTGGTTGTACTTTCATCGCTTGCATTGTTTCCTGCATCTTTTGACGACGACTGTTAATCCAGTACGACCTTTGAAACACATTAGGTTGATTGGGGGTCGTGAGCAACAGATACCCCCCTGGTTTTAAAACTCGCTTTATTTCTTGAAACAATGCTTCTGGTTCCAAAATATGCTCAATCACTTCGGAGCAATAGACCAGATTTACCTCGCCATCTGAAAAAGGAAGTTTTGAAATAGCATTGCTAAACATGAAGTCAACCCCACTTGCTTTGTAGTATTCCTGCTTCATCTTGCAGATTTGCACTAAATCTGTATTGGCTTCTAAACCGATAAACTTCCAGGCAGATGAGTGCTTTACAAACAAGTTATGGATTAAAAATAGATCAGTACCGTCTCCACATCCAATATCCACAAATAGGCTAGGATTTTCTGATGTATCTGTTGATTTCAATAAATCATAGAGATTGCGAGTACATATTTTTATTACTTCTTGGCGCTTACGATACCAAAAGTAGTTTGCTGAAGGGCTAGCACAGGTAGTAGATGCTTCGTAGCCAAATTTTCCTTCAGCCATTTTATTTAAAGCTTTTGATATGTTTCCTTGTGATTGTTCTTCAACTTCAGGGTATTTGCTCTGTGCAGATTCGGAAAAATTCATAAGTTATTTTCATCCTATATACTATAAGTTTAATGAAGATTTGAGAGTTTTTCAAGGGCTTGCACTAATCCTTCTACATTCTTATGCGGAGACCATGTTTCCATTCGCTCTCGCGCAGCTTCCCCCATTTGCTTGAGAGTGTCTCGGTTGTTTAGTGCATCTTTTAGAATAGCTGCTAAGGCATCTACATTGCCACAGGGGTAAACTAAGCCTGTTACGTTAGATTCTACCAGATCGTAACGAGCGCCGATACGATCGCTGACTACAACGGGTATACCACAAATCATGGCTTCGTTGACGGGTAAACCATAGGGTTCGTGTTCTGAGGGAAATACTAGCAAGTCACTAGCTGCATACACTTCTGGTAAGTAGGAATATTTAACCATGCCAATAAATCGGACTTTTTCATCGATTCCTAACTGTTTAACTTGGTTTCTTAAGGATTCGCTTAGAGGCCCGTCCCCGACCATGACTAAGTAACTGTTGGGAACATTGGCAGCAGCAAAGGCTTGAATAGCGTCTTGGGGACGTTTGCGAGGTAGAAATTTGGCACAAAAGACGGCAACAAGTGCTTCTGGGGGAATTTTCCACGTTTCTCGGAGTTTCAGGCGATCGCTCTTTTGCGCGATTTCGGCAATATAATGATTATCGACCACATACGGTGTGATCGTAATCTGTTCTTCTGGAACACCTAGGGAATGAAGAAACCGTTTTGATGCCGTAGAGGGGACTAATACCTGATCAGCTATTTTATTGTATAAGTAAGGAAGAACTCTTTTTTTAAACGGGTGTTTCCAATTTCCCCCTTCTGGAGTTTCCAGATAAGTGGCATCAGTGGTTAACAGCAGTGGCTTGCGAGCGGTTTTAGCCGCTAGGATTGCCATCCAAAAGCTCACGTAATTATGACCGTAAACCACACAACAGTCAAATTCCCTCACCAATTGAGTTAATCCTGGGTTAATGAGACCAAAAGGATTATTTAAATTAGGTCGAGGAGACTTGTTCGGCACGTACACCCAGGGATAGCCTTCTAACAAGGGAAGATCAAAAACATCTTTGGTCAGGTATTCAGGATTTTGAGCCAGAGAACTCGCGTGTAATTTGTCTTCTGGTAAACTACAGTAGGCGACTAGAATTTCTAACTGGGGATGTACGGCCATCAATCGCAGGGATGCTGGATTTTGGATGGGTTGTGAAGATACAAGCAGGACGCGGTATTTGGATGGAGTCATAGGTTTAATTCTTCTATAAAACGTTTGGCAATAGCATCCCAAGCAAAGTGTTTTTTATAGACCTCTAAACTCCGTTGCTGAAGTTCTAAGCGCAGTTTTTCATCTTTAAGAACTTGTATTAAAGCACTGGCTAAAGCCTCTTTATCGCCTTCAGGTACGAGCAAAACTCCTGCTTCTGGGATGGGATGTCCTGTTTCTGTCCCTGCATAAGCAACGATTGGCAGTCCACAAGCTAGTCCGGCGATCGCTGTTCCTCGGCGAGTCGATATATCTCCTCTAACATAGAGTTGTACGTCTGATGCAGCTAAAGTTTGAGAAACTTGCTCTGGCTCCAGTAATCCTAGCACTGAAATCTCCACATTAGCCTCCTTTAGTGCTTTTCTCAGTTCGGGTTCAGCTTCCTTTGAGCCTCGCCCTAAAGTCACCAGATGTAAGAAATCAATGTTTTTAGCAGTTTGGCCAATCGTAGCCGAGAGCGCCTCTACTTCGTCTCTTGTAATGTCTACACTGGTCATCCCAAATACTACCACGGTCTTTGTCTTGCTCTGAGAATAGTCTCCCTTAGACTTCACTGCCATTAAGTCCGGTTCCGGCATATTGGAACCCACAGGGATAAATGTTGCCTGACATGAGGCAATGGGGAGCCAGGTTAATTGCTCTAGATCGACATTAAAAACTGAGCGATCGGCTAATTTCATGGCTGTGCGAATTGTCCACAGTTGTATCCAGCGCCGGATTTTGTATTTTAGCCGTTCTCCTGAATACCCTTGAACTTCATGGAACATGATGGCGGTTTTGACTCCTCTGATTTTGAGCAATCCCACCACGACAACAAACATCACGGGTAACGCTAACTTTGACCAAGCGGATGCTGTAAATTGGGCAATCACCCAGCGATCGCGCCATTGTCCACTTTCTACCCACAGCCATTGGAGTGCTTTTAACCATCCCCATTCTCGCCACTGCATGGAGAGGCGATCGCACTCAACCCCTTTCTGAGCTAAACTTTGCTCTAGCTTTTCCGTATAGTCAAACACGCCATCAGCAAAGGCTTGTTGCTGGCCAAGTAGTGTAATAATTTGGCTATTGCGGCGATCGCTATAATGATCCATTTCTGCTCTGATTCTCTCGTGTGGGTTCCGTCCGATCAATACACTATCAGTATAACCACGTATATTGCAGCATAAATAAGTAAATGATACAAAGATTTTTAGATAGCTTTTTGAATTAGATTAATCGCTCTACTTACCGAAACTTTCCAATTCAATCTTGCTTGATATTCCGCAAAAGAAGACTTTGCTAGTTTAATATAATCATCATAGTTAGAAAAGACTCTAGCTAAAATATCAGCATAATCAGAAGCTGGATCGTTGGTCGAGAGTAAGTAGCCATTTTTTTCTGGTTTGATAATTGTCGGTATCCCTCCCACTGTTGTAGAGATACAAGGTACTCCAAAAGAACAGGCTTCACTTAAAACACAACCGTAGGCTTCAGCTTTAGCAGGATGAATTAAAAAGTGAGCTTGCTGTAAGAGATGACGAATGATTTGCCGTCCTTCTGGAGTACCTTTACTAACAAATCCATGCATCGTGACATAGCTGCGATCGCCAGTGTTGATTTCAAATCGACTACCAACAATATCCAGATGAGTGGCAATTCCTCGCTGATTTAAAATTCGACAAACCTCTACTGCAATATCTCCACCCTTACGTTCCCAATCAACACCAATAAACAACAAACGTAATTGTTCTTGGGAACGCTTACCAATAAATTGTTCAATGTCCTCTTGGGTAAAAATATAGTCATGATTAGCACCATAAGGGATGACTTTAACTTTAGAATCAGGGATTCCATAAATTGAGGTTGATGTCCGATAGGAACATTCGGAGGAAAAAATGTTGAGAACTGCTGTATTCATAGCTCTTATTTCATGATTGTTTGCCCACTCAATACTAATCGGATTCATATTGGCATACCCGGAATAGGTCTCATTTAGATCGGCAAAATTTGCGTCTCGCCAATATATAACTGGAAAATCCAACCCAAAATGGGACATCACCATTGTACTTTGGGTTAAAATCGCATCTAACTTTTTATGCTTAACTAATTTCTCTACTTTACGTGCCATTCTGTTTAGAATTAAAGGATAGTAATAGTACATCAGTGGCGGTTGCAGTCTCAAAACCTTATTGATTAACCCAATGATTTTGGCGATACTCTTGTCAATGATATCCTCTTGAATAGGGCCAAAGTATTCAATTTCTACACCTTGAGACTCAAACTCTTGCAACATATGCCAAAAAATGCCGGAAAACGCATGACGAAATTCATCTTCATTATTGGCATCAAAAGTTGTGATAAATCCTAATTTCATAAAACCTCTAAACTACAATCTTCTACTCAATTGCAAATCGAACTTGACGATTGTGGCAATCTCTATAATCATACATTAATTATATATCACGTAAACATCTAGATTTCAGACTTCTCATTGTATTAATCATCGGAGTGGGTAAAGTCCGATTCAGAACATTATAAGTCTGAATCAGTTTCAACAGATCGGGATCTTGGCTAAAGTTTTTCCATAAATATTTCCAAATATCTATAATATCATTAACCGTCTTTTCTCCAAGCTGCTCTTTAATAGAAGCGATAGACACTTTCGTTTTCAAGGTATACAGAGCAAGAATTTCTGGATCAAATGCTTCTGCTTCTAATGTCTGTAACACTGCTACCATACTAGATTGACTGCGTTTGAGCTTGGCGATCGCTTTTTTTGATTGAGATTCACCCACAGAAAAATTATTTCCATGAATCCGCCAAATAGATAGAGGTTCATCAATGAAATAGCAATATTTATCCTGGAGAGCAAACAAAACCAAATGCTCATCAATGTACATATCTACAGCTTGAGGAATTAACATTTGTTTCGCTATTTCAGTACGAGTTGAAAATGTCGATCCTCCACCAAACAAAATTTGATGACGATAGAAATATCTGAGTAACTCTTTTCCTCTCAGTTTAGTATTCTTGATCCAATCTGGAATCGGCTCATTTTTTTTTGTATCATTATTGACATCCCAGTAAATAGCGGGATGGGATACATGAACCAGATCGGGATCAGATTCAAAGCAATCTACTACTTTTTCCAGTTTTTTGGGTAAAAACAAATCATCAGCATCTAAATTAAATAAATATTTTCCTCTAGCCCGATCAATGCCTACTTTCGTTGCTTGCGCTTTGCCACTATTAGCTTGTTTAATATAGATAACATCATCTTCGTAAGCTCTAATTTTATATGCTGTATTATCAGTTGAACCATCATCAACTACAATGATTTCCAACTCATCTTTAGACAAGCTAGATGAGAAAATACTATCAATAGCTTCAGTAATAAACCGTCCATAGTTATAGGTTGGAATAACCACACTAACTAATAAAGATTTTTTCATTTTTTTTCACTTTGACATTTATATCTTAGAATGAAATTATAGAAGTTTATTTATCTGCTTTTCATTTCAATATTACGTGAATAATATTCATGATTTCTTTTTGAAATTTAATTAGATCAAATAACTCCTTGAATAAGAGAATTTAACATCGGCATACATTGAGGAGCAACAGCAATGAAATTAGAATAACTAAAATACTCACCATAAATATCATAACTCATTGTGTATAATCCTGTTCCTTTCAATAAGAAGACTTGGTATCCACAACTATTTAATAGACTAATCGCGCTAAATAATGTACTTTCAGCATGTTTCCATGGTAAGTTATATTCAAATTGTACTACTCCTATTTTCTGAGCATGTAAGAACTTATAAGCACCTCGAATAACCTTTAAGTCATAGCCTTCAGCATCAATTTTCAAAAAATCCACGTATTCCCAATTTAATCTTTCTAATTCAATATCTATCGTTGTAACTTCTATAGTTTTTTCAATAGCATTTGAATTAGAAGCACCTTTAACTAACGAGGACGTTTCACCAGCTTCTGGTTCCTCATAGAATTTCATACTTCCAGGTTCATCTGCTACACAGGCTTGAACAATATTTAAATTTTTGTTTTCACAGAAACGACTATTAAGCTTTTCAATTGCATAATTTGAAGGCTCAAATAATAGTCCGCGAACATCATTTGATGATCCTTCCAAAAAAGCACTAGACCAATTTCCGATATTAGCTCCAACATCAATAAAAGCTGAAGAGTTTTTTGCTATGATGTTAGCAACAATACTTTCTCCATTTTTAACTGGATCTATTCCATCACTTAAATGATACCGAAGAATGAGATTACACTGATTCCTTACTTTAATTACTAGATAAAATAAAGGATTCGAGCGGGCTATAAATCGGTGACAGCTATCCAGTAGTTCAAAAAACGACATATTATATAATTCCTCGGTTTTAGGTGATATAACTTTACTGAAGCAATCCTTGCGGGTGATAGAGATCGAGTCGCGGGAGTCAGACAAAAATAAGACCTGATATATGACTCAAAACCATATAAGACAAGGGTTTCAGATTTTTTAGTCTTTGAACTGATTTCCTTTCCCTGACTAGATTCCAGGTGATTTGAGCTGAAACATTTGTCTGAGTCCCGTTAACCTGATTGAAAAATTCAACAACTAGTATAACGGAATTTCAATCTAAATTATCTTCTCGTACTCACCTTGCTTAAATAAGCTACCATACTCAATCCCCAATTTCCAGGTTTGCCAAAAATCTGATAACCCAAAGTTACGATCTTTAATATGTAGTGATGTTAGCATAGCTAAATAGAAAAAATAGCTTAAGCATTCTATTTGGCCTGCAATCCGAGGCCGGTAACAAGTATAGGCTAAATAAGATAGAAGAAAAGACCCTTTTAGGGAAACAGCTTTACGCTTTTCTATTCGTTCCTCAACTGTACCATGACTTAAGTGAATCACATAAGTATCTGGACAGTATTGGATACGATATCCCAATGCATTTAATCTAGGGCCAAATTCTAAGTCGCAAACATATCCAAAGGCTTCTAAAAAACGATGCTTATTAAAAACTTTCCTAGGTATAATAGCTGAACCTCCACTGATAGCAAAACAATCATCAAAATTAGTAATTGCTTTGTGAAACCCTCGCGGTTGAACTTCCCCTGGGAGATATAAATGAGATTGGGGATTGGGATATTCATAATACTCACCTAAAATCCAAACACTTTCTGGTTCCTGTTTAACTGCATCATAAATAACTTTAAAGTGATCTTCTGGAAAGATATGATCGTCATTAACGATCCGGACATGAGTTCCTTGACAGGCTAAAGCCACATTATTTAAATTAGCTTGTAAACCTCGACGTGGCCCTTTAATATACCGGCAGCTCCACTTGAGAGCTATCTGTTCATTTTGGGGAGCAATTCCTGGAGTTGAATCATCTGAAACAATGATTTCATACGGCTGAACGCTTTGAGAGCGAATACTTTCCAAGCATCGGTTCAAATAATTTGGAAGATTGCAAGTCACGAGAGCAACGCTAATAGTAACTTCTTGAGAGCTATTCATGAATGGTTATTAGTCTCCTTATTAATTCTGACCATTTTTTGCCCAAAACTCGCCTGCTTTACCATCTGGAAATGGCAACCATTGTTCTACTGTGAATCCCTTTTGTTGTAGTAACTCCAGTCCATACTCAGGATTGCCTTGTTCGCAAGTATGAAATTCTCCAACAACATACTCAACAGAGTTAAAGCTAGGAGATTGAATGATTTCATATTCAGAGCCTTCACAATCAAGTTTTAGTAATTGTATCTTCCCATTCATGTAGTCAACAATCTCCTGAAAAGAGAGCATATCACATACTTGAGATGAACTGAGGGAACTGTTATCATTTTTAGCAACATAACATGCTGTTAAATCTCCTTGAACACTTAAATTCACTTTATCCGTATATTGACCAACAGCATAAGGATAGGCTTGAACATTGAACGGATTAACATTCTTCTTCAAGTTGTCAAATGTTTCACTGCAAGGTTCATAGGCTAGAATTTTAGCTTGTGGAAATAAGGTAGCAGCATGGATCGAAAAAATGCCAATATTCGCTCCGATATCTACAATATTCTCTAGATTCTGAAATCGCCTCAATCCGTAAGTATCATTAAGAACTATACCGATGAGCATTACTAAAGCGTCTGGCCCAGAGATATTAACTTTATAGCCATTAACATAGTAATCACAAGTATAAGGTATTTGGTTAGATCTATAGTAACGTCTAGTTAATCGATTAACCGCATAGGCAGTTTTGACTCTTTGAAGTATTGAAGCGCCCATAGTATCCTCCTAATTTAAATGAGTATAGCATTCAGAATAAAGTTTTATTTGATCGGCAGCAATTTTTGGCCAAGAAAACATTTTGGTGATTTTTAAGCATTGTTGAGATAATTTCTCGTAATTATCTCTCTCAAGTGTCAGTATGCTAACTAGCTTTTCCACAAAAGCATTAACATCACCGACTGGAACCATGAGAGAAGACTCTACATGCTTAAGCATTTCGCGAGGCCCAGGAATATCATAAGTGACTGTAGGTAAACCGCAAGCTATTTTTTCTAACACGGCAAATCCAAATCCTTCCATGTAACTAGGAAATGCACCAACTGTAGCCCCAGACAAAAGCGATGGCAGTTCATCACTATCATATTTAGGAATAACTTCTATCCAATCAGAAGGGGGGAGATTCAGATCTTGAAAAACTTCTTCAGCACTTAAACCTGTTCCCAGAAACTTAAATTTTACATCTGGTATTTGCGTTTTTGTAAGGTGTAATATTTCCGACCAATCTCTAGATCCTTTTCGTTTTCCCCAATACCCAATAAACACGACTTGTTTATTATTTAGATGAAGGCTTGTTGATTGTAAAGCTTGACTAAATAACTGTTGTCGTTTTTCTGATAATCCGAAGGGAAAGACGGCACATTTATCACCGAGATCCCAATGTTCTTGGATATAAATCTTTTCATCTTCATTGGGAAGATTGATTAAGTCACAAGTTTCTAAGCTGCGAAGGTAGTGAGGATGTTCTCTCACTTGTCGCCAAGAGCGCAGAGTATTGGCAATCAAATTTCCTTTTTTTGTCTGGGGCCACTTCTCTTGTTCTAGTCTAGAATATTCTTTACAAAAGGCATACAATCCTACTGATCGCGCAACCAGTAATCCATTAAAGTTTAATTCTTCTTTAGTAAAGGGTAAATTTCCTTGATGTGCATCGATAATATCAAAACGATGACTATTAGCTAGAACAAATCCCTTAGCTTTACTTGAGAAACTAGGACGAGTGAATTGAGACAATCGCGAGGATTTATCATTAGGAAAAGCATCATCGATATCAAATTTTTCAACTCTATGCCCCATTTTACGGAACTCATCAGCCAACTCCAACTGGACTCTAGATCCACCCAAATTGCGATCCCAAGGCATATGAAGTATCATTAATATTCTCAAGGATGGCTTCATAGTGAATTGGTAATACCTTCGTAAAGTGCTAAGTGTTTTTTCACAACTATTGACCAACTAAAGTTATTTTCAATCCATTCTAAACAGTTGTCTTGATATTCTTGATAGCACTGGGGGGATAATTGGATAAACTCCTGTATAGCATCAGCGATTGCCTGACCAGAATTTTGCTCTACGATTAATCCTGTCTTACCATTATTAACAAATTCATGCATAGCTCCCGCATCAGTGCATATAACCGGTGTACCACAGGCTTGAGATTCCAATAGTGTTAATCCCATCAATTCTGGAAATCGACCGTATTCACCATACCAGGTTTTATGCACTGAGGGCAATACAGTTGCAATCGCACTTTGATATTCATGAAGTAAGCGTTGGTCGTCTGCATCCTCAATAAATTCTACTGGCATACCTTCCGCTAGTTCTTTAAGGTCATTATAAAAGCTTTGACTAGAATCCCCCTTTACTCGACCAACAATAGTCAGTTTATAATCTGAAAATCCCAAGAGTTTGAACCCATCAATTAAATAGTTAATTCCTTTATGGGGAAGAATTCTGCCAACAAATAAAATCTTTTTTTCTTTCTCAACTGTAGAGGTGGGATAAAACAAGTTAGTATCAACCCCACCTTTAATTACAACTGCTTTTTGACTGAGTTGGTCAGGAATAAACCCAAGAGCATACTCAGATTGCGCGACAAGGTTGGTATAGCAGTGGAACACCGGTAGCTTATGATTAATAATCAGAGAACCTCCTCCAGCATGTTCAGTGACAAAAACTCTTTTACCAAAAAGATACCCGATCAAAGAACTTATGTCAGAAGCTAGAGTATAAATGTTATGAACATGGATAATAGTTGGACTGAGTAACCAAGTGATATAGCGAATGTTAATGGCATTCATAATATTTCCGTGGATGGGCGCTTTGACCGGAAATATTTCAATGTTCAGGTTATCTTCTTGATAACTTTGGCGCTCCGGGCCGAAACTGACCAAGGTTGTATCGACTTGCTCGGCCATCAGGGAAGCTAGGGCACTAGCATATCGCTCTGCTCCACCAATGAGAGAGCGATCGCTAAAATAAGTAGGAGTAATATAAAGTACCTTCATATCTGCAACTTTTTCATATCTATGGAATAATAGTTTGCACTAAAACTACCACATCTGCACCGAAAGAACGAAGTCGCTCTTGGGGATCGCGATCGGTATTTATTTCTTCCACACTGGTTTCTTTCCATCCCATAACACTTTTCTTCATCAAAGTGATCTTAACCTCGCGATCAAACTGAGCAGCAAGGGTCTGAAATTCTTCTAACTCCTCTATTCCCAAGCGATATTCTCCCTTTTGCCATACCCCTTGTTGTTCAAATCCACAAGGCATCGTAACTAACAGTAGTCCACCAGGTTTTATAAGTTTGAGTAAAGCGGTAAAAGCCGGTTTCCACAACCCTTGCTGATTCTCTAAACCGCTATCTAAAGTGAGTTCTGCCGATCCATTTTCTGAAAAGTCGTTGTATTGATTGTCTCCTCCCACATGCTCTAGAGTAGAAATACAAGTAATGCAGTCAAATGAGCCATGAGGTAAGTCACATGACCGGACATCTTGAGAGTGAAAAGAAATTCGTCCCTGCATCGCTAATGGTTCGCTCACTAAATTCAATAAATGAATGTCCATGAACTGATTTATCAATTTTCTCAAAGTATATGGGGTATTCATCACACACCCCACATCCAGAAAGCGATCGCTCTTACCCAGTGGAGTAATCTGTTTGATTGCCCAAGAATATTCAACTAATCGCTCATCATAAAACTGAAAATGTGGCTGATAAATGAGATTGTGCCAATTTTCAGGATTTAATAAAGTCGATTCACAAAGTTGAAAAACTACTTCTTGTCTTGTCCACCAATATCTAGGGGAATAAGGATCAACTTCATATTTGTAGATTTTGTTCTTAAGTTTCCACCAAGCTATATGGGATGAAGTTAGAGTATGTTCTAGCAAATTAATACTTCTTCTAATTAAACTCATAATATATCTCAAATATTATACACAGAAGGAGGAATTTTAAGGATTCTTTTTGTCTTTTGTAATGTCGCACCTAAACCGAGGTAAGATACCAAATATTTAAGATAAAGATCTATATCTATGAACTTCCACCCAGAAATAGTAATAATTTGTCGAACTTGATTACGGAAAATAGAATCTCTGGATTTGGCGAAATTGTCTAGGCAGACGCTTTTCATCGCTTTCAACAATTTTTTCTTAAACTCTATAGGAATTACGTTCTTTTCATCATCTAGGTAAGGTGTTTTATAAGTCTCAAACAATTCTTTACTTGCTTTATCTATTTGATTAGTACCCTTGGTTTTGTCATGTATTCTTAAATAGCCATGACTTTGTGCAACAAAGCAAAAAATATACTCGTTGATAATCAATCTCCAAAAAAAATCGAAATCCATAAAATGATCGAATTTTTCACTAATATACAATCCATCTTCAAATATCTTAGATCTAAAAAACATTGATTGATTTCCAAGATTGAACAAAGGTAGCATTTTTTCTAACTCAAAATCTTGAACACCCAAAGTTAGCATAACATTCCGATCATTATTTATAACATCAACCGTACCATAAAAAACATCAGCATCACATATTTGAGAAACTTCAGCAATATATTGAAATACCCCTGGAGCATAGTAATCATCAGAATTTTGCCAACCAATTAAATCTCCTGTAGCTTTTTGAAAGCCTTTATTAAGAGCATGAGATTGACCTCCGTCAGGTTCACTAACCCAGTAACTTATATAGTCTTCATACTTTTTAAGTATATCAACTGTATTATCTGTGCTACCACCATCAATAATAATATACTCTAGGTTGGGATAGCCTTGGAGTAAAACTGAACGTATAGTTTCTTCTATAAATTCTCCTTGATTATAGCTAGGAGTCACAATGCTTATTTTTGGCCAATCTGATCCATTAGCCATTGTTTTTAGTAAAATGGGATTAGGTTTATTCCAAGGCCATCCAGACTTATTACTTGGAGGAGTTGGTAGGTTTTCTATTGTTCTCATAGTTATTCTAGTGATTCTATAACCTTAGTAGCAAATTGATTATGATGAGTATTACTTTCAACTTTGACTGAATATTATAACATTAGTGTTTATTTAACTACCTTGCTCTTTTATGATTTTCTCTATAAAATTATCATTTTTTTTATCATCATAAATGTTAAATGAGTATTGATATTCATATATTTTCGGATTATCAAAACCTATTTTTTTTAAGCTATACATATCGAGCATAGAACAAGAATTATAAGAGTTTATTTGATCTTTATACAACACAGTCATTTTAACATTTGCGGAGCCAATTAAATCACATAAACCACTACGAGATGCTATTATCCAACCAGCTAGCTCCACTAGAGGAATTGCTTCGAGTAAAGAAAAAGTTAAAGGCACTGTTCCAGGAATACAATTTTCAGCTTTTACAGTATTCGTGCATACTTTCCACCCACGAATCTCTAATATTTTAGCTAACTTAACCCAGAAATTAAAGTCTACTGGATTTAATGCATTTGATTGAGGAGCTAATATTACAGTTTTCCCTATTGGTAAATTCATTAATTTTATTTTTTGTTCTGCTTTTTCAAAGCTACACTCATCTACTTGTGGACTTAAAACTGGAGTATCGAGGGTCAATCCAAAAATTATTTTATATAAGTCTAGAAGCGTAATTCCTTTATAACCCATTTGTTTAAGCAATTGACCATTCATATAAAACTCTGGATGACCTATAATCATAGACCCTGGTTGAAATTTATTAAATCTCTTGATTGCACGGGTATTGTGATAATCCAAGGTAATAACTCTTGATATATGCTTTTCAAACAATTTCGGGATATCTTGATGACAAGACTTGACTACCACAGAAAAGCGATCTCCACCATTACGTTTCAAAAATTCATCGGCTAGTGAACAGACAAAATAGGTATCTCCTATACCATAAGGACATAATACCATCCATTCATTATTCTTGAATGCGATTTTTAGACTAAGTTTTTGCCAATATAGAAAGTCTTTACAATAATCCTTAAAAGATTGCAACTTATTCCATTTGGATAAAAAGAAAGACATTATAACTCCATATCATATAGTTGTATTTTTTTATTAAACTAAACACTGAAAGAAGAGCCAGTGAGAAAATCAACAAACTTCATCGCTTCCCAAATACAAACATCAGAATTAAAGTATTGCCATTGACCCCATCGACCTACTCCAAACATATTTTGACTTTTATATACAGAAAGTATTTTCTGAATAGCTTTAGAATGTCCGAGAACAGGAATAGGGTAAGCTAGTTCATTGTTATATTCATAAATAGGTTGTTTTCCATTATTCCAGGACTTCCCTATACCTGGCCATCTTTTGAGATTAGTTTCAGTATACATACCATTATTTTGACTATGTGGGGCAAAATTATTAATATAAAATTCTCGGTGAAATTCCTTTTCCAGACTTGGGTCATAACACCAATGCCAATCATGATTATACTCTTGCTCCCACAAAGAAACTACTATCGAGTTATATTGAAGCCGATCAAATGCATCAATTAGTTCGCTTGGACAATCTAAGGCTTGGTAAAGCAACGGCCAAGGAGCTGTATTAATAACCACCTTTGCTTTATATTCGTTATTTATAACCCAATAATTATCAAGGAAATCGAGTTTATTAACAGGTTGGGTTAATAAAACTTTTTCTGATATGAACTTGTAAATGCTATTAAAAATTTCTTGGAAACCTCCTTTTTTAGGGTAGTAGAACCCCTGATGACTGGGCATAAAGCTTTTATTCGAGTTTTTGATTAAGCAAGATTTAAGAATTTCTTTCGTGTTTATCCTAGGGATTTTATGGAGCCAATCAATATCCATCTCTTCAGGCATTACTCCCCATATTTTTTGATTATAGGGAAGCATATAATTTTCCGCAATCATATCACCTAGTTTCCAATGTATCCATTCTTCATAATTATGAGGTTCAATGTTGCCACTAGCTTCTCCTGAAGAAATTACTGAGATTACATAATCAATTTGCTTTTCTATAGAGAGTTGCCATAAGTTTGATTCTATAGGATAATCTAAGATTTCTTTATGAATTCTCACCTTAGATACTCTTGGGTAATAATTAAATTGGTCTTTACCGATATGCGAAAAAATGAAATCATATACTTGAGGGTATTTGGTACATAAAAAATGACCACCACCAATATCAAGATAATGGTTTTTGACTTTATGAGTTCTGCATAACCCTCCTGGTTCACTTTCAGCTTCTAAGACTAAAAAACTTTTCTCACCCTGAAGTTGTAATAAGCGTGCTATT
The DNA here is from genome assembly GCF_030068475.1 of Roseofilum acuticapitatum BLCC-M154. GTDB lineage: Bacteria > Cyanobacteriota > Cyanobacteriia > Cyanobacteriales > Desertifilaceae > Roseofilum > Roseofilum acuticapitatum. Next base: position 181,897 of record NZ_JAQOSP010000006.1, on the reverse strand, counting down.
GTTACGCCTGTAATTCCACCACCTATAATTAAGTAATCTAACATTTCCAAATCCTCATCAAAGTAATCTTAACTCATCAATTTTATGAAAACTATTATGATTAACAAAAATGCCAATCAAGCAGTAAAGAGATTAGTCCAGGTCTTCTATCTTGTAAAGATCCTCCACTCGCTTTTACTTGAAAACCAATTACCTCTTCTACATATTCTATAGTATTCCAAGAAGCATCAGTTATTCCCAAGTTTATAGTATAGTCTCCAGGCAACAAAATATTAGGATTGATTTCACAAATAGCATTGATCCTTTTTTCTATAGGTACAGATATCAGATTAGCTGTATCATGGTTATGAGAAGTAAATATTGTATCGCCTCTTATGTTTTTTATCGAAAATGCTATAGAAATTGGAATGGAACAACTAACATTATATAATTTTATTTTTATGGAAAAAGTCTCTCTCATTAAAACAATAGGAAACTGATGTTCTCTCTCTTTAGTTATTATTTCAACCTCTTCAATCAACATTTGAAATTTGTTATCACTAATTCTCTTAAGATGCTTGGATTGATTTAAATCTCTTTTCCAGGTAAAAAGATCCTGCTGTCTAGCATTAAGATAAAAAGTTATTGCTTGATCAATTTCACCTTCTAAAGCTATTTTACCTTTTTCTAGTACCAACGACCAATCACATAACTGTTCTAAAAGTTTAGTATTATGACTCACAAACAATACTGTTTTTCCTAAATTATTTGAAATATCATCCATTTTACTTAAGCATTTTTCTTGAAAAGCTACGTCTCCAACAGCTAGAACTTCATCAACTATCAAGATTTCTGTTTCCAGATGTGCAGCTACTGCAAATGCTAATCTAACGTACATCCCAGATGAATATCTTTTAATAGGTGTATCTAAAAACTTCTCTACCTCGGCAAAGGCTACAATTTCATCAAACTTTTTCTTGATTTCTACCTTACTCATTCCTAAGATTGCACCATTGAGGTAGATATTTTCTCTGCCTGTAAGTTCTGGATGAAATCCAGTACCGACTTCTAATAAACTAGCAACTCTACCTTTAATATTAATTTTACCTGTTGTGGGTTCTGTGATCCGACTTAAAATTTTTAGTAAAGTTGATTTTCCTGCACCATTACGACCAATTATGCCAACTCGATCGCCTCTATTGATCTCAAATGACACATCTTTCAAAGCCCAGAACTCCTCTCGTGAGGGGCTTTCCAGCTTTTTTCTTCCTCCTTTTACTAGAGTACCTCCCAAAGATTTAACGCCGTTGGTAATTACATCTCTCAGAGCAGTATAGGGTTCTTGTTGCTGATGGCGGATCAAGTATTTTTTACCTAAGTTTTCAACTCGGATGATTGGTTCAGACACTCTTATAAATCCCTCCCTCATCAAATGACATCAGCGAAAGTACGTTCCATCTTGCGGAAATACCAGACACCGCCTATACACAGATATCCTACTAGAATTACGGACAATACGAAACCGGGCAGGTAAAGTTGAGCATTTCCTAAGATAGCCCAGCGAAACCCATCAATGACTCCCACCATTGGATTTAATGAATAGATTAAACGCCATTGATCGGGTACAACGTTACTACTAAAACCAACCGGAGAAATGTATAACCCGAATTGGACAAGGAAGGGAACTATATAACGAAAATCTCTGTACTGAACGTTTAATGAGGCTAACCACAAACCTGTACCCATCGCCGCAGCAAAGGCAATAAATATGAAGAAGGGTAATAATAAAATTTTCCAGGTAGGAATGAAGTTGTACCATGCCATGAGTCCTAGCAAAATCATTCCAGAAATCAAGAAATCCACGAAGCTGACAATCACTGCACTGGTGGGAACAATGAGGCGGGGAAAATAAATTTTGGAGATCAAATTAGCATTCCCAATAAGGCTGTTACTGCATTCAGACAGGGCGCTGGCGAAGAATTGCCAGGGGAGCATGGCTGAAAAGACGAGTATGGGGTAAGGCGCTCCATCTGAAGGGAGTCCGGCTAATTTACCAAAGACGATGGTAAACACAACCATAGTTAAGAAGGGTCGAATTAATGCCCAAGAAACTCCGATCGCCGTTTGCTTGTACCGAACCAGGATATCCCGCCATGCCAAGAAGTAGAATAACTCACGGTAGCGCCACAGGTCTTTCCAATATTCCCGCTCTGTCCTTCCGGCTTCTATTACAATTTCCGTTTGACTGGAATAACTCATGCGATCGCCTATGGCTCTAGAAAAGTTTAACCTTGGAAGATAAACGAAGTAATCAACCGTAGACAGTAGCACAACTTGGAAAATTTTTCCAAACTGTTTAACCCTGTCCTCCCTGTATACAGTGGTGAAATCTCCATTTCCAGATTACGCTCAAAAAAACTTGAGTGTACCCACTGATGCAGATCCGGATTACCCCTTTTACTGTCCATAAGCGCTTTGCCCTGAAAATTAGTCGCGGGAGCAATACCCATAACACTAATCTCTGGGTGAGCGTGGAACACCGTGGAATCACGGGATGGGGAGAAGCCACACCCTTTTCCACGGGAGGCAAAAGCCAGACAACTGGAGAGATTGTAGCAGCTTTGGAGCAAATTGTACCGGTTCTCCAACCCTTTAGTCCCCTAGAGCGGCAGAAGATCCAACTGACTCTAGCTAAATCTGGTACTGTACTGCCTTCTGCGGTGCAAGCGGCTCTAGATATGGCGTTTTATGATTGGTTGGGAAAATCGGTTAATCTTCCCTTGTGGCAACTGTGGGGATTAGACCATCAGCAAACCCCGCCAACCTCCGTTACCATTGGCATTAGTACGCCAGAAGCGGCTCAAGAACGGCTCCGTCATTGGCTGGAGGTTACCCCGGTTCACTACCTGAAGGTGAAACTGGGGAGTCCGGAAGGGATTGAGGCCGATCGCGCCATGCTGAATGCCCTTTTACAGGTTGCTCCTGAAGGCTGTAAGGTCTATGTGGACGCGAATGGGGGATGGAACTTAAATCAAGCCATCACCATGGCTCAAACCCTGAAAAAATGGGGGATTGAGTATATCGAACAACCCCTAGCTCCTGGGGAAGAAAAAGATTTAGCTCAACTGTATGACAAATCCCCATTACCCATCTTCGTAGATGAAAGCTGCTACACCCGCGCTGATATTCCCCTCTTGGCGAATTCCATTCACGGAATTAACATCAAACTGATGAAAGCTGGGGGACTCAGTGAAGCCATGGCCATGATTCACACGGCTCGCGCTTGTGGTTTACAAGTGATGTTAGGGTGTTACTCTGACAGCAGTTTGGCCAATACAGCCGCCGCTCATTTGGGCCCCTTGGTCGATTATCTGGACTTGGATAGTCATCTGAATTTGATCGATGACCCCTTTATGGGAGCTACCCTAGAAAACTCTCGGCTGATGCTCAATACTCAACCTGGTTTAGGAGTAAGGCGACATGACGGTTGATTTCTCTCATTTACTGACTCGTAACCGTCGGGTGGCGATTTTGCTCCATGGGGGACTTCAGGGAGGGACGGGAAAAACGGGACTGTCTTTGATTCGCTACAGTGAAGCGGATATGGTGGTTTTGATTGATGAAGAGAGTGGGGGACGATCGCTCGAAGCATTAACCGGCATCAGTCGTAATATCCCCATTGTCGCTAACATAAGCGAAGCCTTGACCTATGAACCAGACGTATTAGCGATCGGTATCGCTCCATCCGGTGGCGCTCTACCCGAACCTTGGGTTAAGGAAATTCAGCAAGCAGTGGAAGCGGGACTTTCTGTGGTGAATGGACTCCATACCCCCCTTGCGCCTCAATTTCAATCGTTTCTGAAACCGGGGCAAATCATTTGGGATATTCGCCAAGAACCGAACAATCTAACCATTGGCAAAGCTCAAGCGCGAAATTTAAACAATATCCGGGTGCTAACGGTGGGTACAGATATGTCTATTGGCAAGATGTCCACCAGTTTAGAATTGCATCGAGCCTCCCAAAAGCGGGGCTTAAAGTCCCATTTTATCGGCACGGGACAAGCGGGAATTATGATTTCTGGTAGGGGAGTCCCCCTAGATGCCGTGCGGGTAGATTTTGCTGCGGGAGCCATAGAACAGCAGGTGTTAACCTATGGCCCGGAGGCTGATATTCTCCATATTGAGGGCCAAGGGTCGCTGCTTCATCCGGGTTCTACGGCTACCTTACCCTTGATTCGGGGGTCTCAACCGACGGCTTTAATTTTGGTGCATCGTTGGGGACAAACCCATATCCGTCATGCTCCCCAGGTGGCTATTCCACCACTTCCGGAGGTGATTGAGCTGTATGAGCGGGTGGCTAGTGTAGCGGGCGCTACTGAACCCATACGAGTGAAGGCGATCGCCCTCAACACCTACGAATGTACTCCAGAAGAAGCCGATGGCGCGATCGCCCATATCCAAACCCTCACCGGACTTCCCTGCACCGACCCCATCCGCTATAATGCCAATCGCCTCCTAGATGCCGTTCTCTAAACCAACCACTGGATGATTGATACCTTCATTGTTCCCAACGCCAATCTGATTCTAGGAGCTATCCTGCTCACCCTCTGTGCCTTCAGCTATTGGACAGAACAAACCCGCCGAGGAACGCCCCCCCTAGCTGCCCTCCTGGTTCTTTGTCTCGCCAGTCTCTTTAGCCATCTGGGACTCATTCCCAGTAGCGCCCCCCTCTACCCAGCGATCGCCACCTACGGCATCACCTTCGCCATTCCCCTGATTCTCTCCCAAATTGACTTACGGGAACTGCCCACCCATGCTAAAGCCACCACCCTCCTCTTAGCCTGTGGCATCGGCGGCACAGTTTTAGGCGCAATTCTTGGCTTCATCCTCCTACCCTTGGGAGCAGAAGAGGGAAAACTGGCTGCTATTTTTGTCGCTCAATATATCGGTAATTCCCTTAATGCCGCCGATGTTGCCTCTGCCCTCGACTTTCAAGGAGCGATCGCCCTAGAAACCATTAACGCCATTGATCGCCTCCTCACCAGTCTCTTTATCCTCTTTTGGCTCCTGATCTCCATTCTTCCCGGTATCCGCAGTTTCTTTAGTCCCCATCAAGAAGACTGGGGCATTCGCTTTGGGAGCGCTCCCGTTCCCACCATCCTCAAACAAACCGCTCCCACCCGCTTTGATTTAGCCCTCGCCCTCGCCGTTAGCGCGATCTCGGCACTCCTCGGTTACGCGATCGCTAGCGCCATCCGCTTACCCGGCAGCGAACTGTTCTTCACCACCATCATTGTCATAATTCTCACTCAAGTTTTTTCCACGACGAGCGATCGCCTAGCCGGAATTGAAGAATTTGGCGCACTCCTGATCCTCCTCTTCTTCTCCACCCTTGGAGCCACCACCAACATCCCCGAACTTCTAGCCCTCAACCCCCTACTGCTAAAATTCGCAGCTATTATCCTCCTCTCTCACGTAGCGGTGATCCTGATTGCCGGTAAACTCCTTAACATTGAATGGGCTGACATCCTCATTGCCTCCAACTCTAGTATCGGCAGCGCCACCCTAGGAGTCGCCATGGCCGTTGCTCAACGCTGGGAAACCCTCATCATCCCCGCCATTATTTGTGGCACAGTTGGCTCCATTGTCGCTAACCCCATTAGCCTGATTCTGGGAAATTTGCTCTCTTAACCAGAATGGAGGAGTGGGGAATGAAGATAACGCTACGTTACAATAATTAATATTTCTTCATTATTTCCCCACTCAACCCATGGAAGTCAGCGTTTTATCTCAGACCCAACCTAACCCGACTGGCCAATACTGGAATTGGCGCGGCTACTCCATTTACTACACCCAAGCCGGACAACCCCATCCCCAACGACCGCCCTTACTCCTGGTTCATGGATTTGGGGCATCTACGGATCACTGGCGTAAAAATATCGCCGAACTTCAACAAGACTTTCAGGTATGGGCCATTGATTTGCTAGGATTTGGGCGATCGCAAAAACCCAAATTAACCTACAGTGGCGACCTCTGGCGCGACCAACTCCATGACTTTATCACCCAAGTCATCGGTCAACCCACCGTCTTAGCCGGAAATTCCCTCGGCGGTTATGCCTCCCTCTGTGTCGCCGCTCAATGTCCCCAGTCCGCCCTCGGTTTAGTCCTCATTAACAGTGCTGGCCCCTTTTCCGACACTCAACCCAAGACCCCACCCAACCCCATCAAAGTCACTCTGGGCAACATCACGCGCTGGCTATTTCTGCAACCAGGAATTAACTTTTGGCTCTTTCAATATGCTCGTCGTCGTGCCACCATCCGTAAAACCCTCCTCAAGGTCTACCTGGATAAAACCGCCGTCACTGACCAACTGGTAGAAGACATTTATCGCCCTTCCTGCGATGTCGGGGCCCCCGATGTTTTTGCCGCCGTCTTCAAAACTCCTCCCGGCGCAAAAGTCGATCATCTCTTAGAACAGCTCACCTGTCCCCTCTTAGTTCTCTGGGGAGAAGCCGACCCCTGGATGAATGCTAAGGAAAGAAGTCCCAAATTCCATCAACATTATCCCAATCTGACAGAACATTTCCTCGAAGCGGGCCATTGTCCCCATGATGAAGTACCCACTCAGGTCAACAAGCTAATCCGGGATTGGATATATAGCACCTCTGTCAGCTAACGTTAACAAATGTTGCGAACTGTAATTTATTGTGTTAAGTTTAATTACAGATACTTGAAATCTAACCGGAGTTCTGAAGATGGAAAATCAAAACAATAAATTCGGTTTCACCGCCTTCGCTGAAACTTGGAACGGCCGCCTCGCTATGTTAGGCATTATTATCGGTTTAGCTACGGAATTCATGACTGGCCACGGTATCCTTTCTCAGCTTGGCTTAATGTAATCGCCTTAGCATTCATCTGTTAATGCCATGATCTCTTGTAGGGGTGGGTTTCAAACCCACCCCTACAAGAGCGAATACAATAACCCCTAGATTCTAAGGATCTGAAATGGTGCAAATTACCCTTGATATTCCTGATGAACTCATTGACCATTTCAACCCAAACCATTTGGCTCGTGAGATTTTGGAAGCTTTAGTCGTACAAGCTTATCAGGCCGAAAAAATTACCAGTGCAGAAGTCGGTCGGATTTTAGGTTTACCTTCTCGTTGGGATGTTGATGCTTTTTTGAAGGAGCATAAGGCTGATTTGCATTATGACGAGGCAGATTTGCAGCAGGATCGGGAAACTCTTCGCCAGCTCCGTTATGATCGTCGTTTCTGATACTTCGCCGATCCACTATTTACTGCTGATTGGCCAGATTGACCTCCTCCCTAGCTTATTTGAGCAAATTATCATTCCTGATGTGGTTCAGGATGAAATGCAGGATTCTTGCGCACCAGAAGTTGTACGTCAATGGAGTGCCAATCCTCCTTCCTGGCTTACTATTGAAGTCGTTTCCAGACTTGATGAAACCCTTAATTCTCTCGATCGCGGTGAACAGGCCGCCATTAGCATAGCCCAAGCCTTACCAGCAGACCTACTGATTATCGATGAACGCTTGGGGAGACGCATGGCCAGTGATCGCTCAATTCCTATTATCGGCACTCTGGGAATCTTGGATGAAGCTGCATATCAAGGTTTAGTCGAGCTTTCAGAGGCGATCGCTCTATTGCAACAGACGAATTTCCGTATATCCCAAAGCATCATTCAGACCTTGCTAAAAAATAGAGGATAAGTTGTAGGGTAGGCAAGCCTATCGGGACAAATCATCTTAATCATTAAATTGTTCAATAGCAACAGCGATCGCCGAACTAGAGGGTAAGGTGGGCAGGAGCATAAGCGATATCATTCAAATTCTACAACTGTCCTCCTGCCCACCCTACGATGATTGGCTCGATCCCCCTTTCATGTCCGCTTGCGGAAAATTCCCCTTTTCAAGGGGGACTTTCTTGATTTCCCCCCTTAAAAAGGGGGGATAGGGGGGATCAAAATCTAATCATCAATCCCTTCAATGCGGTCTTCTGCCTCTTGATACAACTGGCGCAGACGGTCGAGGTTTTCCTCGCTGGTTTCCCAGTATCCGCGACCATTCACCTCTAGGAGGGTGCTAACCACTTTGCGGAAGGAATGGGGATTGAGGTTGAGCAACCGTTGACACATAGCTTCATCCTTGATGAATGTGTCGTTGGTTTCCTCATACACCCAGTTATCCACGGCTCCCGCAGTAGCACTCCATCCCGAAGTATTCACCAGACGCTTGGACAACTCCCGCACCCCTTCATAGCCGTGGGAGAGCATTCCCTCGTACCATTTGGGATTGAGCAGTTTTGTCCGCGCATCCAGGCGCACGGTTTCGGATAAGGAGCGCACCTGACCTTTAGCGGTGGTGGTATCGGCAATGTAGGCCGCCGGTTGTTTGCCATCTTTTCGCAGGGAACTCACCACTTTGGTGGGGTCGCTGTCGAAATAGTGGGAAACATCGGTCAAACTAATTTCAGACGAGTCTAAGTTCTGGAACGTGACCTCAGCACTCTTGAGGGAAGACTCGAACACCTGACGGCTTTCCTTCATAATGCCAGGGTTATCGGCATCAAAGGCGAAGGATTTCCGGTTAAGATACATTTCCTGAAGTTCGGACTCTTCTTCCCAAGAGGAGTTTTCTACCGCCAAATTCACATTAGAGGAATAGGAACCACTGGCATTAGAATAAATCCGACTCGCCGCTTGCCGTAGGTTAATGCCTAACTCTTCCGCTTGCTGCATGGCATGTTTGCGGACAAAATTCATCTCTACCGGTTCATCTGCTTCGGCAGCCATTTTTACTGCTTTATCCATCAGTGCCATCTGATTGACAAACAGATCTCGGAACACTCCAGAGCAGTTGACCACCACATCAATCCGGGGCCGTCCCAATTCTTCTAGGGAAAGTAACTCTAGCTTATTCACCCGTCCAAGAGCATCGGGAACGGGTTTCGCCCCCACAAACCAGAGAATTTGCGCTAAAGATTCACCAAAAGTCTTGATATTATCCGTTCCCCAGAGAACGGTGGCAATGGTTTCGGGAAGTTGGCCGTTGTTGGTGGCTTTATGGCGCTCTAGGAGTTGGTCTACTACCCGTTTAGCGGACTTAATGGCGGCTTCCGTGGGAATGGACTGGGGATCGAGGGCGTGAATATTTTTACCCGTGGGCAATACGTCGGGGTTGCGGATGGGGTCACCACCGGGCCCGGGGAGGATATATTGACCTTCAAGAGCAGCAAGTAGACCACCCAGTTCGTTATCGGCACAGACCTGTTCGAGACAGAATTCTAGGTATTCCATCAGGGTCTTGAGGCTGTCTTCATCGACGTTGGTGTAGCCCAACTCATGGAGTTTAGCCACCCAAGGTGCTTTTTTACCCATGTTGAAGAAGTTCAACTTGGAGACGAGGGATACTCGACCTTCGGCGTTGGTTTGTTCTTCCACGAGGGCAGTGACGGCGGCGCGGGTGGCTTGAACAATGTTGTTATAGAGTTCTACGTCTTCAAGTACGCCTAAATCGCTGCTTTCATAGATTTGGTCGATGTCGCGGTCGATGCTGCGGGCAATAATCCGGGGCAGGCTTTCGATGCCGTCTTCGGGGCGATCGATGTTGGAGATATTGACCAGGGTGGCGATCGCCTCGGTCGCTGTCGGTGGTTTCCCGACGACATGCAAGCCACAGGGTAACAACCGCGACTCAATCTCCATCAGTTTGTTGTACACCTGACCCACAAGATTATCCCGTTCGTCAGCCGATAACGTCGTCCCCTCATCAGGTAGAGCAATATCCTGCTCCAGATTCACCTGGCGGCATTTCTCGATAATTGTCAGTACAATTTGTTCGCCCCTGGGGGTCTCCTTGAGCTGTTGATAGGAGCCAATTAACTCGCTCAGTTCAGCTAAACCTCTATACAAGCCTGCATTTTCGGCTGGGGGAGTCAGATAGGAAATGGTGGCTGCATAACCTCTGCGTTTGGCGATCGTCGCCTCCGAGGGATTATTGGCTGCGTAGTAGTAGAGGTTAGGAATCGAACCAATCAGATTATCCGGGTAACACTCGCCCGACATTCCCATCTGTTTCCCTGGCATAAACTCCAGGGAGCCATGGGTTCCGAAGTGCAGCACCGCATCCGCGCCCCAGATTTGCTCCAGGTAGGTGTAGTAAGCGGCAAAGCCATGGTGGGGAGACGCAGACCGGGAGAACAGCAGCCGCATGGGGTCACCTTCATAACCAAACGTGGGCTGTACGCCAATAAACAGGTTGCCGAAATGTTTCCCATACACCAGCAGGTTTTGACCGTCGCTGTTCAAGTGTCCCGGAGGCGGCCCCCAGTTTTCCTCTAGGCGCTCGGAGTAGGGGGTCAGTTTCTCGTATTCCGGTACACCCATACGATAGGCAATGTTTAACTCTGGGGAAGCATACTGAGCGCTGGCATCGTGGATCACCGCTTCCATCAGGTCTTTGGGAGATTCAGGCAGTTCGCCAATATCGTAACCATTGTCTCGGAGGGCGCGAACCACCTCGTAGATGCTGCCAAATACATCTAAATAAGCTGCCGTTCCCACATTCCCTTTATCGGGGGGGAAACTAAAGACAGTGATGGCGACTTTCTTCTCTAGCTTGGGTTTGCGGCGCAGGTTAGCCCATTTGAGGGCGCGAGCAGCAACGGACTCGATCCGGTCTTGGAGGGCGATCGCCTTTCCAGTGGCTCCATCTCTTCCCGAAAGGATGATCGGCTCAATGGCTCCATCCAATTCCGGAATTGCAATTTGCAGCGCCACCTGTACCGGGTGCAGTCCCAGTTCTGAAGCTTCCCATTCCTCCGTCGTTTGGAAGACCAAAGGAAGAGCCACCATGTACGGCCGGTTCAGGCGTTTGAGGCTTTCTATCGCTTTGGGATGGTCTTGACGAGCGGGCCCACCCACCAGGGCAAACCCAGTTAAAGAAATGACTGTATCGACGATGGGTTTCTGGGTGCGTTGATTCCAGAAATAAGCATCCACGGGTTTAGAGAAGTCCAAGCCCCCGGCAAATGTACCGATCACCCTGGCTCCTCGACATTCGAGTTCCTGAACAATGGCCACATAATGGGCATCATCACCGGTAACCAGGTGAGAGCGCTGCAACACCAGACCCACACAGGGAGCGAGGGGGTCTTTGAGGTCATCATCGATATCATCCCGGCTGTTGTACCACTGCCAATATTCCTGTTGGTCTTCAAACATTTTCGGAGCCATGGGATGCCAGATGCCCATGTCTGGATAAACTACGGGGTCTTCGTAGCTTAATTTCCGATCGCCTTCAAGGATATATTTATCAGCCAACATCAGCAGGAAGTTGGTTAGATTTTCGGGAGAGCCACCCAGCCAATATTGGAACGAGAGCATGAAGTTGCGAGCGTCCTGAGCCTTTTCGATGGGCATGTATTTCAGGACTTTGGGCAGGGTACGCAGGAGTTTGAGCATTCCGTCTTGGAAGGAGGAACCGCTCGACTCTTTGCGTTTTTTCATGAATGAGGCGATCGCACTCTTCGACTGTCCCAACTGAGCCATACTAAAGCTACCCAGCTTATTCAGGCGCATCACTTGAGGCATAGAAGGGAAGATCACCGCCGCATCCAGGCGATCGCGATGGGGGGCAACTGTGGCGACAATGCGATCGGCCAGATCCTCAATGAAAATCAAGGAGCCAATAAAAATATTGGCCGTTTCCATATCCCGCTCAAACTCCGCATAGTTTTCCGGGTTGCGTAGCTCTTCAATCAAGTACCCACTTAACTCGATGCCCACTTGATTTTTATGTTTAGCCGCGCTGCGGTTAATGGTTTGAGCCGCTTGGGTGAGGGCACTTTGGTATTGTGCCTCCATGACGATGTACACAATTTTGATAATTTTGCGCCCATTGGCGGCAGCTTTATCCATGGCTGGGGGTACGGACTCAAGCTCAGGTGAGCGGTCTAGAGTCTCTTGGGCGATCAGTTCTTCGGCGATCGCCTTTAGGGTTTCCCCATCCATGCCATTAGCTGGCTCTGTTTCTGGTACGGTTACCCGACGAATGTTTGATTTAACCTGGGTGTACATATTGGAGGTTCCTCTATGATCCTTATTCCCTTTGTATGTATTTCGGCTCGCTGCCGACATGAATATGATTCCGACTAGGGGGGAGTTTCCGAGCCACTATAAGAGACTCGAAACAGCAAATAAATAGTTAAGATACCCCTACTCATTACCCCAGAATATGGGGTCTGGGTCGTCTTTTTTGCCCACAACCTGTCAGGGTAACGTGGATCGGACGCTTTCAGCAATTTTAACCCGTCTGGAGGGCCAAACAGTCCGGCGCTCTCCATCGACAGAGTTCTAACCCATAGGATGGGTGTTACCCCTGGCCCTCTGGCGAACTCCCTGAATTTAATAAGTATTTTTGCGTCTATCTAACCTAATTTTATAAGCAATTTGACAATTTCTTAATATTTATTGATATATCTTACCCCAAATTCAGGGGACTCTCCTTTTAGTCTATTGACAAACAGGATCAATCATGATAAATGCCCTAACTAAAACCCGTGAATGATCCATGATTCACTATCTAGGCATGAGCATTTCATAGGATGCCTCAATACCTTTAATTAGGCAGACTAAAGACGTTACCCCAGTCACTAAAATCAGATAACTAAAAACAGATTGACGGGCAATCGTAAAGTTGGCTTTAAGAACCAATGCATACCTCAATTCATTGCGGCTGGCAATTAAGGTATTCAGTAATTTCGATACTTCTTCAATATTAAAAGAAGGAATCGAAAAACAAAGTTGTCCTCCTCGCAGATGACTTAACATCGCCAAATAAGTATTGAGCATCACATTGCCAATTTCTGTTAATACTTCACAGCCAGAAACCGTCAAATTAGGACTCAAGGATTTCCCATTAGGGTTTCCTAAATCAGCCAACTGAATCGCTGAGGCATAATCGAGAACAAATAATGCATCTCCAGCCATAGAATTTTCAAATTTTTGATGCACACAGACCACTGGATGCTCAAAAGTTTCCGACCACTCCTGAGAAAGAAGAACTAAAGAATTCAGGCAAACATCAGAAACATCCAAACTGACTGGAAAATCCATCAAATCTGACAGCAAAAAAGCACTTTTGTCTGAGAGAGCCAGAGTCATAAACTCCATTAAGGCATATTTTTGATGTTCAGTTAATAGCATATGATTCCCCTGTTAATCTGTATTGGTGCTAAGAGAGTCCCCGGATAACTGGTAATAATTTTATCATTTTATGGACGACTAAAGAGCAGTTGATAGATGGTCTCTGGAATAGATTTTAGAGCAACACTGCGATCGCTCAGACCCGCTTCAACTACGGAACGAGGCATTCCATATACCACACAGCTTGACTCAGATTCGGTGATAATCATCCCCCCATGGGATTTGATTTCGGCCGCACCTTGTTTCCCATCCGATCCCATACCCGTCATCACAACCCCCAAAGTGCGATCGCCATAAATTTCAGCACCCGACTGAAATAAGACATCAACGGAAGGACGATGGGGTAAATCAAAGGGCTTAGATTGCAGTTTGGCCACTACTATGCCTTCCCGGTTACGCTCAAAGCCTAAATGATATCCAGCAGTAGCAATCATAACCCGTCCAGGTATAACCGCATCCCCATTATGGGCTTCGATGACCTCTAGAGAAGAATAATTATTCAACCGTTCAGCATAGAGTTTGGTATAGCCTTTGGGCATATGCAAAACAACGGCGATCGGCACAGGAAAATCTTCAGAAAACTGGGGAATGAGATAGGTTAGGGCTTGGGGGCCACCAGTAGAAATGCCAATTAAAACGATATCAAATCGGGGAATTGTTGAAGGAATGAGTTCCCTAGAATGGGGTAACTTTGGAGTCGCATGACTCAGGGCTGGGGGATAGGGATTCAAGGGTAATTTAGCCGCTTTTTTGACCTTCTGAATCAGATCATCTTGAATTTCATAGATTTTATCCGTGGCTAAGGCGGTGGGTTTATGAATAAAGTCCACGGCTCCGGCATCCAAGGCATCTAAAACCTTTTGCCCTCCTTCATCAGCAATACTAACAATCACGATCGGAATCACTTTACGCAGCATTTGTTGGCGAATAAAATCAATTCCATCGATGCCGGGCATAATTAAGTCTAAGGTGACAACATCGGGATCGTGTTTAGCAACTTGTTCTAAAGCATCTTCACCATCATGGGCAATGCCAACGACTTCAATAAATGGGCTACTCGATAGCATTTTTTTGATGACCTTACGAACATAGGCTGAATCATCGACTACTAAGACCTTAATTAAGTGGGTTGTTTGTTCTGGCATAATTTTCATGGCGATCGCTAAATTTTAACCGTTTTCTTGTTTTTGATTTTTCACATAAATGAATGATTTATTGATTTCACAAATTTTAAATGGAGTATTGAGTTTCAGGATAGACTCTGAAGATCCCAAGAATAAATATCCATTTTCAGGCATTTTTTCAAAAAACATCATCACGGTTTTTTGAATGGATTCTGGAGAAAAATAAATGAACACATTGCGGCAAAAGATAAAAGGAATGTTGCTAAATAAGACCAATTCATCAGGATTTAATAAATTGGCAGTTTTCCAGCGAATTCTACTGTGAAGATCGGGATCGATACGCCATTGTTGCTCTTCGGATACAAAATATTTTTGTTTCAAGGTTGGAGATAAAGCTCGAAACGAATGCTCGCGATATAATCCCTTCTTCGCTTTAGCGATCGCCCGTGATGAGATATCCGTAGCATAAATTTCAATGGGTAGCCGATTGAACCATCCTGCTTCCTCTAACGCCATAGCAATTGTTAATGGCTCTTCACCTGTAGAGCAGGCCGCACTCCAGATTTTCAGGGGATAGCCATAACTATAAGATAATCCCGTCTTTTTCTGTTGCTCTAAATACCGATCGATAAGGCGTTGGAGCAACACCTCAATTTGATCGAATTCGCGCCAAAAAAATGTTTCCGGTACAGTAATTGTATTCACCAACTCTTGCCATTCTTGACGGGCGCTTGTGTCATATTTCAAGAGGTAATAGTAATCGAGAAATGAATGAAGCCCTTGTTCTAAGAGTCTAGGGGATAATTTATCAGCTAACAAGTCTTGTTTGCACTGATCGTAATAAATGCCGGTACGTTCGTGAATTAAATTTCTTAAAATCACAAAGGTACTGTCAGGCATTTCAAAAACATGAGTTGAAAAGATCATGGTTTCCAATCACAAAGCCAAATTTTTCCCATCCATAAGATGCTATCAATCGGGCGTTCTCCTTTACTGGTGAATGGCTTTTTGAGCTGCCCGACGAACCGCCACAGAGGGATCGGTACGAGCCAACACGAAGAGCTGAGGCTGACAAGTCTGATTACCCAGATAGCTTAAGGCTTCGACTGCTGCCAAACGCACTGACTCATCGGAGTCACCCAAAGCCACAATCAAAAATTCTGAGGCATAGGGATGTTGAAGACGTTTGAGGACTTCCACGGCACTACACCGGACTTGACTATGGGCATGATGAAGGCCAGCAGCGATCGCGTCAATATAATCTTCCTTGAGCGTCCCCTGACGACTGAGGACTTGAATACAGAAGTGGCGATTGCCCGGATCGAGGGTAAGTTCGAGTAAGGAGGCGATCGCCTCTTGGCCCCCCAAACGTCCCAAGGTCTCAATCGCTGCTAAGGTCACCCGCTCTTCCGGATCGGCGGCGGCCATCCATTGCAGGGCCACCCCAGCTTCTTGGCCGCCTCGCTCTCGAAAAGCTTGTAAGGCATCTAAGCGACGTTCGGGATCGGGAGAATTAAGAGCATTCAGTAAGGGGGTAATTGCCTCGCTGGTGTCTAAACGCCCTAAAGCAATCAAAGCCGCTCGCGCCACATCCGTATGTTCAGATTGAGCTAACTCAGTTAATGCTCCAATACTCGATGGGGCAACCTGACCCAAGCATTCTGTGGCTGCTGCGCGGACACTAATACAGGGATCGTTTCGGGCTAAATCAATCAAAAGGGTGTCGAGATCTAACCGGTCTCCATCCCTGGCTAACTTGCCGATCGATCGCAGGGCACTATACCGAACCCATTCTTCTGGGTCTACCAGGGACTTTTGTAGGGCCACTAGGGGGTCTTTTGCATCTGTACCTTGATGTCCATTGGAGTGGCTCGCCATGTCCACCTCTCCTAAAGCGCGAGCTGCGGCAGCACGACAAGCGGGGGTTTCCTCGGCTAAGGCTTGGATCAAGTATTCGGTGGCTTGGGGATGATCCAGATAGGGCAAATGTTCGATCGCCGAGCGCCTGACCTTTTCCTCTGGGTCTTTAAGGCACTCAATGAGTACATCAATGGCTTCAGGAAAGGCAAAATAACCGGCAATTTTCACGGCACATTCGCGAACCGTAGGATTGGGATCGGTGAGCCGGATTTGGATCTGCTCGGCTAGATGGGGAGGCCGACAGGAGTTGAGGGCGGCGATCGCCCCTAGGCGCACGGCTCCATCCTCATGACCCAATAGAGATAATAGGGATTCGGTGGCCCCGCGATCGCCAATTTGGGCTAGGGCAGCCGTAGCCGCCCTCACCAGCTCTACATCGGTTTCTTCGAGCATTTGCTGTAGTTTAGCACTCGCTAAGGGATCGCCAATGCGACCCAGAGCCACTACCGCCGCTTTTTGTCCTTCTAAATCCAGTTGGGGCAATGTCTCTAAAAGCAGTTCACTTCCTAGGGAACCATACCCCACCAAGATTTGAATACAGGTATCGCGCACCCGTTCATTGGAGAGCAGGGAGGTGAAGGCGGGCGCAACAAGGGCGCGATAGGCGGGAGGGACAGCCCCTAAACAGAGGAGCAGGGCGGGCAAACTTTCTGCCTCTGCCTGTAGAGCCTCTTTCATCAGAGCCTGGGCCCCTTCTTCATTGAGGGTTTGTCGGATCTCATCACTGATGGTGGTCATTTGATGGGTTTGGTCATAGCGATGGGCAATACTGGCGATCGCCGTCGCTAAACTCGATACACTCGCTCCCGGTTCGCAGAGGTGTTGTACTAGGGGGGTCACCACATCCACATCTCCGAGAACGCCCAAGGTTTCCGCCGCTTGGGGAGCCAGTAGGGGGTCATCGAGCAGGGGAACCAAACGATAGGCGATCGCTCGCTCTCCAATTTGAGTCAGGCTGCACAGAGCCGGAAAGGCCAGGAAAAAGTCCTCTTGGGTAGCGATCTCTAGCAACGGGTCTACCGCTTCATTGGCTTTAAGCCGTCCCAAGGCTTCAATGGCATGATATTGGACATTGGGGTGGGGGTCTTTCAAGGCTACCATCAAGGGGGCGATCGCTCTAGGATCGGCGCGATCGCCCAATGCACCGGCCGCATAGGTACGCAAATCCGCATCATGGGGATCTTGTAGGCATTCCACCAAGGGGGGAATCGGGTCAACATCACCCAGGATTAAGACCTGAAGCACGCTGTTAAGAACATTCGGATTCCGGTGTTGTTGCCGGAGTAGATTCAGTAAGGAATTCGTCAGATCGCTGCTACCCTGGAGAGCTATTTTATCCACTGCTTCCCGCCTGACTCGCCAGTTGAGGGTACGAACCAGCAGGGGAATTAATCGGGGAGTGACCTCCGGATCGTCCATTTGCATTAGAGCATCAAAGGCTCCAAAGGCAAGGAAAAAATCCTCCGACTGGGCAATTTCGACTAATTTATCTATGGCGGCACTGGCTTTGAGTTTACCCAAGGACTCAATGGCTTGATAAACCACATTTTTGTCTGGATCATCTAAGGCCTCGATCAGGGGAGCCACGGAACCGGGATGATGGCGATTGCCAAGAGCCAGAGCCGCATAAATTCGCAGTTCGGGATCGGGATCTTTTAGACATTCCCACAACACTGGGGAAGGATCGATCTGGCTCTTGCTCAAGACCGATAATACACTATTTAAGAGGGTGGGATTGCGGTGTTCCTGACGCAAGACATCCACCACCTGACGGGTAATTTCTGGAGACCTTTGGCATTGCTCGATCGCCTTTCTTCGCTCGGCCAGCACTTCCCAAGAGGAGGTTCCCCGCTCCTGAGACAGCAAGGTAGAGAAGGGGTTAACCAGCTCGGAAGATTCGGCACTCATTTGTTTTTCTTCGATCAGTCGAGCGGTTACATCTTCTAAGGTTACCAATGTACCCACGATTTTCTCTCCTTCTCGTAGGGGGACAATGGTGACTCGCTGCTGCATCCGATCGAAATACTGGGAAGGGATGGGGGAATCACAAGGAATAAGATAATGGTGTAAGGCAGGGGCTAGGGTTTCAATCACTCCATGTTTGAGTACCCTCAAGAAGTGCTTATCTAGTCCTCTGGTTTCTAAGTCGGGAATAATTTCTACCAGAGGCCGGTTCAGGGCTTCACTGGCAGTTAACCCAGTCATATCCGTTAATTGGTTATCCCAAGAACGAATTTTTAATTCGGTATCGGTGGTGAATATACTGATAGTCATAGGTCAATGGGGGAGGAGAGGACTAGCGACCGAGTTGTTGGGCGGTTATCGTTTGTAGTTGTTGCAGGGAATCTGAGGTGCGATCGCCAGAGTCTCCCATGGTATCTAGAATTTGGGCTAATTGTTTGGAAACATTCGAGTGTTCTTGATTGGCTTTGGCAATCCAGTTCACTTGCTTGGCAATTCGTTCTGTGGTCTGGCTCATATCCCGCACGGCTCTGGCTTGTTCGGTCATGGCTTTGGCCACCTGATCGGATTGCGATCGCATACTGTCAATGGCATTAGTAATCTGTTGGACATTTTGGGATTGTCCTCCCATGGAGTCACTAATGCTATTAATTAAACGCGATAACCTCTCCATTTCTTTCTGAATTTGATCGGCTCCTTGGGATTGCTCGGCCAAGACTTTATAGGTATTAGACATCCCGCGCCGCATACTTTCTACGGCTTGCATCACCTGGGAGGCTCCACGGGCCTGTTCTGAGGTGGCTTTTCTCACTTGTCCGGCCAGATGGCTGGTATTTTGAGCCGCTTTAATTACATCCCTGGCTGCCTTAGCCTGTTCATTCATCGCCTTAGTGACCTGTTGGGTAATTTGCCGCATATGTTCAGTCGATTGCACGATCGCGGACGCGGCTTTCGACTGGTCACTGGTGGCCACCGCCACTTCTTTGGCTTGCAAAGCGGTCGTATTGATGGAATCAACCACCTGTTTCCCTAAATGGCTTTGTTCTTGAGATGAGTTAGCAATTTGACTGACTAAATGAGTGGTTTCTTCTACTCCAGAGAGGATTTTACCCAAGGCGGTGACTCCTTCTTCCGCTAAACGGCTGCTATCTTCGGTCACCCTTAAGCCCTCTTCTGAGGTTTTGACGGCATCTTGAACCACAGATTGCAAAGCTTTGATAATGGCAGCAATATCTGAGGTGGCGGTAGCGGCGCGATCGGCTAAATTGCGGATTTCTTCAGCAACGACGGCGAACCCTCGCCCCGCTTCTCCAGCTCTGGCGGCTTCAATAGAGGCATTCAGGGATAAGAGATTAGTCCGCTCGGCAATTAAGTTAATGGTATCGACAATAGAACTAATTTCAGTGGTGCGATCGCCCATATCCCGAATCACATTAGCCGTGTTGACCATGGACTGTCGCACCCGCGTTAACCCCTGAATCGCTTTTTCTACCGTTGTTCCGCCTTCTTCGGCATCTTGACGCACTCGCCGGGTAATACCATCGGCTTTTTGGCTCAAGTCCGTCACTGAACGAATAGACTGCTCCAAATCTTCAGAATTGCGCTGGGCTGTATTCGCCGCTTGGGTAATTCGTTGGCTATTTTGGGCAACTCCTTCAATGGAGGCAGCCATCTCTTGAATGGCTCCAGAAACCTCTTCAACGGTGGCGCTAACATTCTCTGTGGTGGCTGACACTTGCTCAATGGAAGCAGCCATCTCATTGATGGAGGCTGTGGTTTGTTCGGCAGCAGCCGTGAGGTCGTCAGAGTTTTCAGCCACCCCTTGAATGGAACCTCCCATTTCTTCAATGGAGGCGGCGGTTTGATTGACGGAAGCGGCTAGATTTTCGGTATCGGCGGTTAATCCTTTGATATTGCTAACCACTTGGGTCATGGAGGCGCTCACCTGGGTTGCAGATGTGGCCATATCCTGGGTATTGACAGCTACGGATTGGGTGGATTGATTACTTTCTTTGATCGAGGCTGTAATTTGATTTAATCCCGTGGCGACTTCACTACTACTGGCAGTGACTTCTTCAATGGAGGCAGCCATTTCATTAATCCCGGATACCACTTCTTCTGTAGATTGGGCTACCTCGTTGGTTTGCCCAGCACTTTCTTCGAGGGATTTTACCATTTGGGCGATCGCAGTAGTGCTTTCTAGAAATCGCTGGTTATGGTGCTGCATTCCTAGGGCAATGTCCTGGGCCAGTCTTTGGATTTGAGTGGCGGCTTCTAGGGAGATAGAGGAAGGGGTCTTTTTCGGGTTGGGTTTGCTCTTGGCCATGTTTACCTCCGGTGAGTCATTAATAATCAAAAGGGTAAGGGGAATCAGAATTGAGGGTTAAGTTTCAATAATTTTTTCGAGATCTAATATGAGAATTACTCGGTTTTCTAAGGTGATGATGCTGGATAAATATTGGCTAGGGGTGTTGGATAAACCTTCTGGAGGGGGCCCGATTAAGGTTTGGGGAATCGCGATAAATTCTCTGGCGCTGTCTACAATGAGACCGACACGGCGATCGCTCTCTTCTGTTTGGTTCGTTTGAATCTGGATCACAATGAGCCGTGTGAGCAGATCGTAGTTTTTTTTCTCAAAGCCTAAGCGGGTACGCAAATTGAGGGCGGGAATCACCTGGGAGCGACAAAAGACTACTCCTTCAACGAAGGGGAGAGCATTGGGAACGGGAGTGATTTTATCAATCATCTCGATCTGTTGGACTTGGTGGGAGAGGATGCCATAGGTGGTTCCCGCTAGTTCAAACAGGATAAAGGGTAGGGTGGTTTGGCCATGGGTTGGGGATGGGTTAATCATAGGTTCGGAACTGGAGAAATGGCTGAAAGAACAACCGGGTTAACTGCATGGTTAATGGTTTTAACGTCAGGGGCTGTGACTGCGGTCGTCTTCTAGGGCTTTAGCTAGAGCGCTAATTAATCCGAAGATATCCAGAATGAGGACAATGCGACCATCGCCGAGTTCGGTGGCTCCACTAATGCCATGAACCCGCACTAGGGGGTCGGTAAGGGGACGAATGACGATTTCTCGTAATCCGAGGAGGCGATCGACCTTGAGGGCGATCGGGCTGCCCGTGGCGTTTAAGGGGTCTCCTCGGTCTCCCCGACCGACGATGACGACTTTGAGGGTTTCTGAGGGGGTTGAAGGTGGGGTTAAATGAAACGTTGAGTGGAGATTGAGGAGGGGGATGGCTTGATTGCGGTAATTGAGGAGTTGATGGTTAAGGTCGATTTTGCTGGTGCTAACTTCGATCGCCTCTCGGATGGCGTTTTGGGGAATGGCAAAGATTTGATCGCTCACTTGGATAATGAGGGCGTTGGCGATCGCCAGGGTGAGGGGCAGTTGAATCATAAATCGGGTTCCTTTGCCCAGTTCGCTACTGACTTCGAGGACTCCCCCCAATTCTTGCAGGGTATTCTTGACCACTGCCATCCCCACTCCCCGTCCACTGGTTAAGTCGGCTTCCTCTTTGGTGGAAAATCCGGGGGCGCATAATAAATCGAGCAGGACGCGATTGCGGTAACTTGAGGGGGTGGAGTCGGTGTATAGGGGGTCATCTTCAGCCAGGGTGAAGAGTCCTTTGGCTTTTCCCTGTTCCTTGATCTGTTGCCAATCTATTCCCCGCCCATCGTCTTCGATGATCACGGTGACCATTTCTCCAGAGGTTCTGGCTTGTAAGGTGATTGTACCTTGGGGGGGTTTGCCTTGGGCAATCCGTTCGGCTTCGGGTTCAATGCCATGGCTGATGGCGTTGCGAACCATATGTAATAGGGGGTCCATCATCCGCTCGACTACCAGTTTGTCGATTTCGGTGTCTGCGCCGATGATTTCTAAGGTGGTGAGTTTACCGCCTTCCCGTGCCAAATCCCGGACGACAAATTGCATTCGGGCGAAGATTTCCCCGATGGGGACAAGACGCACTCGCATGACATCTTCCCGTAAATCTCGCAGTTGTCGCTCTAGGGTGAGGTTCAGGTGTTGGAGCGATCGTGCGATAATGCTCCCCATCGCTGTCGCGATCAGAGATTTGCTATTTTCCCTCTCTGTTTTAGAGTCAGTGGCGATCGATTTGATCAGCTCTTCCAACCGAGCGCGGGTAATGACTAAATCTCCTACTCTAGCGATCAGATCGTCGAGTTTCGATAACTCTACTCGCACCACTGATGGAGGAGTATATGGGGTAGCCGGAGAGGATGGGGAGGATGGGGGAGATGGGGGGGATAAATATAGCTCCCAAGTTAAACCTTCTGTTTCTTCAACCCAGGCTTGGGGATCGTCTTGACTAGCCACCAAAAAATCAAAGCAAATATCTTGTCCGTCGATCATCCGGGGAGAAGAATGAATCACTTGTGCTTTGTCATTTAAATGCCCACGGATACTATTTACATTAATCCCTTGGGCCGCCAGATGAGCATCGGGGGAAAAAACAAAGCGCCACACGGAAAACCCTTTGCCGATCCAGTTTTGGACTTCTTGAGATTTGGCTGGCGGAATCTCTAAAGTAGAACCAATAATATTGCCTCCAGAAGGTGAGATAACTCCTGGCTTTTTCGTCACTCCAGAGTCTGATGGTTCTTCCAAGTCATTCAGCCGATCCAGAAGGGCAGTAATATCAGGGATTTCTTGCTTTTTACGATAGGCGTTAATCACTTCTTCTAAAGTTTTCGTTCCGATCATTAAAGCATCAAACCCAGACTCACCTAGATGGGTTTCTCGATCTCGAAGCAGTCGCAAATAGTTTTCCAAATGATGAGCCAATTCTTCTGCTTGTTCTACTCCCACCATACCGGATAACCCTTTAAGGGTATGAAAACTCCGAAATAATTGATGCAGTAGTTCCATGTCTACTGCTTTTTTAGAAGTAGATTTTTCTGAAGAAATATAGGATTCTAAGGACAATAATCCTTGGCGAACGGATGTCAAATGCTCTTCACATTCAGCAAAGTAGTCCTCTAGAAATTCACTAAATAGGTTGTCATCATCAAGGGAATTAGACACAATCGCTGAATATCCTTGTTTACACTGGGTTCTACTTTTTAGGAGTGTTTTTCTTCCAGAGGATAAAACGACTCAGTAAGAGGGGAAGGGTTTATTGTAATAAATCTTGAATTTGATCCGACAAGGGTTTAGGCTGGAAGGGTTTAGTGAGATAGCATTTTGCACCTGCTTCTAAGGCTTCTTTGCGGCTTTCATCATCTCCTTTTGTTGTTAAGATGACAATAGGGGTAGACTTATATTGATGATTGTCCAAAACAAATTTGAGAACATCTAAGCCATGCATATCGGGCATATTGAGATCTAAAATCATTAAGTCAAACGGACTGACTTTCATTTTTTCAATGGCTTCGTAGCCATTAACCGCCTCATCAAAATTCACATCTTGTAAATCCCGTAAAGAGGCTTTTACCATTTTACGCATGGTTTGGGAATCATCAACGATTAAGATCTGTTTCATAACCATAACTCCTGTTCTTGATCTCAGGGATGAGTCGAGAGATGCTTTAGACGATGCTCTATAACTTCACTGGATGAAGCCCTCTGGTTTAGGGATACTCGATCGTAAGAGGGTTAAAAGCATACATGCTAATCATTGTGTCATGAAAATGTGAGGATTTTGTGAAGAGTATTCAACCGGATTTTGCTGTTAATTTTTATAAATATTTTTCAAGTTTTACCAAAAAATGTTTCCATTTTGATACTCTAAACTGGCTTTCATTCGATCCGTCTATGTTCAAAGAGTAAGAATATGACTGAGTTCTTCCGGGGTGAGATCTCGCCACTCACCCGGTTTTAAGTCTCCTAAACCTAAGCCTGCTAATGAGACTCGCACTAATCGTAATGTGGGATATCCTACTGCTGCTGTCATCCGCCGGACTTGACGGTTACGCCCTTCGGTAAGTATGATTTCTAACCAAGTAGTAGGAACGGTTTTACGGTAGCGAATGGGGGGGTTACGCTCTGGAAGGTCGGGTTCTGGGATGATGTGTACTTGAGCTGGTCGGGTTTTGCCGTCTTTAAGTTTGATTCCTTGGCGCAAGGGAGTTATATCGTTGGGGCTAGGAACCCCTTCTACTTGCACCCAGTAGGTGCGAGGATGACGATAGCGGGGGTCAGAGAGGCGATGCTGGAGAAGACCATCATTGGTTAATAGTAGAAGTCCTTCACTATCTCGGTCTAATCTGCCCACCGGATAAATACTAGGAATGGGGATATACTTTTTTAAGGTTTCTCTGGGGGATTTGCCCTGGGTATGGGGATTATCGTCAGTGAATTGACAGAGAACGTTATAGGGTTTGTAAAACAGAAGATAAGTATTAGACATTTTTTGTACTTCTTACGGTTCTGCGATCGCCAAGTAGTAGGATTAAAATAAGGAATTCATGAGGGCGGTCAGTCCCCAGAGCAGAAATAAGCCAAAGCTAGTAATGCCAAAGACAATTAGGGCTAAAATTATAATCATGATGATGATAAACCCGCGATCGGCTGCTTGACTAGATTGAGGAGCTTGTAAATGATCTTCTAGTAATTGCATGTTCATGGCGTTGGCTTTCCAGGTTAGGTCAAAAATATCGCCTAAAATGGGGACAATGCCTGTCAAGGTATCAATGAGGATATTAATCACCATGCGCCCTAGGGTTTCTTTGGGTAATCCAAACCGGGTGGCTTCTAGAACAATATAAGCGGATAAAATAGCACTGACTACATCTCCACCCCCAGGAATTAAACCTATAATGGGATCGAGTCCGATGCGGTAGTTTAAGCCAGGAATGCCTAGAGCATTATCGAGGAGTTGACTTAAACGCCGCAGTCTTTGAAGGCGATAACGTTGGCTTCCGTGCTTTTTTTGGGGTTCGTGGTTTTGGTCTTCCATGATCTGATGATGATTGATCTTTTTTAGTCTAAAGCCAAGAAAGGTATACTTCTTATTTGAACAATAGCTAAAATAGCTCAAAGCCCTACCCAACCTGTTATTTTTTCCTCATCTCCCCATCCCCTCATCTCCCCATCTCCCCATCTCCCCATCTCCCCATCCCAGCGCAAAGCGCTGTAAAGCCTGTATAATTGTCACAGAATCAGGGACATCGATGGATTTTTTAGATCTATCTTATACCTATAGATAGAGTAATCGTTGTTTGACCTCTAGTGCTATGAAGCCATTCTCCTCTATCGATCCGGTTTTAAGTCGTTTTTTAGCTAAAATACCGACCCATATTGCAGTCACTTTTAGTGAGGAGCAACTGGAGGAAATTAAGAAACAATTGGGCGATCGCCAATGGGAGGTGCATCCGGTTGATTTACGGCTCTCTTTTCCGGTTTTGAATCGC
This sequence comes from Roseofilum acuticapitatum BLCC-M154, assembly GCF_030068475.1. Lineage (GTDB taxonomy): Bacteria > Cyanobacteriota > Cyanobacteriia > Cyanobacteriales > Desertifilaceae > Roseofilum > Roseofilum acuticapitatum. Next base: position 156,305 of record NZ_JAQOSP010000006.1, on the reverse strand, counting down.
TGGTTTTACTTGGTGATTTTGGCGGGACGGGAGCGCCGACACCCTAAACGGTCAAAGTTACATTTAGGAGAATGGGGGGTTACCAATTTCCAGTATATTGGTAATTTATTAGCTTGTGTCACATTTATTTTAATTTTGATTCCCGCCCTCTTAGGACTCTCCTATCTCTATGCTTCGGTTGAATCGGAACAAAACCAATCTCCGAGTGCGATCGAAGAAAGTATCGATCGCCTTCTCAGTGATTGGGGACTCTAAGATTATTGATCCTACAATAGACCCCGATAGCGGATAAACACTAAAATAACTGCCCATGAGCCTAAAGCGACTTTTAGAGCGACTAAGAGATTGAGGAAGGGAATAATGCCACCGCTCACCAGTGTCCCTAACTCTCCCTGGGGTAGCTCTATACCGACTAAAGTGATGGCGGCTAAGACAATAAAGACTAGAACGGAAATTTTTTCCCAGGTGGATGCCTTCCAACGTTCATAAACCTGTTCCATCCATTCGGAAGGGGAGGTAATAGCAATCAAACCGATCGCTGTTCCTCCAGCAACTCCAGCCGCAAAGCCTCCTCCGGGACTCAGATGTCCTCGGATGGCTAATTCGATACAGACTAAAGCGGAGATCGTTGCGCCTAAACGGGCTAAAACGATGGAGGGTTGATCGGTAAATTGGCGAACCAGGGTGGAAGGTTGCTCATTGGCTAATAGGAATTTTGCGCCCATAATGGCGATCGTAAATACGACTACTTCAAATATGGTGTCATAGAGCCGATTTCTAAAAATAATGCCCGAAACTGCATTGGGTACGCCACTATCTTGAACCACTAACTCCACTATGGAAACGTCTAAACTCTCTAGTGTGGGATTTTTCATCACCAACATTTTGACTAAAAAGGCAATTCCAGCTATCAAATAGAGCCATTTCATCCCTGTTTTTCCCCTCTCACTAAACATCCTTGGGCATGGATACACTGGTTACCCCACTGAGTAACTCAGTCTGCATGATCTCATAAAGTCGCTCGACGCGAATGGTCGTATGATAAGGCTTGGCTTCTTGATTGGCTGAAGTAGGAAGACAAGTGGCGTGAATTTCTTTATCCTTGAGGGCTTGATGTAAAGTGGCATCATCGTCATAGGGAACCACATCTAGCCGTACATAGTATTGATCTAAGGTCTGGCGCAACCCCTCCATTAAGGCTACAAATTGGGGATTTTCGCGATCGCCAGCTTCAGAAAGGATACCCAAACGCATCACCAAAGACGATCGCACGGCTACTGCATATAAGGTAATCGCCAACATTGTCCCCACCAAAGCCTCGGTTAAGGCCACATCTGCCCCTCCCAAAACGGCATAAACTAGGGCTGCGACTGCTCCCAAGATCCCCCGAATCACCAGAGCATGATAGGGATTTTTCTGAAGGACAACCAAACCTGCGGCTAAGGGCAATAGAGCGACAATTAAGAGTAAAGAGATATCACTCGTCATCATTCCCCCCACTGGAACAATAGGCTAAGACATATCCCAAAACCGTATTCCAAATGGCTAGAGAAATTATGCCCAATACCAGTAAGGGCCATTCTCTGGGAATTTTCAGCAGCAAACCGACAATCATACTCATGGAACCGAGGGTATCAGCGACGGAGAGACTATGGAGTTTAAAGAGAACGGAGCGATCGCCCAGTAAAGGCCAAGTGCCCCAAAACCAGAATACAATCCCCACGCCCATACAGATATAGCTCAAGGTGCTAATCATGCTTCCCCCACTCGTTTAATCACATGCGCTAATAACATTAAGGCCGCATTCCCTACACTTAAAATCAGCACGCCGACTACGCCAATCATCCAATCATCCCGTAATACAGAGACAATTAAGATCATCATCGACGTTTTGGTGGCGATACTGGCAAAGGCTAACATTTTCTGCCAAATATCCTCATCTTGGCAAGCTTCATATAAGGGGATTAATAGGGCAAAAATCATCAAAATCAAAATTATAGTCATCTACTTTTCCTCCGTCTTACCCAGTGAACTTCATACCATCCCCTAGCGTGATATTTAACCACAATGGTTTTAGGGGTAAAGGTAATTAAGAAAATATCTAAAAAGATTAGTCCCGGAGTCCGGTTGGGTTTGACTTGCTCTAGGGTGGTCTCTTCTTCATTATGGGGACTCACCATTAATTCGATCGCCTCTTTGTAAGCGATAGGAATAGCCACCAGAATCTCCCAGAGCGCATGTAACCAGTCTTTTAACACGGCTGGTGCAGTGGCCGATCGCGGTAAGATCAACGCCACCGCTATACCAATAATGATGTTGGGCAGGCTCAAATCGGAGGTGAGCAAAAACCAGATGGTCAGTCGTAGTATCAGATCGAGATATCCAATCATGCCCACACCATCCAGAAGAGTAACAGCAACATTAAGCTCATCATCCCCATGAGATGGTCAAACTGTTCTAGCATTCGAGGGAGTTTGACCGTTGAGTTGCGGAAGATCAGGAAGTAGGCGAGCCAACCGAGGGCGATGGTGGCCAGAGGTTTGACAATATTCCCTAGGGTATAGGCTTCATAGTAAACGACGTTTGCGCCTACGAGTCCCCCAATTAACACCACTATGGCTAACCAGAAGCCCATCGATTGTTTTTTATCCCCCTCTTTTGCGGGTTCATGGGGCAAAAAGATCAGTTTGGCAAAGGAAACGGCAGTTCCCAAAGCCGCAATATTCATGCCAATCACTTGCCAGGGCACGAGGTTTTTCATGGTTAGGACTTTTGCGCCAAACCCGGAGAGTAGGGGAAAACCGGAGATGGAGAAGCTCGCTAGAGCTAGGGCAATCCACAGGGAATTAGGAATGGGTTTATGGTGCAATTCTTTGAGATTTCGACTTGGCAAGTTTCCGCCAATCAGGAAGAGGGCTGATTTTACCAGTCCGTGGGTGAGGGCGTAGAAGCCTCCCACTTCAGGGGCTGCGAGGACAAAGCCCAATTGGGAAATGGTATGAAAGGCTAACATGCGTTTGATGTCTTTTTCAAAGACGGCATAGCCCACACCGAGCAGGGCAGTGCCCACGCCAAAGAAGCGCACAATGGGGTCAATGTCTTCTAACATGAGGGCGCAGCGTACTAGGGGAAAGACTCCGGTTTTGACTACGACTCCGGAGAGGAGGGCGGAAACGGGGGTTTCGGATTCGGAGTGGGTGAGGGGTAACCAGAGTCCGGAGACGAAGATGCCGCCTTTGGCGAGCAGTCCGAGGAAGATCAGGGCGATCGCCTCTGTGGGAGCATTGGTTAGGCCGGCAAAGGAAAAGGAGTTGTTAGCTTTATAGACGAGTATTGCTCCTACTAAGTAGAAGAGCATGGCTACATTGCTGACAAAGAGATAGCGTAATCCTACCCAGATGACGCGATCGCTTCTTGGATAAGCAATCAGCAGAAATGAGGCAATGCTAATCACTTCTAATGCCACATACACACTCATAAAGTCGGCACAGATAAAGACTGAGTTTACACTGCCTTGGAGAAGGGTAAGCTGGGTATAAAAGAAGGGACTTTTATTACTGCGCCAACAGTAGAGCAACACGGCCGCACAAACCAGGGCATTGGTTAAAATAAAGAACCCACTTTGCCGATCGGCCATCAGGGTAATGCCAAAACTATCTAATAGTTCTAGGTTGATGGGTTCGGGTTGCCGAAATAAAAATGTAACATAGGCTAATGAGACTAGGGTTACCCCAAAGGCTAAAAACCAATCAAGCCTCGGTAGGAGGTAAATCCCTAGTCCGACGATAAAGAAAAGAGCAAGCCAGGCGATCGTGAGAATGGTCATGGTGTATAGTTCTTTTCTATCGCCTTCGTTTCTAATGTGGGGTTATCTCGCGCCAGTTTCATCACTCCCACGAGCATCAGTGCCTGAATGGAGAAGCCAATAACAATGGCGGTTAAAATCACGGCTTGGGGAACTGGATCGGCATAATCAACGGTTTGGGTTGGATCGAGAATGGGGGTAAACAGCCCTTCTCGTGAGGCGATTAAGATGTAGTAGGCGATCACTCCGGTACTCATCACGTCCATGGAGATGATCTTCATGACTAGGTTCTTTTTCAGGATAATGCCGAAAAATCCCAGGATTAGGGTGATTAGGATACAGGCTTCTAACATCGACAGGGTTTAGGGGGTCATGGGGATGGATTATGCTCTGGAAAGCTTTTTAAAAGAATACACAATTTCGGGCGGTTGAAAACCATTAGTCTCTTAAAGGATCGCTAAGGAAAACCATTGGTTATCATCAATAGGTCTGGGGAATGAAAAAGAGTTTGCAAGAAGCAATCCATCGGGCGATCGCATTAGGCAGTTTGAGTGTCGATCAGATCCCGGTGGAGTTGTTGCCCGAAAATCAGCCTTTGGGCTATCAATCGCCGATCGCCCTTAAATTATCCACCTATAGCGATCGCCCCCCTCTAGATCGGGCACAGCAATGGCTGGATCTGCTCTCGCTGCAAGAAAACTTATCTGGGTTTTCCCTATCCCTGCGCTCTCCCGGTTGGATTCAATTTCATTACCGCGATCTGAGTTTAACCGAGCAACTGCAAACTCTGCTGGCAAGTCCCTTAAAACTCCCTCATCATCCCTGCTCCCTCGATCGCCATTCCCCAGAAGTGTTCACCTGGCAAGCTACCCACGCTCGCTGTTGTGCCCTCTTACGTCTAGGACAAAATCAGGGATTAATTCGTCTGGAGTCGTCTACATTCGAGATCCTAGAACCCGATCCGATTCCTTGGTTAGGGGGCGATCGCCACTTTTGCCTTTCTCACCCCAGCGAACATACCCTAATCCGCTCCCTCTTATACATTTGGGATAGCCTCAATGACGATCCGACTCCCTCCCGCTTCCTCTCCTTAACCCGAACCTTGAGTCAAGAGATCCTGAGATTTGACCAAAATTGCCGCATTTGGGGATCGACTTTAAAGGAAAATCCCTCCCTAGCTTTGAGTCGTTTAGCCTTAGTATCCCTGAGCCAAAAAACCCTAAAATCCTTACTAGAACAAGGATTAAGCCTGACTGCACCCCCAGAATTGTAATCCATTTGAGAGCCTGTCCCTATTCATCCGATCAAAAAAAATTCTTCAAGGGATGACAAACCCAAGGGAGTAGGTTATATTGGCTATCGTGTGAGGAGCGAACCAGTAAGGACACCGAGACGAAACACGGCCAGTCGTCGGTGTCCTTTCTGATTTAAATCTAAAATTAAATCGCTTCAAGGGAATAACCGGTAAAATTAACCCATAAATCCAGATCGCTCCTTGGTATCATGAGGGAAGTTTTGAAACGGAATTCCTGAATTATGGCAGCAGCAATTAAAAAAGGTTCAATGGTACGGGCTATCCAAGAACAGTTGGACAATTCCCTAGAAGCTTGTGCAAGCGATACCCGGTTTCCTCCCTACATTTTTGAAACCCAAGGCGAAATCATGGACATCAAAGGTGACTACGCTTTAGTCAAATTTGGCCAGGTTCCCACCCCCAACATTTGGCTGCGTTTGGATCAACTTGAGTTGTTCAACTAGCAAAAAAAGAGAATTGCCCATGTTAGAGCTACATCAATCGATCGCTCCCCGTGTCGGTATTATTGGGGCCGGAAAAGTTGGCAGCACTCTGGCGCAACGAATAGCAGAGAAAGACTTAGCTGACGTGGTTCTATTAGATGTGATCGAAGGAATGCCCCAGGCGATCGCCTTAGATCTGATGGAAGCACGGGGAGTAGAACGCCACGATCGCCAATTGATCGGCAGCAATGATTATGCTGATTTGGTCGATTGCGATATCGTGGTGATTACTGCCGGGAGACCGCGCACCCCCGGCATGACTCGCGAAGATTTAGTACAAGTTAATGCCAAAATAGTCAAATCTGCTGTGAAATCGGCGATCGCCCACTGTCCCCAAGCCATCTTTATCCTAGTCACCAATCCCCTAGATGTGATGACCTACTTGGCTTGGAAAGCCAGTGGACTCGATCCCAGTCGGGTGATGGGAATGGCAGGAGTCCTCGATTCTGCTAGATTCCAGACCTTTATCGCCTTTGAGTTAGGATGCTCCATCGCCGATATTCAGACCCTCGTACTCGGAGGCCATGGAGATTTGATGGTTCCCTTACCCCGCTTTTCCACCGTTCGCGGCATTCCCATTACCGAACTCATGGACACAGAAACCATCGATCGCCTCGTAGATCGTACCCGCAAAGGAGGAGCAGAAATCGTACAACTAATGAAAACCGGTGGCGCTTATTATGCTCCTGCCTCCTCCGTCTGTCTGATGGTCGAAGCCATGCTACACAATCAATCCCGCTTTATGCCCGTTGCCGGATATCTCCAAGGGCAATATGGCTTAAATGATATTTATATGGGCGTTCCCTGTCAATTAGGATACCAAGGAATCCAGCGTATCTTAGAATTGCCCCTAGAAGAAGCCGAAATCACCGCCCTCCATGAGTCCGCCAAAGCTGTCCGTAAGGGCTTAGAAATGGCAGAAAGCTTAGTTGGCTTTGATTAATCCAAAACCCCGTACCGTAGGGTGTGTTAGCGCCAGCGTAACGCACCCCAAACCCAACCCCCAAAACCCCGTAGGGTGTGTTAGCGCCAGCGTAACGCACCCAAACCCAACCCTACCAAGGATTACAATTATCCTCAGACTCCAACTCCATCGACCCCAACAACGTCCTCACAATCACACAACGCTGCGTATTCGCCACCGGTTTCGTCGGGTCATTCCCAAGAGGTACAGCCGCACCAATAATTAAATTGGTGTCAGGATCGGTTAAAGGATCTAAATTTCCATCTTGATCAAACACAATCGTTACCGGCCCTTGATCGCCCTTGGGTTGAGGGTAAGTATCTTGGGTAATGTTTTCATCTAGTTTATTCTTAGAACCATCATTGTCGTCTGCACTACTTGGCTCATTAACTAACAGATTCGTAAATAACAAGATCTGGTCTCCAGAAACTCCCTGATCTGACCCCAAATTTTCCCACTCTTGATCCGTTAAATCATCCGCCCTACGATCCTTTTTATGAACCGCTACTTGGGGAATCCCTTCATCAGTCACTCGCACACTCACGCTCTGGGCCAGTTTTGTACTCCTGGCCTTTTGTTGTGCCTCCCGTAGCGCCAAAGATACACCATCGTTGACCGCAGCGACCCGTTGTTGGCGCACAAAACCCAACCAACTGGGAGTGGCGATCGCACTTAAAATGGCAATCATGGCCACAACAACAATTAACTCCAGTAGCGTGAACCCCTGTTCACCTTTACAATCATTTTGTCCAGCCTGGAGCCGATAGAGCCAAGTTCTACCCCATTGCTTTTGATGTTGTCCAACTTTCCGATTCATATCCACTTCCCCTAAAATACCTCTATCATTGTTATAATGGTTAGTTTACTCTTCCCCTGATTTTGGTTTGAATACTTGTCGTCGGGAAAAAGAAGGAAATGCGATCGTTGTTAGGAACATACTTATCTGGATCAGTCGGACTAATTCTAGCTAAAGCATTTCCTCGAATATAAATCTGAGCCACTCCTGCCTCGGAATCTACACAGGCAAAAAAGCTATCCGTCTTAAACGCAGCCGGAAAACCCGCCGCACCGTAATTCGGACTTTGCCAAGGTTCATCAGTACCTGTAGGAGCAGGAGTAGGCTCTTTTTTGTTTGGAAAAGCATCCTGACAATTCACAGCATTCGGAAAAGTCTCAGGAGTAATATCAGCTAATGTTGTATGGTCAATATGATCGACTAAAACTTGTATCGGCGTTTTACTCAAGTCAAATGCTGTAGCTGTTTTCTGCCATTTATTCATCTTCTCATGTATGCTATCCCCAGATATCGAGAGGTCGAAATTGGCATATCCAGGACTAGGATTAAGATCATAAGCCACGCCATTAATTGTCCCATCTTGAGGATTTCCACCGGTATCCACAATCCCATCCCGAAGCTCAACCCGACTAATCCGCATTGCATTCGACCAAGTATTACTAGGATTAGCCTTACTCAGATAATAGACCACTAGAGCATAGACTTGATAATCTTGCTCATTCGGATTGCCATTAGGTAAATTGACTAATTGTCCAACTCTTCTACTCGTTGGGTTTGCTGTAACCGTAACATTCAAATCTTTATCTAAAAACTTGCGTTTCCAAAAGGCTAGTATCGGCAGTCCTTCCCCATTATCGATGACGGGAATTTGGCTACAACTAGCTGGAGGTGTATAAGAACCTGGTGACACAGGACTACTACACTCGGTTGTACTATAATTACCCGAAATCGCCCTTAATCCCTCGCCATCATAGATATAAACTGCCGTCTCTAAATCTCGGCGGATATAATCGGCCGCCCCTTGAATATCTTGCTGAGTTGCTGACTGCGCTTGCTCATTGCGGTCTTTGGTGAGGATATCCACCATAAACCCCAGCAAGCTACTAATCATAATCGAGGCAACCACCAAAGCCACCAACAGCTCAATCAAGGTAAACCCTTGATTTCTGCGCCCCTTACGACGGCTTTTTAATAAAGCATTCAGTAACATAAACATCAGTATTGCCCCTAAACCTATTGAACCCTTGCCATTGCATTGGGTAGGGGCGAAAAATTTTTCGCCCCTACTTGATATGATTAACCCCCTCCTCCATAGCGAGTAGTAAAGCTATCGATACTATCGCTATCGCCTTGAATTTCTGTGGTCATTTCCAACAACGGTGCTTTCACATTCAAGCTTGTTCCAGAAGCACGCTGTTGAACTCCATCTGTAGCCATAGTTAAGAGTTGACCATTATCCTTTAAGGCATCTGCTCGGTATACCCGAATTCCTAAGAGATAACCTTGCTCCAATTGTTTTGAATCAGTTGCTAGAACTGCCGGAGCATCTGTTTTTATTTTGACACTACGATAGGCTTGGACAATGAAATCATTGGGACTGCTGGCTTGACATCCTGCTGTTTCATCACCATTGAAGCAGTACAAACTGACATTAGTAGTAGACACGGCTTTAGCACTACCAAGTGCTTCATTTTTACAGTATCCCCCTGTTGGGGTATCACAGGCCGGTAAAGTAATAGCTGGAGCAGCAGCTTGGGAAAAAGCTGCTCGTCGCGACTGAAATTGTCCTCCGTTATTTTCTTGCAAATCTACAAAGGTATGGGGGGGGTCAATGCTGCCCGCTCGCACACCATCAATATAGAAGCGAGCCGCTTGTGTTGCCAGCTCTACCCGCCGTGCTTGAATCCGGGTAGCCGTTGCCAGGACAATCACCGGGGCGATTCCCACTAACATAATCGTCAGGATGACGACGGCAACCAAGGATTCAATCAGTGTAAAGCCAGACTCACCCTTGGGCGGGGAGGAATGGGGGTGGGGTTTTCGGAGTATAGGTTTCATCGGTTCACCTCGTAAGGGTTAGGGTTCATTAATTATGGGCTTATTGGCAGGCAGGAGGCCGTTGATCTTCAGAGATGGCATATTTATAAGAGACGGCAGCATTATTAGCGATCGTCACGTCCTTATCATAGGCATCAGGAGCATCCTCGTACCCACCGCCTTGAGTGACTGTTTTAGTTGCATCTGTGGGGTCAACGCGCTTGTCGGGTTGAGCAGCACAGAGGAGGGTTTGTACCCATTTATCATCCCGTTTCACTTCCCGATAGAATTCATTGGGAGGAGTATCATCCTTGATGGCAAACCGTTGGGCAAACAAGTCAGGTGCTTGGGTTAACAGAGCCACATCAAACCCCCAAGAACGGTTAGGTGGATCATAGTAGGGAAGTAATCCACTGTTGTTGTCAGCTCGGTAGGCTTGAACTTCATCAAATGGGCCAGTTCGTTCGTCGTACGTGAACTCTAGAGGATCGTCCTTCAACAATACCCAAAAAGGAGCTGTTCCATAAGTGCTGCGTCCATTTTGAATAAATGAACCACTGATCTTGGCATTCACCTCTTTCCAACTTTCTAGAAATCGGGGGAAGTTTGCCAAAGCCCCATTTACTTCACCCGGTCTTCCTGGAGAGTCTCCTGCTACAAACACCAAGTTGAATTGAGTCTCTTGTGCATGTTGTACCCAACTGGTTGTATTGGACATTATGTCATCATTAGTGGGGTTAAAACTTCCAGGATTTCTGTCAGTCCAACGAAGTTGCACGACAGGAATGAGCAAGGGTTGCTCATCAGTGGCTGTGAGTGAGTTTAAGTAGGCTAAGGGCTTATTGCTCTCATATTCCCAAGATCCTGTTGGGTCACTTGAGTTGTCTGTGGTTCGGAACCACAGAGCATCACTTGCAGCCGTTGGCAGTCCAGTTACTGGGGTGATGTTTGATCCAGTTACAATTCCTTGGTCTATGAAAGCGGTAAGAATTGTATTGGCGAGTCCTGTAGAAAGAAAAAGTTCAATTTCACCATCATCATCTTGGATAGCACTGGCAGAAGTATTTGTATAGGAAAAGTATTTAATGAAACCATTGCTGTCAACACCTAAAGCAATAGGGGTTTGAGTGGTTTCATCTAAAATTAGCTCATTTTTGTCATTTCTCAAAAAGGCAATACGGCGAGGGTAGCGCTGTATCTCAGCTTCTGTTTTTCCTAGTAGAGTACTTAACGTAGTTTTATCCAATTGAGCGGATGTTGATAACGGAGTCTTACCTTGTAAGTTCATATAGCTATGCAGCTTGCTAAGGGAAGATTCCTCGATAGAATTAGGATCGGATATGATTAAATCTGATTCACTGATGTCATTATCATTGGTGTCACCATCATCATTTAAGTCTAGTACGATCGCTGATTCACTGATGTCAGTATCATTGGTGTCACCATCACCATTTAAGTCTATCCCTGATTCACTGATGTCAGTATCATCTGTGTCACCATCACCATTCCAGTCTAGTACGATCGCTGATTCACTGATGTCAGTATCATTGGTGTCACCATTACCATTTAAGTCTATTCCGAAAGTAAAAGTATCATCAGTATCACCATCGCCATTCAGGTCATACTGATCTCCGGCTGGTCTATCGATAGGAATATGCCAATCCTGCGGTTCGCACTCAGAGACGGGAAGTTTTTCGCAAATTTCCATCACATACTCTGGGAATGTGGCTCGGCGCTGGATGGGAGTGACAAAATTGTTGAAGTAGGAGCTAAAGGGTTTAGTCCCAGTAGAGCTGGTGTAATCTCCATCACTGGGATAGTCACGGTTGGTGACGAAGCCATTGGTAAAGAAGCCATTTTTGCGACGTTTAGCGATGGAACGACCATCTCCTTGGTTGTTATTGAGGTCATAGTCTGCATCACTGCGATTTCCAAACTCAAAGTTGTCGGAGAGCAGCGTTAAGGAATCGGAAAAAACAGTGGCGCTGCGCCAAGTATCTCCATCACCAGTACAACCTGGTTGATCTTTGCGACAAGCAAAGCTGCCATTCAAACCGGTACGGCTATAGAAGTTACTATAGTTTGCTGTCAAATCATCTGTAAACTCTTCCCCAGCACTATGTAAGTTGAAGTCTCCTTTGATGTAGACGGGCAAGTTGGTGGCGAGGATAAACCCTTTTTCTTCAGGTCGGTAGTCGTTTGTTGTTCCCCGGTTCAGTTGACTACCGTTGATCAGAACAATACCATTGGGACGGCGGGTGGGGTCGAGCTTGTAGTCTGTGCCACTTTGATCTAAGTCGGGTTCCGAACCGTTATCCACGTTATGATCGAATGTGGCAGTCCCATCTTTGACCCAAGTGGTTTGATCGGGAAGGGCATCTTCGCGTGTGGCATAGATGAGTCCACTATTGGGAAGGAGATACTCTTGAGGATCGTTAAAGGTTCCTCTTCTTTTTTGCCTCAATAGATCGAGATCGATTTGAGTGGCACGAATTTCTAAGGGATACCGTTCTTCGATGGGAAGATCGTAGCGACCACTTAATGATTCTGTAATCCATCCTGTTTCTGTTGTCTCAATACCAGCACCACCTGAGTTTACATAAACAGATTGACTAGCGTCTGTCGAAACTTTAATTTGTGTCGAGGTGGCATCCTCGGTTACAATTCCCCGCACAATTTTGGGGACATTTTTCCCTGTCGTCTGATCATAGGCTTCTATGGTGACAATATCATCCTTCTTGAAGTAAGGTTCATCCATAGCCTGTTTCAGGGTATAAGTTACTGGATTTGTTCCAGTGCTACTTTCAATTTCTAAGCTATGAACATCATTGGCTTTAATCTGCCGGGCATCGAGGAAGGTGACTTCTTTGATAGCATCCTCTGGGATATCGCTACTGACTGAGCCACCATTATTCATAATCAGGGTCGCACAAATGGCAGCATCAACGGCAGTTTGTTCGGCAAGGGTGCGATCCGTTGAAGATGCGGAGGTGCTTTTGTCTAAAGCAGAAGCAAGTAAGGGATTGACGAGGCGATCGCCTAATACCTTACTCCCATCCTGATACACAACTCCGGGATAGCGCAGTGCCGCTTGATATTGTAAGAGACTTATATTAAACGCATTATCATTCCAACTGTAAACTGTGCCGTTGTTTGAGTTGGCTGTATCGGTTGGATCGTAATAGTTGGCTACGCAAGCAAGGGGGGTTTGATTTGTTGGGTTCCCACTGTCATCTTCTGGGTAGTCGTTATCTGCGAAAGCGCTATTACTGTGGTGATAAACGACTGATGCTCGCATCCTTAGATAAGGGCGAGTGGTATTATTTGCTGAATCTACGGAAACAGAAGCGGTTGTGGGGTCATTATCATGGTCAAACACAACCTCCGGATGGTTCTTAGCCACTGGGAAATAATCGGGCCAGATAATGATATTTTTACCTGGCTCTTCGTCGTCTGCAGTAGGTGCAGTTGTATTGCTATTGGCTCCCGGCAAATAAATCCCCGCACCGGTAATGACTCTTAAGCCACCCACGTTATCAAATTTATCATTGGGAGTAGTGGCTGCATCAATTTCCCACTGTCCATCGCGGGCAGTGTCTCCTAAATCGGGTAAGCTGACTACTTGTGAATCTCTGGTGCGTTGAACCGTTGAATTTCCAGGAGTCTCATTGATGGGTTGAGATGCTGTTGACCACTTTTTACCGGTCACTTCTTGATCGATTAATTCACCGGAGATAAAGACACCTTCAGTCCCATCCCTGTAGATGGTTAAGGGTAAGTTATTGCCGACGTTAACGCGATCGCCAATTTGCAACTCTTTCCCCTCTCGCTCTCGTGGATTCGTTGCAGGAATTTGATCGAGATCTAAAGTGAGTGTTCTACTACCATCTTTATTCTTGACATAAGTTGTTGCATTGTTCGATGGGTCAACCGGAAACATCCATTGGTGGGGGGGACGCAAGGGTTTAAGTCCGGTTTTATCTGCTGTCTCTGAATCATGGGAAAGAGCAAAAAAGGTTTTAGCATCCGTGTTATTTCCAATCGAATCCAAATACCCATCTTGAGGATTATCATCTAGTTGTACAGGAATGGTGACGGTGGCATCTGGAATGAATTTGGCATTATCTCCTGGTTGGACTTCCAAAAAGGGCACGTAGCGAGTCCGTTCCCTGAAGTAGTTTCTAAAGAATTGTTTTTTTTCATTAGTGGTGAGGCCATCTATCTCTTCTTTCAGGTCGTCTGAAAGATCGTTTGATTGCAGTTGCATGGCTGCATTCACCAGATAAGCAATGCGCTGGTTATAGGCATTGTTGTTATAGGTGACATCTTGTCCCCCAGAGGATGTTGTTGTTTTAGTGTTTTTCCCAAATTGGTTTTTCACCTTATTTGGGTCATTTCCTTCTCCATTAAACAGGTGGATCTCGTCTACTGGCGGTTTATCTGATGTCTCATTATACTGAGCTGCTCCGACATTCCCTCCGACATTGATTTTGCTACTTTCTTCATCGTAAAAGCAAGAATTTTTACCACTAACCAAATAGAAGTAGGTATTACCCTTGTTGTTTTGCTTACCTACCATTAAATTACTATTAGTAATCATTCGTCCATTGAAGCGTTGTTCCGTCCCTGACAATAGTAATAAGTCATCTTGGTAGACTACGGCATTGTTCGCTAAAGGAATTCGGCTCCAGTCTTGTTGATATTCCAGAGCAGAAAATCCTTTAGTTCCCCCAGGAAAGAGTTCATAGTCATTGGCATTATTAGCATTTAGACCGGTGGGTAGTCCGCCATTTGCATCTGGGCCAATGGGTACGGTGGCTGCATACACAAAGAAGGCTTTTTTGATTTTTTGCTCGTTGGGTAACTTAAACCAGTCCGAGTCACCAACTAAGCTGGCTCCCCCTCCTGTGTTATTGGCACATGCAGAGCTACTCGCCCCTTCCATGGGCAGATTCCGCGCTTCTAGGGGGTTGCGAGCGCGGGTAAATCCTCCCCCTGAAGTGGTGGGGTTGCGGAAGAGAATGGTATAGAGGGTGTAACTGTCGAATTTCCCGTTATTGTCTGTATCAACTGGGAATTTCCAGGCAGTGTTTACGGTTTCTCGACATTTATAATCCCGTGCTGTTTTTGCCTGTTCATCTTCTTCTCCTGTTTTACTGTCATCATTTGGGCAAGAATCGCTATCACTCTTGATGTTATAGGCTAACTTCAGAGGCACTTCATCCCCAAAGGTATAGTTTTCAATGCGACTGCCTAGATCTCCAAATTCAGTTGTAAAGGCGCTATCTGATGGAGTTCCCCTAGGTAGCGTGTCACCTTCAAAAACAGCAACTATCTTGGCTTTGGCTCTATCCAAGGCTGGCGCTGTGGCATTTAAGGTGGCTTCATTCACCCGGAAGTTTTGGGCGTTTTTGGCGCGGTCGGTGGAGCGCAGCAACATGGCTAGGGTGAGCAGGGAGACGACGAGCATCACCATGGTGACGGTGGGGAGGACGAAGCCTGCTTGTTGCCCCCGACCGACACGGAAGAGGCCACCTAATCCTCGTTTGAGGAAACGGGAGAGCGATCCAATTAGGGTTCGCCCTAGGTTGAGGAAACTATTCCGGAGATGTCTGAGTAGGCGTTGGATAGACATAGAAACTGTCCTAGATGTGGAAGATAGATGCGATACAAGCCCTGATTGGGGTGACCACTAGGGTGGGTTGAAGTTGAGAAGAAGGGGAGATTCTTGCGAGGTGATAGCGAGCAAGATGCTCGCACTCCTCGGTTGGGTTAAGAAGGATGAAGAATCGGTATTTAGGGATTCTCTTTTCTGTCTTAACAAATTTTTCGGTTGACTATCAACTGTGAATTTACTGTTGATGTGGGGTTTGCTGCTGGAATGGTTAGTTAGCAGCAAGGTGGGCACTGCCCACCCTACCCCTACTACCCTAAGTTTAGGTTACCCAGGGGGGAAGGAGAAATTAATAGCTAGAAATTAAAAGCGTTGGGGGGGCGGGTTTCGCTACGCGACATGAATACAGAGTTAATGTTGGGTGTCCTATATTTGGGTAAAACCCGCCCCTACAGGATGTTAGGTCTGTTGCTAAGGTTAATTATTTTAGGGGGTTTGGAGACCAAACCCCTATGGGTTCGACTGAATTAATAGTGGTTGAGGTTGATTCCGGCTTCTTTGGCCATGGCTTGGATGCCTTTGGTTTCTAGGGTTTTGATGGCTTTGGTGGAGAGTTTGAGTTTGACCCACCGGTTGCCTTCGGGCCACCAGACGCGCTTGCTCTGAAGGTTGACTTCTTGGCGTTTTTTGGTGCGTCTGTGGGAGTGGGAGATGGCGAAGCCGTTGTTGGCTTTTTTCTTGGTGAGTTGACAGGTACGGGACATGGGTTACCTCTTTTTTTTGCTGCAATCTCCTATTGTACCGCGATGGGCTGGGGAATGAGTAATGAGTGGTGAGTGGTGAGTGGTGAGTTATGGGTTATGAGTGGTCAGTGGTAAGTTATGAGTGGTGAGTAATGAGTGGTGAGTAATGAGTGGTGAGTAATGAGTGGTGAGTGGTGAGTTATGAGTAATGAGTGGTGAGTAATGAGTGGTGAGTAATGAGTGGTGAGTGGTGAGTTATGAGTAATGAGTGGTGAGTTATGAGTGGTGAGTGGTGAGTTATGAGTAATGAGTGGTGAGTGGTGAGTTATGAGTAATGAGTGGTGAGTAAATAAGCGAGCAAGATGCTCGCACTCCTCCCCATCTCCCCATCCCCCCACCTCCCCATTCTCCTATTCCTCCTGGTTCATGAGGCGATCGATTTCGTCTTGGTATTCGGGGGGGGCGAGGGTGGTGGCGCTGGCGAAGAGGGGTTTGGCTTGGTCGGGTTTGCCTTGGCGTTGGAGAACGATCGCCTTTCCTAAAAGGGGACGAAAGTCGGTATCATTGTCTTCGATGGCTTGGTCGTAGACGGCGATCGCCTCTTCATACCGTTCTAAGTCGGCATACACGCGCCCTAACAGGAGTTTAACGGAGGCGGTATCGATGGTTCCGGCTTTAATTTCATTGGCTGCGGTGGCTTTTTTGAGGGTTTCTTCTAATACCCCGATCGCCGCTTGGGGATTCTTTTGTTGCAGTTGTAGATCTACTAAGCCTTGTAAAACGGTCATTTCTCCGGGTTTTTCCGTTAAGATTTGGCGATAGATTTGTGCAGCGCTGTCGGGGTCTCCGGTGTAATTCTTGGCTTCGGCTAAGAGAATACGATATTGGAGATCTTGGGGGTTAAGTTGGACTAATTTTTCTAAGGGGGCGATCGCGCCAGCAATATCCCGTAATTCTAAGCGCACATCCAACAATCCTCGCAACACACTTTGATTTTCCGGTTCTCGCTCTAAGACGAGCTGATATCCCCGTTCCTGAGCTTCTAACTTTGCCTGTCGCGATTCAACTGCTGGAGTGGGAGCAGGGTTAGAACCCACGGAAGTAGAAGCGCGGAAAGCTTCAGTTAAGGGAGGAATGGTGGAAACCCCTAACAGAGCGACCACCGCTAAAATCAAAATGGCATTGATTACCCAACTACTACGCTTAATCGTCACTCCAGATCCCTCAAACTCTTCTAAATTATTGTAGGGGAATGGGGGATGGGGGTGTAAGGAGATGGGGAGATGGGGAGATGGGGAGATGGGGAAATATGGAAATAGTGCGGATTTAGTCGGTCGGGGCTTGCATAGAGGAATGGGAAATCCAACCCTTGTTATAATAGGCTTTTCGTAAAAGATCTCCCTCAGCTTTATGCTGGGCTTCTTGAGTGAAAAGATCTATCTCCTATCCAGCCCTCACCCCTTGATCGAGCATGTATTCTTCTATCTCTGCATCTTCTTCCTTATACTCAGAGCAGTCATTTCAACCGATTCCTGCTCCCTCTGAACCCTTACAATATCGAGCGATTGGTTTAATTCGAGGCCGGTATTATGCCGGAGATCATTTAACTCAGGGGACGCTTGTGGCCTCAGATGGCACGGAAATTGATGCGGTTTTACTGGGTCGGATGATGAGTTTACTGAAAAAACATTTAGATTTGGATGTGGAACATCTTTGGGTGGTTTATCCTCGCACGCGGGAAAAAGAGGAAAATTTACATATGCAGATTGTGGGCGTTTGGGAACCGGAAACCCTGGATTCACCACAATTGGCTGACCAGAGTTTGCACCCGCTAATGGGGGATAATTACTTTTCTATTCGTGGAGAAGTGATATTTCATTCTTCAGAAACAGGCGTAGTGAAAGTGAAAATTAATCAAGCCCCGCGCAAGAAAGGGGAAAAACCGCGATCGTTTAAGCTGACGCTGAAAGGGACTTTAATGGGTAAAGCCCTACACCATTTTTGGGAATTTCATGTGGTGAGAGAGGGATCGGATTTGGTGATTCAGGAGGCTCTATGTATTGCACCCGTGCCTAGAGACCCCAGATCGCGATCGCCTCGGTCTATGAGTCGTCCGCGAAGATCGGGTCATTTTAAGCCCCGGAGTGTGGGCACTCCTAAACCGATTTTGTCGAGTTCTGGATCGCCGCGTCCCCAGATTCAGAAAAATATTCACCGCAAACCGACCCCAGAAGGTTAAGGGGATGGCGATCGCCATTTGTCCGGGATTTCATCCATCTTCTTTAACGGATGAGTTTCTGAAAGCAGTCGATCTACCGCTTCCTCCGGTTATATCTACGGGAAAACCCGTAGATAGTAGAAGTTTGTTTGAGAATTGGGTGGAAGCCTGGGGAAATCCCGGAGGTCTGGATCGTAAAATTACGGTCATTAGCTATAGTGCGGGAGGCGTGGGGGCGATCGCCGCTTGTTGGCTTTGGCATCAAGCCGGGGGCGAAATTCAAGCCTTGATTGCTCTGGATGCTTGGGGAGTGGTGTTAACGGGGCCCTTTCCCATTTATCGCGTCAGTCATGATTATTTTACCCATTGCAGTTCTAGCCTATTGGGAACAGGAAATGGGGGATTTTATGCCGATCCAGGGGTCGATCACTGGGAATTATGGCGATCGCCGGATCGGGCGATCGGTTACGGTCAAATCTACGGTCAAACCTTGTGGCAAAAGATGACAGCCAGTGAATTTGTGCGATCGTTGTGTGTGGGGTAGGCAAGTAGGAAAACAAGCGCAGACAAGGGAAGAAAGAGCAGAGATCGATTACCAAAGGGGCAAAATGGGGGTAATACTTTCCTGATTAGATGACGATACCTTACTCCAATTTTCAGAACTCACATCTTCAGAATCAAGGGTTTTGACCAAAGTCATCTGTTCAGGATCAATAATTTCAGAGGAACCATCCCATTCATTTTCTTGCTTTCCAGAGGCGATCGCCGGACTAAACCAAACCAAAGCCGTACTCCCACTAGCCCCTAAAATAACCGCTAAGGGAACAAACTCACTTTTGACCACTTTTACAATCGGAATACAAATCGCTAACATCGCCACCGCACAGGGCCAAATGATCGCAGTAGCAGCAATTTTTGCCCCTCGACCTCCTGAATGGCGTTCCACTCGATGAACTTGCTTAACCATGGACTGAATCTCCAATTAAGGGAATAGATAAACGACTTGCTTGCTCAACAGAAAATCGCTCTACTCAAAGGGTATACTATAGCAGTTTCCTCTCGAAGAGATCCCCCTACTTCATCTTCCATGACCCGTGATTTTCCCTCTCTTCGCTCCCCCAACCGTTTACTGACAGTCGAGCGCCGGATCGATCGCTTCGTAGCTCTAGGGTTCCTGGTCGCTGCTCTCATACTATTTATGATTAATTTAGGAGGAGTCCCCTTAAGAGATTGGGATGAAGGAACCATTGCCCAAGTTGCCCGCAATATCAGCCGCTCTCCCAGTTGGGAAGGTTGGTTATTTCCCACCTTATCCGGATTACCCTATTTTAATAAACCGCCCCTAGTCCATTGGTTGATTGCCCTAATGTATCAATCCGTAGGAGTCAGTGAATGGGCGACTCGTTTACCTTCGGCGCTGCTGAGTGCGATCGCCGTTCCCCTCTTTTATAGTCTCAGTTTAGAATTATTTCGCCAACGACTCCCCGCCCTTTTTTCCACCCTGATTTATTTAACCTTACTACCCGTAGTTCGCCATGGCCGGTTAGCCATGTTAGATGGGCCGGTTCTATGTTTTTTACTGCTCACGATCCTCTTTACTCTCAAAGCAAGGCGCAATGTCCGCTATAGTCTGGGTGTGGGCTTAGGGTTAGGTTTAATTGCTTTGACTAAAAGTATTTTAGCTCTGTTGTTGGGCGCGATCGCCCTCCTTTTTTTAGCCTGGGATACTCCCCGTTTACTCAAGTCTAGCTATTTGTGGCTAGGCATCATCTTCGGTCTCATTCCAGTAACCCTTTGGTATAGCCTACAACTACTCCATTATGGCAATCCCTTTTTAGAAACCGGATTAGTTCATCAATCCTTAAGTCGTATTTGGCAATCCGTAGAAAACCGTTCGGGCCCCCCATGGTATTATCTACTAGAAATTCTCAAACTATCCCTTCCCTGGCTATTGATGTTTATTCCCGGTCTAAGATTAGCCTGGCAACATCAAAGCTTGAGTTGGGGAAAATTGGTTTTAGTCTGGGGAGGACTTTATTTTACCGCCATTTCTATGATGAGTACCAAGTTACCTTGGTATGTTCTCCCTTTATATCCCGCCTTAGCTTTAGCCGGTGGAGCGCAACTGAGTCAATTTTGGCAGGCCTATTCCCAAGGCATTCCCCGATTAAAAGGGCAGTGGATTAAAGCCTTAACCTGGAGTTTTTACACTTTAGCTCTCGTGGCTTGGGGCGCTACTCTATATGTTATGGCTGCTCAACGGGTTTCCAGTTGGATGATTCCCGCACTTTTTGCCTCAATTGCTGTTACCTTGACCGTCGTTAGCCTTTTATTTCAACAAAGAGATTATCAGTTTATTGGCATTTTGGCATGGGGATCTTATGTCTCTTTGCTGCTCTTGATGGCTTCCCCGGTTTGGGTTTGGGAGCTTCAGGAAGGATTTGCAGTTAAACCTGTGGCTGAAGTCCTGATTGCCCATACTCCCCTTCAACAACCCATTATGACAAACTATCCGTATGGCCGTCCTTCTCTAGATTTTTATAGCGATCGCCGCCTAATTCCCGCTAACTTCGACCAAATTTTACAAACTTGGTCTCAATATCCCCAACCCTATCTCCTTTTAGATCGACAGGGATTAGAAGCACTCGAAGCTCGCTTTCCCCAACAAGTCCAACGGTTAGGAGAGGCAGAAGGCTGGACATTAGTGACCAAACTTTCAGGCGTTTCTCTTTAAAATTAAAGTTCTAATTCCCGATGTAGCGATCGCATCATCTCACTGCCCTCTTCCATCCAATGGGGTATGGTATTCTCTGCCGGTTTCAGCCGTTCCATAGCAGCTAGAGCAAAACTAAACAGAACAATACTAACCATTACTGTAATCCAATACGGAGGAGCCGCACTGCCAAAATCTCTCATTACCCTAGCTAAGGGATGACTTTGGCGGCGCAATAACTGACTGGAAATAAAGGGTTTCAATATGAATGGATCGCGCACATAATGGCCGCTCTTACTCACCACTAATCGCTGATGACAATGGGGACAGATATACAATCCACTCTTAAACTGTCCTAACGGTAAGACCTGGACTCGATGACAGATGGGGCAAGTCGGGGAATGACTCTCAAAATTAAATGTATCTGCATTCATTGCACTTATGCGTTGAAAACCCTTTTTATTCTACCCCAGACTTAGGGAGAAATCAGGTTAAGAATCCTTACTCTTTTGAAGCGGTCTCCAGATTAGCTGTGTTCTGGAGTCTTTTTCCTGTATTTCTCCCTTGAACCCCAATTCACGGGCGTGGATTCAGGATGTGTGATTGCCCATTGGTCGATCCGGAACGAGGTGCAAAGGTCTATTCTGGGGCGTTATCTTCCCCTCCAATTTGCTTCAGATGAATATGTTTGCGACCCAAAGAAATTTCAAACTCATCACCGGGTTTCAGGGACATCTGCTTGGTATAGGCTGCACCAATGAGTAAGTTCCCATTGGATTGCACACTAATTCGATAGCTGGCACTGCGTCCACCCCGACCATTGGATGAGTTTTTCCCATCCAGCTCAATTCCTTCTGCATCGATCAATGCATTGAGGAATTTCATCATATTCACCCGCTCTACCCCACTCTTGGTGAAGGTACAGTAGCCACATTCTTTTGCTTTCTCCTCTTTGCTCAGGTGTTCTAGCTCTTTAACCTTGCTGACTAACTCTTGACCGACTAGAGGCTTCATTTTTTCTTTTTTACTCATCACTTAACGACTCAATTTAGAACTGTTTTCAGTTTAACTGATATTTGCCGAAAAAAAAACGGGTTTTCTTTCTACCGGCTAGTAACAATATATTACAACACCTTGAACAAAAGTTCACCCATGTCACAATACAATCGTGACCTTTAGCCAGCCCCTCCTAACTGAGGTATGGTTAGTGATTCGATCCAGGTCATAACCGACCGAATACCCTTGATAGATTGCCCTGACGATGAAGTTGACAACCCGTGGCCATTATAGTGTTAAGGCGCTCTTAGATTTAACCTTACAACCGGGCTATGGCCCATCATCTGTACAGGCGATCGCCACTCGTCAAGATATCTCGGCTGCCTATTTAGAAAAACTGCTGATCCAACTGCGAGAAGCCGGTCTAGTTTATTCGGTTCGAGGGGCCCAAGGAGGCTATGGTTTAGCCCATAAACCCGCCTATATTTCTTTGGGGCAAATTCTCGAAGCGGTTGGTGAAAGCTTGCCCTCTCTGGCTGATTCTCCTCCCGATAGCAATCAAGTGGAAGACTGGGTAACCTATAGTTTATGGAATCGCCTGCATCAAAAACTTAAAGAATCCCTGTATACTATTTCTCTACAAGATCTGTATTTTGATGCTCGCAGTTGGCAAGCGAGCCAAGGAGAAGCCAGTAATTTTGTGGTTTAGTTGAAAAAGTTATGCTCTTCTTCTGGCCCCAGATGAGTTTAGCGATCGCCTCAATTCTGGATTTTATCATCGGCGATCCTTGGGATTGGCCCCATCCCGTTCAACTCATGGGAAAATTGATCCATCAGGGAACAGAGTTTATCTTCAAATTCTGCCACTCTCCCCAAAGCCAACGGTGGGCAGGAGTTATCTTAGGTCTTACCGTGATAGGCCTGACTGCCCTAGTTAGTGATAGAATCATCCGGTTGGCTATGGCTCTCCATCCGCTCCTAGGAATAGGGATCGAAAGCATCCTTTTAGCCAGTTGTTTTGCCGGAAGAAGCTTACACAATGCTGCCCTAGATGTCCTCAAGCCTCTACAAGCCGGAGATCTCGACACCGCTCGTCAAAAGCTGAGTTTGTATGTGGGTCGAGATACGGACAACCTAGATGAAGCAGAAATCCTCCGGGCCCTCTTGGAAACGATCGCTGAAAATGCCATTGATGGTGTGACAGCGCCCCTATTTTATGCTATTTTAGGCAGTCTAATTCCTGGTTTAGGGCCACTCCCTCTGGCCATGGGCTATAAAGCCGCCAGTACCTTAGATTCTATGATTGGCTATCGAGAACTCCCCTACTTATATATGGGTTGGTTTAGTGCCAAATTGGAAGACTTGCTCACCTGGTTACCCTGTCGCTTAACGGCGATCGCTCTGGGCCTATTATCCGGTCAATTTAAAAAAGTTTGGGCCCTATGTCAACGGGATGCAATCCATGACCCTAGTCCCAATTCTGGATGGAGTGAATGTGTCTATGCCGCCATTCTAGGGGTTCAATTAGGGGGAGTCAATACTTATCGAGGAAGGATCAAAATCAAACCTCCTTTAGGCGATCCGATCTACCCCATTACCCCCAGTTCGATTCACCAAGCCCTAACCCTAACCCGCTCTTGTTTTTTAGTCTGGTTAGCAGTAGGGATTGCTTTAGGATTACTCTTATCCCAATTCTAGGATTAGGCCGTTGATGCTCCTGGCTTTTTTCAGGCAGATCCTTGATAATCAAAACATCCCTCTGACTCAACTTACTCCCATTCTTTCGTCTCTCGGTGCAATCATGACGGCTCAAATTGTTGAAATTCTGGATGCTGACGAAATTCGTCGCACTTTAACCCGGTTAGCTTGCCAAATTATTGAAAAATCCGGGGAATTATCTCAAATTGTACTCCTGGGTATCCACACCCGTGGAGTGCCCTTAGCCTATTTAATTGCTGAACAAATTACCTTGCTTGAACAAACCCCTATTGCGGTGGGTGCATTGGATGTGACGTTTTATCGAGATGACTTGGATCAAATTGGGGTGAGAACGCCAGCAAAGACAGAAATTCCCCTGGATTTATCGGGGAAAACGGTGGTTTTAGTGGATGATGTGATCTACAAAGGGCGAACGATTCGAGCAGCCCTGAATGCGGTGAGTGATTATGGGAGACCAGCAGAAATTTGGTTGGTGGTGTTGGTGGATAGGGGCCATCGAGAGTTACCGATTCACCCGGATTTTACGGGGAAACAGTTGCCGACTTCTAGGGAGGAACAGGTGAAGGTTTATTTAAAAGAGGTGGATGGCCGGGATGCTGTGGAGTTACAGCGCTTTGTTCTGTAAACCAGGGGCGAAAAATAGTTGACTCCACTAAAATAAATGGTAGGTAGTCTATGGTAAAGGGTTATGGAAGTTGGTTTAGAGGCTCTGTTAAGCGATCGCCACTTAGAAGCAACACAAACGAGTCAGCAACGGCAGTTATCGATGTCGATATCGGCGATCGCACCAGAAACGGGAGTGCAGAATCTACGGTTAAATTTATGCTTAATTCTCGATCGCAGTGGCTCGATGGCGGGTCAACCGTTGAAAACGGTGAAACAGGCCGCCATTAAGGTGATTGAACGTTTGCAGGAGGGCGATCACCTGTCGGTCATTGCTTTTAATCATCATGCAGAAGTCTTAATTGCTAATCAAGAGATCGACGATCGCAAGCCATTGACGAAGCTCATTGAGCGCCTCGAAGCTGATGGAGGAACCTCTATTGATGAAGGGATGCGTTTAGGGATTGAAGAAATTGCGAAAGGGAAACAGGATGCGGTGTCTCAGGTTTTCTTGCTGACGGATGGGGAAAATGAACATGGGGATAACGATCGCTGTTTGAAATTGGCTAACTTAGCGACAGAGTATAAATTAACGATTAATACTCTGGGATTTGGGGCCCATTGGAATCAGGATATCTTGGAAAAATTAGCGGATGCTGGGGGCGGAACTCTGTCCTATATCGAACACCCAGAAGAGGCGATTAGTGCCTTTTCTCGACTGTTTGACCGGGTGCAGTCTGTGGGCTTAACCAACGCTTTCCTGAAGTTATCTTTTAATCCGGCCGTGCGTTTGGCGGAACTGAAACCTGTTGCCCAAGTCTCTCCTGATACTATAGAGTTGTCCGTACAAACGGAGGCGGATGGGGTGAGGGTCAGGTTAGGGGATTTGATGAAGGATCAGCCTAGGGTAGTGTTGGCAAATTTATATATCGGTCAGGTGTCGATTGGGGAACAGGCGATCGCCACCGTGCAAGTGATTTATGATAACCCATCATTAGGTGCAGAGGGGCTAGAGTCTTCCCCCGTGGAAGTCACCGCTACCGTGACCGAGGAATATCAACCGCGAACCGATCCTCAAGTGCAGTCCCATATGCTCACCCTAGCTAAATATCGGCAAACCCAAATTGCGGAAACGAAATTAAAAGCAGGCGATCGCCAAGGAGCAGCAACATTGTTACAAACGGCCGCAAAAACGGCCTTGCAAATGGGCGATCGTAATGCTGCTACTATCCTCCAAGAAAGTGCCACCCGTCTCCAAGCTGGGGATGAACTCTCCGAGCAAGAGCGCAAAAAAACTCGTATTGCCTCAAAAACTCGTTTGGGTTAAACAGCACTTGCGTCCCTACTGATATTGTTTTTAAGCTTAGGCTGACAAATCATCTCCCCGCAAAGCAGCTTGTGTGGCCCTTTGACTCACTTCCTGATATAGGCTGTTCAAGTAAGTCATTAACTGTTTAGATTCGCTGATTTTGGTGCGCTCACTGATAATTGGCCCTAGGAGATCTAACACGGTTTCTGAAGTTCCTAGGGGAGCAATGACGACTAGGGACGACTCTAACTGGCGATCGTAGTGCCAGAACTGGTCTAGAGCAACCTGGGGATAGGTCAAGGGTGGGGGTTCATTGCTGGCGTTTTCTGCCGAAATCCCCCGCTTTTCCCGCAGGGCAGAGATGATGTCATCCTTGCTTTTGCCGCGCAATTGAAACAGAACAAAGGGATCGGCTCCGAAGCGATCGCCCAATAAATAATACACAGCCGCAATATGCTTACAAGGATTGGCCTTATCGGGACAACTACAGCGAGAATGAACTTCACCTAGAGTAAATGGAAATAAACTTAACCCATTAGCCGCAAATACCGATTCAATATTATCCGGCATTTCTCCCGCTAACAATTTGGCGACATAAATCGCTTTTTCCGATAAAGTCTCAATTACATGATCCCAATCTTCCGAGGTAAACGCATCTAACCAAATGGAAAGATGATAGGGTTCAGTATCACTACCTTGCACTTCTGCCACCACTTTTTGCTCTCGAAACTGAATGGATAACACATTCCCTTCCCGCGCATAGTTTCGCCCCCGCTCCAGTCGTTTTTTAAACCGATAAGAATTGAGCAAATCTAACCATTGCTGCGTCCACCATTCCCGCTCTATACCATATGAATTCATGTTTTCCTCCTGATTTTTTGAACATGATGATTGCATGATTGTCAACCCAGAAACCGAGTTTCTCAGCTACCCTACCTGCTATTATATATAATGGGTTCTAAATTTCCTCAATATAACTGGAAGCTTCTATCTCATTTTCGCTTCATAACAGTCGAATAACTCGTCGATTTTCTCAGGATCAGAAACTAATGTCCCGCGTTCATCACGAAATGTCCGATCTCGTTCGCCCTTGAATGATAGCCAATTAAAACTGGTAGTTACCGCAAACTTAGTATCTGAAATCAGGATCTTAGCATGAGTATCTCCTAAACGTTTAAGGATAAATGATTTAGGATATTGATCTGCCAACTTTTGTAGAGTTTTTTCAGCCTTAATATCTCTCGAATAACGATTTTCGTCTTTCTCCCCCAAGCCATATCCGATAAAAACTTGGACTCCTCGTTTCAGTAGATTCTGAAGTTGCTGGAGAAACCATGAGTTGACAGAATTAGCTCGAATCCAGGGAGAAACGATCATCAAACGTTCTTGTGTATCTTTCAAGGCTTGTTCCAAAAGAGGACGATGATCGTACATCTCTAACCATCGCATAGGACAAGAAGAAATTACAGACTGTAGTTGATCTTTAAGTCCTGCTATCTCGTTTTCTTGCTCCTTGAGTTTTTTCCTAAAATCATTTTGTTCACTTGGGTCATCTGTCTGCTCTAATTGTTTTTGGGTTAATTCTATTTCAGATTCTATTTTCGATGTCGCTTCAGAGACTTGTTCGACTATAGGATCTAAATCAATTAAGTTATTGGCTACAAAGTCGTTTCCTAAAATCTCTGTTGCAAGTTTAAGAGGCTCATTTTCCTGTAAAGCATTAAGAATCTGGCTGGTAATTTTCTTGGCTCCATTTGAACGAGCGAAGGCTGCCTCATGGTCACTTGACAGAAGACCATCAACAATAAACGCAACCTGAATTTCATCACTATCTTTTGCCTTATACACAAGGGCAGTAGATGGCTGAAAAAATCTTTGCCTACGTTCAATTTCCTTTAATGCTAATATATCTAACTCATTGTCATTCTTAGACTTCAGTCCTTTGCCATTCCCAAGAACTTCACGAATGACTTTATCAATATCCTTAATACTCAAGTCAGATAATTCTGGAGGATTCTTAGGTGAAGGTTCAATTTCTAAAATTCCTTTATCTCGTAAATCTTTTGGCTTTAGTAAAGCCTTCTCAAATCGACCATACCAACGTGGGATTCGTAGCAGTCCATCAAAATTAATATCAAAAGTCCGTTCTTCTGGAACAATGATTTTAGCTTCTTTTAAAGTCCTCTCACCCTTCTTAGTTAGTTTCCATGTTGGAATCTGTGAAGGATCAGGAGCAATTAAATCAATATCTTCACTCAGTCGAAGATTCACCATTGCCTCGCTCGTTGTCGAGAGTTCTAAACCTAAAAATCCTGCGATTTCCTCTTCAGAAGATAACCCAGCATCAATCGATCTTAGAACAAACTCCTCAATTGGCGGAATCGACTTGCGAATCTGAGTCAGAACATCAACGGTAATTTTATAAACAGGCAAACCAACTTCTTGGCAACTCACTAAGTCAAAGCCAGGACGGTTATCATAACAGCGTAGATCTTCATAAGAGACATTCATCGCTTACCTCCTTACAAACGCACTCTTTTGGGTGTTGTTCAATGTAGTGTAAAACGTTACTCAAAGGGCTATGATTCAGCGATCGGCAAAACTGATGATCGCCTACAATTAAAAGACCAACTCGCCCTCTAGATAAGGCAACATTCAACCTAGCTTCATCACGTAAAAAGCCGATTTTTCCATCTTTGTTGGAGCGAGTAACTGAATAAATTAGGATATCAGCTTCACGTCCCTGAAAAGCATCAACGGTATTGCACTCAATTGCTAATGCCTGCAAGCTACGTTGTTTTGCATCTAACCTACGCTTCAGCAATTTCAACTGTGCCGCATAACCACTTAAAACTGCTACTTTATAGTTCCTCTGAGCTTCCGTTGCTGCTTGGTTGAGTTGCTTCAACCATTGAAAGATGACAGTCACTTCACAGGAATTATCAAAGCTAGAATTAGCACTTTGCTCGCGACTGTTAGGAATCTTTGATGTCGTAAGCCACGTAACAGGTTTGGGTAAAACTCTACTTAAAACCTTATTGATTTCAGGGCCGCTACTTTCTAATTTTTCATCATAAAAACAGCTACTAATGAGTTTACCAATTGGTTCTACCATTCGATGTTGAGTAGCCAGCAGTTGCTGGCATTCATCCGGTAATATTCTTAAAAGGCGATCGAACAAAGTTTCCCGAACATCCTCTAGAGTTAATTCGTATTGCTCAAGAAAACCAGTATTTCGACTGGCTTCATCTTGAAAGGGTGGAAGTTGTTTTGGATCTCCTACCAACAGCCACTTTTTGGAACGCGACATTGGTACTAAGACTTCTGTCGCAGTTGCTTTTGAAGCCTCATCTACAATGCAAAGGTCGAATTCAGAATCGTTAATTGCCCTTGAAATGCCGATACAAGTTCCAGCAACAAGTTGCGATCGCTTAATTAATGGATCGTTAAAACGTTCATTACGACCAAACTGATCGAACCATTCTGTTTGCAGGTTTATAAGTTTCTGAAGTAATTTAGCGTTGGGTGCATTTGGGTCAATCAAATTATTGCTCTCATGCTCTAGCTCTACACTGGTCGATTTTAATAACTCATTAGCTTTGAGTTTAGTTATTTGCTGAAGACGCTTGACTTTTTGCTTTTGTTTATCTCGTAAAAATTTTGCCTTTTTCTGTAATTCTTCGATTTCTTCTTTTAATTGGCTAAACTCTTCTTCTTGTGCCGCTAAAATCCTTCGTTTTTGTTTCCCTTGAAAACTTTCTGAATTAGGGTGATTCTCTTCTTTTTCTTGCTTGGCACGCTCTAGTTCCACCCTCACATTTTCCATCTCTAGCACAATATTTTTGAGTTCTTGGAATAAAATTGCTTTCTCCAACTGTTTTTTAGATATTCCATGATTCACCGACCAAGCAGCTAGAAAATCTTGACTTTTGGCTAGTGCATCCTCGCGCCATTTCTCCATTTGCTCCTCTAAAAGTAAAGAGTGAACACCTTCTGAAACTCTTTCGGAACTGCCAATTCGGATGAGTTTCAAGTGTGCATTCTTAGCTTGAATCCGTTCTAATACATTATCTAGCGCAACATGAGTTTGAGAGCTAAGTAAAATTCGTGCTTCAGGATTTTGTTGAAGTGTTTGTAGTATAACTTCCGTGATAAAAGTGGTTTTTCCCGTACCTGGTGGTCCCTGTACCAACAAAAAGTCTTGCATTGAGAGGGCAGATCTAACAACTTCCTGCTGTGATGCATTCAAATCCTGGATAAACTGAACTTCAGACTCTAAAGTAGGACTTTTAATTTGATCGGGGTTGATTAATAGATTTCGCAAATCAGAACGAACAGCGCGATCGTATCGAATGGCATCTAAAGCTCTTTTCTGTCGATTAATCGCAATTTCAGCTAATCGAGTATCGAAAGAAAGTTCACCCTGTTGAGGTAGTCGATCTGTTTGTCCGTATCTAACATATAGATGTAATTCATCACTTTCTACCTCTATAACATCTCCACCTAATAGGCTGAAACCCTTAGAATTTTTGACATGACGAGATTGCCCAATGATGTCATCTTCAGGCAATTCTGCTAATTGAAAAATGACTCGATTACGATCGGTTTTGAAGGTAAGATACTTAAGCGCTTTCTCTCGCTGCTGTTCCCAGTCAGTCTTAGCTCTCAGGATATCCCACCAAACTTGAAATACCTTCTGTTTTTCTTTTTCGATAACCTGCTCTTTGACAGTTGCTTCATGCTCAACAACTGCATCTTGTAACTCCTGAATAATCTCTACAGCTTCGTATGAATAGGTGGGAGTGCCAAACTTAAATTGATAGGGCAAACTCCATGCTAGATCTCGTCTCTGTTCCAGTTGAGAATGGGGTGTATTCCAAGCAGTAAAGATAACAAGATGATCCTTCCGCCTATCGTCTACTGTTACATGATATCGATAAGAGCTACCGTAAATTTCGTAGTGATCTCGCTCAGAGTAACTATCATTATTTTTGAATTTATAAGGTCGAATTCCACAATTTACTTCACCATTTAGGTCATCAAGAATGACCTGCTGGATTTCATTTTCAGATGAGATGCCTAGTGTATCTCGAAGACTATTTAAACACTTTGGAGTCAATTTTAAGTAGCAAGATTTAACCAGAGTTGTCTGAGTTCTAAGTCGCTTCTGCTGAATAGCATCTATTTCTGCTAACAAGACTTCTGCATTGAGTTGCCGTTTAGAAGGATCGGTTGCAACTGAATGTTCAATAATCTCGATAATTTCGGGTGGTGCGTCAAGATTAGCGATCGCCGTTTGAATACTAGCGTAGTCAACCAGATCAACATTTGTCAGGCATTTTAGTGTCACTACCCCAAAACTAAATACATCACGGGTATATGGGTACGATCCATCATCTTCTTCTGGTGGCGTGAAGGGACGGGAAACAAATTCTCGTAATGTGACAGTTGGGTGAAAATAACTTCTAAGTTTTGAGATGCCAAAATCAGCTAACTTGATTCTGCCATCTTGCCCGACTAGAATGTTGCTGGGTTTGATATCTCGATGGACACATTGACGCTCATGTGCAAAGGCAAGGGCTTTTAGTATTGGCAGAGCAAGCCTTTCCCAGTAAGAGTCCCATCCGTCTAAGGGTGATTCCTTAAGAAGCTCTTCTAAATTCTTCTCCATCCATGCCAAAACAAGGAATTGTTCTTTGGTTTCTTTATCTTTCCCTGAGTCAAGAAGCTCAATAATGCTAGGGTGTTTGAGTTGTGCAAGAATTTGCTTTTCACGTCTGAAGGATTCTGATTGAATTCCTGGCTCAATTTGCCCATGTTTAAAGACTTTGACTGCTACTTGCTGACCTTCTTTTTGGGAGTCAATGGCCTTATATACGTCTGCCATTCCACCTGAACGGGGGTTAGGCAGGAGGACGTAGCGATCGTTAATAATGCGAGGCATGGTTGCGTGTTTAACTGGTTAAGCTAAGTATTCCCTCTACCTTAGCCCAACCCTGTATTACTGGGGAGATTTTCCTGTGAAGAGGTTAGTTCAATTTTAAGGGAGAGCAGCACTGGGGGATTTTACGGCGATCGCCGCCAGCATCTACAGCAAGATTCAAAAGCAACTTAACCCATGGGTAATGGGGACATGGTAGATTAAACCCATGCTCTCTAACCATCAGGAAAAAAGATGAAACTTCGCAACGTACTCATTGGTGCTGGTGTTGCTGCCATCGGCGGAATTGGCACAAAAATGGCCGTTGATTACTTACGCAACCGAGACCAAGAGGAACCCGCAGAAGGAGACCTCAATGATGATGCAGCAGCAGAGGCAGCAGAAGAAGCGGCTGCGGCTCAGATGGCTACATTTTCTGCATCAGAGGCAGTGATTAAATATGTCAGCGTCGAACCCAGTTCGGTACAAGGCTTTTTAGATGCCAGTTTTGGTTCTCCAGGGCGCTATGTGCCCACCCGTCCCCCCAAACTGTTTGAATATCAAGAGACCCAATATATGGTGATTTGGGCTTACGATAACCAACAAGAAAAGAATCAAATGTTGGCGTTTGTCTATACCGATGAAGGGCGGAAGATGATCGCCAGTGTGGGCTATACGGCTGACGCGACTGACTATAATATTACCCTTGACAATACCCCTTTAGCCGTCGAAGTCAACGGCGAACAAATTACGTCTGGTCAAGGATCTACTAATGGCTCAGATGAAGTGGATCTAGTCCTAGCGGGTTCTTAAAGGTCTCTATTGAGGGGTTTGTCTCTGGTCAAACCCCTTGCATAAAGGGAAGACCTAAGAGGTTTAGGAGGTTTGGGAATGGTTGGAGATCCAACTTAAGCCGCCATAGATGAGGGCTAAGTAGAGAATGGCGATCGCTAAAATTAAGGTAACCATGGTTTTGCCTCCCTGATGCGGTGAATGGGTGTTTTCCTATACTTTTATCATACCCAATTTAGTCCATAAGATATCTAAACTAGGAATTAGTGGCATTCAACAGGACAAACATTCCTCGAATGCAAACAATCACCACTAAGTTACTTAAGGCCAAAATACTAATTAAGCGTAAACTGCTGGCCATAAACTTTAGACCTTTCTCCAATTCTCTCTGGTAATATTGGCCGATCTGTTGCCAAGCTTGGTCGAGTTCCCCCGTTTCTTCCCCCGTGCGAAGAAAGCCAATCGCCACGGGAGGAAATCGTCCTTGTAGGCTATCACTTAAGGTTTGACCTCGCCGCATTTGCCGGGCAATTTGGGCTAACTCTTTTTTGATGCCAACATGAGGGGTTTGTTGCTGTACCCATTCTAGGGCAGTGAGGATGGGCATTCCGCAGCTTAAGGGTAGGCGCAGTTGAGATAAATACCAGAGGGTATAAGCTTCTATAAAAGGACGCACTAGGGGGATATATCTACCGATTTTCAAGAGGGTGGGGCCGAAATATCGAGGGAGAGAAAAAGCCAGTATCCACAGTAAAATGGCGATCGCCGCACTCTGAAGCCAAAACATCGGATGCAGTAAGGCTTCCATACTCTGATTCAAAATACCGGCTACTAAGGTTAACAGACTCCAGAGCGCCAACAAGCTACTGGTACGAATAGATTGAGAATAGGTCTTCCATTTCCCTTGGGTTTCGGTAATTTCGGCTAAAATCAGGCAAGTTTCGACTAAGGTTCCCTGGTTTTCAGCTAACCGAATGACGGATATTGTCCAAGGGTCAAAGTAGGTTTGCCGTTTGCCTTCAGCAGTAGTGCGAACCGTGAGCGCAGAAGCGAGATCCTGGCCATTGCGTAGGGCGCGACTGGCTCCTTGAAGATAGCATTGAAAATGGCGATCGCTCTCCCGTCCCGCTAAAGTCAACCCTTGTCTCAGGCTAATCCCTGACTGGAGCAGCTCCGCTAAATTCGTAAAAAATAAGACTTTTTCCTGGGTCTTCAATGCCATACTCCTAAAGCATCAAGGTTGCCCATAGGACTAACGGGAGAGTGACCAAAGACAGAGCTGTAGACAGCACCACCGTGCGAGCAGCCCAAGACGCATCCCCCCCAAATTGAGTCACTAACACCACCGTATTCACCGCCGTTGGCATTGCACTTTGCAAGATCAACACTTGCACATCCAGCACCTCTAGTCCTAAACTTCGACCCACACTATACGCAATTGCTGGGGACACTAGCAAACGAATGATTGCAGTAACCCCCTCATAGAGTCCTATTTTAAATGCAGTGGTGCTTAATTGAATGCCCAGAACAATTAAAGCAATAGGGATCGCTGCTCCCCCTAACAGATGCAACCCATCATCTAATCGTAAGGGCAAATCAATAGAAAAAAACCGTAATGTTAACCCAACTACCATAGCCCAAATCAGGGGTAATCTGATAATCAGACGCAGACTCTCTCCGAAACTCCCCCCCTGTAACAAAGCTGGGCCCGTAGAAAAAATAATTAAGGTAGACACAATTAGGCAAACAATCGCCCGATCTAAACCCCCTTCTCCTAACGCAAAGGTCGCAAATGGCAAGCCCATATTTCCCGTATTCGCAAACATGGAAGTGGCGATAAAACTTTTTTGTACTCCAGACTTGAGTTTCAGTAAGGTGCTAATTCCCAGGGATACCCCATAAACCAGGACACAAGTGATCAGATATCCCACAATCAAGCCCAGGGCACTGTCAGTCGATAACTGGGTTTTATACAAACTACTGGCAATTAAAGCGGGAGTCAAAATATAGACCGCCAATTGAGAAAGAGTCGAGCGATCCAGAGTCAGCGTGCGACCCGCAATAATGCCAATGGAAATGATAAAAGTAACGGGGACTAAGGCCGATAAAATAACATTCATTACGAAAAGACAGGAGGGAAAACACTAAGGGGTTTAGGGGATCTTGTTATACTATCTGTAGCTACCCTCAACTCACCAGGAAGGAGAAAATCATGACTCAGAGCGCTATCAATAACCATGGCATTACCCCTCAAACCCAGGAAACCCTTACACAGCGAATCCGCCCCATTGTAGAGCATTTCCTGAAAACGGATGAGGTGTTTGCGGGTTTAGAGGGCGATCGCACCCTCAATGAAGTTTTAGAGGTTTTCATCAGAAACGGCAACGAGCAAGAGCTGCAACAGATGAGCGATGAAGTGATGACCGAGAAAGTCAGGAGGATTTTGGGCACAAATCGGTTGTTTGGACTCTTGAGTGACTTAACACCAGAAGAAATACAAGAATTTGATGCCGCTCTGCTTGATTTAAGGAAAGGTCGCTAATGGACTATTTACTCGATACCAATATTCTGAGCGCCATTCTCAAAGCCGATCCCAGACTATTCTCTAAATTCAATCAGGTTCAGCAAAAAGAGGATCGGCTTTTTATTAGTTGTATTACCTACTTTGAAGTAGAAGGAGGATTATTAGCCATTCAATCTCGAAAAAAAATGGCTATTCTAGACAACTTATGCCAAAACGAAATTGAGGTTTTGTTTTTAGACTAGATGAACATCATTCACACAGCATCTCGCATCTATGCCAATCTCAGACGTAAAGGCACACCCATCCAATTTGCTGATATTTTAATCGCCGCAACTGCTCTAGAGCAGGATTTAACCCTAGTCTCCCATGACTCCGATATGCTCAGAATTGAGGGATTAAAATTAGAAGATTGGTTGCAGACCGGAGTCTAAATTTACAATCAATCTTCTACAACTTGCACTCTAAAACTTATCGACAATCTTCTCGAAAACTTCATCCGGAATCGAATGCTCTTCAATGTAGACTTTATCATACTTTTCCTCAAGCTTCTCCCAATCAATGGAAGAATCTGATAAAACTTCTCTTTCAAACACCTCTAACGCCTTTCCAGACAAGCCTTTAGCCAAACATTGCTTCATCGCCAATCGACTTTCATCGATCTCACCAATACACTCAAATGGAGTATGTTCTTCTAATCCTATCATTTGCCTAAAAATATGCAATAAGTCAGGATCATCAAATAAATTGACCCCAAAAACCTTATCGACCGCCACCGGATCAAATGTAGACATTAACCCTAGCCATACATAAGCACATTTCGGACATTTCTTACACCAGGGTTTTTTAATATTACAAGAATGAATTTTAGGCAGAACTTCCGGATAGTGACTCAGTTTCTTGAAGATGCGGAAATCATAGACAGGCTGTAAAATTCCGAAATAAGTAAAATTCGATAACAGATGACTTTGAATAAAGGTATTTAACGCCTGTTCTGCCTCAAATCCTTTTCCCCATTGATGATTGACCTCTTTCCCCAATTCCTCCCAGAATAAATTACCCGTGTTAGCACTTTTTTCATGAGCTAAACTTAAGAACTTATAGCCTTCATGAAGCATAAGCGGCAAGGATTCAAAGATAGAAACCGGAGTTTCAGGAGCAGTAATGCCTGAATTTTCTGGAAAATACAAGGGAAACAGAGGGAAATCTAGAAAATCATCAATGATAGAAATTCTATGGGTTTTCACCGGATGGGTTTCTTTAACGACTTCATTAATAAGATCGTGTTGTAGCTCCGCTTTGCCATACACACTATGAGAATATTGCATGGTAGCAAAGGGAAGATTTGCCTCTTCCAAGATTTTGATCGCTACAATACTATCTTTTCCACCTCCACAACCGGTAAGAATGGTCGAATGATCCCCAAATATTTTCCCTGGGGTTGATTCTCCTAATGGTTGTGAATAAATAATTTCAGGTTGGGGATAATCTGTTACTTGATTTTCGTACCAATGTTGACCAAAAACCCCTTGGTAAATTTTCACAAACAGGTCTAAGGTAGGTTGTTCTAAATCTCTCGCTATTGTAGAAATATCGTAATATTTAGGGAATAAGGAACATAACTTCATTCCTTCAAAAAGAGCAATATAAGCGCAGACTTTGCGGATCAAATTTTCTGAATATTTTTCCTGGAGAGATGAAAATGAAACTCCTTCATAAAAAACTTTCGTTGAAAACTCAAATTCATCCACACTATAGCGCACGCTTAAATGATGTTCGTGGATTTTTAAAGTATCGATTTTCAGGCGCTCTATTCTCATGATTTACCATCCCCTTGTCCCTGGCCCACCCTTAAAAGGGCCAACAACATCCGCAGTAATCCATCCGGCATAAAAATCACCCTCTTGAGGGGTAACTTGCTCATCATCCACATAACAAGCATCCATTACATTAGCCCAAAAACTATAGTAATTTTGCAATTCGGTAAAATTGGGAGTAGTTTCAACACATCGCCAAGCGGCCTGTTTGATATATTTATCTCCAATCTGAACATCATAGTATTGATAGATCCCTTTCCACTCGCAAAATCCTTTTTTGGGAGTTTCGATAATATACTCAGTTTTCACATCTTCAATGGGAAAATAGTAGGTCGGGGGATGACTGGTTTCTAAAACTCGTTTACCTTGGGTTGTTTCGGCTAAAACAATGCCATTGCAAATGACTTTAAGATGTTTGTTGGTATCTTGCCAAATCGCTGGTCTGGGATAATCCCAAACGGATTCTTGACCGGGTTTTGGGGGAATGGGTTCGGGTCTGGGTAAGTACATGAGAACTGTTTTGGTATGCTTGGATATTGATAATAATTTGAGATTAACTCAACACTCAAAAGAGACAATGTTCTTTTGCCTTAAAGTAATGAAGTTCGGCTAATCCAATTTTCATTAATTTGACCTCTTGATTAATCTTGAGCCATCCGGAAACCGGCATGTTGATAAAAATTACGGCGGAACCAATTCCGACAAGAAGGGGATGCATAAGCGCCTGTACTGGCCCAAGATCCGCCTAACATAATTTTATGATCGTTATCGAAAAATGGGGCGGAATAATTTTCGTATAGGGGATGGGGGGCAAATCCTGGTAAGGGATGAAACTCGTCACTGAGCCATTCCCAAACATTACCGCGAAGATCATAGAGTCCGGAGGATGCTTCAGCATTTCTTAAGCTTCCTACGGGAGAAGGAGAACCAAATCTTACATTGAGGTTAAATTCTTGATTCTCTTCAGAATTTCCAACTGCAATTTTCCATTCTGCTTCGCTCATTAAGCGGGTTCCTTCGCCTTTCCAGCGACAATAGGCCATGGCTTCATAATGGTTGACTTCAACGGGCCAATCTAGGGGTAAATCTATCTCATCAAAGAGGGTGCGATATTGGTAATTGCCATTTTTGTCAATCCAGAATTTGGGATGTTTAATGTTGTTGTCTAGCTTCCAATTCCAGGATTCATGATCCCAAAATTCTGAGTTTTCATATCCCTGATCTTGGACAAATTGCAGAAATTCTCCGTTGGTAATCAGGTGTTGGCTGGCGAAAAAAGGATGCACTTCTAGGGTGCGAGTTCCATATTCGCTATCCCAACCATAAGTCGGAGAAGTTTGAGGTTTACCTAGATTGATGTTTCCTCCAGAAATGGCAATCATTTTATTTTCAGGATTAGTCTGGTTTGAGGGAGCATATTGCCAATTTTCGGGACGTTTAAGATGTTCGATGGAGAATTGTCTCAACAACATGGAGGAGGTTTCAAAGTGAATCCGGTTATGCTCCATTCCCATGATTAAGGCCCAAAGGGGATGGGTTTGGGTAATGGGAAGATTTAGGGAGCAAGTTTTAAGGACTTGGGTAATGGTTTCTTTGGATTTTTCCCGATAGTCCCAAACGTTTTCTACGTCCGGCCAATTGATGTTTTTTGTGGCTTCTTTTAGCTCTTCGGGAGTGCTGGGATCGACTCCGATTTCAAAGAGGATTTCGTAGTCGGGGTTAATGCGTTCTTCTAATAATCCGACTCGAATGAGTTTGTTGATGTAGAAGACGGGAGAGTGGCCGAGGTAGAAGATGATGGGGTTTCTCAGAGGATCGGGGTTGAGGTAAAAGCTGTCATTATGGACTAGGCTTTTCATGAGAATTTCTTCTAATTCCCAGGAGTTTTGGAAGTAGTCGAGGAGGGTTTGGCGATCGCACTGATCAAGCTGTAGATGCGGTAGAGATGTCAGCATGTTCATATTCTTTTAAGTATACAAAATTTATGCCTTTTGCGAGAGAATTAATCCAAACCACCGTTTGGAATCCGTCCAAGCAGTGATTGGTTTTAGACCTTTTGCGGCTAGTTCGTCTTGCACTGTCTGTACATTAAATTTACGGGATATCTCGGTTCTAATGGTTTCTCCAGTCTCAAATTTAACTTGAAAATCGAGAGCAGCTAAGTCAACAGAATGAGCGCTCAAACAGCGCAAATGCATCTCAATTTGGTTCAATTCCTGGTTATAAAAAGCCCAATGTTCAAAGTTTTGCCGCTTAAAATTGCCCCCAAAACGCTGGTTGAGATGATCCAGCATGTTGAGATTAAATTCAGCAGTAACGCCTTGAGCGTCATTGTAAGCTGCTTCTAGGATATCTTTGGGCTTTTGTAAGTCTACACCGAGGAGGAAATATTCGCCCATGTGTAGAGCGTCTAGAATATGGTCGAAGAAGCGATCGCACTCTTGAGGATTCAGATTCCCCAAACTGCTACCCAAAAAGAATACCATCCGAGAGGGTGCAGGAGTTCTTTCTAGTTCGACTAAAGCTTCTTCATAGGTTCCCACCAACCCTTGAATCTGTAGATTAGGATATTCCTGTAGTAACTGCTGGGCACTTTCCGTGAGAATACTACCACTAACATCAATAGGGATATAGTGCAGGAAGTCGGTCAAAGTTTGATACGCATCTAACAAGCGACGGGTTT
The DNA here is from genome assembly GCF_030068475.1 of Roseofilum acuticapitatum BLCC-M154. Lineage (GTDB taxonomy): Bacteria > Cyanobacteriota > Cyanobacteriia > Cyanobacteriales > Desertifilaceae > Roseofilum > Roseofilum acuticapitatum. The sequence continues at coordinate 117,258 of NZ_JAQOSP010000006.1, read as the reverse complement.
TAGTCGAGCTTCCGCTTCCTAGCTCCACCAACTCACAAGCACCAGTGATTTGAGCAATTTCTGAAGCATATTGATTCAGAATTGCATCTTCTGTACGGGTGGGATAATATTCGGGGAGTTCGCAAATTTTCTCAAATAATTGGGAACCATACCGATCGTAGAAATACTTGGGGGGCAAAGTCTTCCGATCTTGACTTAATCCCTGAATAATATCTTCTCCCTCTACCCCAGAACTGAGGAGGGGAGAATGAAGCAATTCTTTAATCTGTAAACGCTCTTGAGTTACTGGCACAATACCCACTATAGATGCCCCCTACTGTTTATTCAGACGATCCCAATCTAGAGTATCAGCTTTTAGGATTCTGCACGAAGAAAAATTTACAAATCGCCAATTAACTCCCCTTTTCCTGAAATCACTTTACCCAGTGTGAAGGCTTCAATCCCTTGAGCATTAAAGGTATTGAGGGCAAACTCCGCTTGTTCGGGATCGATCAACACTACAAAGCCAATCCCCATATTAAAGGTATTAAACATCTCTTCTTGTGCCACCGATCCCGCTTGAGCCAACCACTGGAAAATGGGAGGAATTTCCCAGGCACTCCAATTGATGGCAATAGATTGATTTTGACCTAAACAACGGGGTAAATTTTCGGGTAATCCTCCCCCGGTAATATGGGCCATTCCATGGATATCCAAACCTTCAGCTATGGCGGTTAAAATTGGTTTAACATAAAGCTTTGTTGGGGTGAGTAAAACTTCACCCAAGGGTTTATCTAATCCCTTGGGGATCGCCTGCCAACTTAAGCCTTGAGTTTCAACAATTTTGCGAACCAAGCTAAATCCATTACTATGAACTCCCTGACTCGCTAAGGCGATCGCCACATCCCCCAAACGGACTTGCGAGCCATCTAACAGATTCTGTTTTTCCACAATACCTACACAAAATCCAGCTAAATCATACTCACCAACTGAATAAAATCCTGGCATTTCCGCCGTTTCTCCCCCCAACAAAGCGCATCCAGCCTCCTTGCATCCCTGGGCAATCCCAAAAACGACTTGCTCTAACTGTTCTGGATTTAACTGACCCGTAGCGAGATAATCCAGAAAAAACAAAGGTTCAGCGCCAGAAGTTAGCACATCATTGACACACATGGCCACTAAATCAATACCGATGGTATCGTGGCGATCGCAGGCTTGGGCAATCTTCAACTTCGTTCCCACCCCATCCGTTCCCGAAACCAAAACCGGTTGTGAATACCCTCCCGGCAACTGAAAGCAGCCCCCAAATCCACCTAAACCCCCCAACACTTCCGGGCGATAGGTACTCTCCACCCAACGACGAATTTGACCAACAAACGCACGACCGGCCTCAATATTCACTCCTGACTCTTGATAATCCATGATTTTCGCTTCCTCTTTACCTCTCAATTGAGGCATCTATCAAATATTCTTATCCATCGCGGGATCGCAGGGTGAATCTTAGTCTGGGCAATCCATACAGCGTATTTCTACTGATTTTTTTGGGGATCAAGGCCTTCCCCAATCCCAAAAAATTGTGATAGCCTATCGCTGTTCAACTTAAAAACCAAATTCATAACGATTTCGATTTCTAGACCAAGAAACTTACAACCCTCCACAACTGAAGGTTATTCTACCCTCTGTTGGAGGGAAAAAAGTAGGGAAAGGTCAATCCAATGGCAACTGTGAATGCAGATGACATCTAGGGTTTCAGACTCTCCCCATCTTGTCCTCCCAACCTAAGAGTTTATGAACCAACACCTTTGGAAAAGCTTAACCATTTCTGCCCTACTCCTAACCCTAGGATCGGGTTCTTCCGGTCACGCAGAACCCAGTAACACTACTTCTAATTCCATACAATCTGAATTAGAAGCCAGAACAGAATCAGAACAAGAGATAACTCCAGCTCCTGCTGCCCAACAAGCCCCTGAACTGACGATAACCCCCAGCAGAGAAACCGAAATTGCGGCCAGTTCACAGCCCCCCAGAGCCTCGGTCACCAAGATTTATCCCCATACCCTGGATGGACAGGCAGCCGCCACATTGTATGTTCAAAATATCCCTGTCCTCACCTTTTTAGGTGAAACCCTCACCCAAGAAAAGACCCAGAGAACGGAAACCCTATCCGCCACTCCAGTGGTAATGGCCAACTTATCCGATACTGAACCGGTTCGAGAAGCGGAAGCCGTGGCCGAAAAACTATCCCAATGGGTGCGAACCCCTGAAGATGCCCAGGCGATCGCCGTAACATGGGATAAAGACTTAGAGGCCTACATCATTCGAGCCTCTGACCAGACCCTAGTCACCATGGGCAAAGATGTCATCTTACCCGATACCACCAACAATTCCACCCAAGATGCCGTCCAAGCCACCAACCGCCTACGCCGTCTGCTAGGGAATGCTCCCCCCATCGAAGAAATCTACGGTAAACCCGTTATCGCTCCCGGCAAAGAACCCCACAATAACACCCCAGCCCAACCCCAATTCGTCGCCGTCCAAGCCTTGAGTGGTTGGGCTTCCTGGTATGGCCCCGGATTCCATGGCAATTTAACCGCCAATGGGGAAGTCTATAATCAATATGGGTTAACGGCTGCTCATCGTAGCTTACCCTTCGGTACAATAGTGCGTGTAACCAACATGGATAACGGCCGTTCGCTGATTGTACGCATTAATGACCGCGGCCCTTATACCCGTAATCGGATTATTGACCTCTCTAAAGGAGCTGCCCAAGAACTGGGATTAATCAGTTCAGGGGTTGCCCCAGTCAGAGTTGAAGTCATGCAACAACAGTAGACTTCTAGCAGAAGCTGAAGCCATAGGCAAAACGAGGAAACTGTGCATCTGTACAAAACGATTGCTGCCCTTCAAACCTATTTACGGCAGCAATCTCCCTCTGAACTTTTAGGGTTTGTGCCCACCATGGGATCGCTCCATGGGGGGCACTTGCGCTTGATTGAGTTAGCGCGGCAACATAACGATCGCGTGGTAGTGAGCATTTTTGTTAATCCTCTGCAATTTGGCCCCAATGAAGATTTAGCCACCTATCCCCGCAATCTAGAGCGCGACTGCCAACTCTGTCAGCAAGCTGGGGCGGATGTGGTCTTTGCCCCAACTCCAGAAGCTATGGGAATTGGAGAGAGCAGTCAAACCCTGGTCATTCCCCCAGAGTCCATGACTTCAGTTCTCTGCGGACAAACTCGTAGCGGCCATTTTCAAGGGGTGGCGACTATTGTCACGAAGTTATTGAATGTGGTGCGCCCCCATCGAGCCTATTTTGGTCAAAAGGATGCCCAACAGTTGGCGATTATTCGCCAGTTGGTGAAAGATCTCAATTTGGGAGTCGAGATTATTGGCGTTCCGACGGTACGGGAACCATCAGGTTTAGCAATGAGTTCCCGAAATCAGTATTTAAGTCAGCAAGAGCGCGAACAAGCCTCGGTGTTATATCGGGGACTTAAAGCGGCTGAACAGAAGTTTAAAAGCGGCGATCGCACCCGCGAAGGCTTAATCGGTGCATTTAAAGCTACGGTATCAGCCATACCAGAGATCGAACTGGAATATGTAGATTTAGTCGATCCTCAAACCCTAGACCCTTTACAGACGATCGCCTTTGAGGGATTATTAAGTATTGCTGCTAGATTGGGTTCTACTCGTTTGATTGATAATATTATCTTGCACAATCGCCGTCCCATTATCGCCATCGACGGGCCGGCCGGAGCCGGAAAATCAACCATTGCTCGCCAAGTGGCCGATAAATTGGGCCTCTTGTATCTTGATACCGGAGCCATGTATCGAGCGGTTACTTGGTTAGTCCAACAAGCCGGAATTGCCTTAAGCGATGAACCGGCGATCGCCGAGTTAGTGAGCCAATGTGAGATTCGCTTTGACTGTTTGCCCAATGGAGCAGACAGTAGGGAGCAACGGCCCTTAACCTCGACATCACCGAAAGACTCCTATCCCGAAACCGCAGCAGAGAGCGGCCGGGTTGCCTATCTGCAAAAAGGCACGAGGAACCCCTGCCAAGTCTTGATTAATAATCACAATGTTACCGAAGCCATTCGGTCTTTGGAAGTGACAGCGAATGTTTCGGCGATCGCCCGTAAGGGAGCCGTGCGCCAGAAATTAGTCGAGCAGCAACGGTTATGGGGTAAACAGGGCGGACTCGTCGCCGAAGGACGGGACATCGGAACTCATGTCTTTCCCGATGCCGAGCTGAAAATTTTCCTCACTGCCTCCGTCGAAGAGCGGGCCAAAAGACGACAACGGGATTATTTAGCTCAATCCGGCGCATCCCTGCCCAGTACAGAACAGTTAGAGCAGGACATTCGCCAACGAGATTATACCGATAGTCACCGGGAAATTTCTCCCTTACAGAAAAGTCCAGAGGCGATCGAGATTATTACTGATAACCTCAGTATCGAAGAAGTAACCCATAAGATCGTTTCTCTCTATGAGTCCACGGTGTTGAGCCTAAATTAAGAATTTCTTAAGCAATTTTTCTCAGGTCAACCTTCCCGGATCACACGACCTAGGGTACTGAGATCACGTACCCCCTCGAATAGGTCATGCATAGTAAAAGAGTAGCCGGGAAATTGACTAAGGAATGAATCACCGTGTTATCTTCATCTAGCTCCGATCGCCTAACCCTCACCCAGGATCTCTACCAACAAGTCCTCGATTCGATTTATCAATCCTGTAGCGAACTTCTGCAAGAATGCCTCGATCGCTGTAACTTTAGTATTACTGCTGACGATCGCGGCCTCAATACCTTCTTAATCATTGCCCCCAATCAAACCCTCGCCCAACAGCTTGTCTCTCATATCACCCATACACAACACTGCACAGGCTCCCTCTTAAGCCGCATCTCCAGCCAAATGCTCGGCATCCATCAAACCGCCATTTGTTTTACACCCATTTCCCCCTCTTCTGGGCCGAACTCCACCCTATCTGAACTTTTAGTCGGTCGTATTTTTCTCCATCAAAGATGAATTCTAATTATGAATGGGTTCACCGGAACCAGGGTGATCGATCAAACGGATCAAGCGCTCTAGACGCTCTTCATTATTTTCCTGAATCCCCTCACCCTCCGGTTGTCCGGTGAGCGTAAAAATAGCATTTCGGTCATCACATACCCCTTCAGCATCCGGAATACAAGCCACCTGAATCTTATTCTCAAAGGTTAAAACTTGCCCAGTTGCAGTGGTTTCGTCAACCTTTTTCTCCAAAGTTGCCACTCTAAACAACTGTTGCGCTCCCATATGAATCAAAGCATCACCGATACTCTCCAAGCGCTCGGAAACACTGGTGCAACGGCCTTGGGCAGATAATTCAGTATTTTCTTCGGCGACTGTGGTCTTCATAACGACCCCTTGACTGGTGGTGTATTCGACCACTGTCCGGTTAAAATCGGGGATCAGAGCCGTCCCCAAGGAATCTTGGGGTAAAAATACGGGATTTCCACTGTCGTTAATATCGAGTACCCTTTGATCGTGCCAGACAATAAGCGGATAGCTTTTCCCTTCTAGATTCATCACCGTTTGCCACTGCCCCCCACTCTGGCGACAAACAAATTTTTTACCCATTTGGTCAATGAGTCTGATGGCCTGATAGGCTGCCAGACCATGGCCTTGTCGCCAATACAAACTCGCGGCTGTGCGTAAATCCGATACTGCGCCCTCCGAGTCTCCCATGGCATCGCGGGCTAAAGCACGACCTTGATAAGCTTGGGCATACTGAGAGTTAATGGAGATTGCCTGATTAAAATAAGTAAGTGCTTGTTCAAAATTTTGCTGCTCTAGGGAAGATTGCCCGGTATTATACATACTTTGGGGCACACTCCGATCCGTTTGAGCGATGTCTATTTTCTCCGTAACATTTGATCTTAGGGTTTCTCCCTGAACCACTTCAGGCAGCATACACCCCAGAGCCACTAGAGTTACCGTGCCAGCAATAACAGAGGAGATCCAGTTGAAGGGAGGGAACTGAGTTGTCATCATACTTTTCCTAGGAATCGAGCAAACAAAGGTAATAAAAAATGCAGTGACCGCCAGACTTAACCAACATGAATTGGCAGAAGATTGTCAACAGATGTGATTCTAGAGTATTACCAATCCAAGAATTCTATCAATTTTCAGTATAAAGTGTGAGAGTAAGTTTGCCAACCCTGCCTTTCCCTAGACAGGGCTGACGTTTGACGGATGATGGTCTAAAATATGCCCACACCTACCAATCCCAATGTCCAAAGTTCAGACCACCTCGCTTGAGGTTCAATGTTCATGGAAGAGTCGGTAGAACTCTCTTCAATTTGAAAAACTCCTCCTTGCCTAACATTTTGCACTCCAGCAGTGAGGGCAAAATCCCCCTGATTCCGATAAGCAGGATTTTTAATCAGTAATACACCATAATTTTCACTATCAACCGTTCGGGGTTTATAAAATGCCCATCCCTGGGTTAATGCACCAAATCCCCCAATAGTGGCAATGCGAGGTGTGGGGTAAGATTCTCCTTCTGGGGCCCATAATAGGGGTTGCTCGCCAGAAACCAAATCCTCTAAAGACCATCGTTGAGATTCAAATGTGGCTTCAAAATTGGAGATGGCAAAATACTCTATATTATGAATCGTTCGATAGGGTTGGGAATCATCATAACTAAATTGCCCTTGTCCAATGACCGTGCGCTTACTACTAAAAAACTTCATCGTCAGGGTAATGGTCTTAGCTTCAGCAACACTCTGCCCTAACATCCAACTCAGTGGAGTCAGAACAAGGGTTAGGGCAAAAATAGAGGAGAGAAAATGAGAGGGTTTTAGTCGTCTGTTCATAGGGATCGTCCAACTTAGAAATGAAATCCTTGAGTCTGGGTTACTTGAGAAATCTCTACCAGGGTAGGGCATAATTGATTACAATAAAGGGAAAATCTTATGGATTAAGAACCGGGAAGATTTTCTCTGGTTATGCAGATGTAACCTTAACCCCAATTGGGTTTATGAGGCAACGGGATCGATTGAGTCAATGGAAAGGATCGGATCGGGTGGTGAGTCTATTGAGGAATAAACTAATGGAAAATTGGCGAATCGCGATTAACTCTGCTCCCTTGCGATCGCTTGCACTCATGTCTCTAGTGCTGACGACGACGGGATGTAAATTTCTCCCCCGTCCTGAGTCGAGTGCTTTTTCGCAACCGATCGCCAATCAGCAAGCCTCCCTTTCTGTGGATGTGGCGACGGCTGCTGTGAGCGATCGGGGCAATAGTTTAATTTATACGGGAACGACGGAACCGATTCAGGAGGTGACGTTGCGATCGCAAAGTGAAGGGCAGCTTCTTTACTTGAATGTAGATGTGGGCGATCGCGTCCGTCGCGGCCAAGTGATTGCTGAAATCGATAAAGCCTTACCCACCGCAGTCATTAACCAAGCTCAGGCTGAACTGTCCGCTCGTCGCGTAGAAGTCGCCCAAAGTGAAAGCCAGATTCGCCAGTTGCAAACCCAAATTGAAATCGCCAAACTCGAATTAAGTCAAGCTGAAGCCGATGCTCAACGCTTAGAAACACTCTATAAAGAAGGAGCTATTTCTAAACAGGATGCAGAATTAGCGCGTACTTCTGCCGAGAGAGCTAAACAAGCTCTGAAAGCAGCCGAAGCTCAGATCCTTACCCAAAATAAAGCGATCGCAGCGGCCGAAGAACGAGTGAGCGTCCAACAAGCCATTGTCAGCCAGGCCCAAGAGCGCCAATCTTACACTCAACTAGAAGTCCCCATTTCGGGAACCATTTTAGAGCGACCCATAGAAGCAGGAACCGTGGTGCGCCCAGGGGATGAATTGCTCAAAATTGGGGATTTTAGCCAGGTAAAAGTGAATGTGGAGGTCTCCGAGTTAGATTTACATCAAATTTATCTGGGGCAATATGTATCGGTGACCTTAGATGCTTTTCCTGACGAAGAATTTGATGGAGAAGTGACCCGGATTTCCCCAGCCGCTGATCCGGTGGCGCGACTGATTCGAGTCGAAGTGACCCTTGCTAACCGGAGTGGGCGTTTGGGGAGTGGATTATTAGCAAGGGCGAACTTTGAAGTGGGCGATCGCCAAATTATTCGCGTTCCTCAAGGGGCCCTTTCTAACCGAGAAGGTGAGGATGCCACCCTATTTCTGATTGATGAAAGCACAGGAAACACCGTGCGCTCGCAACGGGTCATTCTAGGAACAACCCGCGATGGTGAAGTGGAGATCGTCTCCGGTTTAGAAGCTGGGGAACGTTATGTGCTACAAAGTTCTCGGCCCCTTGAGGATGGCGATCGCGTAGAATTAAGTATTCTCTCGTCCCCATAACGGCCCTGTTGTTTCCGTCCAACTCCCTTAATACTCATGACCGACAAAACACCTCCAACCCTGCTGCAAAATCTTTCAGATTCCCAAAAAAAATTGGGGGTACTGGCGATCGCTGGCATCATCATCCTGGGTGCAACCGGTAGCTTGGCCTATTGGCTCTTCATCGGACGGACTCAAGTTCCCAAAAATATGCAACTGGGGGCTAATGTAGTTCCCCAAAATTCCCTGATGACCATTTCCCTATCTACCAATGAACGTCAATGGGAAAATTTACGCTCCTTTGGCACAGCCAATACCCAAGCCGCATTTGACCAAAGTTTAGTCCAACTGCGCGATCAATTCCAAATCCAAACGAAACTGGACTATCTCAAAGATATTCAGCCTTGGGTGGGACAAGAAGTTACCTGGGCCTATTTAGCGCCAGAAATTGCTGAGGAGGAAACCCAATCGGAAGAAGAACGGGTGGTGATGCTTCAAGAACCCTCTTGGGTGATGATTGTCCCGATCGCTAATCCCTTGAAAGCAAAAGAAATTTCTGGGAAATTAGTGAATCAAGAACTGACTAAACGCACCTATAAAGATATTGAAATTCAAGAAACTCCACCCGATGCAGAGGTGGTCTTTTCTTCTACGGTTTTAGAAGGCCGATATTTGGTGATTAGTAGCGCTCCAGAAGCTACAGATCGAGTGATTGATACCTTTAAGGGCAAAGCGTCGGTGGCTTCAACTCCAGGATATAAAAATGCGTTGGAACAGTTGGGAAGCTCTTCCGCTTTGGCTCGTGTGTATGTGAATATTCCTGAAGCCACTAGAGTCGCGGCTGCCAATTCAGTGCGTCCGATCGCCCCAGAAGAGTTGGAAAAAATGGAAACCAATCAGGGATTAGCCGCTACGGTAGAAGTGGTTTCTAATGGTTTGTTGTTTAAGGGGATTACTTGGCTCAGTAACCAAGCCGATCAGAAATTAACAACCGATAGCCTGGGTTTGGATTTGGGAACTTATATGCCCAGTGATACCCTGTTTATGCTCACAGGGAGTAATTTTAATCAAGTCTGGAATCAGTATACAACGGGTGTTGAAGGTAACCCCTTAGCTCCCTTAAATCCACAAGGTTTGAAACAAGGGTTATTAGATACGACGGGACTGAATTTAGAAGAAGATTTACTCAAGTGGATGGATGGTGAATTTGCGATCGCCATGATTCCTGCCAATCAAGCCGGATCTCCAATTCCCTTTGGGTTTGCAGTCATGGTGAATACGGGCGATCGAGAAACAGCCGATCAAACATTTACCACCCTTGATGGGGTGATGAAAGATAAATATCAGATGCAAATTAACTCGGAAACGGTGGGTGAAACAGAAATTACCCAATGGCAATTGCCCTTTGGTATTGTTGACATTAGCCGAGCCTGGTTGAGCGATGATTTGGTCATGATGACCTTTGGCGCGGCGATCGCCAACCGCTTGATTACGCCTCCGGAAACTCCCTTAGCCAGTAGCGAAGCCTTTAAGACCAGCATTCCTACAGGTTTGAGTCCCCAAAGCGGCTATTTTTATGCTGATATGGAGCGCCTGTTTAACCAAAATCTGCCCCTACCGATTATCATGCCTCCCAATCAAGATAATCTATTCAAGGCCTTTGACTCGATTGGTCTTACCTCTGCCATCACCAGCCCCCGTACCACCCGCTATGACCTGCTGGTGCGCCTGAAAAAAGGACAAACACCCGGCCCCCTACCTTCTCCGAGTTTGAACCCCTCACCGACTCCAGAACCCTCTCCAGAGGCTTCCCCAGAATCCTCAGAAGAGTCACCGGAATAGAATCGGGCGATCGCCCGGCGATCGCCTGGTATTTCCTCCGGTTTTGATCTAAAGTGATAATCATTCTACACAGGAGATTGAGCTTGACCGAGACCGTATTGCAAGTAGAAGGACTAATCGTCGATCGCGATCGCACACCAGGAGTCGTGCGCGATGTCTCCTTCTCCCTCGATGCAGGAACAGATACCGCTCTCATCGGCCCCAATGGAGCCGGAAAAAGTACCCTCATTCAAGCCATTTTAGGCATTTTACCTCGGCAATCAGGAACCATTTCCATCCTCGGAAAACCCCTCAGCACCAAAGGTAAACTCCCGACACAAATCCGCCAACAAATCGCCTATTTACCCCAAAACTTTCTCTTCGATCGCCGCCTTCCCATGACTGTCGCCGACCTAGTAGGCTTAGGCTGGGATAAACTCGGCATTGAGTGGCCCTGGTCAGGGTATCGAGAACGCCGTCAAGCCATTCGAGAGAGTCTCTCACGGGTTGATGCTTGGCACTTAAAAAACCAACCCATCAGTCAACTTTCCGGAGGCGAAACCAAGCGCGTATTACTCGCTTATTGTTTGGCTCGGCCGCGAAAATTGCTCATTTTAGATGAAGCTCCAGCAGGGTTAGATATCCGGGGAGAAGCCGAATTTTATCAACTCCTAGAAGAATTGAAAAAAGAATATCATTGGGCAATTTTGCAAATCTCCCATGATTTAGATATGGTCAGAAAACAATGCGATCGCGTCCTGTGTCTCAACCGCACCTTACTCTGTCAAGGAACCCCAGAAACCACCCTCAGTACCGAAAACTTGACGGCTGCCTATGGTTCGGCCTTTGCTCGGTATCATCATAACCATTCCTGCTCATCCTAATATCAGAATCAGGATTAATTAGGCTGTTTCACCAGACTTGATATAACCTTGCAAAACATGACCGACCACTCGATTAAAAGCTTCGGGTTCAACTAAAAAAGCCCAATGGTTGCCGGGAACAGTCTCAATTTTTAAATGATGGAGATAGGTTCGATAGGGTTTTAATTGCCAGTTGGTGCGATTAAGTCCTTTTTCGGGAGTGATTAATAAAGTTGGAACGTCTAGAGCTTGGGTTAGTCCAGCAACTTGCATCACTTCTTTAAAAATTTCATTTCGAGCATCAACAGTAAATTTGCTGCCCCAAGTGCCATCGGCTTTAGATTCGATACTTTCTTGAAAAACTTGTTGTTGTAAATCACTCCATCCCTGATATTGCTTGAGGGTTTTGGCTTTGGTTTCGGCGGCTTCATAACTGCTAAAGGGCCCCATGCCTTGTAAGAAGGGAAGAACGCGATAGAGTAAGGGAAAAGTGACCTCAAAGAAGTTAGGAATTCGATCAATAAAAAAGGGATCGACTAGGGTCATGCTGCGAAAACGTTGGGGATGTTGACTGGCCCATAAGGGAAGAAATTTGGCAGAAAAGGAGTGACCGATAATATGGGCGCTTTCCCATCCGAGATGATTCATTAATGCTTCTAAGTCAGTAATGAGATGATTAAAGGTATATCCTGTTTTGGGTTTATCACTTTCTCCATGGCCGCGCAAGTCGGGGGCAATGCAATGGAAGTTTGGGCCGAGGGAGGAGGCAAAACTTGACCAAACCAGGGCATGATCGGCTAATCCATGTAATAACAGGACGGGTTCTTTACCTGAATACCATTGAAGGTAGGATAGGTGTAGGTGATCTGTGGAGAATGTATGACGGATGGCCATATGAGCTTCTCTGGATTTATGATAAGGTGCGATCGCTATGTTTAATCTTCCCATGGGATTGATTGCTGGAGCAACTTACCCGTTTCGAGCGTTGGCGCTATTGGTGAGTACACCTAAATTGCGCGGTTATGTGATTGTGCCGATTTTAATTAATATCTTGATTGGCATTGCGCTCTATGTGGGTTTGGTTTTTCCGGGTTTGGAACTGGTAGATAGTCTCGTGGAGCAGTTGGCCCTTCGGTGGAATGAGTGGATTAGTGCTTTACCCCCATGGTTAGGATTTTTGACGAGTTTAGCCGTTGTTGTGGATTGGGTTTTGAGTGCTTTACTACTGCTGCTGTTATTCTTGGTGACGGGTTTTTTATTAGTGCAGTTTGGGGCAATTTTAGGGTCTCCCTGGTATGGACAATTATCAGAACAAATTGAGAAAAGCCGCTTGGGACAACTGCCCCAGATTAATACTCATCCTTTGGCGATTGCCCAGGATATTTGGCGAGCGATCCTATTTGAGCTGAAAAAACTGCTGTTGATGGCGATCGCCGCTCTTCCTCTTTTATTATTTAACTTTATTCCGGCGATCGGAACCCTACTGTTTAGTATCGGCAGCTTAACCCTAGCGACCACTATCGTTTGTCTGGATTTCTTTGACTCCCCCCTAGAGCGTCGTAAGCTTCAATTTCGGCAAAAACTAACCCTGGTTTGGCGGGCTTTTCCGGCAAGCGCCACCTTTGGCTTAGTATGCTTTGGATTAGTCAGTGTTCCCTTTATTAATATCCTCACCGTTCCCCTCTGTGTCTCTGGCGGAACACTCTTATTTTGCGATCGCATTTGGCCCCATCACTTTACCCAAGAGCGGATACAGAACTAGGAACATTTTATAACGCCTCTTTACTCTCCTGGAGTAGAGAGCATTTGTCGCCACTCTAAGGCTTCCGTATCTGAACTGTTAGTTGGAGCTTCCATCTGAGGAGATTCCATTGGAGCCATTTTCATCGGTTCTTCCAAGGGAGCATCCTCGACTAAATCAGGCAACTCAATCCCCTCTTGAGCTTCCTCTGTCTCTTCTGGAGTCTCAACTTCTTGTTCTGGCTCTTCTTCTAGAACTTCCGGTTCTGGAGTTTCAATTTCTTCTTCTACGGGTTCAGGTTCAGCCGCAGATTCAATCACTTCTTCACTAACAGGGGATTCAGGAGTGATTTCTGGAGTGATTTCTGGAGTGATTTCTGGCTCTACAGCTTTATTGCCAAAGGGATTAATCGAATCGAAATCCAATTGATTCCATTTGGATTGTAGCTCTAAGTCATTCCATTTGGATTTTAGATCTAAGTCATTCCATTTGGATTTTAGGCGATCGCGCCATTGATTCAGATTCAGTTGCTTACGCCATGCTGGAGTCTCACTCACCACCGGTTCTTCTTCCACTCCTGAAGGTTCCGGAGCAATTTCTTCCAGTTCTTCCGCTTCTATCGGTTCTGACTCTGGAGATTCTAGAACCTCTTCTTCCACATCCACCGGTTCAGAAACCTCTTCCTCTACCTCTGGCATTTCTAGAACTTCTTCTTCCTCTACCTCTGAAGTTTCCGGTAAGGTTTCCTCCACTTCAGGTGCTTCTAGAATCTCTTCTTCTAGAACCTCTTCTTCTAGAACCTCTTCCACCTCTACCGGTTCTTCCTGCGGTTCCGTAACTTCGGGTTCCGGTGCAACAGTAGACGGAGCAACAAAGTCTGGATCGACAATACCTTGGGCAACTTCCGCCCTAATTTCACCCCGGATCAGTTGAGATAGGGCATCTTTAGCTTGAGGATCGTAGGTGAGCAAGCGAGCGGTGGTATTGAAAACATTGTCAATTGGGTTACCCAGCTCGTCTAAGATTTCCAGTTTTACCCAGTTATTGCCTCGGTCAAATCCTTTCAGATAGAGAGGTTGCCACTGATCGAGGATAAACTCTTCACCATTGACCGAGGCCCGAATCCGCCAGTCTAGAATCTCGTCGTCTGGGTTTTCTTGGGCAACCACATGCAGAGGCGCATTGGTGAGATAGAAATCGAGCAGAATGGGTTCTGCACCATATGTGCCAATGGGATTGTTATAGGTGAGTAGGGGAAGCTCTGGATTGGGGATTTGGTCTTCAGTTTGGGTAAAGATGTGAAATGTGGTTTGGGCATAAGCGCCTTCATTTTTGAAGCTCTCTCCCCAAGGAGTGGTCGCGAATACTCTCAGGGTATGACTTCCGGGATTCAGATTTGTGAAAGTCACCGGTTGGGAGAGGTCATAAAGGGTGGTGTAGGGTTGGTTGTCGAGAATGACTTCTAGGTGAGGCCCCAAGTCTAGGTTCGGATCTTTATAGACGGGTAGATCTTGAACGTTCAGTTTTAGGGTAAAGGTGTTCTCTTGCAGGGTTTGGTTGGGTTGGGGATTGAGGATATTGACTTGGGGTTGGTAGGTTTCCAGAATTTGCCGTAGCTTTTGGATCGGTTCTGGGGGCGAGACTTCAACGATTTTGGGGGCAGCTTGTCGTTTGAGGGGATTGGAGATCCTAGATGTAGGATTGGGGAGATCGAGGCGATCGCTTGCCTGATTGCCACAACTAACAATTCCGAGGGACAGGCCCAGCAGCAATACCAGTCCCAAGAGGCTTGACCCGATCCATTGGCCGATTTTTTTACTCCACTGCAACATCCCTAATCCCTTGCCCATTAAAGTACAGCGCTATTTTATCACCAACCTGGAAGTCTCTAAACACTACTCCTCTTTATATATTGAGTTTTGTAAATATTATTGATAGATCATTGACTTTTGTTCTGTTTTTTGAACAAAAAGCCATCTGGGATTTAACCCCAGACTGGATGAAGGCAAATTTGAATTATTGTTAAGGAGCTTCCTCAAACGGAAGACAAGTCCTATAATTCACAATCAGTACACTACTTAAAACCGGTGACCTTCTGGAGCGCTAGATCCTAGCGAAACCTTCGGAGCATCGGGATCAAAGAGACGGTGCTATAGAAATGCGGTGTTCTGAGTGAGGAGATTAAGATTCCTCAAATTCAGTAACAAAGCTTTACATACACCCATATCTTGAAAAAAACTCATCTTGAACATCAAGAAATCTAATCTTGAACATCAAGATAGCTATAGATCCCAACCCCGCTTTGAAGTCCCTCACAGAAATAACCCCATTCAGTAGTGCCTAGCGTTCTGTAATGACGCTACTTGTCTAAAGAGAGGAGAGTCTCAATGACAACTACCCCAAAGGAGCAAAAAGCAAAGGCGAGGGTGGTCGTCGATAAGGACCCAGTACCCACTTCATTTGAAAAATGGGGCAAGCCGGGTCATTTTGACAGAACCCTAGCTAGAGGACCCAAAACCACAACCTGGATTTGGAATCTTCACGCCGATGCTCACGATTTCGATAGTCATACCAGCGATCTAGAAGACGTATCTAGAAAAATCTTTAGTGCCCATTTCGGTCACCTAGCCGTTGTATTTGTCTGGCTAAGTGGCGCTTACTTCCATGGTGCTAAATTCTCGAATTACGAAGCTTGGTTGAGCGACCCCCTAGGGATCAAACCGAGCGCCCAAGTGGTTTGGCCGATTGTTGGCCAAGATATTCTCAATGGTGATGTTGGTGGCGGATTCCACGGAATCCAAATCACCTCCGGGTTATTCCAACTCTGGAGAGCCTCCGGCTTCACGAACTCTTACCAACTTTACTGCACCGCAATTGGTGGGTTGGTGATGGCTGGCTTAATGTTATTTGCCGGTTGGTTCCACTATCACAAAGCAGCTCCCAAACTGGAATGGTTCCAGAATGTGGAGTCGATGATGAACCATCATCTATCGGTACTGCTCGGTTGTGGTTCCCTCGGTTGGGCTGGTCACCAAATCCACGTATCCTTACCGATCAACAAGTTGTTGGATTCGGGAGTAGCCGTCAAGGATATTCCCTTACCCCATGAGTTTATTCTCAATCCCAGCTTGATGACGCAATTATATCCCGGTGTAGAGTGGGGAGGTCTCGGTGGAATCCAGCCTTTCTTTACCCTGAATTGGGGAGCTTTCAGTGACTTCTTAACCTTCAAAGGTGGACTGAATCCGGTTACCGGTGGCTTGTGGTTGTCTGATACAGCCCATCACCACGTGGCGATCGCCGTTCTGTTCATCATTGCCGGCCATATGTACCGCACCAACTGGGGCATTGGTCACAGCATGAAGGAAATCCTCGAAGCTCACAAAGGCCCATTCACGGGAGAAGGCCACAAGGGATTGTACGAAATCTTCACAACCTCTTGGCACGCTCAACTGGCTCTCAACCTCGCGTTGTTGGGGTCATTGAGTATCATTGTGGCTCATCATATGTATGCGATGCCTCCGTATCCATACATCGCTACAGACTATCCGACTCAACTCTCCCTGTTTACACACCATGTTTGGATTGGGGGATTCCTAATTGTCGGAGCGGGCGCTCACGCAGCTATCTTTATGGTTCGTGACTACGACCCTGCGAAAAATGTTGATAACTTGTTAGACCGGGTGATTCGTCATCGGGATGCAATTATCTCCCACCTCAATTGGGTTTGCATATGGCTAGGCTTCCATAGCTTTGGCTTGTATGTTCATAACGACACCATGCGTGCGTTAGGTCGTACCCAAGATATGTTCTCGGATACGGCAATTCAACTCCAGCCAATCTTTGCTCAGTGGGTACAGAATCTTCATAATCTGGCTCCTGGCAACACAGCTCCTAATGCTTTGGCTAGTGTTAGTCCGGCCTTTGGTGGCGATGTCGTAGCGGTTGGTGGAAAAGTGGCTATGATGCCGATCGCGCTGGGAACAGCCGATTTCATGGTTCACCACATCCATGCCTTCACCATCCACGTTACGGTACTGATCCTGCTCAAAGGCGTTCTCTATGCCCGCAGCTCGCGTCTAATTCCTGACAAGGGTAATCTGGGCTTCCGCTTCCCCTGTGATGGTCCGGGTCGGGGCGGTACTTGTCAAGTCTCAGGATGGGATCATGTCTTCCTGGGTCTATTCTGGATGTACAACTCCTTGTCCATTGTGATTTTCCACTTTAGCTGGAAGATGCAATCGGATGTATGGGGCACTGTCTCCTCTGACGGAACCGTTTCCCACATCACCAATGGTAATTTTGCCCAAAGTGCAATTACCATCAATGGCTGGTTACGTGATTTCTTGTGGGCGCAAGCTTCTCAAGTAATTACGTCCTACGGGTCTGCTTTGTCCGCCTATGGCATTATGTTCCTAGCCGGTCACTTCATCTTTGCTTTTAGTCTCATGTTCCTCTTTAGTGGTCGTGGCTACTGGCAAGAGTTGATTGAATCGATTGTTTGGGCCCATAATAAACTCAAAGTCGCACCCGCGATTCAGCCTCGTGCCTTGAGTATTATTCAAGGTCGCGCTGTAGGGGTAGCCCACTACCTCTTGGGAGGAATTGTCACAACTTGGGCATTCTTCCTGGCTCGAATTATTGCAGTAGGATGAGGTCGAGAAGGACTTAAACATGGCAACTAAATTCCCCAAGTTTAGCCAAGACCTCGCACAAGATCCCACAACTCGTCGGATCTGGTACGGGATAGCTACCGCCCACGATTTTGAAACCCATGATGGAATGACGGAAGAAAATCTTTACCAAAAGATTTTTGCTTCCCACTTCGGTCACCTGGCAATCATTTTCCTGTGGACCTCTGGCAACCTGTTCCACGTAGCTTGGCAAGGTAACTTTGAACAGTGGATCAAAGATCCTCTCAATGTCCGTCCCATTGCTCACGCGATTTGGGACCCACAGTTTGGACAAGCGGCGATCGATGCTTACACTCAAGCCGGTGCGTCTAGTCCTGTAAATATTGCTTATTCCGGTGTCTACCACTGGTGGTACACCATTGGGATGCGGACGAATGGCGATCTGTATCAAGGGGCTATTTTCCTGTTGATCTTAGCTTCGTTGATGCTGTTCGCTGGCTGGTTACACCTTCAGCCTAACTTCCGCCCCAGCTTGTCTTGGTTCAAAAATGCTGAATCCCGTCTGAATCACCACTTGGCTGGTTTGTTCGGTGTTAGCTCTTTGGCTTGGACAGGTCACTTAGTTCACGTTGCGATCCCCGAATCTCGCGGACAGCACGTGGGCTGGGATAACTTCCTTAGCACTCTGCCTCACCCGGCTGGTTTGGTTCCTTTCTTCACTGGGAACTGGGGCGTATATGCCCAAAATCCAGATACGGCAGGTCATGTGTTTGGCACATCTGAAGGTGCAGGGACTGCAATTCTAACCTTCTTAGGTGGTTTCCATCCCCAAACTGAGTCCCTGTGGCTCACGGATATGGCTCATCACCATTTGGCGATCGCAGTTCTCTTCATCGTTGCCGGACATATGTACCGCACGAACTGGGGCATTGGCCACAGCATGAAGGAAATCATGGAAGCCCATAATCCTCCCAAAGGAACTCCCTTTGGAGGCATGATCGGTGACGGTCATAAAGGAATGTACGATACCTACAACGAATCGTTACACTTCCAATTGGGATGGCACTTGGCTTGTCTGGGTGTTGTGACTTCCTTAGTCGCCCAACATATGTATTCCATGCCTCCTTATGCTTTCATGGCTAAGGACTACACCACCATGGCAGCTCTATACACCCATCACCAGTACATTGCTGGATTCTTGATGGTAGGGGCTTTTGCTCACGGTGCGATCTTCTTAGTTCGGGACTACGATCCGGAAGCCAACAAAAACAACGTATTGGCTCGGATGCTCGAACATAAAGAAGCTCTCATTTCTCACCTGAGCTGGGTTTCCTTGTTCCTCGGTTTCCATACCCTGGGACTGTATGTTCACAACGATGTTGTGGTTGCCTTTGGTACTCCTGAGAAGCAAATCTTGATTGAACCGGTTTTTGCCCAGTTCATCCAGGCTTCTCACGGTAAGTTAATGTACGGAATGGATATTCTACTGTCCAATCCTGATAGCGTTGCTTATACCGCATTCCCCAATCACGCCAACTTCTGGCTACCCGGATGGTTAGATGCCATCAACAGCACCTCTAACTCTCTGTTCCTACCCATTGGCCCTGGTGATTTCTTGGTTCACCATGCGATCGCCCTCGGCCTGCACACCACCACCTTAATCCTCGTGAAAGGTGCGTTGGATGCACGGGGTTCCAAGCTGATGCCGGACAAAAAAGACTTCGGTTACAGCTTCCCCTGCGATGGCCCCGGTCGTGGCGGTACTTGCGACATCTCTGCTTGGGATGCCTTCTACCTGGCCATGTTCTGGATGCTGAATACCCTAGGCTGGTTAACCTTCTACTGGCACTGGAAGCATCTGGCCATCTGGCAAGGAAATTTGGCTCAGTTCAATGAGTCCTCTACCCACCTGATGGGTTGGTTCCGCGATTACCTGTGGTTGAACTCCTCTCAGTTGATCAATGGATATAATCCCTACGGCATGAATAACCTGGCTGTTTGGGCTTGGATGTTCCTCTTCGGACACCTGGTCTGGGCAACTGGCTTCATGTTCCTGATTAGCTGGCGTGGTTACTGGCAAGAGTTGATTGAAACGATTGTTTGGGCCCACGAGCGCACTCCTCTGGCGAACCTGGTTCGTTGGAAAGATAAGCCCGTTGCTCTGTCTATCGTTCAAGCTCGTGTAGTTGGTCTAGCTCACTTCACCGTTGGCTATGTCCTCACCTACGCAGCCTTCTTAATTGCCTCCACTGCGGGTAAGTTCGGTTAAATCCTGGCTGGACTAATCGTTAAGTGATAAAAAACCCTCACCTTCGGGTGGGGGTTTTTGTGGTTTGATTTCAAGTTGGGTTAAATACCCTCATTAAAAACCTAGGGAGAATTCAAACCTTGGGAGAATTCAAACCTTGGGAGAATTTAAAATCTAGGGAGCGAGACGCTCCCACTCCAGTCCTATGAAGCGATTGGAGGAGTGCGGGCATCTTGCCCGCTTCTCTTTTCCCCTTAAACCGGACTTGATACAGCAGTTTTCGCTGTTATGTGGGACATCTTGATCCCCCTTTCATGTCCGCTTGCGGAAAATCCCCCTTAAAAAGGGGGACTTTCCTATTCCCCCCCTTAAAAAGGGGGGCAAGGGGGGATCTTTTCCTACTGTCCACCGATACAGCGCAAAGCGCTGTATTACTTGATTGATTTGCTGCGGATGGGAGTGGCTACGGCTTGGTCGATCGCCTTGCTTTGATAGCTCGATGGAGGATATTGTTCAACATGGCGGAAAATGGCGATGGGGGAGCTGGTACGGCAAGTAAAAAATTCTACGGCTACTTTGCCATCATCAGCTATACGGATTTTGGGGGATAAGTCTTTGATCGCAGCTTTCCATTGCCATTGGACTTGCTTGGGAGGGGAATCAATGAGGCGGTGCTGACTCCAGTCTCGGTTGGCTTCTGCACAAACAAATTCTTGGATTTCTCGCCGTAGTAAGGTAGCAAGGAGAAAAGAAGAGGGGCTGCGATCGCCCTCAAGGGCTGCCATAAAATCATCGAGTGCCCCTTGGGGATGGGGGGGATGCTGCCGATCTGAGGCATGGGTTAAGGCTTCTTCTAGGGTGGCGATCGCACAATAGTCTTCGGGTACAGCCCAGGTTACCCCGGTTCCTTTCTTGGGTTCATTAGGGTCACGATAGATATAGCTGACCCACCGTAGACCGGCTTTTAAGCGCAGTCCGGGTAATTTTCGTAAGGGAGTTGCCGGATTAACAGCACTAATGAACCAGGAACTAGAAGGCGATCGAGCGATCGGTTCCTCATCTTCTTCTGCTGGCCCCAAATCAAATAATCCTCCTAACTCATCGAGAGATTCAGGTTCTGGAAGATCGTCGGATTCACTAAAAGATAAGGAGCGAGGGCAATTTTCAGATTCTGGAAGCACCAGCAGACTGGTGAGATAGGTACGAATTTTTTGGATAGATGCCAGGGGGATTTTTTGGATACTCATCAGCAGAGGAAGAATCGAACAAGGGGCCGATCGCCCCTTGCCAAAGGCTAGGAGGTTTTTTCGTTCACAAGTTACATAAACCGTTATCCTTCATACTCTGGTTTTTTCAGAGTTTCTGGGATATTCACTTTCGGTAGATCGTAGGGTTCATCCCGATCTTTATCAGCCCAAGCATCCTCTTCGATTTCCCGATAGGAGGGTTCATAGGGAGTCTCTGGGATCTCTTTTATCTCCGGTTGGGGAGCCTCAACTCGATAGCTGGGTTCTCGATAGGTGCGATCTTCATCCCCATCATCTCCCCAATTATCTTCTTCATAGCTTTGCTCATACCGGGGTTCGGGTTGCTCGAATTGTCGCATGGGAGCAGGTTGGGGTTCTTCCCATTGATCGGCATCCCAAGCTTCTTCCATCACTGGCTCCATCTCGCGCATTGGCTCTGGTGTCCGTAGAGGAGTGCCTGTCCCTAACTGATTCTCGGTTTTGATCGTTGGCATCACATAGGGTTCGGCTCCTTCTCTTTCCCATGGTGCTTGGGAAATGCCGAGCTTCTCCAGCACCCCCGTACTTAACTGCACCATCTGCTCTTCTGCACCTTCAAACACAATCAGGCGGTTGGGCCCACTGCTCACAATTTGGTCAATGGTGAGTTCATAGGTGCTGATCACCTGTTCGGGAATCAGGGGTAGGCCAATCGATGCAATAATTAAGGAGGTGACCCGATAATCTTCGGTATCAAAGCGATAACCTCTGACCCGGCCGAGCATTTCCCCAGCTTCGGTAATCACTTCACTCCCAATGAGGCTGCTGTAAACTTCTACGTTGACATCTTCGATTACGTCGTCATCATCCACAAGAATCACATCACCGACTTGGCGAATATTATTCAAGTACATATAGCGGGGAATTCCGGCGAGAACACCTGAGAGCAGATTATCTCGCAAACTTAAGGCAACGACTTCCCGCCGGTCAATATCGACCCACAGTTGGCTGACGACCCCCAAGCGTTTGCCACTACTTCGGGTGATGACTTGGGTTCCAAGAAAGTCAGAGCGTTGGCTAATTTTTTCCGATATCATTATTAGGGGACGAGTCCTCTTCTCTGGCGAATTATTTATTCTCTATTGTAATTGAGCTGACATCTTCCTTACCGGTCGGGTTTCCGTCAGCCTAGATTAAAGGTGAACTGAGGGCAGCCCATGCTTTAATTCTACTCTCTCTGGGGAGTGGGGGCAAGGGTGGGGATGGGGAGATGGGGGGATGGGGGAGATGGGGGGATGGGGAGGAACTGTAGTTGTTAATTGTTAATTGTTAATTGTTAATTGTTCATTGCATGTCTGAGTTATCGATTCGCCAGGCTTATGAAACTTGGGGAGTAGAGGAGTTTTATCAGCAACAGGGTTCAACCTATCGTAATCCCCATGAGGCCAAAATTGGGCAAGTTTTGGCGCAGGGGTTGGTGGATGTGCCGAGGAAAGGTTTACGGGTTTTGGATTTGGCGTGTGGGAGTGGCGAGGTGACGTTGGCTCTCCGTGAGTTGGGATGGGAGGATATTGAGGGAATTGATCCCTATACCCAACAGGCTTATCTAGGGCGCACGGGACAGGTGGCGGAGGGTTTCCGGTTTGAGGAGATTGAGCAGGGGGTCTTATGGGGAAGGGAGTATGGGTTGATTGTGTGTAGTTTTGCCTTGCATTTGGTGGAGCGATCGCGGTTACCGACTTTAGTGTATCAGCTCAGTTGGATTGGCGATCGCCTGATGGTCATCACCCCCCATAAACGCCCGGATATTGATTCTCAATGGGGCTGGACATTAGTTGATGAGTTCTGTTTAGAACGGGTGCGATCGCGCCTCTATCTTTCTACCCATAGAAACTCCATAATTTATTAGATTAACTTTAGGTTAAGTAAGTAAAAAAGGGTTTAAGTTAATCATAAAAATTGACTTAAATCCATAATTATTATAGTCTACTATAGTTTTTATTTCTATAATAGAAGAGGAGTTTTTACAAGATTAAAAATATGGTGGCACAAGTGTCAGAGATGCAAACTGAGGTCGTGGCTCGATCGGGTCTGAAAGCCACTGAAGTAAGCCTAGATTCAAAATTACAAGATCTCTCCTTATGGCAATGTTCTGTAGAGGTGAATCAGCCAGGGCGGATTGTGGCACAAATTTTCAGAGACCATTCCCTTTTACCCGGTGTGATTTTAACTGATAAGGGAAAATTTGCAGGTATGATTTCCCGCAGACGGTTTTTAGAGCAACTCAGTCGTCCCTATGGTTTAGAAGTTTTTATCCGGCGAGAAATTAGGGTTTTAAATCGACTCGCCAATCAAAAAGTCGGTGAACATCTTTCAGTCGATCACTTGATTTTACCCGGTCAAACGCCGATTGTAGAAGCTGCGGTTCAATCCTTAGAGCGTCCTCTGGAAAAACTCTATGAACCCTTGGTGATTGAGTGTTGCCCCCATCAGTATTGCTTGCTTGATGTTCATCAATTACTCCTAGCTCAATCCAAAATTCATGAACTAACCACAAAACTGTTACGAGAAAATACTCAAGCCCATCTCATTCAGACCGAAAAATTGGCCAGTTTAGGGCAAATGGTGGCGGGATTAGCCCATGAAATTAGAAATCCGGTGAATACTCTATGGGGAAATGTAAAGTTCTTGAAAACCTATAGTCAAGATTTACTAGATTTGGTCGATGCTTATGAGCAAGAAGTGGGTGAAGATTCGGAAGGAATTGCAGAGCTAAAAGAAGATATTGACTTTGAGTATTTAGAGAAGGATTTACCGGAACTGATTGACAGTATGCAGGAGAGTGCAGAGCGCTTAAATGAATTAGTTGGTGGAATGCGGAACTTTTCCCATATGGGTGAAAACCATGCCCAACTTGCGAATCTTCATGAATGTTTAGATAGTACCTTGTTGATTTTACGCAATAAACTCAAATATGGGATTAACTTGGTGAAAAATTACGGAGAGTTGCCCTTAGTTGAGTGTTATTCCGGGCAACTGAGTCAAGTGTTTATGAATTTACTCACTAATGCTATTGATGCTTTAAATGAACGGGAAAAATCCGAGCAATGGCAACCGGAAATTACGATTACCAGCCAATGGTTGACGGAATCGGATCAGTCAGAGTGGGTTAAAATCGAGATAGCGGATAATGGAGTGGGCATCCCTCCGGAGATTCAAGATCGAATTTTTGAAACATTTTTTACCACAAAGCCCGTAGGTCAAGGGACGGGATTAGGGTTAGCGATTTCCCATCAGATTGTAACGGAAAAACACCAAGGCTATTTAAAGTTGCGATCGCAACCCGGAAGCGGTACAACCTTTGAAATTGGGTTACCAGTGAGTCGCTCGGCAGATTAATTGAGCGAGGATAGAGGAATAGAGCGCATGGAATAATCGAGTAGTTCGATGGGATGGAAAATCGAAACCGTTTTACCCTGCTGCTGTAGGTGTTTTTTGATCTGCAAACTACAGCCTGGATTCGCGGAGGCAATGATATCTGCTCCCGTATTGAGCAAATTATTCACTTTTTGATCGCCTAAGCTTTCAGCAATTTCTGGTTGCAACATATTATAAACGCCCGCACTACCACAACACAAGGCAGCATCAACCGGTTCTTTTAACTGCACACCCGGAATTTGTTTTAAGAGTTGGCGGGGTTGAACGCTGATTTTTTGTCCATGTAGCAGATGACAAGCATCTTGATACACAATCTTTAACTCTTCATCTGCTAGGGGAGAGAGGGGAGCCGTTAATCCCACCATAGCTAAAAATTCTTGAATATCTTTGACTTGACTGACAAACTGTTTCGCCTTGTCTCGATAGTTAGGATCGTCGGCTAAAATATGGCCATATTCTTTCAGGGTATGTCCACATCCTGCCGCGTTAATGATTACATAATCGAGGTCTAAATCAGCAAAAGAATCAATCATTTGCCGAGCTAAATCTTGGGCGGCTTGGGTTTGCCCTTGATGTTCTGGCAGTGCGCCGCAACAGCCTTGACTTTTGGGAATGACAACTTCGCAACCATTGCCAGTTAAAACGCGAATGGTTGCTGCATTGACAGGATTAAAAAAGAGTCGTTGTACACAACCGAGAATTACCCCCACTCGATAACGTTTTTGCCCTTGGGCAGGAATGACATTAGCAAAGGAGTGACGGAGGGAATCGAGGGAAATCTGGGGTAAAATGGATTCCATGGCAGCCAATCTAGGGGATATTTTTTTGAGCAGATTGGTGCGACGAATCAGCGATTGTAAGCCTGATTTTTGATAAAGATAGAGGGGATAAAGGAGGGGAATTAAGCGATTGGGGTAGGGAAACAGATTGAAGATTAAGGAGCGAATAATCTGATCGCCAATATTGCGGTCAATATTGCGTTCGACTTGGTGGCGAGTGGCAGAGATGAGTTTATCATATTGAACGCCGGAGGGACAGGTGCTGACACAGGCTAAACAGCCTAAACAGGTGTCAAAATGTTGGGAGGTGGCGGGGGCTAAGGGGGCTTCACCTTGGTGAATGGCATCCATGAGGTAAATTCGTCCTCTGGGGGAGTCCATTTCTTGTCCTAAAACGCGATAACTGGGGCAGGTGGAGAGACAAAAGCCGCAATGAACACAGGTATTAATTAATTCTGGTTTGGGGGGATTTTGGGGATCGAATCCAGAGGAAAGATGGGGATTTTGAGATAAGAAATTGCTGTTTTTGGCGGGGGTCATGAAAAGAGGGAATAGGGAATAGGGAATAGGGAATGGGTAATTGTTTTAATTATGCAAAAAAATGTTACTTTTGTGCAAGGTAAACAACATGGTTTATGCTAATCGATACTATAGAATCGAGGGCGTTTATTGAATAAAGCGATCGCCACTGAGTAAGTTATCGGGGTCAAATTGATGCTTGAGATTTTGCATGATTTGCCGGGCGTTTCCGGTATATCCCCATACGTCTAGAGCTGGTTTGAGGGATGGGGGCGCTTCTAAGATGGAGAGAAAGCCGCCATGGGAGTTGAGATAGGATCGCAGTTCTAGGAGTTGGGTTGAGCGTATTTGATTACATCGCAAGATTCCTAACCCGGTGCGAGGGTGAATTATACATTCACTTTGGACTTGCACAAGCTGTTGAATTTTAGACAACAGGTTAACGGCTTGGGTGGGGCGAATGCCGAGTTTGCAAATGACCTTTTGCGGGTGGTTTTCCCAGATCTGATGTTGCCAGGTTTGCCAGTGTTGAGTTTCGTCTTGCTGCTCGTAAATTTGGGCGCTCAGTTCTAAGGCTTGACCGATGTCGAGTACCCGTTGGGCTTGTTCTTGTACACTTAAGGGTATGCTTTGGAACCGAGCAATGAGGAGAATTTGGTCGTTTTGAGGTCTTAAATCTAGGGCGGTGGGGGTTAAACTGGAACTCAGTAGGGTTTGGGTGGCTTGGGCGATCGCCTCTGGATGTCCTGAAAGTACGACTGTAGCGGAACTTTCGGGAATGGGATATAGGCGGAACGTGGCTTGGGAGATGATGCCTAAACTGCCATAACTGCCGGTAAAGAGTTTCATGAGGTCATAACCGGCAACATTTTTGACGACTCTGCCCCCAGCTTTGGCTATTTCGCCATCACTGCGAATAAAGGAGATCCCAATCAGGCGATCGCGCACTCCCCCATACCGATGTCGCCAACTGCCCGTATCGGCAGTCGCAATGATACCACCGATGGTGGCTTGGTTGGGGTAGGCTGGATCGAAGGCTAAAAACTGGTTATGGGGCGCGAGAAATTCATTCACCTGTGCCAAGGTTATCCCGGCTTCTACGGTAATAGTGAGGTCTCCGGCTGCATGTTCTACTACCCGATTAATGCGTTGGGTACTGATGAGGAGATCGACAGGTTTACCGATGCCCCCCCAATGAATTTTACTGCCTGCTCCCCAGGGGAGGACGCGCCATTGCTTGGCTTTGGAGAGTTTCATCACTTCGCCCAGTTGTTCCTGAGTTTCAGGATATACCACAGAGGGAGGGGGCGATCCGGGTTGCCAAGCTTGTTGAAAACGCTGTTGTAGGGAGGGTTCGAGCTGTTCAAAGGGCAACAGGGGGCAGAGTTCGAGGAGGGAGTTGGGGGCGATCGCAGTCACAGTGAGAATGGATAAGGTGAGAGTGTATTTTCTATGATACTGCGCGATCGGCCCTCAGTCGTCGATTAGGGGTCTAGGCGATCGGGATCGATACCTAATTCCCTCAGTTTTTGGGCGAGTTTCTCCGCTTTCTGTTGAGCCGATAATGCCCGTTGTTGAGCTGATAATGCCCGTTGTTCTGTTGATAATAACTGTTGTTCCGTTGATAATAGCTGTTGTTGGGCTGAGATAATTCGCTCTTCCGGTGTTAAATAGCGCTCTCCCCGTTCATCATACCAATAGAGCCATTCTCTCTGGATTCCTTGATAGGTTCCCTGCGCTCTACCGATACCTAAATTTAACTGAGATAACCACACCGGTTCCCCGGATAATAACTCATATTCACCGGCTTTAAGTTCATACACTTCCAACTTCTGTTTCTTTTTCCTTAAGGGGTTGTAAATCGCATAATATAAAATTCCCATTTGGGCATATTCTTCTTTTTTCTGAGTATATTCTCGCCGCCGTTTATGGGAAACCACTTCTAACACTAGGGTGGGCAATTTCTGCTCTTCCCACAGCACATAGGATAACCGTAAATCTGAGTCAATAATTCTCGGTACACCCACACTCAAAAAGCCATCGGGGACAATAGCGGGTTGGTTCGGATCGTAATAGATTCCCATGTCTACTCCAAAAAACCAATCCATCCGTTCTGCCCAAATTAAAGCCAGCATCGCTTTGAGCAAACTGGGAATTAAATCTTGTAGTTCATTATCCACGGGAGTATCATCCGAATCGGGTAAATCTTCAGCAGAGGGTAAGCAAGCTCTGGGGTTATAGTTGAGTAACATAGGCAGGTTATGTATTTACCAACTACAGTATAGTTTAAGCAACACCATACTGGGCATAAGAGCGTTTACAGGGGAATGATCAAAATGGGAATTAATCCGGACGTACTGAGCAATTTTCTCGCCCATAATTCACCTCCTTATTGCCCTGGGGATTAATCCACACACACCAAACACCATCAGCTTGATGAATCCGCCAGCGATGCATTATTTCGGCGTATAGAGTCAAGATCAATAATAAGCCAATACAGCTAAAACCAATAGCGATCAAAATGCGGTCTCTATCCATGGGTAATTAAACATCAGAAACACTTTTTCTATAGGCGGCTAATCGTTTTTTATGGGCAGATTTTAAAAGTTTGAGGCGGTAGGGATCGAGATCTTTTCGCCAACGGACTTTAGATCCGCTAATTTCTACCCCATGTTCTTCTAAACATTTAAGCCATCTGCGACGAGTTTGGATAGCTTGCCAATCCTCGAAGAGTCCCCATTTTTCTTCTTGTAAGCTGAGTTTCTCAAATTGAGTAAACTGGGGATAGGTGCAATCGATAAATTGTTCTTTGCGGTGCAAGATGGGAGGATTGGGATGATCGTCATAGTTTTCATAATAGACTGCTAAATCGCGTAAGTCAATTTGCAGGATGGTTTTTAAGAGGGGATGGGGATTGGTATCAAAATCGGGATAAAAGAGATAAGAAATTTTGGGAAGGTTGAGGTGAAATTTAATCAGGGTGGCTCCTTCGAGTCTGCCAATGGTGCGGTTGGCACAGCCTTCATATAAGCGTAAACGGGGATCGAGGGAGTCGAGATAATGAGCGTGAACGGTAAAGGATTTGGGGGTGAATTTGCCGACGGGGGAGTTTTGGGAGCAGCGAGCAATAAAGTCTAAATCGCCTAAACTAAAGAGCATTTGATCGGCTAAAATACAGGCACTTTTATAACTACCAAATAAGCTTTGAATGTCTTGGCGAATGAGGGGGGAGAGGTGACGAAATTGGGGGCGATCGCTAAAATGAGACAGTGCGAGATAGACCAGGAAATCTTGACGGCGAGAGGTAGCTATTTTTTCCCATTCTTCTTCTTCGGTGACTTGCAGGACGAGTTTGAAGGCGCGGCGAAATGTGCCAAATTCCTCTAGAATCGGAGTTTCTTCAGCTAATTCGCCCCGTTTTGGCAGTCGTCCGCGATCGGTAAAAAAGACCATCAGGGGAGCGAGTAATTCCTGATAGTCTTCAAAGCGCCGCACTTCGATACGAATGCGAGGAGTAGAGAGACGGGAATGGAAACGGGAAGCGCGGAAAATCTCCGCTTGGGTGCGATCGCGAAATACAAAGTAAATCCCCAAATCTACAGGCACAGCATCCACCTCTAAGACTTGATCGATATAGGTTTTCAGCTCCTCCTGCTCGTAGTATTTCTGGAACGTATTGCGCTGGGTAATCACGCCATCAGCATAGGCCATCAGGCGATCGCTCGCCGCACTAATCAACACCTGAGCCGACACCACCAACACCTTTTGGGTTAACTCCCACGCCTTAATCAGCGCCTCCCGGCGTTCTCCCTGGTCTTCAATCACATTAATCACATAACCCAGATTAACAACATCAGCCTCATGGAGCGGTGTATCTGGGCGATAATAGGGGTCCCATCCACCACTGGTATACCCCTTTCTCGCCACTTGTTTAATATCTTCCCCATACCCACATCCATAATCAAAAAACGTCGTTTCTGGGGTAAATAACTCCGCCTCCAACGCCAAACGAACCGGCCGCGATAACTCCTTTCGCACCATAGCCGCTTTATAGCGCTCAATCACCGGTGCATAGGTCGTATTTACGGTGTGTTCCATCGCAACCACCCGATGATCCTCAATGTTCACCCGATGCACCGATAACCATTTTTGCCAATGCTTCAATGTGCCAATAGAAAACCCACTGCGCTTATTTAAAAGTCCCCATTCTTCTTCCTGTCGGGTTAACTGAGCAAACTTTTCATACTGGGGATAGTCAGGCATAACAAAAGTTTCCTTTCGATGCAAAATAGGAGGATTTTCGCTGTTGCGGTAGTCGCGATAAACCGCTTTTTCCTCAGTCAAATCTACTTGTAAACTGGCGTGCAGAGAGGGATGGGGGTCATGGTCAAAATCTGGATAATAAAGATAGGAAATTTTTGCTTGATCGAGATGAAATTTAATTAACGTCGGTGGTTCTATCTCTCCCGCTATTTGACGGCCGAGAGTTTCATACTCTTGCAGTTGAGCATCAAGAGCATCTAGAGCCGTCAGATGAACATAGAGCGCATTAGGCAGATGTTTACCGATCGCACTCTGTTGGCACAGACTTAAAATATCAGCATGAGAGACCATCGCTTCGCAAAGACATCGGAGTTTTTCCTAGTGTACCCGCATACAGCGCTGCTGTATTGGGGGAATGGGGGAGTGGGGGAGTGGGGGAATGGGGGAGTGGGGGAATGGGGGAGTGGGGGAGTGGGGGAATGGGGGAGTGGGGGAATGGGGGAATGGGGGAGCGAGACGCTCCCACTCCAGTAATATCAAAGAATTGAGGGAGTGCGGGCATCTTGCCCGCTTCTCTTTTCCAATTAACCGGATTGGATATCAACTGACCCCCAACAAAATCCCCCCTAGATCAGACGATCTAGGGGGGAAAATTGCACATTACCCTAGGGTATAGGGCAACCGAAACTGTTCGTTTACTTACTTCGTTTCCGAGAATTCGGCATCAATCACATCATCATCCGGGCCACCAGAACCTGCATTACCTCCAGGAGGGGGAGCATCAGCACCCGGTGCGCCTTCCGCATCACCGCCAGCTTGTTGATAAACACTGCTACCAATGCTGTAGAGGGTTTGTTGCAGTTCAGTCGTCAGAGATTGAATACCCTCATCATCCTCTGTACCGATCGCCTCACGCAAGTTTTTAACTAAACCTTCCACCTTAGTTTTATCCTCCGCAGACACCTTATCACCCAGTTCTTCCATCTGCTTCTCAGCTTGATAGCAGAGTTGATCCCCTTGGTTCTTGCGATCGATTTTCTCACGCCGCTCCTTATCCGCATCAGCATTGGCTTCCGCCTCTTTCACCATGCGGTCAACTTCCCGCTCATCCAGGGTAGAAGCGCCCGTAATACTAATCGACTGAGCCTTACCCGTTCCCTTATCCTTAGCCGTCACATTCAAGATACCATTAGCATCAATATCGAATGTCACCTCAATTTGGGGAACGCCACGGGGAGCAGCCGGAATACCATCCAAGCGGAAAGTTCCCAAACTCTTGTTATCGGTAGACATTTCCCGTTCCCCTTGCAGCACATGGATTTCCACATTAGTTTGACCATCCACTGCCGTAGAGAAAGTTTCCGACTTCTTAGTAGGAATAGTGGTGTTCCGAGGAATAATCTTAGTCATCACCCCGCCGAGAGTTTCCACCCCAAGGGACAGAGGCGTTACATCTAAGAGGAGAATATCTTTCACTTCCCCAGCCAGTACCCCACCTTGAATAGCAGCACCAACCGCAACCACCTCATCCGGGTTTACCGTTTGGTTCGGTTCTTTGCCCAGGGTTTTCTTGACCACTTCTTTAACCGCAGGCATCCGAGTAGAACCCCCAACCAACACCACTTCATCAATGGCTTCTTTCGAGAGCTTGGCATCCTTGAGCGCATTTTCTACAGGGATGGCACAGCGCTTAATCAAGTCGCCACATAAATCTTCAAATTTACCCCTGGTTAGGGTCAAATCCAGATGTTTGGGGCCTTCTTGGGTAGCCGTAATAAAGGGCAAGTTAATTTCCGCTTGAGTCACGCTGGAAAGTTCAATTTTCGCCTTTTCAGCAGCTTCCGTTAACCGTTGTAGGGCTTGTTTGTCCTTACGCAAGTCAATTCCTTCCGCTTTCTGGAATTCTTCAGCCAGATAATCCACAATTTTCTTATCGAAGTCATCTCCACCCAGGTGAGTATCTCCAGAGGTGGCTAATACTTCAAATACACCGTCACCCACTTCGAGGATGGATACGTCGAAGGTTCCGCCCCCTAGGTCAAATACGAGAATCGTTTCGTTACTCTTTTTGTCTAGTCCGTAAGCCAGAGATGCGGCGGTAGGTTCGTTGATAATCCGTAGCACTTCCACCCCAGCGATTTTACCCGCGTCTTTGGTGGCTTGCCGTTGGGAGTCGTTAAAGTAAGCAGGAACGGTAATTACGGCTTGGGTAACGGTTTCGCCTAGATATTTACTGGCATCATCGACCAGTTTTCGCAGCACTTGGGCAGAAATTTCTTCAGGGGCAAATTTTTTATCAGCCGCCGGACAATTGAGTTTAACGTTATTGCCTTCTTTTACCACTTCGTAGGAGACTTCTGTTGATTCGGTTCCTACTTCGTCGTAGCGCCGTCCGATGAATCGCTTAACGGAATAGAAGGTATTTTGGGCGTTCATCACCGCTTGGCGCTTGGCGATTTGTCCGACTAGGCGATCGCCATTTTTTGCATAAGCTACAACCGAGGGGGTGGTGCGTCCGCCTTCAGCATTAGCAATAACGGTGGGTTTGCCTCCTTCCATTACTGCTACACAAGAGTTTGTGGTTCCTAAGTCAATTCCAACTACTTTAGCCATAAGAGTTTTTGCGTTCCAACTTTACTAACTACTAGGGTTTTCGGCCTGGGTCTGAAGCTATCTATAAATGTTTTGCTTTTTAGGTGGGCCGTTCTCAGTATAAAGACCTCTTCACCTATACTGATGGGGGTTTGCCCTTGCGGTGAAGGGCGGTTTACCGAACCTGGAGAGCTTCCCGGTTGGGTTTAAGCTGCCCAAGGGTCTTCTTCTAAACTCACGGGAGTTTGTAAGGGAGTGGGTTGGGTTTGGGAAGGGGTGGATTTACCCAAGGTGATTTTCAGGGGTTGGGGTTTTTGCTTTTTGGGTAGATTCAGGGTTAAGATGCCATGCTTTAATTGGCTCTGAATGCGATCGCACTCAATCTCAAAAGGTAGAGCTACAGAGCGCCGAAACTGCCCATACTTCACTTCAGAATAGAGAGCAACCGAGCCAGGATGAGGACGGCGAGTCCATTGCACGGTTAGGGTTTTTTCCGTGGCTTCAATATCGAGATCTTCGGCTTGAATTCCCGGTACTTCCACTTGCAGCATCAGACCTTCTGATGTGATTTTCCAGGCGATCGCCGGTTGATAGATTAGGGTTTGTTGGGTAGGGTGGACGCGCATCATCATCAGGGTTGCCCTCCTGTTGATCTTGGGTTCAGTGATTTCTACTGTTCTCATCCTAAAGGCTGGAACCCTTTCAGGCAGGAGGGCAAACCGTATCAGGATTGGGGCATTTTCCGCCAAGTAAGGGATATGGGGGTTCAAACCCTGATTCTTTCCTTAGAGATAAAACAGAGTGACAGAATAGGGCTATGGTGGTCATAGAAGATATCTATGGCTATATTGTGGTTGCTCTAAGCCGATGATGAGATTTGAACTCACGACCTACCGATTACGAATCGGTTGCTCTACCACTGAGCTACATCGGCAATTACCATCCTTGATTATAGTATAGACCTAGGTTTTAGTCTAGAATCGAGAAGGAATACGCAAGAGAAAAGATTCAAACTAAACCTGGGATGACAGAACGTGCGTTTTGGTTGGCCTGGTCGCAATTGCCGAAAGTCGGGCCGGTTTTGCTACAGAGAATGGAGTATCACTTTGGCAGTTTAGCAGCCGCTTGGCAGGCAGAGGCGATCGCCCTCAGTGCAGTAGAAGGAGTCGGAATCCAAACTGCCCAATCCTGGGTACAGCAGCGTCAACGCATCGATCCGATCGCCCTTTTAGAACAGCATTTACACGCTAATCCCCATTTCTGGACTCCGGGCGATGACCTCTATCCACGGTTACTTTTAGAAATCCCCAACCCGCCACCCGTCTTATATTATCGGGGAATCGTCGAACCCCAAGAAAATCAGGGACTCAAGCCAGCCATCGCCATAGTTGGCACTCGTGACGTAACCGACTATGGCAGACGATGGACATATCGCCTCAGCAGACAACTCGCGGAACGGGGATTTACCATTATTTCTGGCATGGCTCAGGGAGTGGATACCCAAGCTCATCGAGGATGTCTAGATGCAGGAGGGCGCACCATTGCCGTTTTCGGAACCGGAGTCGATATTATTTATCCTCCCGGCAATCAGGCGCTCTATAACCAGATTTTAGAACAAGGATTAGTCATCAGCGAATATCCCACCGGAGTGCAACCCAACCGCGCCCATTTTCCTCAGCGCAATCGCATCGTTGCCGGATTAAGTCGAGCCGTCTTAGTCACCGAAGCACCCACCCAATCCGGAGCCTTAATTACCGCCCGACTAGCCAATGAATTTGGCCGGGATATTTATGTCTTACCTGGGCGCATTGACGATCAAAACTCTAAAGGATGCCTGGGTTTAATCAGTAAAGGGGCACAAGTCCTGATTAGTGAAGGCTATCTCTTAGAACTGTTGTCCCAGATTCCCCAACTCGATCCTGTCGTCTCGAAAGAAAGCGCACCCACTCAACAGCTCTCCCTATTCCCCGCTTCTCCTGCACCGGTTCCCCCTTTACCCCCCTTGCAACACCAGGTATTAGAGGCAGTGAGAATGGAGCCTACTTCTGTCGATGCGATCGTACAGCAAACCGGATTAACCTCAGCAGAAGTCTCTTCTACCTTACTGGAATTAGAGCTACTCGGACTCGTGTCCCAACTACCCGGAATGCGATACCAGCGCTAAAACTGTCCTATCTGCAACCCGAATACAAAAATGATCCCGATGAGCATCCCATGAGGCTGAAAGGTAGGCCCGATGGTTATCAGTGAGGAACGAGCAGCCTATGGTCTTCGTCAGCCTCTTCAGCCAAAACCGATACTGTCATTGGTTCCTGAACATTTGGGGATGGAGCTTTTTATAGTTGAGAAAATTCCTAAAACCAGTCTCTTAAGTTTAGATTATGAACACGCGCTCAATTCTTGCTACTCTGCTCACGCTCTCCTCAACCGTGTCGCTCTGTGCTTTACAACCAGCCTATTCCAGCACACCAGAAGAGAGCAGAAATAACCCTCAATCCTATGCACTCGTACAAGAGCCGATGATTTGGCAACGACTCTCCACTCAAGACCAAACGATCACGAGTGTAGATATTAGTCCCACAGGGGATTTTGTCGCCAGTGGTAGTGAAGAGGCGATCGTCAATGTATGGGATTTAAGAGCGCAAAAAGTAGTTCGGAGTCTCCACAGTCATACCGCCAAAATTAATGCTGTGGTATTTAGTCCCAATGGGCGAACGGTTGTCAGTGGCAGCAGGGATAAAACGATCAAAATTTGGAATTTAGCCATGGTAAGGCTGAAAATGACCATCTATACGGATCGTGAAATTCATTCCTTAGCGGTAAGTCCCCATGGACAAACTTTTGCCAGTGGTAATGAAGAGGGTAAGGTTGAGATTTGGAATTTAAATACGGGTAAAAAACACAGAGAATTTAATACCCCCATCCAGGGAAAAGTTGAAGTTACTTATAGTGAAGATGGCAATCTTTTAGCGACTCGCTATGCGGATCGCGAAATCGTCCATTTTTGGAATCCTCTGACTGGAGAGTTTTTAGGATCTAATCTCGATCAAAATTCATTGAGTTTAGACTCAGAATATCAGAGCAGTTGTCACCATTTATCCCAGGGCTTAGATATTGAAGATGTAGCGAACTTTTCTGGACAGTTTTGTGGGGCGATCTCTGCCACATCCCAAGGTAACTTGTGGGCGAAGATTAACTTGAATTCAATTGTACTTTGGCGTTTGCCCGATCCTCTAAAGTGAAGAAAATCGAGCAAAGTTCTCATCAACAGAAGCAATCTGGGTAGATACAGTGCTATATTGTCAAGGGTAAAAAACCGGAGAAGGCAACAGAGGTAACTCAGATTTACTTAGTTCCGAAGAGGCGATCGCCTGCATCCCCTAGACCGGGTAAAATATATCCATGCTCATCTAACCCTTCATCAATAGCCGCCGTATAAATCGGGATATCGGGATGTTCATCTTGGACATGCTCCAACCCTTCAGGAGCGGCTAACAGGCAGACAAACTTAATCGAGTTTGGGTTAAGCTCCTTCAAGCGACTAATGGCAGCCACCGCCGTATTGCCGGTTGCTAACATCGGATCGACAATAAACATATCCCGTTCTTCCACATCATGGGGAACTTTGAGATAATATTCAATGGGAATCAAGGTTCTGGGATCTCGATATAACCCAATATGTCCTACCCGCGCTGAAGGAATAAGTTCCAACATCCCATCTAAAATTCCTTGCCCAGCTCGCATAATGGAAATCACCACCATCTTTTTCTCTGGAGCTAAAACGGGCGCTTGCATCACCCCTAAAGGAGTCTTAATTTCTTCTAATTTTAAGGGTAAATCCCTCGTCACTTCATAGGCAAGTAAGAGGCTAATTTCTTTGAGCAACGAGCGAAATTTAGCCGTACTGGTTTCCTCCCGACGCATGAGGGTTAATTTATGGGCAATGAGGGGATGGTTAATAACGGTAATGTTGGACATTAGAAATGAGTAATGAGTAATGAGTTGACAGTAGATGGTTGATAGTTATAAGCTGTGGCTATTGAGCTATACCCGATCTATGGTTACCGT
Source organism: Roseofilum acuticapitatum BLCC-M154 (assembly GCF_030068475.1). Taxonomy (GTDB): domain Bacteria; phylum Cyanobacteriota; class Cyanobacteriia; order Cyanobacteriales; family Desertifilaceae; genus Roseofilum; species Roseofilum acuticapitatum. Next base: position 80,744 of record NZ_JAQOSP010000006.1, on the reverse strand, counting down.
TCAATCTTTGACTTTAGCAGAATTTCTACAACGCTCTAATTTAGAAGCATCTCCCGCGTGGGAATTTTTCCAGGGGCAAGCGCAGTTAAAACCGATGCCAACCGTTGACCATAGTATTATACAGAAGCGATTGACTGGGGCAATCGATCGCGCAGAAAGTTCCTATGAAGCCTTTCCAGAGTTACGTTGCACTCTCAGGGAGCAGTCTGTTGTTCCCGATATTACCATTATTCGCGGCGAGCGCGTCCCTGTCGAGAATACAGCCATTTCTGGCGCTCCTGACTGGATGATTGAAATTCTTTCTCCCGATCAAAGTACCACCGCTTTAATTAGCAAAATTCAGCTCTGTTTGCAAGCTGGAACCCAACTGGGGTGGTTAGTAGACTCAACGGAAAAAGTGATTATGGTATTTTTTCCAGATGAGCGGATGATTCTCTGTCGCGGTGAGGATGTGCTTCCAGTTTTAGAGGGTATTGAGTTACAGTTAACAGCAAATCAAGTGTTTAGTTGGTTGTTGAGATAACCACTCCAGACACAAAGAAACACAGAGAAGAATTAGAATACTGTGCCATCGCTATCGATGAATAAGGGAGGTACTCCACCGGGGCGCAGTTGGGCGGCAATTTTGCGTCCGGCTGTCCATGTTCCGCCTTGTAAGAGTTTGACTAAGGGGAATTCATCGGCAGTTAAGTTGAGTTTTTCCCGGATAATTTCGGCGAGTCGATCGAGTAAAACTAGGGTTAGGGCACGCCATTCTACTATGAGTTCTGAATCGACTTTATGGGAGATTTGCAACTGGCTATGATCTTTAAGTTCTAATACGCCTAAGTCTAAGAAAAGTCCACCATTTCGATATTCCGGAAGTCCCGTAAGTTGATTTAATTCGGTTATCGTTAAGCCTAAATCTTGCAAGGGTTCCAGGAGCGAGTAGGTTAACCATTGGGAGAGCTTGTGAAAGGGAATGAATTGGGAACCTATGTCGGTATTAGGGAGGGCGGAATGTTGCCAAACATCGCCTAGGTTTATGTTATTGAGGGTTAAGCGTCCGGGCCAAATTTCTCCGAGGCTTTCTAGAATGGTTTGGAAGATGGTGACGGTGGATAGTTGATGAGAGAATTTAGCGCTTTTATCTGCTACGTCCAGATCCCCCCAACCCCCCTTAAAAAGGGGGGCAGTAGTGAAAGTCCCCCTTTTTAACGGGGATTTAGGGGGATCAACTTCAGTTTGTCCTAACCAATGATGGATTAAATCGCTCGGACGGGGGGGAGAACCGGGAAAAAATTGGGGGGAATTGGAGAGGACTTGACCGAGTTTTTGCAGGAGTTTCAGTCTTCCAGAGATGCCGACTAAGGGATTTTGGGCTGTAACTTGAAAGGCGGTTTCTAGGGCAGGTTGGGTGAGGTTTTGTAGGGCGAAACTATCGACTTGATAAGGATGCTCTGGGTTGCTGGAAAATAGTCCTTGACAAAAGCTGTGAAAGCTGGCAAGGGCTAATCCTTCGGAACGGCTGTAAATGCTGTTGGTATGGGGTTCTTGATAGTGCCAGTTGGCTCCTGCTCCGGCATCTAGGAGGACGCTGACGATCGCTAAATCGAGTTTAGATTTAGCCTGTTCTAGGGCAGAATAGTCAGCGAGAGAGGCTTGAAATTGCTGTAAGCGAGATTTTCCCCCTATTTCAAAGTGTCGCCACCGGGAATGAAAGGGGACATTGAGATCGGGGTATTCGCTGCGGATGACTTCAATGACGTAATCGGCAACATGGGGAAGTTGGGATAAATGGCAGTGAAAGCCGGAGAGTTGGTCAGATTGGGCTAAGTTGAATAGGATTAAGGCGCGATCGCGGATGGTTTGTGGTGTTCTTAATTCTCTGATAACGTCCTGCATCTAATCTATCTTCCTCCTAGAACTCACAATTGGGGTTTTCTTCGGCTTGATTTTCCGGCCAATAATCGAGATCTAGGGTTTCGGTGATGGAAAAGGGACACAGTGCTGGAAAGTCATCAACCTTCATCCCGGTTTCTAGGGCAGCTCGTTGGCGTGCTTTTGCATAACAGCCCTCGAAAATTTGGTTAAAATAGCTTTTCAAGCTGGGGCTATCTCGAAAGGCTTTGTGAATGCGATCGCGGTGTTCGTAAATAGTATAGCGCCAGCTATGGGTCTGTTTTTCCGGTTGATATTGATACTTGAGTAAGTGCATCAGTAGAATTTCCAGGTTACTCTCGATCGCCCGTTTCTCACTTTTTCCCATGTCTTCAAGTTCTTCTGCCAGATGCGCTAGATCGATGCGATCGAGTTGGCGATCGCGCAATAATTGTGATGTAGTTTCTAGCCACAGATAATAGTCGCGATCGTAAAGATCGGGTAAAACAGAGCGATCGACTGCGGTTTCCATAGCCCTTGTGTTGTTGCATTTTTCGCTACTCTAGCACAGGTTTGGCGATCGAACTGTGCCATCCATAATGACATAATCGGCAACATCGGGTAGTTTGGATAGGTGGCAATGAAAGCCGGAGAGTTGGTTAGATTGGGCTAAGTTGAATAGGATTAGGGCGCGATCGCGAATCGTCTGCGGTGTTCTTAACTCTCTGATAACGTCTTGCATCTATACTTCCTCCTTGAAATGACTATAAAGTTTGGCTCTTCCCCAGCATCTAATTCCAGTATCGCTGAACGGGATAGGAATCAAAAGCTTTGTCTTTACTCAAGATAGGAATATTCTGGTTAATTGCTTGTGCAATGAGCAGTCTATCAAATGGATCGCGATGATGAAAGGGAAGAGTATAAAGGACATTGAAGTGATTGAGATCAATCGGTAACAAGTCAAAATCGGCCCATTGAATTTTCTCCTGAATATAATCCGCAGCAGTCATGGGCAATGTCAATTTTTGCTGGCTTTGCTTAATTGTTATTTCCCAAGCACTCGCGACACTGATCAGCTTCTGATGTTGAGAATCTTCCATCCAGTTACGGACGCGATCGCTTAAATTGGCATTTCCGGTAAAAAACCACAGTAAGGCATGAGTATCCACAAGGAACTGCATTAGCTATAATCCTGAAAATCATCTAGGGGCACATCAAAATCATCAGATAGGATAACCCGCTCTCGATCGCAGCCAAACCGAGGAGGACGAGATGCAGACAGAGGCGCGATTTTAATCTGTTGATCCTTGTGGTTCGTGATCACAACCTCTTGTCCTGAAAACGCCATTTCTAGCAGCTCGGCAATTTTAGGTAAGGCTTGATTAATATCAATGTTCTCCATATATCATCACCTCAACATGCGCCTAAACTGGCTAAGACTTCCCGCAAAATGTCCTCGGACACCTCATCGGTAATTTTAGCTTCTGTGTATTCTGTGGGTAAGATAAACCGAACGCGACCCGATTTTACCTTTTTGTCGGTTTGCAAGCTGTCTAAAATGCTGTCAATCGTGACTTCAGAGGGAATGCGTGTAGGTAAGCCAGTTTTTTCGATTAAGGCCAACTGACGCTGATCCCAGTCTTGCCCCCAGTATCCCATTTTCAAGGCTATCTTACTCGCTGCCACCATGCCGATCGCCACTGCTTCCCCATGAATCACCTGCTCGTAACCCGTTAAAGCCTCGATCGCATGGCCAATCGTATGCCCATAATTGAGAATCGCCCGTAACCCCGCTTCCTTCTCATCCTCACTCACCACCTGAGCCTTCGCTTCACAGGAGCGCGTTAAAATCAAGTTCAATAACTGGGGGGGAACAGACTCAAACCGATCCAGCCTAGTTTGCTTTTCCAGTAGCCCAAACAGCTCTAAATCCCAAATCACCCCATACTTAATCACTTCCGCCATTCCTGCCCGAAATTCGCGCTCTGGGAGGGTCTTCAGCACCTGACGGTCAACCAAAACTAAGCGCGGTTGATGAAATGCCCCGATCAGGTTTTTGCCTAGGGGATGATTCACCCCCGTTTTGCCCCCAATAGATGCATCCACCATCGCTAAGAGGGAGGTGGGGACTTGAACAAAATTAATGCCTCTGAGCCAAGTAGCAGCAGCAAACCCAGTCATATCCCCAATCACCCCCCCACCCAGAGCAACCAGGGTAGAGGAGCGCTCTAGGCGATGTTCCAGGGCACAATCATAGATGGTTTGAATGGAGTCCAGGGTTTTGTATTGCTCTCCGGCGGGGAGGAGATGGGAAAAGACCGTAAAACCAGCGTTCGTTAAAGAGGCGATCGCCCGTTCTGCATAATGGTCAGCGATCTCCGGATTAGACACCACCAGCACCTTATTCCCCAAATTCAACTGAGCCATACGGTAGCCCAATTCGTCAAGGCTGCCTGGGGCGATCGCAATCTCATAGGACTTATCCCCCAACTCCACCCGCACCATAGACCCTGAAACCAATCCATCCATCATCGCTTTGTGCTTCAACTCTTCGTCAATCAGTTGTATTCTAGTTTACGGAATGTTGCGATTAATCTCAAGACTGAATCAATAGAGTTAACAAAAGGAGAAAAAAACATGAGCATTGGTGGAGCCATTACCTACTTTGCTTTCCTCGGAGGCATGATCGGAGTAGCCCTTACCCTCTGGTTTGGACTACGGGCGATTAAATTGATCTAAATCTAAGATTACCACTCCCACGGGATTCTTGACTTTTTCCCCCTTCTCCTGCGGGAGAAGGGGGTAGGGGGATGAGGGGCAGCCATTAAACAACTCATTTAGGTTTGCTATAAGGTATCTTCCTCAGAAAAAGGTTGCTCAACTTTAGCTTCAGGTAAAGCGTCTTGCTCATGGTAATCTGTCTCTTCCTCAGAACCTTGGAGAACTGTAGCTAAATAAGAATTGGGATTTTCTAATACCCATTGGTCAAGAATATCTTCAATCAGCAATCGTTTAACCCACACCTGGGCAATCACGGCTAAAGGAAGGGCTAAGAACAGGCCAATAATGCCAAAAAGTTGCAAGCAAATAATTTGTGCCAGTAGCGTGGCTGCGGGTAAAAGGGAGACTTGTTTCGCCATTACTGTAGGGGTTAACCAATAGCTTTCCACCTGCTGCACAACCACATATAAAATCAGAACCAAACCCGCTTTTAGAAACCCGCCAGTATCTAAAAGGGCTACAGTCATCGGTAAAACAACACTTAAAGTTGGGCCAATATTGGGGATAAAATTAAGTAGTCCTGCCAGGAGTGCATGGGCTAAGACCAAGCGCACGCCAATAATCGATAATCCAATAAAACTGAGCGTCCCAATAAAGAGGGAGTTGATAATAATTCCCCCAAACCAATTATCTAAAGAAATTTCACATTCCGATAAAATCGTATCGGCTCGCCGTCGGTAAAAAGAAGGAAAAAGACGTACCAAAGCTTTACGATAGGAGAGGGGATCGCCTAAAAACATTAAAGTTAAAACGATCACCAGTAGCAATTGACCCACCGCGATGATTGAGTTGGAAAAGAACGAGTAAAAGTTACCAAATGCTTGGGTAAGAAAAGGTTGAATTTGCCGAAAACCACTCGATAAATCTGGGGGTTCGGGTAACCAAGAGGGGGTATCTTGCCGCCATTGATTGAGGAGAATCCGGAGTTTTTCAATACCGGTGGGAATCAGATTAATCAGAATTTGGAATTGTTCAATGAAGGGAGGAACAATAATCCAGTAAAACAGGAGAAAACAAAGAAAAGTCACACTAATAGTGACTAAAACCGATAACCCTCGACTGAGACCAAATTTTTGGACTAGACGCACTCCCCGATTGAGAGCAGTAGCTAATACAATGGCGGTAAAGACGAGTAATAAAATACTGCGGATTGTCCAGAGGATATAAAGGGATGTAATTAAACTGAAAAAGCCCAGTAATTGACCGAGTGTCACGGGGAGTCCTCCTCACCTTGGGTAGGTAATGGGTAATGGGGTAAGGTTATTGTTCGGCTATTTTACTTGAGGGGTGGTCGATCGCGGCAGAAATTGCTTTAAAATCTCTATGGGTTTACGATCCCAGGTATCTACATGATGATAAATGAGTCCTTGGTCATTGAGGGTATAGGTGGAATAGCCATTAAAGTTAATCTCTGCTTTCCAGGGGACGCGCAGTTTACCGCGCACTGTCCAGTCTACACGCAGGGTTTCAGGAGGCAAATACTGGATCTGATGGACATCAAAGTAGAGTTGAGTGAAAAATAATTGACCATGAAAGCGCAGCGTCCAAAAGATGATCCGGTAATTGAATTTTCCCTTAAATTGACTAATGGGGTCTTCAAAGAGGATATCAGCAGTATAAATATCGGTGTTAATATCTTGTTGAAATAAGGTGGGTAAATCTTGTTGCAAGATCTCTATCACCCGTTTAACCTGGGGTGGGAGTGCCTCTGCGTTCGTGGATGGGGCTGATTCTGAGTTCATCGATTGAGTTGTGTAATTTCTTTGCGATCTATTGTAGAGAATAAAGACTCTCCTATTTCCCTATTCCTATTTCACTGAGCGCCTTCATTGACGACAATGCGATCGCGTCCCTGACTTTTAGCTTGATACAATGAAGCATCGGCTGTAGCAATCAGGCTCTCTGGGGAAAGGGCGATACTGGGAACGAGACAAGCTACGCCTAAGCTCAAGGTAACATAGGGTTGGACATCCGAATTGGCATGAGGTAATTGTCGCTGATGCATTCCCTGATGAATGCGTTCGGCAACCCGAAAAGCCCCTAAACTATTGGTATTGGGCAATAAAACCACAAACTCTTCCCCCCCATAGCGAGCGACTAAATCCCTAGAGCGTCTAACCGCTTCTACCATCACCTGAGCCACTTGGCGCAAACAGTCATCCCCGCCTAAATGTCCATAGTAGTCGTTATAGCGTTTAAAATAATCCACGTCCGCCAAAATTAGGGAGAGGGGTTGCACTTGATGTAATAATCGCGACCATTCTTGCTGCAAGATTTGATTAAAATGCCCTCGGTTGGCTACCTGAGTTAAACCATCGAGGGTAGCTAACCGAGTTAATTCTTGGTTGGCTTGGCGTAAATCGGCTTCTGCTTGTTTGCGTCGCATTAGAGAAGCTAACTGATTAGCCACGGATTGGATTAAAGTTAAGGAGCGTTGATGGGGATAATAGGGCGATCGCGAAAAAAACATCAATACGGCTAACACTTGCCTTTGCCAACAAATCGGAACCGCCAAAGCGCCCTTTAACCCCACCTCTTTCGCTTGCTGCATCCGGGGAGAGATCATCCGTGTGGCTTCAGAAATATCCTCAATCCATTCTAATTCTTTCGAGATCCAAACTCGTCCCGGTAAGCCTTCATGGGGGGTAAAGGCGATCGCCTCACTCAAATGACGAAAGCCCTCAAACTCCCGACTATGACTATATCCACCCCGACTTAAGCGTAACTGTGTGCCTCTTTGAGTGGGAATCCAAGCCTCGCCAAAATCCCAATCCATAGTTTGACAAATTTTAGCCAATACCTGCTCTAGGGCAGATTCAATATCAACCGCATCACTGAGGGCTTCCGTCGTATCGAGCAGCAACTGTAACTGGGCATTTTGTTCTTCTAACTCCCGTTGATATTTACGCAACCGGAGCTGATGCTCAATGCGTACCACCACTTCCACCGGTTCAAAGGGCTTGCTAATGTAATCAACTGCCCCCACTTCAAACCCTTTCACTTTATTGGAGGTTTCATCCATACCGCTAATAAACAACACAGGAATATTAGCCCCCAACTCCATCGCTTTTAGATGTTGACAAACCTGATAACCATCCATACCCGGCATCATCACATCCAACAGCACTAAATCCACTGAGCCAGCAAGGATATAGCTTAAGGCATCCTCTCCATTAGAGGCAACTTTGACTTGATATCCTTCTTTGACCAAAATCCGAGTCAGTAAACTCAGATTCCCTGGCGTATCGTCAACCACAAGGATGGTGGGTTTTAATCGCGGTGAGAGTTTTAGACTCATGAATGGGTAATGGGGAATGGGGAATGGGATAAAGGTCGATCGCCTATAAACGAGTAATCATTCCTTGAAAATTAAAAGAAGATGGGCCGATCATACCCAAATCCTGATATATAACCAGTAGAGATTAGTCAAAAAAAATAGGAAGCTTCTATGGAATTAGAATATCCAGATGATCTAAGATACCTCGACAGCCATGAGTATGTCCGGCTCGATGGCGAGATTGCCACCATTGGACTGAGTGCTTTTGCGATCGATCAACTGGGTGATATTGTTCATCTTGAATTACCAGACGTGGGAGATGCCTTAGAAAAAGAGGAATCTTTCGGTTCTATTGAATCGGTGAAAGCGGTTGAAGATCTGTATCCCCCCGTTGCAGGTACAGTAATTGAACGCAATGAAGAGCTGCTGAATGATCCCGAAAATATTGGCGACGATCCTTACGGAGAAGGATGGTTAGTCAAAGTCCGCATTGACGCTAGTGAAGACTTAGAGGGCTTACTCTCGGCCTCAGAATACCGCGCTCAACTCGAAGGGGACGAGGATGAGCATTAAAGGATTTAGGCTCTAAATCAGCGATCGCCACTCTGTTGGCCACCGGCTAAAGTCTTAATCTATTGTGACAAAAGTAGGCTCTTTGTTACACACTAAGTAAAGGAAAGAGTGTCATCAAAATGCTTATGGCACTCGCTCAAGCCTTTGATGTGAGATATGGATCGCCCATGCACAATTCAGACGTAACCCCTAAACCTAACATGAATACCGGATCATCATCCTTCAACTCTTCGTTACCCGCGTCTGAGCCACAGACCCGTTCATTTTGCGATCGCCATTTGGGCCCGAATAGCAAAGATATTCAACAGATGCTCAAACTGTTAGAAATCGATGACCTAGAGACCCTCATTGAGCGTACCATTCCCCCAGCGATCCAGCTCACTCGTTCTCTTAACCTCCCCCCCGCCGAAAGTGAAAATCAAGCCCTGAACACCCTCAAAGCTATCATGGGCAAAAACCAGATTTTCCGCTCTTATATCGGCATGGGCTACTCGAACTGTATTACCCCAGCCGTCATCCAACGAAATATCCTGGAAAATCCCGGCTGGTATACGGCCTATACTCCCTATCAAGCGGAAATTGCCCAAGGTCGCTTGGAAGCCTTACTCAACTTTCAAACTCTGGTCATTGATTTAACCGGCTTAGAAATTGCCAATTCCTCCCTACTCGATGAAGGAACGGCGGCGGCTGAAGCCATGAGCATGAGCTATGGCATCTGTAAAAATAAGAAGGCCAATAGCTTTTTTGTCTCCCAAGAGTGTCATCCCCAAACCCTCGAAGTGGTGCAAACCCGCGCCCAACCTTTAGGTATCGAAGTGATTGTCGGCGATCATCGCACGTTTGATTTTAGTCAACCGATTTTCGGGGCCCTGCTGCAATATCCGGCAACCGATGGCAGAATTTATGACTACAGTGATTTTATTGCTAAAGTCCATGAAGCAGGCGCTCTAGCTACGGTTGCCGCCGATCTTCTCAGCCTCACCCTATTGACTCCTCCAGGAGAAATGGACGCGGATATTGTGGTGGGCAATAGTCAACGATTTGGGGTTCCCCTGGGCTATGGCGGCCCCCATGCCGCCTATTTAGCCACCCGCGAAGCCTATAAACGGCAAGTCCCCGGTCGGATTGTGGGTCGCTCTAAGGATGAGGATGGCCGGCCGGCTCTGCGGTTAGCCCTGCAAACGAGGGAACAGCATATCCGCCGGGATAAGGCAACGAGTAATATTTGTACCGCTCAGGTACTGCTGGCGGTGATTGCGTCGATGTATGCAGTGTATCACGGGCCGGAGGGTTTGAAGGCGATCGCCGAAACCATCCATCAACAGACCCTCTGGTTGGCGGAAGGTCTCAAGCGTTTGGGCTATAGTTTGCCCGATGTTCAAGTTTTTGACACTTTACGGGTAAACCTGGGCGAAACCTCCTTAGAGAAGCTCTTAGCCGCCGCTCAAGAGAAAAAAATCAACCTCCGCACCCTGGATGAAAAGACTGTGGGCATCTCTTTGGATGAAACAACGACGCTTGCAGATGTGGTGGACTTGTGGGAGATTTTCGCCCAGGGGCAAAATGTGCCGTTTACCCCAGAAGAAATTCAGGCTTCTGCACCGGCTCCAGATTTTGGCAACTTCACGCGCCACAGTCCCTACATGACGCACCCCGTTTTCCATCAGTACCACTCGGAAACGGAACTGTTGCGCTATCTGCATCGCTTGGAATCTAAGGATTTGTCCTTGACCACCTCCATGATTCCCCTCGGCTCTTGTACCATGAAACTGAATGCCACAGCCGAGATGATTCCAGTGACTTGGCCGGAAGTGGGACAAATTCATCCCTTTGCACCCCTGGAGCAAACCCAAGGCTATCAGGAAATGTTCCGGCAGTTGGAGGAGTGGTTAGCGGAAATTACCGGATTTGAGGCGGTGTCTCTGCAACCCAATGCCGGGTCTCAGGGGGAATATGCGGGATTATTGGTGATTCGAGCTTATCATCAGCATAATGGAGGGGGCGATCGCCATATTTGTCTGATTCCAGAGTCTGCCCATGGCACGAACCCCGCCAGTGCAGTGATGTGCGGGATGAAAGTAGTGGCGGTAAAATGCGATCGCCAGGGTAATATTGATTTAACCGACCTCAGAGCTAAAGCCGAGAAACACAGCGCTAAACTCTCCGCCCTCATGGTCACCTATCCCTCCACCCACGGCGTATTTGAAGAAGCCATTCAAGAAATCTGCGAAATTATCCATAGCCATGGCGGTCAAGTTTATCTCGATGGCGCGAACATGAACGCCCAAGTCGGTCTCTGTCGTCCCGGAGACTATGGCGCAGATGTTTGTCACCTCAACTTGCACAAAACCTTCTGTATTCCCCATGGTGGCGGCGGCCCAGGCATGGGCCCCATTGGGGTTGCGCCCCACTTGGTTCCCTTCCTCCCCGGTCATAGCGTAATTGATTTAGGTAAGACCGAACAGGGAGCAGTCGCAGCCGCTCCTTGGGGAAGTTCCAGTATCCTGCCCATTTCCTGGATGTATATTGCCATGATGGGGGCACAAGGATTAACCGATGCGACGAAAGTGGCGATTTTGAACGCCAACTATATCGCCCATCGCCTCGACCCCCATTACCCGATTTTATACACCGGTAAGTTTGGCTTAGTGGCCCATGAATGTATCGTAGACTTGCGCCCCCTGAAAAAATCAGCCGGTGTGGAAGCGGAAGATATTGCCAAGCGGTTGATGGACTACGGGTTCCATGCGCCTACCATGTCTTGGCCCGTTGCGGGAACGATCATGGTTGAACCGACGGAGAGCGAGTCTAAGGAAGAGTTAGACCGCTTCTGTGATGCCATGATTGCCATTCGCGAGGAAATTGCGGCCATTGAGCGGGGAGAGATGTCTGCGGAGGATAATGTGCTTAAAAATGCTCCCCATACGGCGGAAATGCTGTTAGCGGATGAGTGGACGCATCCCTATTCGCGCCAGCAAGCAGCCTATCCTGCGCCTTGGACAAGGGAGTTTAAGTATTGGCCTCCGGTAAGACGGATTGATAATGCATTTGGCGATCGTAATTTCGTCTGTTCCTGCGCCCCCATGGAAGCCTATTCCTAGGGGATAGAAAGTCAGTAGAAACTGGGTGATAAGATGGCATGTAGGGGCGAAAAATGTTTCGCCCCTACAGATTTTGGAAACACACCAGCAACGGGTAGAAGGAACTGATGCTTAATGAAACGAACCGAGCCAGACTGACAACAATTAAGGGGATGCTCACTGATTTTCTTGAGGGCGTTGTCGGCGATCGCGATTGCGCTACTGAACTCACCCGCATCTATATCTCAGAGTTAGCCGAAATCATGAGTCGCTATAAACGGGAGCCTCCATCAGAAGACGACAAAGTTACAGCCGTACCTAACATAGACTTATCTTTCCGTGATAGAACCATGACTATCAATCTGAATTGGTCAAACATATACGCAACATTACAAGCAATATCCAGGGGCACTGAACTAGAGATGCTTGTAGGAACCAAGAGAAACGCTCAAGAGCAGGTGGAGCCAATTATGAAGAAGTGCTATTCAATCCCCATCAAGCCAGAACAACTCAAAGGGGAGTACGACTTTTAACGAAGCGTTGTAGGGTGGGCAAGCCGATAAAACTCCGTTTCGCTTCGCGATCGGGGAAAATCATCAATTCTCTGGCTGTAAAAAAGCCCACCCTAGCCTTCTGGTGGAGGTATTGGGTTAGAAACCTGGTTTCTGCGTGTGGGGGGCGATCGCCTACAACGGGACTACCCGTGTTTGAGCTTCTGTGCAAGACTTGGGTTTCACTACGATTTCCACATCCTGACCCAATGTATTTAAAAACCGAAATAACCGGGTTGCAGAAAAACCGGATAGCTTTCCATTAACTAATGCTGACACTTTAGGCTGATCGATCTCTAGCAATGTTGCCACTTCAGCTTGAGTCATATTTTGGCCAGCGATAATACTACTAATTCTGTGCGCTAATTCTGCCTTAACCAGTAATTCCTCAGAGTTTTCTAACTCTAAATCTGCAAATACATTGCTACTTCCGGTTTGCACTTCGATGGGTTGATTCATGGTTTTCCTACTTAGTTCGTGTAATTCTCTGAATAATGTTCTTTAGCGCGTTTAAGCCCTCAAGAGAACTGCCAATCCACTCAACTGGTTTTAGGTGTTGACTCATTCCTCAAGCCCTTGACGAATAGCGTCTTCTAAGTCGTCAAGCGTTTTCGGAATTCCTTCGTATTTGAGACATCCTGCGACTTCATTCAACGTCGTTTCTGGAAAACTCTTTAGTTTTTGTTGCTGTATTGTTCTCAGGTGGCGATCGCTATGAATTGGCTTAAACTGATGATCGGGCTGAAGTTTAGGAAGTTGAGCGATAATCCAAGCTTCAGGAGTTAAGCCTTGTTTTTCTACAACTTCTAGCAGGGAGTGGTAAGTTTTCTCCGATAAAGTAATTGTATAATTTGATATAATTGTACTCAATTCGCTCGATCCTATCTTAACCCCTAGCTTCTGATTCGTCATAGGGTCTAGAAACCTGGTTTCTGCGTGCGGGTGGCGATCGCTGCTTCCCTCACAAACCTGGTTTCTCTGCACGTCATATGATTACGTCCATTGTTCAACCTGAAGATTGGGTACGCGGCTAAATTCGCGCACATTATTCGTGGCGATCGCCACATTTAAACTCAAAGCATGGCTGGCAATCAACAGATCATTGTTGCCAATCATCAAGCCGGTTCTTTTAAGTTCAGTCCTTACTCGTCCATAACAAACTCCTGCTGCTTCATCAAATGGGACAATTTCCAGAGGCAGTAGAAAACGTTCTAATCGGTCAATATTTTCTTGGGCACGGCCACTATTTTCAACCCCAAAGCGCAACTCAGCATAAGTAATGGCTGATATGCCCACTTCTCCAATAGAATAGGCTCGTAACCGTTCCAAGAGTTTTGGGTCTCTACGGTTAATGGTATAAATACAAATATCTGTATCGAGCAAAATTTTCATTTCATTGGCTCTCGTTCCATCGGCAACGAGCGATCGCGCTCAATCTGAAGATCCTCCGGGAACTCCTGAAGAGCATCAAACATCACCTGCCAAGGGTCTTCCGGCTGTGGCTTAGGAAGTTGAGCCACTATCCAAGCTTCAGGAGTTAAGCCTTGTTTTTCGACAACTTCTAGGAGGGAGTGGTAAGTTTTCTCAGATAAAGTAATCGTATAGTTTGACATAATTATACTCAATTCGCTCGATCCTATCTTAACCCCCTAGCTTCTGAGTCGTCATAGGATTTAGAAACCGGGTTTCTCCCTGGGGATGCTGCCTCCTATCGAGGTTGAGCCACAAACCCGGTTTCTCTGCGCGGGTGGCGATCGCTTGAGGGGGATGCTGCCTCCTATCGAGGTCAAACCAGAAACCCGGTTTCTTTGCACGGGTGGCGATCGCCACCCAATGACTAGAGATTTTACGCAATTTTCCGGGGTTAAACTGGAATCAGGCGGTAAAAAGTTTAGCAGCAGAATTTTTAGCCCGTAGCAATTTACTCATTAGGGCAAATTAGCGACTCTTCAAGCAAACCCCACTGGTTGATAGGGCTGTCTCTCTCCTCTCCCTCTCCCCACTCTCCCATTTCCTTGTACGATAGAAGATCGCCCAATAAAAATTTGAGGACAAAACCCCATGGATGACAGCTTAATGTTAATGATTCCCGGCCCTACTCCAGTGCCCGATCCAGTGCTGTTAGCGATGGCTAAACCCATTATTGGTCATCGCAGTGGCGACTTTAGCTTGATTATGAAAGAGGTGACCGAAAACCTCAAGTGGTTACACCAAACCCAGAATGATGTGCTAATCGTCGCGGGTAGCGGAACCTCAGCCATGGAAGCCGGTATTATTAACTTCTTGAGTGCAGGCGATCGCGTTCTGGTCGGAGATAATGGTAAATTTGGCGAACGTTGGGCAAAAGTCGCCAAAGCCTACAACCTAGATGTAGAGGTCATTAGCGCTGAATGGGGACAACCACTCGATCCGGAAGCCTTCCGGGAAAAACTCGAAGCAGATACCCAAAAGCAAATTAAAGCGGTAATTATCACCCATTCTGAAACCTCGACAGGGGTACTCAATGACTTAGAAACCATTAACCGCTATGTGAAAACCCATGGAGAAGCCCTAATCATGGTGGATGCAGTCACCAGTTTAGGCGCAATTAGCGTCCCTATTGATGAATGGGGGTTAGATGTGGTGGCATCCGGTTCCCAGAAAGGGTATATGATTCCTCCCGGTTTAGGATTTGTCTCCGTCAGTTCTAAAGCTTGGGATGCTTATCAGAGTGCCACTTTACCCAAATTCTATTTAGATTTGGGCATGTATCGCAAATCGGCGGCTAAAAATAGTAATCCTTTTACCCCCCCTGTCAATCTATTTTATGGTTTACAAGTAGCTTTGCAGATGCTCAAAGAGGAGGGATTAGAGAATATTTTTAGTCGTCATCAACGCTCGAAATCTGCCATTCGTGCAGCCGTAAAAGCCTTGAATCTGCCCACATTTGCCCCCGATGAAGCGGCAAGTCCCGCAGTCACCGCAGTTGCACCGGATCGGGTAGATACAGAACAAATCCGTTCAACTATGCGGAAACAGTTTAATATTGCTTTAGCGGGTGGACAAGACCATTTGAAGGGTAAAATTTTCCGTATCGGTCATTTAGGATTTGTGGGCGATCGCGATATTCTCACCTGTATTTCTGCCCTAGAAAGTAGTTTGCAAATCTTAGGAGATACCGGTTTCACTCCTGGTGCAGGGGTAACCGCAGCCTGCAAAGTTTTAAGCTAAAGCATGGCAGAGGGTTCAGTAGGGGCGAACGGCCGTTCGCCCCTACAATCAAGTCATATGGTTCAAAAACATTAATTCGGAGCTAACTCCGTATTCAGTTCATTCACCGCTCTGGGAACACGGGGTTGAGTATTTTCTCTGGGAGGAAAATCAAATAAATCCCGTAAAGCATCATCAACTCTTTCAAAGGGGACATTACCCGTCGCTTCAAAGACGACTTGACCTTGGGGATTGAAGAGGACAGTTTGGGGAACTTTGCCTTTATAGTAGTAGGCAGCTTTAGTGGTATCTTTACTCGAATCAAAGATAATTTGATCCACACTCAGGGGCACAAAATCTACAATACGACCATAATAGGCCTGAAGCTGGGAGACGACTGACGCATACTGCTTGCAATCTCGGCTATCATCAAGATAG
Source organism: Roseofilum acuticapitatum BLCC-M154 (assembly GCF_030068475.1). Lineage (GTDB taxonomy): Bacteria > Cyanobacteriota > Cyanobacteriia > Cyanobacteriales > Desertifilaceae > Roseofilum > Roseofilum acuticapitatum. The sequence goes on along the minus strand of NZ_JAQOSP010000006.1, from coordinate 64,995 downwards.
AACACCAATAAGGTTGCCTGGTCTCGTTTTAGGGAATCTTCAAACTCAACTCTGGGGGGAACAAGGGAACCGTTGCCCCCGTACAGAGCAAAAATATTACCATCAAAGGTATCTTGGTTCATTCCGGCGATCGCCTGTGGTGTCCCTAAACCCAAGAACCAAGTAATACACAGTACCATCAGCAACAAACATCCACTCACGAACGTCTGTTTCCATCGCTCAATCTGATTCAATAGCATTTTATTACGGATTCCCAACACACTCAATGGATAAGGAACTATAGGATTACACAAAGGCTACCATACTTTCGGTCAATTCTCCGAGCCAATTTCTGAGTTACCATTCTCATGGTTTACCCTTTTCCTGTTAATGTATTTGTATTTTCTATGCTAATTATGACTCGCGATCGTATTCAAAAACTTGGCTTGTCTTTAAGACCCATTCGCCAAAATTTATTAAGATTTGACCAAGATCGGGGGATTTTACGCTTTTGGTATCAAGGGGATGAACCTTATTTTGATGTCTTTTTTGACCTTCAGCATCAAGAACTGATTTGGTTTCAGTTTACCTTAAGGGGAAAGTGCTTAACTTGGCATAAAGATCAAGGAATAGAAACGGGGTTTACGGAAGAGGGAAATATCAACCCAGAACGTTATCCTGCGAGTAAATTGATCAAACCTGAATCACAGCTAGACCATTCATTTATTGATTTAGCTCACGAGATTTTACTGACTCGATCGACAGAACATCCCTTTAATTTGGCTTTGCAAATTTTTCAAGATGATAATTATTAATTGAGGCAAGCATTTCTGAAACCAAACAAAATTAGAATCTGCCATGAATCAACAAGCCCAAATACCAGACCCCCAGACGAGGAGGTAGACCTTAATGACCGATCATCCTATAATTATTGTAGGGAGTGTAATTCTAGTAGGTTAATATCGGTCAGCAAAAATATGTTTTTTTAGGTGGAATTGCGGAGAAAAATTACCTATGAATTTAGAGCAAGCAGTTTTAGATAAGTTGCGGACATTGCCCCCAGATAAGCAACAAGAAGTTTTAGATTTTGCTGAGTTTCTTCAACAAAAAATTCTTCCTAAAAAACCGATAAAAAGTGTTAAAGGGATGTGGGATAATTTAGATATCAATATTACGGAAGAAGATATCGCCCAAGCTAGAAAGGAAATGTGGGGAAATTTTCCGAGAGAGGATTTTTAATGACAGCCGTTGTAGCTGACACTCATACAATTATCTGGTATTTGCGCGATCATACTCGATTATCGCCAGCAGCAATGAATGCTTTGGATACTGTATCTACAGGAGGCGATCTGATTTATGTGTCCGCAATTTCTGTGGTAGAAGTAGGCTATCTAGTGGAAAGATATCGATTGCCAGAAGAAGCATTTGGGCAACTAATTAATGCTCTATCCGATTCGGGAACTGGATTAGAAATAGCTCCTCTAAATTTAATAACAGCACAAACTCTGCGTCAGATTCCTCGCAATTTAGTGCCAGATATGCCTGATAGGATTATTGCCGCTACTGCGTTATGTTTGAATCTTCCCTTAGTCACCCGCGACGCGCAAATTCAAGCTTTAACTAATATTCAGACAATTTGGTGATTATAAAACTCTCAAAATGTTGTACATTCTCTATTCTAACTTGTAACTAGGCCAGTGCAAAGCGCTATATTAACTATTTGGAACGATCGCCATTGCCACTTAAGCGACTGTCTGACCAAGAATTACCAATTCCTTGCAGCACTCCCCGTGCAACTAGACCGATTCCTCTGCCAATAATATGGGTTAAAACATAGATTAAAACTTGACCGACTGAACCCACTAAGGCTTGCAATCGGGGAGCGATCGCATCTCGACCTTCAAGGACTAATGTTACCCCTAAAGACCAACCTTTTAGTCGATCTAATTCTTCACGTCTGGGGGCATAAATGGAGACTTTTTGAATCCCTCGCCCCTCTAAAACCAGTAAGGAATATTGGCTTTCAAAAATATCCTTGGGTTCCCCTAACCACTGTTGTTGTCGAGATCTCCAGGATAAATCATTACGAAAACGCTCAATTTTACGACTGGTAATTAGTTGCTGATCGTAAAAGATTTGTTTAACGGCTATAACATCGGCAAAATGATTTAACAGAGGATTAACTACGGCATTTCCGAGCTGAATGATTAAGTTTTGGGTTAACATTTCGGCTCGCTTTTGGGCTTCTGGAGTTCCGGCTGCATATAAGCGGTTATCAATCATTAAGGGTAGTTCATAGACCAGATAATTAATTAACTCTAGGAATAGGGGAATCTTCTCTAAATATTCTGCCTGAATACGGTCTATATCTTGTAATAAAATGGGGACAATTTCCACTTCTTGCCCTTTGACCATAATCCGTGAATATTTTCCGAAAAATTGAGCGATCGCCCCTGACCACAAATCTTGCAGTAAATCTACTTTTTTGCTGACTAATTGAGCATCTTTAATCTGGGAAAATTGCAAATCTTGCAGGAGAACTTCAATTTCTTCTAAAATCACTTGCAAGAGTTCTTGCCGTTTTTCGGCTTTTAAGATATCTAGTTCTAGGGGAGTGTGGGTTAAATTGTTGAGTTGAAATTGTAAATGAGCTGCCGTAGTTTCGAGAACCTGTTGACGGGGGGAAATGGGGATTAAAGATTCATGGGTATCTAAATCTAAGATGGGGTTCTGAGAAGGAACTAGGGATGGATTGGCAGGGGGATAATTTTCTCTAAGGTTCTGAAATTCTACGCTTTTTAAGCGGGGGGCTAACAACCACTGAATACACCATCGGGCGGTTGATAGCTCTCGCAGTCGTCCGCGAATTATCGCTTGTTCGAGTACGGATAAATTCGGTTGCTTAAGTTGTCTTTTTAACTTAGACTCGACTTCCGAGATGGTTTTGAGTCCCCAAAGATACCAGCGATGTTTAACGGTTGTCCACCAGGAAGAGCGATCGCCCTCAAATTCGCCCTCTGATAAGGAAGAATCCACCCTCACCTGATAGGATTCTCCCATGGCCACTTGTTTAAGGGTCGCCACCAATTGGCTCCGATCGGCCGTTTTGGGACAATAACCGTCTATACCCACCTCTTGAGCGGCTTGCCAACTGACTGATCCAGGATCGGTTAACAACACTAACCGATATTGGGGATACCAACGTTTAAGATTTTGACAAAACCTCAGTAGAGCATCTTGGGTTAATGCGGATGCTAGGGCAGAATCGATGACAATGATGCGGACTCCGGGGCGATCGCTAACGGATAACCGTTGAGCCTGCAAATAATTTAGGGCAGCGCTGGGGGTTTCCAGTTCAGCGATCGCCTGAATCTCAGGATACGATCCCAAAGCAGCCTGAAGTCCCAGGCGGAAAATCCGACTGGGAACAATTAGCACTAGGGAAATAGAAGAGGGTTGAGAATTGATCATAGCAAAATTGATGAAGAAACTCAGGGGAGGTTTACCCGTTCAGGGCAAAACCAACACTTTACTCAACCCCTCCTTAGAACTGCGGCTCTGGACTGTAATCTAAAGGTTCAGGTGCAGCTTCATAAACCGGCTCTGGTTCCTGATAAGCTGGCTCTGGCTCTTGATAAACCGGCTCCTGATAAACCGGCTCCTGATAAACCGGCTCTTGATAAACCGGCTCTTGATAAACCGGCTCTTGATAAACCGGCTCTTGATAAACCGGCTCTTGATAAACCGGCTCTTGATATACGGGTTCCGGTTCTCGATAAACCGGTGCAGGAGGAGTGTATAACGCATCCAGTTTAGCCTGCCAACGGGCGATCGCATCTTGAGCCTCATAATAGAGCGGTCTACCCCAACCTACACGAGACGCTGTGCGAATGGCTTCATTGTAACGGCCCAAAGACGCTAAATATTCAGCATCCTTGAGATTGAACTCATCCTCAGCCGTTTGAATTTCCACCTCCCACTTATAAATAATATCTTGGGCTTGACCATACAAAGCGCGATCGGAAGTAATTTTTTCCGCCATTTCAATGGCTTCCCACAAATCTCCAGCCTTCGCCAACGATTTCGCCCGCTCCAGAATCGGCCCATCCTCAATAATCTCAATCCGCTTATTCCACTCAGCGATTAAGGTTTGAGCCTCCAACCGTAGGGGATGGCCCCGCTCAATCTCGGCTGCTAAGGTTCTCGCTTTTTCAAAATCATCCAAGGTTTCCCCAGAGGCCACCTGACGAGCCATAGCCAAAATGGGGCGAGCTTCTAGGCGTTCAACTTCTTTGCGCCAATGGGCAACTTTCGTCTGAGCTTGAATGCGCCGAGGGCGGTCAACAGAGACCATCTGGGCAAAATTTTCTGCCTGTTTGAGCGCCATTGGTTGCCCAATGCTGGCAATCAGATTAGCAAATTGAATTTGCACCTCATCTTGCACTTCCTGTTGCCAATCCTTAATTTTGGCTTGAGCTTCTTCATAGAGGGGGCGATCGGGTTTAATGCGAGCCGCTTGGGTTTGGGCAACTAAAAAGGCTCCTAAATTATCCTGTTGAACCGTATTAATGGCCTCTCCGAGACGGACAAAATCTTGAGCCTCTGCATAGCGAGGGGAATAGGTCGGAATTTTCTGGGCAATGGCGATCGCCCCTTCCAGATCCTCTTCTTCTAACCGCTCTTCTGCCTTAGCCAGAAGCTCACGACTCCAAGTCGCAATTTCCTCATTCGCCGTTTTCCGAGTCAAACTATCAGCCGGAATCTTATTCACCCGCTCCATAGCTTCGAGCAAATCCGCCACTGTGCCATAACTGGCATAACTGCGGGCATCCTGCAACTGTTTGAGGTGTTGTTTTTCCGAGGCAATTAACTGGGACACCTCTAAAAATCGTTCTTGACTCCAGAAGGGGTCATCCAGTTTACCCAAAAGAGCCACCTGTTGATAGGCCAGAGTCCAATTTTGACTTTCTATTGCCTTGAGCGCCTTCTCATAGATATCTTGACCCGTTGCCCAGTCCGCTTGCCATAATTCAATTTTGGTCTGAGCCTCAGAATATAAGGGGCTAGTCTCAGGGACTTTACCAGCCATCTCGATCGCCTTTTCCAGATTCCCCGCCTGCATTTCCCGACGGGCAAACTCTAAAATAGCTTTTGACCAATTGGCCATCAACCTCTGACTTTCGGCATAGAGGGAATGGCTAGAATCCCATTGATCCACAAAAGCGATCGCCGATTCTAGATCCTCCAACTGACCCGAAAGGGCTTGCTGTTCCACACAATAGAGTTGTTCGCCATCAGCCGCTAAGGGGGACAACTCTTGACAATTGGGGGTGGGAGGAACACGAGTTAACAGCCAAGTAGCAACAAACCCAGCACTACCAAAAATAACGATAATCATCAACCACAACAGGGATAAGCCCATGGCATTGAGGGTCGTATTTTGGCTTGATGGACTCGATGGAGTCTCTTGGGGGGGGTTAATGGCAGTTGGGACTTCTTTCATAGACTTTGGGAGAAATGGGGTAATGGATGTACGGGATTAAAGATCGAGATGTAATTCAAGTTATTAAACTGTGTTTCAATCGTTTAGAAAAGAGGTAAATCCTAACCCAGAGCTGGAAATCCGGATCGAGTTAAGGGATATGGCCGGTATTAGAGTTATAGCCCCGTTATAAACTAACCGGAAGCTCTAGAATCTCTGGCCTTGTTCTAAAGTTTAACCGTTGTTTAGTGTAATGGGTTTTAGTCCGTAAAACCTATCTTACTCCTCTATCCTTAACTTACCCTTGTGGCCTCTAGGCTTAGTTCTGTATAGTTTGAGGCATAAAGAAAGCGATGTGGCAGTGCCCCTATCGAGACAGGTTATCTTAACCCTTATCCTCTTCCCCTATTCAGGGGGTTTTGGGGCAATTCAGGCAGCCTCACCTAGATGTCACCCCTATCTTCCGATTGTTAACTTGGGAATGATAAAGGTTAATGAATGCTCTTGTCCCTTACTCTCTCCCCAATTAGCCCTCAGACTATTTGCGATCCGGAACCTGTAGAATGAACTTTAAGATTTATGATTGGCTTCAAACGTCTAATATTGGTCTTGGCTCTTCCCAGCCAAGTCGTTCCCTGGTCAATTCTAGTTCCATACCCGATCGAGTAAGGGACTCTTCTTATCCTGCGCCTATTAACCTCCATGATTTGAGCCAAGCTGATTTAGCGGGTGTAGCGTTTCGATTGGTGCAAAGTCTACATCAGCAACAATTAACCAGTTTCCACACCAATATTCTGGCGGAATTTCTGGAAAGACCCCTTTCTATTGGGCGATCGCATCTTCGTCCCTTAAGTCAACTCACTGGGGCGATGATCCAGGTCGAAAGTCAGTATAAACCCATGCCCCGCAACCATAGCACCTGGTTAGCCTTAGAAATTGCCTATCTCGATGGCTTAGAGAATCTCTTAATTCAAGAAGAAACCCTTTGTAAACCCTGGTTAAATCGCAGTTGGATTACCCAATTTACCGCTTCTCCCTCAACCGAACAGGGCAATACCCCTTGGGTTTCCCAACTGGAAATCATTCACCGGAAACGACTAACCGATTTAGAGACAGAAAAAATTCTTTCTAATTTAGCCCATGCTCCCATTATTGGCCAAATTCATCAAGCCATCCAAGCTTGGTTCGTCGCTAATGGTGCAGAAGAGCGGGAAAGCCAATTATTAGTGCAACGGCTACATCAAGGCTTATTTGGACAATTGCTGAAAACCGTTGCCCAATATCATATTTATTTACCTCAACTGCAAAAATTTGTTCGCATTGGTGATTCGAGTCAGGGATTTTATGGGGTCGGATCGGGAGATTATGAACTCTTAGAACCCGCCTCACCAGGGGCACGAGCGATTATTGATTTACCCAGGGAATTTTATCGAGCAGATTTGCAAATCAATCTGGCGACTCCTTGTTTTGAAGAATCTTTTGCTTGGTCTAAATTGTATATCATTCCTAAAGGATTACTGGCCAATAGCGTAGCGTCGGAAAAAAGTATGTCCTTGCTCGATTGGGCCAATCAACAACTTGCCGATACCTATAGTTTAGCTTTAATTGAAGGGCCATCGGGTTTAGGAAAAACCCGCTTTTGTCAATGGTGGGCGGCAGAAATCGCCCAAACTCTTTATCCTGAATGGATGCCTATTGTCATTTCTCTGGGTTCAATCCGGTTAGGAAACTCTTTAGAAGAAACCCTCGATTCAGCATTTAAAAGAGCTGAATTCACCCGCAATGATGGCTGGTTAAAACCGGGATTACCCCCTTGTTTATTAATTTTAGATAGTTTGGATTCCATGCCCTATGCTTGTGTGGGAGACGATCCTTATCAGAAGTTACTCGAACAAATTGCCCAATTTCAACAACAACATCGCGACCCTAGGGGATGGCCTCGTCATAAAATTGTTTTGACCAGTCGTTCTGATTTTCGCTCTCGTCTAGCTTTAGAACAAAAAATTCAAAATCCGGGAAGTCAGAAACCAGAAGCAGATGTGGGATTACTCAATGGAGTCTTGAAAACAAGATTTCCATTAAAAATATCGAGGTTCAAGCTTGAGTCAATGGATTTGGACGCGGTGCAAGAATGGTTTAAAAATTGGTCAAAATTACAAAGTCGAGAAATTGCTAAATCCTATTTTGATTTTCTCAAGCAAGCGGGATTATTTAGTAGTAAGACAACGGCTAAGGAATTAGCGGCTATGGTACGGCAACCGTTAATGCTGTATTTATTAGGTGTTTTGCACCGGGATGGCTTTTTTGAGCAAGATTTAATTGAAATTCCCTTTCCAGGGGTAAAATTAGAACTCTACGATCGCCTGATGACCTGGCTGTTCGGCGAGATTACCTCTGGACGCTTGCGGGGTAGACAAACGCAAAAACTGATTCGCATCGGTTTGGGCCATGCGGGCAGATCCCAGGAGACTATCTCCCGCTTCCTGAAAGGGCGCTCTCCCTTAAATTTGCGTATCTTGTGCCAAAATGCTGCCCTTACTTTACTCCAAAGTGGACAACAGAGCCTTAGCAGTGCCCACCTGAGAGCCAAGCTGAATATACCCGAATCTGAACCCTTAGATTTACCCTCATTTTTATTTCAGGCAACGGCAAAACCCGATCGGCAAACCATTCAATATCAATTTACCCATCGTAGCTTCGGTGAATACTTAGCAACGGAGGCGATCGCCAAACAACTGCAACCCCTGCTCGATCCCAGTCAAGAAATTGACCTGCAAACGATCGCCCAAATCCTCTATCCTCTGCTGGGATTTGGTCTGCTGCCTTACAACAGCGAAGATATGCTTCTAGAGCGACTGCAACGGGATCAAAAAAACTATCCCCATTCCTTCAATTTAACGATCCTATGCGATCGCCTGGATCGGTTCTGGGCTAGTTACTGCCAAGGCCAATGGATCGATACCCCCATTCCTAAACAAGCTTACGAGCGCTTCCAATCCCTGGGCAATCCCATCAACCTGCTGCAAGTCGATGCTGTCCTCGGAATCAACCTTCTGCTGTTGCTGACCGTCCTAGCCCGCGCCACCTCCACCCCCTTCTACCCCTGTGGCATTCCCGATCATCTCATCCCCTCTGAAGCTTCTACCGCCCTCGATCTCAATTGGCAAATGGATCTCAAACCCCTCGGCCGTTGGCTTCCTTACAACCCCAATCAACTGATCGCCTTAGCCGGCCGAGCATCTATCCTTGCCCCCCTCACCTTTTGGCAACGTCTGGGGCGAGACTTCCATCACCTGGAACTTCCCTGGGTCAACTTACAACATGCCATCTTACCGAAAAGCCATCTGCAAAAGACAAACCTCCAAGGGGCTAACCTCAGTGGCGCAACCCTCAGTGGGGCCCAACTTCAAGAGATCAACCTATCGGGGGCTGATTTGTCTGGTGCTGACTTATCGAATGCTAACCTCTCCGGGGCTAATCTCAGTTTGGCGAATCTCACCGGAGCTAAATTACAAGGTGCAAGTTTAAACTCAGCTAACTTTAGTAATGCCTGTCTTTACCAAGCGCTGATCGATCCCGAACACCAAAATTTCATCCAATCTCAAGGGGTTTTTTCGACTTGGGAACAGTATTGTGCCTATCAAGAAGCGAGTTGGACGGAAAATGCTAGTGAGTCTAATCGCGCTCAATCTGCCCCCGATGCTGACTTCTTTCCTCTGATTGAAATTGCTGAAGATGAAACGGTTGCTTTTGAACCGGGGACTCATTTCAATCGATTAGACCAATCCACGATTGATGATATGGAGATGTCGGAATCGGGTAATGATATGCTGACGGCTGCCTATATGCCCGATCAAATGCCGGATGATGATGGAGATCCCTATGAGGAGGAGGAGGAGAGTGAGACGGTTCTCTATACTTCACCTCCTGGGGAAGATGCAGATGGAGAAGAGGAGGGAAGTGAAACGGTGATTTATCAACCGCCGGGTGAGGGCTAGGATGGTGTTGCTGGTTTCCTATTTTCTAAAGGGGCGATCGCTCTTTTCCCAGCCTCGAATTTCGGCTAGGGTATAGAGGGGACGGCCTTTGACTTGTTCGTAGATACGGCCGATATATTCGCCTAGAATGCCGATGCTGACAAGTTGTACGGCTCCGAGAAAGAAGATGGCGATCAGGATAGTGGCAAACCCGGTGAGGGGGGCAGTGGGGGCGATAATGCGCCAATAGAGGACGAGTAGAGCCATGAAAAGGGCGATCGCCGCAGCCCCTAAACCGAGATAAGTCGAGAGACGCAGGGGCACTTTGGAGAAGGAGACTAGACCGTTAATGGCCAGAGAGAGGGACTTAGTAAAGGTATATTTCACTTCACCGGAAAACCGGGGGCTGCGCTCGTATAAAATAGCTGTTTGCTGGAAGCCAACCCAAGCTCGCAAACCTCGAATGTAGCGATCGCGCTCTGGCATCTGATTTAATAGATCCACCACACACCGATCCATCAAACAAAAATCCCCCGTATCCGTCGGAATCTCCACATCCGCCAAATATCTCAGCATCCGATAAAATAAATAAGCCATCCATCGTTTGCGCCTTTTTTCCTGATGTCGGCGCGTTCTTTGGGCATAAACCACCTGATACCCTTCTCTCCATTTTTGCACCATTTCCGGAATTAACTCCGGCGGATCTTGCAAATCTGCATCCAAGACAACTACCGCTTCACCTCGCGCATAATTCAATCCCGCAGTCACCGCAATTTGATGACCAAAATTCCGTGCTAAACTCAGATAGCAAACCCGCTTATCTCTCTGATACAGTTCCCGCAATAGACGTAAGGAAGCATCTGTACTCCCATCATTAACTAAAATCAATTCTGTTTCTCCCTCTAACTTTTCCATCACTGAATAGAGACGGTTATAGAGTTCAGAAATAGTGTTTTCTTCATTATAGATCGGAACAATGAAGGAATAAACAGGCTTGACAAATGGTTCCATCTTTGTTTATGATGCATTTTCTCCGATGCAGTATAGAATGTAAATTCGGGGCATGATTAAATCTGATTTTATTAAACCATGGTTGTGGCACTTCATTTGTTTCGCACTTCTAGTCATTACTGTTTGCAGTGGCACAATTCTTTATGTGTCGAGCGAGCAATATTTTCACTTCTGGGATTTTGCCGCTTATCAAATGTGGGCCCAAGAAAGTTTTACCGCATTTAGTCAATCTGGGTCAATGGGTTGGCAGGAATTACAAAGCTCATTTTCCCAGTCCTATAATAAGCTGTATACATTACCCTTAATTCCCGGATTTTGGCTATTTGGAGAAACTCGGCTAGGGTATATCCTGAGTTTGGCGATCGCCTATTTAATCCCCTTCACCTTAGCCATGGGCGCGATCGCTACTCAACTTATCCGTATTTATCCGCCCCTCGTTTTCTGGTCAACGGTATTTTTTACTCTCTGTATTCCCGCAACTTGGTTACCCACATTAAGAGGGTATCCAGATACTGGAGCTGCTGTATTTATTGCTCTAGCACTTTGGATTTACTTAAAAAATACACGCTTAAAATACTGGTGGCAAATTCCCTTAATTGGGATTTTATTAACCTTAGCTTTTGTATGGCGCAGGCATTTTGCCTATTCAGGAATTGCCCTCATTTTAACCTTCATCATTCAAGGCATACTTACTTATCTTAAAGAAAAGAATTCCCAGTCCCCTAAAGCCATCAATAATCTGATTGAATATCAAATTAAAATTGCCTTAATTGGCATAACCAGTTTTTTCACGTTAGTGCTTATTGCACGACCCTATTTACTGCTAGCACTCCAAAGAAATCACACGACCCTTTATCAATCCTACGTTAGACCCTATGACGAACTGTTGTACCAATATCTTCATTTTTATGGACTCAGTTTACTTGCTTTAAGTATCCTGGGCTTGGTCATAGCTTGGGGGAAGTTATCGCGCCAACCTTATCGTATCGTATTGATTTTTTATGCTATCTGTGCCATAGAATGGATGGGTATTCTCCGCTATGGGGGTCTTCACCATACCCTGCATTTAACCCCCTTAGTCATTTTAGGTTTAATTTCCTTAGTTTGGGTCATCATCAGAGCCACCAGTATACCCATCAAAACTAGTTTGTTTTGGGTAATTATTGGTTATTTAATCCTCAACTTAACCCTATCATTTACTCCCCTAGGACAACCCTTTAGCCGCCCTCCTCGGAACATCCTATTTTCTTTTTATTCACCTCCTCCCTACCGATCGGATTACCCTGAATTATTGCGACTGGTGCAAGCTTTACGTCGTCTTGCACCGAATCAAGAACCTTTGTATCTTGTTGGCTCATCTTCGAGTTTCAATTACTCCTTAATTGTCTCAGCAGAACAAGAATTATATGGTCAAGATCGCTCTAAACTCTATATCCGGCAAACCCCAATTGTAGATTCTCGCGACTGGTATCCTCTAGAACAGTTTTTACAGGCAAAATATGTAATTATTGCGAAACCGTTTCAACATCATCTTACCCTTGAAGAAACTGATGTGGAGAAAGTCATTTATGATATTTTTGATCAAAATTGGCAAATAGCAGAAGACTTTGAGCAATTGCCCTTAGAATTTGAACTGGAAAATAACACTAAACTGGTTATTTATCAACGACTACAAAATACCTCGGCAGAAATTGCATGGAAAACTTTTATACAAATGCAAGAAGTTATAGGCGATCGCCCCGGAAATCAACCGCCATGGGTTATCTTAAATCCTAACTTTGAAACTGTCATTTTACCCCAATCCGATACCTATACCCTAGCCACCTCTTTTAATGAGCAAAATTATGATCAAATTTTAGATATGCTCTGGATTAATCCTCTCCCTGCTCCCTTCATCTTAACTGGAAAGCCTGTATTTTCGAGTAACGTTTGTCCAGAGTTTAACTTACGCTTGTCTTGGATTAATCCACAAGGTGAATCAAAAATCCTCACCGAAACTAGCTTGCATTTTGAGGATACATCGGTGTTTGAACTGCCCTTACAGCAATCTTCAGAAGGCTATCTCAATCTCAGCTTAAGGGTAACTGATCCGCAGGACTTTACCACGACTTGTCATCTAAGAATCGATCAACTAAACTTAGAATAGATCTCCTAAAACCTGAGCCAATTATGTCAGAAGAAACCTTAAAAAAAGAACGAGAATTTCACGATCAATGGGCAGCCACCATTGATATTGACCAAATTCAGGTAGCTGATTATTTTGAAGCTTGCACAGCGCCGGAAAATCGGTTTATTTTAAATCATTTGGGAGAGGTGAAAGGCAAAACCCTATTAGATGTGGGCTGTGGAGCAGGAGAAAATAGCGTTTATTTTGCCCAAAAAGGCGCTCGTTGTGTAGCTTCTGATTATTCTCCGGGGATGGTGGAGGTGGCGTTAAAATTAGCGGCAAAAAATGGGGTAAACATTGAAGGTCATGTGGGCAATGCCATGGCGTTTGATTTTCCCGACGATAGTTTTGATATTATTTATGTAGCCAATCTTTTGCATCATCTTCCCGATGTACAAGGGGCGCTCAAAGAATGTCATCGGGTGGTGAAACCAGGGGGAAAGGTCTGTTTTTGGGAACCGTTAAAGCATAATCCAGTGATTAATGTTTATCGACAGATGGCGACTGAGGTACGCACGGAAGATGAGCATCCTTTGGATATTAATATCGTGCCGTTTGTAGAGTCTTTATTTTCTCAGACTCAATGGGATACATTTTGGATTGCTACCTTGTGGATTTTCCTACGCTTTTATCTGATTGAACGGGTGAACCCCAATGAAGAGCGCTATTGGAAAAAGATTATCTTAGAAAAGGAGCGATTGGAACCGGAATATAAGCGACTGGAACAGATAGATGGGTGGCTGAAACAGATTCCGGGAATGAGGCGCATGGCGTGGAATTTGGCAGTGGTGGCGACAAAATAGGAAAAGGGAAAAATCTACTCGAATTTCATATCAAGTCCGGTTTCCGCAAGCGGACTTGAAAATTTGTTACAGCGCTTTGCGCTGTATTGGTGGACAGTAGGAAAAGATCCCCCCTTGCCCCCCTTAAAAAGGGGGGAATAGGAAAATCCCCCTTTTTAAGGGGGATTTAGGGGGATCAAGATGTCCCACATAACAGCGAAAACTGCTGTAAGAAGCGGGCAAGATGCCCGCACTCCTCTAATCCCTTGATATTACTGGAGTGGGAGCGTCTCGCTCCCTAAATTTTTAATCATGATATTTCCGCTTCGCGGACATGAACAATCGGACTTGATATCATCGGCAGACGAACAATAAAGGTTGTCCCTTGATTCACCTGACTTTTAACTTGAATGGTTCCTTGTTGCAGTTCAACAAATTGTTTAACAATGCTCAAACCTAAGCCTGTACCGGGAATGTTGCTGACATTTCGTCCTCGATGAAATAACTCGAATAAATGGGGTTTGTCTTCTGGGGGAATGCCAATTCCTTCATCTTCAATGGTGAGGATGATCTGGTTTTGACGCTTGGTTAATTTGAGACGAATGGGTTTATGTTCTGGGGTGTAGCGGAGGGCATTGGAGAGGAGATTATTGAGAATAGAGCGCAGGAGTCGTTCATCGCAATAGGCGATCGCCTGACGAGAGCGGCTGATAAACTGAATGGGAGACTGGGGCCGAGTATACTCCCGCTCGGCTAACAACTGGCGGCAAAATTGGACTAAATCCAGGCGTTGGGGGTTGATTTCTAGCACTTTTGCCTCAATTTTGCCGATGACAAGGATATCATCAATCATCTGAGTCATGCGTTCTACATTACTGTTAATCGCGAGGAGATAATCGGCTTTTTCGGCAACGGTGAGTTGGGAATCATAGCGTTTGAGGGAAGAAATCGACAAGGTGATATTATTGAGTGGATTGCGAAATTCATGACAGAGCATGGCAATAAACCGCGATCGCATTTCGCTCAACTCTTGCAATTGTTGATTCACTTGTCGCAATTTGGCCGTGCGCTCTTGCACCTTAATCTCTAGCTCCTCATGGCTGCGCTGTAGGACTTGCTCCGCCCAACGACGCTGGGAAATATCCCGAAACGTTACCACCGCACCAATCAGCCGGCCATTGTCCTCGCGCATGGGGGTACTAATATACTCTACGGGAAAACTCGTACCATCTTTGCGCCAAAAGACCTCAGTGGTCACCCGATGGGTACTGCCATCTCGTAGAGCAGCATAAATCGGGCAATCTTGCCGACAATAGGGCGTTCCATCCGCATGGGAATGATGCAAGACAGCGTGCATGGACATGCCAATCAACTCATCAATCGGCCAATCAATCATAGCAGCAGCAGCCGGATTAACGAAGGTAACTTTACCCTCAAGATCGAGGCCATAAACCCCTTCTCCCACAGCATTGAGAATCAACTGATGCTGACGCAGTAATTGGCTAAAGTCTTGGGCTACCGATTCATTGAGAGCAGTTGATGGCGCAGTCATAGAAGGGGGAAACCAAGCATATTGAGTCATTTGAATTTGTTCTAAAAAGTGTGAGCTACTACACTATATAAGTGCAGATTTTATCTTAAATAAACTCAAGAAAAAGAATTCTATCGCTATGACCTAGGGATGTAATGAAAACGATCCTCATTATTGAAGATGAATGTCAAACTCGCAATATTTTTTTGAAATCGCTAGAATTTGAAGGATTTTGTGCCTATGGTGCAAGGAATGGTTCTGAAGGCCTGCAATTAGCTCGCCATTATCGGCCAAACTTGGTCGTTTGTGACATCATGATGCCCGATATGGATGGTTATGCGGTTCTATCTCAACTTCGCAGTTCTCCAGAAACGGCAGGAATTCCGCTTATTTTTCTGACGGCTAAAGTGAAGATGGCTGATTTACGTCAAGGGATGGAGTTGGGAGCCGATGATTATTTGACGAAACCTTGTACTGTAGAGCAATTTTTGACGGCGATCGCCACGCGCCTAAAGCGCCAAGATGACCTGCTAAAATTATATGGGCAATTTCCCCAGCGCCCTCTTCAGGAATCTCACCCACAAGTCCCAGAGACTCCATCAAGCATTTTCCCCCATTGTCCCCAATTAACCCAAGTCTTCCGCTTCATTGAAACCTCTTATCACCAACCCATCAATCTCAATGATGTAGCCAACGCGGCTGGATATTCTCCGGCCTATTTAACCCACCTGGTGCAAAAGTACACTGGACACACGATCAAACAGTGGATTATTAAACAGCGAATGGCCAAAGCCTGTCAACTCTTGCGAACCACCCAAAAGAGCATAAAACAAGTTGCCGAACTCTCAGGTTATCCCGATCCTGGATATTTTACCCGCCAGTTTCGCCAGATTCATGGCATTTCCCCTCTACGTTGGAGAAAAAAATTGACCGATCCATCAGGTATTAACCATAGCTAAAACCAATAACTGCCACGGGAGTGGGTACTTTGCTTAAGAATCTAGCTTTTCCTTTTGTTTAGAAAACCTTTGAATTCTTGACTCTATCTCACTGCTAATGCTCCGAATTTCCTCTAAATCAGTCGGTAGTAAATGTTCTGACAAGAGTTGGAAAACCGCTTTCAAATCAATTGAGTAGTTGAGTAATAACAGCAGAATATCATTTTCATAAATACTGACTCGTTCAAAGTTTCCTTGCCGATACAGAGAAGGTAGGGCATAAAACTTGAGAACAACTAAACCCTCAATGGTAACGCAACG
The DNA here is from genome assembly GCF_030068475.1 of Roseofilum acuticapitatum BLCC-M154. Lineage (GTDB taxonomy): Bacteria > Cyanobacteriota > Cyanobacteriia > Cyanobacteriales > Desertifilaceae > Roseofilum > Roseofilum acuticapitatum. Next base: position 48,807 of record NZ_JAQOSP010000006.1, on the reverse strand, counting down.
AATCTTCTTTTCTCCAAACTGACGAATTGTGGCAAATTGTTGCTTAACTTTATTAAACAATTGGTTTTGTGTCAATAAGATATCAACAGTTAAATCTCCATATTCTCCTCGGATAAAATCATTGTTTTCATTGATAATTTCAATTTCTGGCAAAGACAATAAATCGGGCTTGGCCAAAATCAAATTAATATCTTGAGTGTTTCTTCCTTCCACATAACTTAATAAAGCCACTCCCCCTACTAACAAATAATCAATCTTTCGCTCATTCAAAGTATCAAATATGGTTTCGATAAATTCAATAAGACTCTCAGTGTTAGACATTTCTTTTTGCCAGTTTTTGACATCGAAGACAATTCCATTCTTAACGATCTCACCAATGGCGACCATAATCTATTTAGCTGATTCACGATGCAACTCCAGTTATTATATTGCATTTTGAGTTCAGGATCTAATGTCCCGTCCGTTCAAGCATCTGATTAAAGTACATAGGTGTGTACCCATTATTGCCAAGTGCTATTAATTAGCAAACCCCATAAGAATGATCTGTATCTAAATTAACAGAATTTAAAGAAATTTCCACCCCCAGAAAAATGGCTAAAAAAAATCCCAATTTTTGCCAAATAAAATCCAATGCCTTTCTAGGGAACACCTGATAAATTACTGAAAAATCTTACCACAAATCTTGATAAAATTGCCCATCGGTATTGGGCAGGTTTAGCATTTTGTTCCCTAGAGATGGACATGGATCTATGACTTTGATTTCGGCACAGGAGACATTAAAAAGTTGGCAATCTGCCCAACCCGGTAATCGCAAATGGTCTAATTTACAGCCCTTGTGTCAAGTCTGCGGAAGACAACACTCCAGCTTTGACCATTGGGACTTTATGCAGACCTTGCCCCAAGACCCGGTTGAGTTTGTCGATGACCTGGTAAAAATGGGAGTCTACAAAGAAAATCAACTGCGGGCGGCAGATGCAGTGAATGCCTATGAACTTCGCAAAACCCTATTTCTGAAACGGGTGGGTCGGGGTGACCCCAAACGGGAAAAGCTGATTTTAGCCCTTTGTCAACAAGCGGGGGGTTTAGAAAATGCCTTTGCTGCTGCCTTTGGCCCCCAAGCGGGACAATTTTTTGGGGATGCCATTCGTAATGGCAAATCTACCCGGCGGGAATTTCTACGCAATATGGCGGTAGGGGCAGCCCTGGTTAGTTTAGCCAGTTGTGCTGATGCCGGTTCTGGAGAGTCCGAAGAAGAGGGCGAACCGGTCTCTGCGGCAGATGTGGAAAAAACCGATTTGCAAATTGGTTTTATTCCCATCACCTGTGCCACCCCGATTATCATGTCGGAACCCTTGGGCTTCTACAAAAAATATGGGTTTAATGCCAAAGTGGTGAAAATGCCCAGTTGGGGTGCAGTTCGGGATTCGGCGATCGCCGGAGAACTGGACGCTTACCACATGCTCGCCCCCATGCCCATCGCCATGACCCTCGGCTTAGGCTCGGCCGCCTTCGGAGTCAAACTCGCCAGCATCGAGAACATCAACGGCCAAGCCATCACCATCGCCGAACGGCACAAAGGCAAAGTCAACGGCCCCGCAGACTTCAAAGGCTTCACCATCGGCGTGCCCTTCCCCTACTCCATGCATAACCTGCTCCTGCGCTACTACCTCGCCACAGGAGGAATAGACCCGGATGTAGATGTGCAGATTCGCCCCGTTCCCCCTCCCGATAGCATTGCCCAACTCGTCGCGGGAGATATTGATGCCTACCTGATGCCCGACCCCTTCAACCAACGGGCTGTTTACGAAGAAGCGGGCTTTATCCACATGCTCACCAAAGAGCTATGGCCGGGACATCCCTGTTGCGCCTTTGCCGCCAGCGACCAATGGATCGAAGCCCATCCCAAAACCTTCCGCGCCCTCAATAAATCCATTATTGAAGCGGCTGGTTATGCCAGCAACCCCGCCAACCGTCCAGAAATTGCCGCCGCCATTTCCGAACGAGCTTTCCTCAACCAACCGGTAGAAGTAGTCGAAGCCGTCCTCACCGGCAACTTTGAAGATGGCAATGGCAATACCTTAAGTATCCCCGATCGCATCGACTTCGACCCCTATCCCTGGCAAAGCTTCGCCAACTGGATTTCCTCCCAACTGGTGCGCTGGGATCTGCAAGGGGATGGTTTAGCCCCCAAAGCCATTCCCGACAAAGGCTACGACAGCGTAGGCAAAGACATCTTTTTAACCGATCTGGCTCGCGAACTGGCCCAAGAACTCGGCCAATCTCCCCCCTCAGAAATCTATCGCACGGAAACCTTAAAGTTTGATACCTTCGACCCCGCCGATCCGGCCAGCTATGTGCAAGCACAAATCGATGAATATGGTGTTTAGTTAAACAGAGATTCACCCATGACCGTTAGTCAATCTACCCCAAACCTGACCAAACGAAGAAAACGAAAAAACCCCCTCTTAAACGAGAATGTGCAGGCATTTGCCCTGTTTATCGGCTCCTTAGCGATCTTTCTCCTGTTGTGGGAACTGGGCGCTCGTGCAGAACTCTTTGCCAAAGGAGTGCCCACAGCCTCTAAAACCCTAGCTGAATTGTGGTGGTGGATCACCCATCCCTTTTTCAACAATGGCCCCAATGATTTGGGGATTGGCTGGAATTTGCTGATTAGTTTGCGCCGAGTGGCGATCGGTTATCTTTTGGCTTCCGTCGTTGCCGTTCCGTTAGGCATTTTAATCGGCATTTCTCCCGTAGCCAGAAAAGGCTTTAATGCCTACATTCAACTGCTCAAACCCGTTTCTCCCCTGGCTTGGTTGCCCCTAGGACTTTATCTGCTCCGAGATTCTGAGAATACGGGTATTTTTATTATTTTCATCTCTAGCATTTGGCCCACCCTGATCAATACTTCGTTTGGGGTAGCCAATGTCAACCCGGATTATTTAGATGTCTCTAAAACCCTAGGCGCTTCTCGGCTCCGCACGATTTTTAAGGTGATTATTCCCGCCGCCCTGCCCAATATTATCTCTGGTTTGCGAATCAGTATGGGTATTGCGTGGTTGGTGATTGTTGCCGCAGAAATGTTGTTGGGAACTGGTCTAGGATATTTTATCTGGAATGAGTGGAATAATCTCTATATTCCCAATATCTTGGTCGCGATTTTCATTATCGGTTTAGTCGGCCTGATTCTAGATAGTCTCTTTGCTACTGCTGAGAAATTAGTCACATTTGGTCGCAACTGATGAGTATTAGTCCTTTGAATTCTAACTCGGTGACTCCCACGGATACTTTGCCTTCTGCTCAACTGTCCATTCGGCAGGTGACCAAGGTCTTTGAGGGTAAGCAAGATATCTTTAGTAAGATTTTGCGGAAAACCTCTAGAGACTTTGTGGCGATCGAAAATATTAACCTCGATATTGAACCGAATACTTTCGTGAGTATTATCGGGCCGTCGGGTTGCGGTAAGTCTACCCTACTGAACCTGATCGCGGGTCTTTCTCCCCTTACCAGTGGTGAGATTTTACTCAATGGTTTGCCCATTCAAGGGCCCGGGCCCGATCGCGGTATGGTCTTCCAAAACTATGCTCTCATGCCCTGGATGAGTGTGGAGGAAAATATCTACTTTGCTGTAGAAACGGTTTATCCTCAGCTCCCGAAACGGGAGATCGGACGCATTGTCAAAGAACACATTCAATTAGTGGGTTTGGTGGGTGCAGAAAAGAAACATCCCCATCAAATTTCTGGAGGGATGCGTCAGCGCGTGGGAATTGCTCGCGCTTTGGCTATTAATCCCCAAATTCTGCTGATGGATGAACCCTTTGGCGCTCTTGATGCTCTAACGCGGGGGTTTCTGCAAGATGAGATCGAGCGCATCTGGGAACAGGAGCGCAAGACGGTAATTATGATTACCCATAGCATCGAGGAAGCGCTGTTACTTTCCGATCGCATTGTCATGATGACACGGGGGCCGGCCGCTCACATCGATGAGATTCTGGATGTGCCTTTCCCACGACCTCGGAATCGGGAAAATATCGATCGCCATCCCGCTTATCATGACTTGAAAGCGGAGATGGAAAGTCATCTTTTCCGAGAAACTCGCGCTGTTGAAGAAGCGCGGGTGAGAGGGTAATTAAGTTGAGATCCTGCGCTTTAAGATCCCCCCAACCCCCCTTTTTAAGCAGGGGGTTTTCAAAGTCCCCCTTTTTAAGGGGGATTTAGGGGGATCAAAATCTCTCACATCTGTAATTTGTACACTTAACAACGAGGAATTTAACAATGGCTATTTCTGAAGTGACTCAAAAACTATTAGCAGCTAAAAAAGCTTCTGGTGTCACCTTTGCTGATTTAGAAGCTAAGGTGGGTTGCGATGAAGTTTGGATTGCTTCGGTGATCTATCGTCAGGCTAGTGCTTCTGTAGAAGAAGCGACTAAAATTGTGGAAGCCATTGGCGCGGATGCATCTCTGATTGAACCGTTGACGGAGTGCCCGGTGAAAGGTTCTCTAGAGCCGGTGATTCCTACTGACCCTCTGATTTATCGTTTTTATGAAATCATGCAGGTTTATGGGATGCCGATTAAGGCGGTGGTTCATGAAAAATTTGGGGATGGGATTATGAGCGCCATTGATTTTTCGGTGGATGTGGAGCGGGAACCCGATCCGAAGGGCGATCGCGTCAAAATCATTATGTGCGGTAAGTTTTTACCCTATAAGAAGTGGTAGCTGGTTCCAATCTGGTAGTGGGGTGACCCGATTAAAGTTGATGAGATACATATCGATCTCCCTAAATCCCCCTTGAAAAGGGGGACTTTCTCTACTGCCCCCCCTTAAGCCAGTCCAGTAGGGTGGGCAGTGCCCACCTTACACATTGATTTACATAATGTCTCATTACTATTTGAAATGACTATATTACCGATTTCCCCAAGCATCTAAGAGGGTAATCATGCGCTTGTCTCCGAGTCCTGGAATCCGGTCGATCGCATCACTGAAGGACTTAAATGGCGCTTTTTTGCGGGCTTTCTCGATGCCACTAATAATTTTATCAGCCGTTTTACCGCGTATATTGGCGATCGCCAGTTTTTCCAGCAATTCCACAGAACTCCCCTGGTTCAGTAGCTCCAGTGGTTCGATTTTCGCCGGAATTTGTTCCTGTAAGCCATTAATCTGCTCTTGTAGTGCCTTGATTGCTTGCTGGTGAGTCTGTTTCATGTCTTGCAGTGCCCGATCAAAGCGAGATTCGAGGTTATTTAAACGTTGCTCTACCGCTCCCGTCGATCCAGCATCAGTCGCCCTATTTCCCCCCTGCATCGGGGTCGGATAGAGCGCCGAAACCTGCTCTAGAGCTGCCTCTTGCAACTTCGGCGGAACCACAAACGCATTCACCATTTCCCCAGCACGCAGATTGATTTCCTTCGCTCTGACGGCTGCATAATATTCGCGATCGCCCGCCAACACCTCATAAGATTCCGGCCCCGTTTGCTTTAAAATCAGGGGCATTAACAACCCATCTGACTTCAGAATACTTTGAGCCAAATGTTCCAACTCCTCTACCGCAAACTCTGAGCGAGAAACCTTGGACTGAATACTTTTAACATCCACTAAATAATACTTGCTCATGATTACAGACCGATTTTTTGCATCACTTCAGACGACAGATTTCTAAATTCTTTCACAGAATCCCCATCCCGTTCAAACTCAAACACCGATTTAGGATCGGGAATTTCCATATCACCTCGACTCACCGTTTGATTCACACAATGAGAGAGCGCCACCCTCTCATAGATTACTGTCTTCAACATCGGCAGTTGATACCGTTGCAAAACCGCATCTTTCTGCTTCGGAAACACAAATTCTAAGTATTTACTATTCGTTAAAATCTTAGAAGCCAAAACCCCTAATACTTGTAAAGGTTCTTTACCAATCGTCGATCGAGTTTCATTAATTTCACGAATAAATTTTTTCACATTCGTCAGTCCCTGATTAGAAAAAGGCTTCATATCAGAAGGGATGATCGCATAGTCGGCTGAAATCAGAGCAATTTGAGCATAAAGGTCTCTAGACGGTGGCGCGTCAATAATCACAATATCATAGCGATCTTCGACTTGTTGTAGCTTAGTATTCAGACGAAATGGAACAGCGCTAATACGATTGAGCCTATCTTGTTCATCAATCAGGGTAATATGGGAAGGAATCACATCAATTTCTGGAGTATTAAAGCCCTTAGATTTACGGGCAATTTCCGGAATAAAATCCAACTCTGCCGAACTCAAAATTTGTAAAATATTCCGGTCTTTCAGGTTATCATCTTCTTCAAATTGAAACTTAATTAACCCCGTGGCAAACGTTGAGTTGGCCTGAGCATCAATATCGACGAGCAGGACGCGCTTATTTTTGTTGCTAAAGGCAGCAGCAAGGTTAACAGCCGTAGTGGTTTTGCCAACTCCGCCTTTGTTGTGATAAATGGCAATGGTTTTCATCAGGTGTAGGAGCTATAGTCCGTTTTCGATTTTACACTCATGGGTCATAAGATGTGGAGAAACTTTAAGAAATTTTACGGAGTCGCGCACCTGCATCAAAATCACCCCTAAGCGGTTTTGGGCGCTTCCGTCTTTGCCTCAAGATCAATTAAGCTGCAATTCCTTCCGCGATCAGCTCAGTAATATCTGTTCTCTCACTAGCATGTTCTAAGGTAATCGCGCAAATATTCCCGCGATCGTCAAATTCCAACAATGTTGACTCGTCAAGCTCTTGAGTATCAACAATATTAGAGTTTTTGAATTCTAAATATAGGGTATCGGTGTCTTGGAAGTATTGAATTTTCATGGCTTGAACCTCCGATCAAAAAATGCATTATGAACTGTTTCTTCATCAGGTAATAAAACGACACGCAGATATCTTTCTTCTGCTTCTGTAATTTTTGCCCATCGCCTAACTCTACCATCTGATTGAACCTGAGTCCGTTCAGGGTTTTCCATAACATAGAGAATCCACTCATCCTTAATGAATGAACGGTCGGGACGATTCCTCACTGAGTCAAAGTATTGAGTGGTTTTCATGGAGTTGCTCGCGCACTTGCATCAAAATGACCCCTAACCGATTTTTGCCGCTTCCGTCTTTCCCGCATCCCCAATAATAGTCAATGGGAGAGTTTTCAACAATTTCCTCTTCTCCCGTTTGTAATAAAATTTGCTGTAGCTCGTCATGGGTTGTGAACTTTTGCAACACTCCCTGAAACATGATCTCCTCTTTCACCTGTTCCCAATCTTCTCGTAGGGGATGGGTGCGATCGCGTCCCATTTTTGCCGCATCTTTCGGCGTTTTCGCCCTTTGAATCTGCTCAAACCACGCTAGATCAGTGGTTATAAACTTCTGTGCTTGGAAATAATGCTCGCTAGTGGGCCACCATAACTCATCTAGAGTAAACCCATGGGCCGAAAAATTGGAGAAACAGCCATAAGGCTTTTCACGAGTGGAATAAAAATAAATCGTCATAATCGTTAGTTTACAAATCATTGAGGATGAGTCTCACTTCTATTTTATCCGGTAAACTAGAATCAATGCATTACCACTTACCCATTACCCGCTTATGAAACGCCCCATTTCTCGGCGTAGCATTCCCCCGAAAATTAGTACCATTCCCCGTCAACAGTCGGAATCATCGGATTACCTCAATCTCTATCAACTGGCGGTAGAAAAACAAAGACTGAGCAACGAGTTGCAAACGATTGAGCAACGGGGTCAGCAAATTGAGAGACGCTTGGCGGTGATTAATCGTCAGATGAATCAACTAAAAAAAAACACCCCATCACCCGGTGCTACCAGCGCCTCTAATCCGTCCTTACCGGGACTGAATCCGACTAAAAAATCATCAGGGCGATCGACGAATTATGAGACTTTCCTGTTAGATTACTAGATAAAATTTCCTGTGGTACTGCTTCGGTTTATACAAGCGATACAAAACTTGGCGCGATAATTCTGAATTTTTAATTGATCTGGCACGGGGAATGACAGAATATGGGGATAATGTTTAGTGATGTTGTTAGGGTTGCGTTATGAAGTTGGAGTTTAAGGTTCCGTCGATGGTGTGTGAGGGTTGTGTGGATACGGTGAAGAAGGCGATCGCCAAAGTCGATAGCACCGCCCAAGTTGATGTTGTCCTGGAAACCAAAGCAGTGACGGTGGAAACCGAGTCTTCTGCGGAGTCCATCCAGCAGGCGATCGCCGGTGCAGGTCATACGGTAGCGTAAATTATGGCTTCTCTTAAGTCGGGATGGTTAGCTCGGTTGGTGGGGCGATCGCCGAATCTGTCTATGCGGTTAATGGCGATCGGGATTGCCATTACCCTGTTTTTCGTGATTGTCGCTTTATTTGCCCCGGTTTTCCAGGCTTGGGGATGGTTGCAAGACCCCAGAGAAGCGCTGATGAACCCCCCACAAGCGCCCCCATCTGCCCAATATTGGTTTGGCACAACCCGGTTGGGTTATGATGTCTTTTCTCGTACCTTGTTTGGGGCGCAAGTGGCGGGGCAAGTGGTAATTTTGGCCACGTTCCTGAGTATTCTGGTAGGCGTTCCTCTGGGGTTGGTGAGTGGCTATAAGGGGGGGAAATTCGATCGCCTGGTCTTGTTTGCTATGGATACCCTTTATACGCTGCCGGGCTTGCTGCTGTCGATTACGTTGGCGTTTGTGGTAGGTCGAGGGATCTTCAATGCGGCGATCGCCATCAGTATTGTCTATGTGCCCCAATATTATCGTGTTGTTCGCAACCATACCATCAGCGTTAAAACGGAACTCTATGTGGAAGCAGCACAAGCCATGGGAGCCTCAACTTGGCGGATTTTGACCCGCTATTTATTTCTGAATGTGATTCAAAGTGTGCCGGTTTTATTTACCCTCAATGGAGCCGATGCGATCATGACTCTAGGGGGTTTAGGCTTTCTCGGTTTAGGGTTACCGGAAGATGTTCCGGAATGGGGACACGATCTGAGATTAGCCCTAGAAGTTTTGCCTACAGGCATTTGGTGGACTGCCTTTTTCCCTGGCATGGCGATGACATTGATGGTGGTGGGTTTATCCTTAGTCGGTGAAGGGTTGAATGAGTGGGTGAACCCGAAGTTACGCGGTCAGATGTAAGAAGAATGAACAATGAACAATTAACAATTAACAATGCTCAGAGGGACTTTCTTACTCATTACTCATGACTTACAGCGTTTCGCGCCCTCTGTGGGGGAATGGGGGAATGGGGGAATGTAGGGAATGGGGGAATGTAGGGAATGGGGGAATGTAGGGAATGTAGGGAATGGGGGAATGTAGGGAATGGGGGAATGTAGGGAATGTAGGGAATGTAGGGAATGGGGCAATGTAGGGACTGGGGGACTGTAGGGAATGGGGGAATGTAGGGAATGGGGGAATGTAGGGAGCAAGATGCTCCCACTCCAGTAACACCAAAGGATTGAAGGAGTGCGGGCATCTTGCCCGCTAGTTTAACCAAAGGATTGAAGGAGTGCGGGCATCTTGCCCGCTAGTTTAACCAAAGGATTGAGGGAGTGCGGGCATCTTGCCCGCTAGTTTAACCAAAGGATTGAGGAAGTGCGGGCATCTTGCCCGCTAGTTTAACCAAAGGATTGAGGGAGCTAGTTTAACTCATTTTCATGTCCGCTTGCGGAAACCGGACTTGATGTTACTGGATTTTAAATATCCAAATCAGCGAGGTTTAATTTGGGCCCGTAGGTTTCGATGAACTCGCGACGGGGGGCAACGCGATCGCCCATTAACACCGTAAAAATACGGTCTGCTTCGGCTGCATCCTCAATTTCTACCCGTTTCATCATCCGGGTTTCCGGGTTCATGGTGGTATCCCACAACTGAGCGGGCATCATTTCCCCTAACCCTTTGAACCGTTGGATGTTGTAGTTGGCGTTGTCGGGGAATTGGCGAATTTGTTCTTGTAATTCGCGATCGCTATAACAATAGTAGTGCCGTTTGCCGCGCTCCAACTTATACAAGGGAGGACAGGCAATATAAATATAGCCTTGATCGACCAAATCCCGTTGATAGCGATAGAAGAAGGTTAACAACAGGGTGCGAATATGGGCCCCATCTACGTCAGCATCGGTCATAATCACCACCCGATGGTAGCGCAACTGCTCCGCATTAAACTCTTCTCCCTTAATGCCCAAACCCAAGGCAGTAATCAAGGATTGGATCTCATTATTTTTGTAGATCTTGGCATCATCGGTTTTCTCGATATTCAAGATTTTACCGCGCAAAGGCAAAATCGCTTGAAAGCGGCGATCGCGTCCCTGTTTCGCCGAACCGCCCGCACTATCTCCCTCAACCAAGAAAATCTCCGATTCTGATGGATCTCTGGTACTACAATCTGCCAATTTACCGGGCAATGTGGAGCTTTCCAACACCGACTTCCGGCGCACCAATTCCCTGGCTCGACGCGCTGCTTCTGCCGCATTAAACGCCTGAATTGCCTTTTCTAGAATCGCATCCCCTACGGCTGGGCGAAACTCCAGAAACTCATTCAAATATTCACCCACCAGAGAATCCACAATTCCCCGTACTTCCGTATTTCCCAGTTTCGTTTTCGTCTGTCCTTCAAATTCCGGATCGGGAACCTTCACGGAAACCACACCGGTTAAGCCTTCGCGGATATTTTCCCCAGCGAGATTAGCATTATTTTCCTTCAGTTTATTCCGTTTGCGGGCGATCGCATTCATCGTCCGCGTCAGCACCGTCTTCAACCCCTCCAAATGGGTTCCCCCATCAATGGTGCGAATATTATTAGCAAAACCCAACAAATTATCAGAATAAGCATCCGTACACCACTGAAGCGCCACTTCCACCTGCACATCATTCTTTTCCGCATTCATGTAAATGATTTCTTCGTGCAGAGGCGTTTTTTCCCGATTAATATAGGCGACATATTCCTGAATGCCCCCATCATACTTGTAGCTCTCAATTTTTTCTGGGGTTACGCGATGATCGGAAAACGTAATTTTCACCCCAGCATTCAGATAAGCCAACTCCCGCAAGCGCCGGGCTACCGTATCATATTCAAACTCAATTCCGGTAGTAAAAATCTGTTCATCCGGGCGAAAATTAACGGATGTTCCTGTACGCCCTTCTTCCTGCTGAGTCTTTACCAACTCCGTCACCGGAACCCCCCGTTCATAGCGTTGGGTGTGGCGTTCTTTTTCCCGATAAACCGTCACTTCCACCCATTCAGAGAGGGCATTCACGACGGAAACCCCCACCCCATGCAAGCCTCCAGAGACCTTATAACCGCCGCCACCAAACTTACCACCCGCGTGCAGCACGGTCATTACAGTTTCCAAAGCGGACTTGCCTGTGCGAGGATGGATATCGGTGGGAATGCCGCGCCCATCATCGGCAACCGAGACGGAACCATCGGCATTGAGGTCAACTTCAATGTGGGTACAATACCCCGCTAGAGCCTCATCGATGGAGTTGTCCACCACCTCGTACACTAGATGATGAAGTCCTCTAGGGCCGGTTGAACCAATATACATTCCGGGTCGTTTCCGAACGGGTTCCAATCCTTCGAGGACTTGAATCTGTTCGGCGCTATAACTGCTGGTCATGTGAAGCTATCTCCTGGTGTACGGGCTATAAACGACCCGATGAGCTAGTAAACGACAAAATATTCCAAAATTCTAGCACAAAAGGGTTAGAGACGGGAATAAGGCAGTTTTGTAAGAAATTTCTGAGGGGGATGCACCCAGTGAAACCAGCACTGATTGTGATTTGCGGGCCGACGGCTACGGGAAAATCGGGTTTGGCGATCGCCCTAGCGCAGCATTTACAGACAGTTATTTTGGGGGCTGACTCGCGGCAAATTTACCGGGAGTTTGATATCGGTACAGCCAAACCGTCACCGAGGGAACTGGAGCAGGTTCCCCATTATCTAATTAATATCTGCAATCCACAAGACCTATTTACGGTGGCTGAGTATCAAGAGCAGGCACAGAGACTGATTGAGCAATTTCAGCAGCAAGGCAAAATTCCCCTGTTGGTGGGGGGAACAGGGTTATATCTTCGCTCGATTATTGCGGGAATGAAGATTCCGAGGGTTGCGCCTCAGCTTGAGTTGCGATCGCAACTTCAAGCACTCTCCCAAAGCCAATGCTACGCCATGCTGCAACAAGTCGATCCCCAAGCCACCCAAAAAATCCATCCCAACGACCAAGTGCGTACCCTAAGAGCATTAGAAGTTTACTATGTCACCGGCAGTCCCATTTCCGAGCAACAAGGAGAAAACCCACCCACTTATCCCATCGTGCAAATTGGTTTAGACTGTTTTCAATCTGAACATTTGCAAGCTAGAATTGCCCAACGCACCGCAAAAATGATTCAAGAGGGCTTAGTCGAAGAAGTCAAAACCCTCTGTGAAAAATATGGCACAGACTTACCCTTACTCGACACATTAGGCTATCGAGAAATCAAGCAATATTTAGCCGGAGAAATCAACTTAGAAAAGGCTGAAGAATTAACCATTCTCCATACCCGACAATTTGCCAAACGCCAGCGCACTTGGTTTCGCGCTAACAATCGGATTCAATGGTTCGATTCCGAAGACCCACAGTTAGTCGAAAAAGCGATAGAATTCATTGCTATAGTTGATGCAAATAACAGGGAGACACAAGGGATAGAGTTAATGATTTAACTCACAGAGTGACTATCGGGTTTGAGTAAATCAATATTACCATTTTCTGAGGGCTTAAATCGGATAATTCTTTGAGGTAAAAGTGGAGGAATACCCGCTCGATCGAAAGCTTCTTTAATCATGTCTCGGATAACCCCTTGAATTTCGTCATGGATACCTCTAGGGTTGCTGGTGGGTTTGAGCTTAGTCATAGTGCGAATAACCATATGGGAAGGGGTGAATTCCTCAATCCCATTGAAGTCAATCGGTTCTAAAACTTCGGGGTAATTAGCCTGTAACTCTTCACTAACTTGTTGTAAAACCCCATAGATTTCTTTAACATTTGCTTCATAGGAAATGGGAATATCAACTACAGCGTAGATGTAATCTCTAGAATAGTTTACAACTTCCTCGATATTTCCATTGCGGACAATATAAACTTGACCATTGGGATGGCGAATGCGGGTGGTTCTGAGTTCAATGGCTTCTACGACTCCGGAAGCATCACCTGTCTCAATAAAATCCCCTACTAAATAGTAATTTTCAAATAAGATAAAGAAGCCACTGACCATATCATTGATCAAATTTTGCGCTCCTAAGCCGACAGCTAAACCCAATAAACCGGCTGCGGCTAAGATGGGGGTGGGGTCAATTTCAAAGATATCTAAGATCCAAATCCCAGAGCCAAAGTAGACTAAGTATTTAGATAAGCTTTGCAGCAGGGGAGTAATGGTCATTCTCCTCTGTTTCTGAGTTTCTGATAAGCCTTGATCGGTGAGCATGATTTCTTCGAGGAGAAGTTGAGATAGCTCAATAAAGACCCGACCGAGGAGGATGACAACAATTAAACTGAGCAGTTTTTCGCCAATATTAGCTAACCCAGTAATAGTCTGAATTAATCCGATAATACGGGTGACCATATTGACATAAATCACTGCTTCTAAACATCGCTTGCTAAAGGGAACAAGATGTTTTAAGTTGCTATAGTAGCGATAGACTAAAGTGCCAGGTTTAAAGAATGATTCAATTAAATTATCGAGGCTGTCAATAATCGCGGATGCGGCTTGCAAGATCAGGATGCTTAAGGCGACAATCAGATAGCCAATTAATAGGGTTTGTAGATAGCTTAAGGGTTTGGCTGGGACTTTAAAAAAGTAAGCACTCAGATATAGGGTGAGTAGCCATAGGGTATTGGTGAGATGGAATTTGATATTGGCTAAAAAAGCTTCGGTTTGATCGTAAACGGAAGTTAGATGAGCAAAAACGGCAAATTCTTTAATTCGTTTTCCGGCTTGGTTGAGGAGAGGATCGAGATAACGAACGATTGTTGAAGTCGCGATAATTAGACCGCCTGTTATCAAGAGTCCATAGAGAAGAGTTTGCCAAAGCTGTTTGGGAATGTTTTGAATTAACTCTAAGGTGTAGCGAGGTAAGTTTTGTTCTCCTCGGTACATTAAAATAGCATTGAATAAAATAATCGCAAGGCTAAGTAAAAGCCAAGCGAAAGCTAGAAGTCTTTTCGAGATTTTACGAATCCTATTAATTGGGCTTTTTTTATCTTGAAACCATGATAATTGGGATGATTTTGTAAATAGCCAATTTAAGATCCGTTGAAAGACTATGAAAGTTACTAAAACAATGAGTAACTCAGTAGCAACCACTGCAAGGTTGTAAAAACTAATCATGCTTTTCTCCGCCAGATCGTCAAACAATATTACCAATTTTTGCCCCTTATAGCAGTGAAAATAACGACTAAGTGATGTAGATGAGGATTAGCTATGGGTGAGCCGATCGCATAACCTTAGTTTCTAATTTCCATTTCTGAGTATAAATCAAAAATAGGGATCAAAATGTAAATTTTTTTATCCGGATGAGAATTCTCGTTGAACAAAGCTATCAAAGCATTAATACCAATCTGGTGCTGCACCGGTTTGGGGTAATTGGGTAATCGGTTTTACATTTGATCCGTCTCTATTCATGCTAAAGATCAGATCGGAACCATTACGGGTGGAACGAAAGGCTAATTGGAAGCCATCGGGTGACCAAGTGGGTTCGAGGTCTCGTCCGGGGTTACGGGTTAAGTTAATGATGTTGGTCCCGTCGGCATTCATGATATAAATGTCGGCATCGCGGGTAAGGTAACCGGGTTTGAGTTGAAAGGGTTCAAAACTAAAGGCGATTTGGCGACCGTTGGGAGACCAAATGGGGCTATGGTGAATGCCTTCACGATCGCTTAATTGAATCGGATTTGAGCCATCGGCATTCATGATATAAATCTGGAAACTTTTACCATCAGCGCGGTTTGAGGTAAAAAGGATATGTTGGCCATCGGGTGACCAATCTGGCGATCGCTCTATGGCTGGATGATAGGTAATATTGGTTTGCGCTGTTCCATCGGCATTCATGACATAAATATCCTGATTTCCGTTGCGATCGGAACTAAAGGCGATCTGTTTTCCATCGGGCGACCAAGTGGGGTAAAATTCCCAAGCGGGATTGACGGTTAACCTTTTTTGATCGCCTCCATCGGCATTCATGACATAGATTTCCCGATTCAAATCTCGGTTGGAGACAAAGGCAATTTTACGGCGATCGGGTGACCAAGCGGGTAGGCCATCATCCCGTAAAATATGGGTAAGACGCTTCGGATAGGAACCATCGTCATTCATGACATAAATACCCATATTGTTTTCCCGCAGGGACTGAAAAACAATTTTCGGTTTATCCACCATGAACCCATGGGTGGTGGTTTGGCAAAGAATGACGAACAAAAAGACAAATAAACCTAAGCGAATGGCGATCGCCCCTAACTTTAATCTCCTGCTCACCGCTTACTTACCCCCTTTTGACTCTTCCGCAATCAGAGCGTAAACAATAATCCCAATCAATACTAAACCCAACGTAATCGATAATAATATACTCATCATGCAACTGAAAATTCTCCGCAATCCGAAGTGATGTTGAACTGTTGCACCCTATATGTTATAGCAGTGAGTTGTTAGCCGTGAGAACGGTTATAATATCAAGTCCGGATAAAGGGTGAAGAAGCGGGCAAGATGCCCGCACTCCTCTAATCCGCAAGAGAATTACCAGAAACTACCGATAACGCTGAGTAATTTCCTGTAAATTTTTCGCCCTAAATCCTTCTCCCTTGGCTGCCATTTGCCATTGTCCATCTTGCAAATAGACTTCGGCCATAATCATTCCTGTCATTCCTGCATAATTGGAGCCAGAAAGATTATAACGGGCAATTTCTTGGTTATTCGACCGGTCAATTAAGCGCACAAAAGCATTTTTGACTTGCGAAAAATCCTGCTTGCGGGATAAACACTCATAAATATTGACCACAAAAACCAATTTTTGAATGGCTGGGGGTAGTTGATCTAAAGCGACTAAAATTTGTTCATCATCTCCTTCCCCTTCTCCGGTCAAATTATCCCCCAGATGGGTCACTGCTCCGGAAGAATGGCGCAAATTGCCAAAATAGACCAAATCCGTAATTCCCTTGAGCTTGTCCTGACTATCTAAGCAGATGATAGACGCATCTAGATCCAGATTTGGCCCCAGTTTCAAAAACCCTAATAATCCGTCAGATTGGGCGACATCCCAACCTAATCCACAGAGCAGATTTTTTAGACCTGGAGCAGCTTTTTCTAGGGAAATGCGCTGTCCTTTTTCTAGGTTAATTCCCATGATTTTTATCCTCAGTTATAGATACCGATCTAACAGGGCTTGCAAACCTCCTTGATATCCAGAACCGACTGCATTCATGCGCCACTGACCATCCCGGCGATAGAGTTCTGCCATAATTAGGGCGGTTTCAATGGAATAATCTTCCGCTAAAGGATAGCGGAGTAATTCATTTTTGGTGGAGACATCGACTAAGCGCACATAGGCATTTTCGACTTGGCCAAAATTCTGTTTGCGCTTCTCGGCTTCATGAATGGTTACTGTAAACACAATTTTCTGAACATCAGGGGGAACTTTTTGCAAGTTGACAATAACGACTTCATCATCTCCTTCCCCTTCTCCGGTCAAGTTGTCCCCCATATGCTCAATGGATTTGTTGGGGTCTGGACTGACTTTATTATTATAGAAAATAAAGTGCTTATCGGAAATGAGCTTTTCATTTTCTCCCAACAAAAATACACTAGCATCTAAGTCGAAATCATAACCGGTGTCGGTGGCTTTTACATCCCATCCTAAACCGACAAATACCGCTTGTAAGTTGGGGGCAACTTTATCTAAAGAAATCCGTTGTCCTTTTTGCAGACTAATGCTACTCATTACTGTCTAAATCAAATGTTAAAGTGTACAGTCAATCATTTTGATCTTATCCTAGTGTATCGAGTGCTTTCACGAGCTGACCAGGGTTAAAGCTGATTTAGGATGAAGATTTGTAACAAAATAGAGGGCATGGCTCCATGGATACAGCGCTTCGCGCTGTTGTGGTGTACAGCATTAAAGGCTCAAAGCCATGTACCACAACCCTATTCCCTATTCCCTAGTGCGAAGCGCTATATTGGTCTCCAACTCTATCCCAGTCCAGAAGAACCCACCTTACCCCTAGGATTAGAATTAATCTTACTGGGCGATCGCCAAGATCCCCCTTTATCCCGCTTTTTTAGGGGGATAAAGGGGGATCAAAATGTGCCTTATAGCAGGGAAAACTGCTGGATTCCTGGAGTGGGAGCGTCTCGCTCCCTAGATTTCTAATGATGGTGTTTCCGCTTCGCGGACATGAATAACCGGACTTAATCTCATTTAGCGATCGACCGATCCCATAATGATATCGATACTACCGAGAATCGCCATAATATCGGCAACTTTCATGCCGCGCAACAAGTGAGGCAGAATTTGCAGATTATTAAAATCAGCCGCCCGAATCTTAAAGCGCCAGGGGAAAACATCATCACATCCCTGAATAAATACGCCCAGTTCTCCTTTTCCAGACTCTAGACGAACATAATGTTCTCCAGCAGGAAGTTTGAACGTCGGCGCTAATTTTTTACCCAAAAATTGATAATCAAAGCCATTCCACTCTGATTTTGGCCCCCCTGCCATCCGTTTAGCCTCTAGGTTCTCATAGGGGCCGCCCGGTAATCCTTTCAAGGCTTGGCGAATAATCTTGATCGATTCTCGCATTTCCCGAATCCGCACCAGATAACGAGCAAAGCAGTCGCCAGCCGTTTCCCATTGGACTTCCCAATCGAAGTCATCGTAGCATTCATAGTGGTCTACTTTGCGTAAATCCCACTTCACGCCCGAACCTCGTAACATGGGGCCAGAGAGTCCCCAGTTAATGGCTTCTTCGCGGGAAATCGTGCCAATTCCTTCAATCCGACGGCGGAAAATGGGGTTATTGGTAATCAGCTTTTCATATTCATCTACTTTGGGGTCAAAGTAGTCGCAGAAGTCGATGCATTTATCGACCCAACCATAGGGGAGGTCGGCGGCTACGCCACCCATGCGAAAATAGTTATTGTTAATGAGCCGTTGTCCGGTGGCTGCTTCCCAGAGGTCATAAATCAGTTCTCGCTCGCGAAAGATGTAGAAAAAGGGGGTTTGAGCGCCCACATCAGCGAGGAATGGCCCTAACCATAGCAGATGGTTGGCAATGCGGTTAAGTTCGAGCATAATCACCCGAATATAGCTCGCACGCTTGGGGACTTCGATCCCGGCTAATTGTTCGGGAGCGTTAACGGTGATGGCTTCATTAAACATCCCTGCTGCATAATCCCAACGGCTAACATAGGGGACAAACATGATGTTCGTGCGGTTTTCGGCGATTTTCTCCATACCCCGATGGAGATAACCAATGACTGGTTCGCAGTCAATTACGTCTTCTCCGTCGAGGGTGACGATTAACCGCAAAACTCCATGCATGGAGGGATGATGCGGCCCCATGTTGATAACCATTGGGTCGGTTTTGGTCTCAATCCTGGTCATAGGCCTTGGTATTAGAGGTATGGTTTGGTTACGTCTTTTTAATTCTATGATGAAGTCGCGAAAGAAGAAGATTACGGTTTATTTGACGACCGAGAATGAACAGTTGCTGGATGAGTATCGCCAAAGTGAGGGCAAGATCCAGTATAGTCGGGCGGTCAATGAGATTTTGAGCCAGTTTTTTGAGCAGCAGGATGAGGAGGAGGTAGACGAGCGCTTGTCTGAGGTGGAGGAGCGTTTGGGTGAGTTGGAGGAGGAGTTAACGCAATTAAGGCGTTCTCCAGATGAGAGGAAGGAGATTGAGAAGTTGCGATCGCAGGTTGCCCAATTAACTCAACGATGCGATCGCCTGATCGCCATCAATAACCAGCAAAAACAAGCCCTCTTGAACGCTCAACATCGAGAGCGTCAGTTTTGTCAGCAGTTATCCCAAACCCTGGAAACGGTTCAAACCCAGGGGACAGCGCCCTCTGATGACCCAAAGACTACTGAACCGGAAGATGAAGGTTTTGATATTTTAGATGCGGAACTGGTCGATAACTCGGCAGAGGATCTCTTACACAAGTTATCCCAAGAGCTGGGGTTGATTTGAACCGAGGAGAGGGCAGGACATTTATCCCGTATTTGGCTCTTACCCGATTTTACGAGTATAATTTAAGCGTTAATTCATGATTGTTACCCCCAATTCGGCTGAGTCTCTAAGGGCCAAACTCAAATTAAAGCGCTCATGGATTGATTGAGGGTTAACTGCAATTACTTTGAGCTATTATGTCATCAGAATTTAATCAGGAGCAAGAACGAATAGCTGCCCTTGAGTCTCAAAACCAAGAGCTACAAGCTGCTCTTGCTCAAGTGACTCAATGTTGGCAAGACACCGTTGAGGAACTACAAACGGTTAAAGCCGATTTAGAGCGTCTACACAGATATCAATCTGAGTCCGAAAAGTTTTTACATTTAGCGATTAACCATATTCCCGAACCCATCTTGTGGAAAGACCGAAATTCTGTATTTCTCGGATGTAATCAATATTTTGCCCAATTTGCTGGTTTAAACTCTCCTTCAGAAGTCATTGGTAAAACAGATTATGATTTACCTTGGCAACGAGAACAAACGGAAAAATATCGAGCCGACGATCGTCGGATCATGGAAGCCGATACCCCAGAACTAAAATTTATTGAAACAATTGAACAACAGGATGGAAAAAATCATTGGGTCGAAACCAATAAAATCCCGTTGCACGATCAAACCGGAAAAGTTGTGGGAATTTTATGCACATTTCTGGATGTTACCGAGCGAGTAGTAGCCGAGCAAAAACTTCAAAAGCTTAATCAAGATCTAGAGCAAGAAGTTAGGGATCGGACGCAAAAATTACAAGCCACCCAAGCCCGATTACAGAGGTTAGCGGATAATCTCCCCGGATTGATTTTCCAATTTCGGATGGAAGCTGATGGGACTCCCTCCTTTCCCTATGTTTCTGAAGGGTGTCGAGATTTGTATGGACTCGATCCAGAAAACTTTATCCAATCCTTTTATTTAGTTCATCCCACAGATTTACCAGGCTTACAAGAAACGATCGAAATATCGAGAGGATCATTAATAGGATTTCAGCATGAACATCGGATTATCACAACCGATGGTGAAGTCAAATGGGTACAAGTGATTTCGCGACCGGAACAACAAGCAGATGGTGCAGTAGTCTGGGATGGGATAATTATTGAAATTACGGATCGCAAGCAAACTGAAGAGCGCTTACGTCAACAGGAAGCCCAATATCGACAAATTTTTGAAACGGTCACTGATGGATTAGCCATTGTCGATCTAGAGGCTGGAAAGCTCGTGCAAATTAATCGGGCATTTCACCAGATGCATGATTATGAGTATGAAGAATTTATGCAATTATCCATGGCTGACTTTATTCACCCCCAGGCTTTGCCTTTATTTGCCAATTTTCTCTCGGAAATTAAAGCTGGGCGCTCTTTTACTTGTCTGGGAATGAATGTCGATCGCCAAGGTCATCTGATTGAAGTCGAAGTTAAAGGGATTCCCTATCCTTACCAAGACAAAACCCATGCTTTAGCTATCCTGCGAGATGTGAGCGATCGCAAGCGTCAAGAACGCGCTCTGCAATCGATTGTGGAAGGAACGGCTTCACAAACGGGAGAAGAATTTTTCCGGTCTTGCGTTAAATTTATTGCCCTATCTCTACAGGTGGCTTATGCTTTTATTGTTGAAGTAACCGATGAAGAGAATCAACTCTCAGGCAATGTCCTAGCGGCTTGGGAGCAATCAGATTTTGGAGAAACCTTTGCATATGAGCTTCAGGGGACTCCCTGTATTAATGTGGTGCAAAATAAAACCATGTGTCGTTATACCCAGGATCTCCAGTCCCGATTTCCTGGCGATCGCTACTTGATAGAGATTGAAGCAGAAAGTTATGTGGGGATACCCATCTTAAATCCCCAAGAAGAATTATTAGGATTTATTGCCGTTTTAGATACTAAACCTATGGAAGAAGATCTAGACTTGCAGGCTTCCATTTTAGAGATTTTTGCCGCACGAGCGGGAGCAGAAATAGAAAGAATGAGAGCGGAAAAAGCGCTACGTCAGAAAGATAGCTTATTACAAATGACCCTAGAAGCCGGAAAAATGGGCTGCTGGAGCTGGAATCGTTACACCAATGATGTCATGTGGTCTGATGGTGTAGAAGGAATTCTAGGGTTACCGCCTGGATCGTTTCAGGGTCGATTTGAAGATTATGTTGCTTTGATTCACCCAGAAGATCGAGATCAGGTATTGTCTATCATTCAACAGACTTTAGATCGCGAAGAAGAATGTAATATTGAACATAGAATTTTATTGCCCAATGGGGAAATTCAATGGTTACGGTCAATTGGTGAAATTTGGCGCAACGATCGCGGGGAGGCGATCGGATTAATGGGATCGGTACTCAATGATACCCGCCGTAAACTGGCTGAAATTGCCCTGACGAAATCCGCTCAACGGATTGAAAAACAGGCCCAGCGAGCAGAATTACTCAATCAAATTGCCAATCAAATTCGTAGATCTCTGGATCTCCATCAGATTTTACATACAACTGTGTATGAAATTCAGCGTTTTTTAGAAGTCGATCGCACTCATTTTGCTTGGTATGTGGAAGAAGAGGATCGAGCGTATTGGGATATAACAGCAGAAGTGGCGATCGAGGGTTTAGCCAATTTGGTGGGTAAACATCCGGTGGCTAACTTTGGGTGGATCTCAGAACTTTTAGTCAGTCAAGAAATTGTAAAAATTGATGATGTAGGGACAGTTGAAGATCGAGTAGTCCGAGAGATTTTAAGGGCTTTAGGTTGTGAGTCGATACTGGTTTTACCTATTGGTAGAGAACTCGATCGGTTGGGGGTTATTTCCTGTATGCAGAGTCAACGAGTGCGCCCATGGCAGGATGATGAAGTAGAGTTTCTGCAAGCTGTAGTCGCTCAAGTGGCGATCGCCCTTCAGCAAGCCGATCTACTTTCCCAAAGTCAAAGCCGTGCCGAAGAGTTAGAAAGACTTTTAGAACAACTGAAATGGACACAAACCCAGTTAATTCAAAGTGAAAAAATGTCAGGTTTAGGGCAGATGGTGGCGGGCGTTGCCCATGAAATTAATAATCCGGTTAATTTTATTCATGGTAATATTATTCATGCTCAAAACTATAGCCGAGATTTAATGGATTTAGTCCGACTTTATCAAGCTTGCTATCCCCAGCCTCATCCAGAAATTCAAGCAGAAATAGAGGCGATTGATTTAGAGTTTATTCAAGAGGATTCTCAGAAAATTTTCCATTCAATGCAAGTGGGAACGAAGCGCATTCGGGATATTGTCCAATCATTACGCACCTTTTCTCGTCTGGATGAATCGGAACTGAAAGCGGTAGATGTACATGAAGGAATTGATAGTACCATCAGTATCTTAAATGCTCGTCTGCGGGCTATGAGTTGGCGATCGGAAATTGAGGTGATTAAAGATTATGGTCAATTGCCTTTGGTGGAATGTTATGGGAGACAACTCAATCAGGTATTTATGAATATTTTGACCAATGCAATCGATGCGTTGGAGGAAAAAGAGTCTAGTCTACAATCAGAGGAACATTCGAGTAGTACGATTTGGATTGAAACTAGAGCCGTTGGGGAAAATGTAGTGATTCGGATTATAGATAATGGACTAGGAATGAGTGAGGAAACTCAAAGAAGATTGTTTGATCCGTTTTACACCACTAAACCAGTGGGAAAAGGAACGGGTTTGGGGTTATCAGTAAGCTATCAAATTATTACGGAAAAACATGGGGGTTCTCTCTCTTGTTTCTCAGTTCCAGGCAAAACAACATTTAGGATTGAAATTCCGATTGAGCATCAGAAATAAGGTCTAAATCGATGCTAAAATTCGTTGAGCTACTCCATCTATAATCGGCATCACGGATAACCGGTTTCCTCGTTTAACCACTAACAGCTCTTCTGGCGAAAATTGCTGTTTTAAGTCTGTAATGGAGATGAGGCGGTGAAAGTGTTGAATAAATTCAATTTCTACGGTTTGCCAACGGGGATGTTCTGATGTCGCTTTGGGATCGTAATGCTTATCCTGGGGATCGAATTGGGTGGGATCGACGACATTTTCCCGAATCACTTTGGCTAGTCCAACAATTCCTGGAGGTTTGGCGTTGGAGTGATAAATAAAGGCGTAATCACCGATTTTCATCTCTCGCAGGAAGTTTCTGGCTTGATAGTTGCGTACTCCATCCCAAAGGGTGGTGCGATCGCGCTCTAAATCCGTAATACTGTAATCTGTGGGTTCTGATTTTAACAACCAATAAGCCATGAAAGATCGCAATTTTAACTCATTCTAGAGCAAGTTTACCATGGTTGATAGGCGATCGCCTTTTCCTTAGACTCCAATTTGACCCATCCCTAAGTTGATTGTCTATAATGAAACCATCAGGACTCTCACCTTAATCCCATGTCAAAATCCCCAGAAAAGCCCAAGGGATGCGGATGCTCCAGCATTCCTATTTCCGTAATTATCCTCTGTTTGGGACTAGGCTATGGGTTATTTACGCAACGTCACCGTTTACCTATCGACCAAGTTTTACCCCACATCAAAACTGCCCTGGTCGCCCTCAATATACCTATCCCAGAAACCCATCCAGAACCCTCTATCAGCCCTTCTACACCCCCTTCTCCTCCCTCCACGACTCCCTCCCCAGAGCCATCGCTTAGTCCCTCTCCGACTCCAGAATTGGTGGCTGCATCTCCCTCCCCTGCCCTAATTCAGAAGTCCGAGCAAACTACTGCTATTCGGGGCATTTACCTGAGTCGATATCTGGCTACGGCAAACGCGAGTGAGCAAACCATCCGCGATCGCGTGCGCTACTATAAAAGCCAAGGCATTAATACCATTATTCATGGGGTTTGGGGCAATGGTTGCACCATGTACAAAAGTGAAGTCATGAAGCAAAAATTAGGATATGAAAGTTGTCCTAACCAATTTCAAGATCAATGGCTGGATTGGATGATTGATGAAGCCCATAAACAAGGAATGGAAGTCCATGCTTATTTCGAGAAAGGGATTAAAATTGATGAAGATAGCCCCATTTTTGATTTAGCCATAGATCGGCGTTGGATTGTGGCAGGAGTGGATAAAACCCATCAGGGAATCGATCATTATGTGCTAGATGTGGCAGTT
Source organism: Roseofilum acuticapitatum BLCC-M154 (assembly GCF_030068475.1). Classification (GTDB taxonomy): domain Bacteria; phylum Cyanobacteriota; class Cyanobacteriia; order Cyanobacteriales; family Desertifilaceae; genus Roseofilum; species Roseofilum acuticapitatum. Next base: position 24,474 of record NZ_JAQOSP010000006.1, on the reverse strand, counting down.
CCTGAAGTCGCTTCTCTGTTAACTGAGGTTTTAGTGGAGTTTGTGCAGAAATACCCAGAAGTGGATGCCGTGCAATGGGATGATTATCTAGGCTATCATGCCGAACTGCCTGGAAAGAGCGATCGCACACAAAAACTAACTGATTTTGTCCAAAATATGATCGCCCAAATGAAAGAGGCTAATCCTAACGTAAGCTTTGATATTTGTCATCATAATCCCTATTGGGCGAAAACCTATTTTGATGCAGATTGGGAAAATTGGGATGTGGATCGGGTATTTATCCAAGTGTACAATATGGATAACTTCCAAGATGAGATGCAATATGTAACGGCTAATGATGGCATCGCAATTACAGAGCGACAATTTGACTATTTACCCCAATTGCTAAATAATCCAGATATCGATAGTATTTTATTGTTTCCCTTGGAAAAACCGGATAAAATGGCGGCTACTTATCACGAGTTAATCACAGGGAATGGGGAATAGGGAATAGGGAATAGGGAATAGGGGGCCCTGCGCTGTCGCTAACGCACCCTACTCTTCTCCGTTAATTATTGAGATTCCCATCTGACTCTCTTTGAAAATCAACCTTATCATACAAATCAGCTAGAGAAATTTCACAGGGAATGCTATTAAGCTGAATCATGGATTCGGGCTGATTGTATTCTGATAATACCCATTGATTGGGTTCAGCTCGATAATATCGTTCCACATGCATCGTATATTGATCGATTAACAGATATTCTTGTAAGCTGCCGATGGTACGATAGGCTTGGAATTTTTGACCGCGATCGTATCCTTGGGTAGACTTGGATAAAACTTCAGCAATGAAGATGGGATTAGTGAGGGTATCTTTGCGCCCTTCTTGTAGTTCTAATTCTCCCCGAACAACCATCACATCAGGGTAAGTATAAATTCGTTTTTCTGGAATCCACAAGCGCTGATCGCAACTAAAGACAAAGTAGGGTTGACGTTTGAGACAAAAGTTTAACGTTGCCAATAAATTACCCGCGATTAAGTTATGATTTGGCATTGCACCGGTCATAAGAATAATCTCCCCATCAATATATTCATGGCGTTCATCACTGTTTACTTCTTGCTCTAGATACTCTTCGGGAGTATAGGTTTTGATTTTTTCTGCTTGCATCACCATTGTGATTTAACCTTTGAGATTTAGGTTGGTTATCTTGAGATAATTTGTAGATTATAGCAGAATAATCTAAGGATTGGGGGGAAACTGGGATAACCAATCTTCTCCAATTCTTAAGGTTAAATCGGATCTAAGATCTCCCGTAGATGCAGCTTCTAAACTCCCTACTCCTAACTCTTCTAAGAGGATTCTGCCTCCTTTGAGATCGCCTTTTTGGACAACGACTTGAGTGGTTCTGAGGGGATGGGGCCAATCGGGGATAAAGTAGAGGTCATAATAGCCTTTAGATTCTAAATAATCGGCGACTTGATTGGCTAATTGGGGTTGGGTGGTGGCGTTTTGAATGGCAATTTTGAGGGTTTTGGGATCTCGACCGGTGGAGACACTATAATCGGGGGTATCCCAAACGTTTCCCATCCAAAACTGATTAAAATATTCTCGGAGGATGCGATCGCGGCCATCATCATCCATAATCCAATAACTGGTATTCTCGAAGGAAGAGAATTGGGAAGAACCGGGGAGCATGACCATTTTTAGGGCATCTTTGTCCATTTTCAGGGTAAACTGCATGAGGGCAATCCTCTCTTCTGGACTCAAATTGGTATCGATATAGGGTTCCATAATTCTCAGCACTTGCGGAAGTCGGGGAATGACCACAGGATTTTTGAGTCGTTGCTCGATGGCTTTCAGGAGTAATTGTTGACGCTGCACCCTTCCAATATCACCGAGAGCATCCCCCCGAAAGCGAACAAAATCTTCCGCTTGTTGACCGTTTAGGGTTTGCCATCCGGGAAGCAATTCAATGGTTAAATTTTGGGTATAATCGATGTAGGACATGGGTTTGGGGACATAAACTTCTAGTCCTCCGAGGCGATCGACTAATTCGGTTAAGGCTCCTCTTTGAATGCGAATATAGCGATCGATCTCAATTCCCCTGAGCAGGTCTTCAATGGCGTTAATGGTGACTTCTGGGCCCCCTAAAAAGTTGACTTCATTAATTTTGCTTGTTCCGAATTGGGGGACTTGAACTTGGGTATCCCTGGGAATGGAGAGCAGGTTAATGGTTTGGGTTTTGGGGTCAATCCGCAAGAGCAAGAGGGTATCACTGCGACCGCTAAAACCCGGACTCGATCCTTGATCCACTCCCATGATTAACAGATTCATCGATCGCCGCAGACGATATTGAAAAGGATACCCCAAGTTCACCAGAGGTGCTGGTTCCTGCGGTTCTTCCTGCACCATGGTAATCAGTTGTTTCGGCACTAACAAGGCGGCGATCGCCCCCAATGTAGCGGAAATCAATGTAGTGATAATAATCACATAGCACCAGAATAACACCTGATTGGCTTGGATTACCCTAGAGCCATTCCATGAACTTTTGCGAGAAGAATAGTCAATCAGTCCAGACAAGTCCGTGAACCTATACACTCAACGATCAAAGGCTATTGTGACACAGAGCTACACCGAAGCAGAATATTGTTATAAATTCTCTCAAAAGTGAATCTAGATGCAAGTTATGGATCAAAGGTCACTTTTCCAAACTTTGAGCGTTCCATCTTCACTACCACTCAAGAGAACATGCAGTTTAGGATGGGCTAAAAATTGCAGGCTAGTAACTGCTCCATTATGTTCTTTAATCGTCTCTAACAGTTCCCCTGTTTGAGTATGCCATAATTTAATTGCTCTATCTTCACTCCCACTGGCTATTAAGGAGTGATGGGGACTAAAGGCCAGGGATGAAATGGGAGAACCATGATTAGCTGACCAAAGTTTTGTATAATCAGGAACTTGCCAGAAATCGATCTGGTGATTATATCCTGCTGCGGCTAAACTTAACCCATCGGGACTAAATGCCAGGGATGAAATAGCCGATGGACTTTTCAGCGATCGCACTAATTTTCCATCTGCTATCTGTCGAATTCGCACCAACGGTTCTAAAGCACTACTGGCAAAATAATCACCATCCGCAGACAATGCCAGATCCATTAAATGGGCGGAATATCCGATCAAGGTTTTGACCAGTTCACCGGTTTCAAGATTCCAAAGTTTCACTGTTTTATCCTCAGATCCCGTGATTAATAGCTGACCATTAAGGCTAAACTGAAGACAAGTAACGGCAGCGTTATGGGCATTGAGTCTAAGCGATTCTTTCACCTTGCCTTTGCCCAGTTTCCACACTTTGATGCTGCCATTTTCGCAAGCACTCGCGAAGGATTGACCATCGGCAGATAGAGCCACAGCATTGACGCGATCGCTATGAGCTTCAATTGTTTTTAAAAGATCTCCCGTTTTCAAATTCCAGAGTTTCACTGTGCAGTCATAACTACCACTAATCACTAACCCTTGGGCACTCACGGCACAAGTGCTAACGGCATCTTTATGGCCGGAAAGGATGTGAATACACCGCCAATTTGAAGAGCGAATACTGTCTTGATTTGGCGTGGTTTCCGGTTCTGAAATCGGTTCTTCTTCCTCTGGAGGTTCAGCCGGAGCGCTCTCTGAAGGAGGAGTTTCCGGTTCTGAAATTGGCTCTTCCTCTTCTGGAGATTCAGCAGGAGAACTCCCTGAAGAAGGCGTTTCCGGTTCTTTAACCGACTCTTCTGTGGTAGGGGGTTGAGCAGCACAACTCGCTGAAGCAGTTGTTTGTTGTAGCTTGATCTGCCTGACTTTAAGAAAATCCGCTTCTGCTCTATAAGTATACCCTAATTTTTCATAAAGAAATGCTCGATATTGATAAGCTTTCAGATAACTCTCATCCAGTTTAATCGCATGGCTAAAATCTTCAATTGCCTCCTGATAATCCTCCAATTCGGCATTGATTACCCCTCGCTGATAATAAAAATCAGGATTCGTTTTTTCAGTCCTCAATTGTACTTTTCCAGAGGAAGATTCCGATAGTTGCTGTTTGATTAACTCATAAGCTTCATTAATTTCCTTAATTTTGGCTTCCGCCTGTTTTATGGCGCTCTCATCTCCCACAAACTGATCCGGATGCCACTGTTTCGCTAATTGGCGATACGCTTGCTTAATCGTCTTTAGGTCTGCACCCCGCTTGAGTCCGAAAAGTTGCCAGGCCTCTTCTATCGTAATCATCTTGTCCAGATCCTTCTATAGTGATACATAAGATAGATTTTCAATTATCGTGGAGATCGGAAACGGTTTTTTCCCTTGGCTCAATAGCAGAAGCTTCTTTCACTATTTCTTGGCATTGGTTGGCGAAGGCGATGGAAAGTTCATAGAGTTCTCTGGCCGATTGTTCGCATTCTTTCAAAAGTTCCAGATCTTCGAGCAGTTGTGTTTCATTAATCACAGATTTCATTTTAGCGTCTCCAACGATTGACAAGAGTCTCAATTTTTAGTTTAACTTCTATAACTTTACCCAACAGATTACCGAAAGTCTCACCCAATTCTTGAATCATTTCTTCGGATACGGCACTATCGGAGGCAAGCTCAATACCATCATTGATTTGCTTTCTGGATGATTGCACAAAGAATAAGATGGTGTTTAGGTAAGCAAATTGCTGAATCAGGATGGTATTATCGGGAAAGCTAGACATAATCGGTCTAAGTAACCTGAGTCCTTCCGTCCCTTTAGCCTCGATACGATCGAGTTCCACATTTAACTGATTGATGAGAACACTGAGTTCTGATGGGATCGTCATTAGTGTTAACTGGGTTGATATCGTCAGTTTAACGTAAGATCGGTTTCTCTGTGCTTCTGGCGGCGGTTAGAAACCGGGTTTGTGCCCTGTTCATTGTTCATTTAGGAGTTCTGCACCATGTCTCATACCCTTGTGCCTGTGATTTTAGCTGGGGGAAAAGGCGAGCGCTTTTGGCCCCTGAGTCGCAAACATCGGCCTAAGCAGTTTCTCAGCTTAGATGGCACGGGTTCGAGTCTATTGCAGACTACCGCCGATCGCCTGGTTCAACTAGCCCCCGGTTGGGATAAACTGTGGATCTGCACCTCTAGCCAACTCGCAGAAGGCGTGCAAGAACAGTTACCCCAACTGCCTCCAGAGAACCTCCTCGCAGAACCGGAAGGTCGGGATACCGCGCCAGCAGTGGCTTGGACAACCCTGGAAATTGCCAAGCGCTATGGTGAAGATGCGGTGATTGGCTTTTTCCCCGCAGATCATTGGATTGGGGATTATCCGGCCTTTGAGAAAACCATTCAAGCAGCCGTGGAACTCGCCGCCACAGAAGAAGCAATTGTTACCCTAGGCATCAAACCCGCTTACCCCTCCACCGGCTACGGCTATATCGAACAGGGAGAAACCAAAGGCAGCTATCTAGACTTACCGGTGTATCGGGTGCAACGCTTCACCGAAAAACCCGACCTCACTACCGCCGAACAGTTCATCGCTCAGGGTAACTTTAGCTGGAATAGTGGCATGTTCATCTTCCGTGCGGGTGTCGTATTGCGGGAACTCGCCACCCATGCGCCAGAGATTTTAACCCCTCTGCAAAACCAGGGTAAAGCCGCCTATGGAGAATTACCGAAAATTTCCATCGATTATGCCTTAATGGAGAAAACCCAACTGGCCTACATTTTACCGGCTGATTTTGGCTGGGATGACCTGGGAGACTGGAACGCCATGGCCCGTCTGTTGCAAGGAGAGCAGCCGAATTTAGAGCTAGGGAACCATGTTAGCCTGGATACTGAAGGGGCGATCGTTTACGATCAAGATCCAGAGGGTTTAGTCGTCACCATTGGCTTAGAAGATATCGTGATTGTGCGGGATGGAAATGCCACCTTGATTGTTAAGAAAGAGCGCACCCAAGACATTAAGAAAGTGCTGGGACTGCTGAAAGAGAATCCCAAATATCAGAACTTGCTTTAAAACTAGAGGGAGAACCCTTGCGGAAAAGACAAATATCTCGCTCCCTAGAGAAAGGCAGCGAGCAAGATGCTCGCACTCCTTACCCCTTATTTCGCTTTCTTTGCTACTCCAGAAATATGAGGACTCACAATAGGCAATGACAGGCGAAAGTGCTGATAATCGACGGACTCGAATCCAGCATTTTCCAAAGCAGTCCAAGTGCTGCGGTTAGGATGGCAATTATCAAACATTGCCTTCCAGACTGGTGCAATACTATCTTGAATGCGGCGATTCCAAGTACAACAATCAGCAGCAACATGCTCTAAAAAGATGAAACTTCCACCGGGTTTAAGAATGCGCTGAATTTCTTGTAAACTGCGATCGAGACTATCAACAGAACACAGTACATGAGTGCTAACAACGCTATCAATAGTATGGTCTTTGAACGGCAATTTTTCCGCCATTCCTTGACACAATTCAATAGTTTTAATACCCCGATCGCCCGCTTCCTGTTCGAGATACGGGTGCATAAAGGGATTCGGTTCAACCCCTATCCACTCAATCTCTTTAGGATAATAACAAAGATTCGCGCCAGCACCTGGGCCAATTTCTAACACCTTTCCTTGCAGCGATCCCAACAAGGCTTGTTTCAGTTCTGCCAGGGTCGAATAATTCGGATTATCAATCAGAGCGATCGTCTTATTATCCACCGAATTAGCTTTCGACATTCCCCACGCAAACAGACGCTTTTGTACTTGAGATAAACTTGAAATTTGCATCATTACTCCCCTTTAACTCCAACCGCTCATTCTGGCCATCACTGCTGCTAACAGGGGCAAGACAGTAAAACAGGCCAACTCCCCTTTGATGAGCCAAGAAATCCGGTTAACTTTTGGAATTTCTACCTGGGGAATTTCACCCACTTGCAACATTTTAATCCAGGTCAGAAAAGTAAACGTCGGATAGAGAGAAAACAGACTTACTAGCACAAATACTCCCATTTTGGCATAGAAAAACGGATTATCTAAATAGTAATCTGTTCCTTTACCAAAATAGAGAACGCGCAAAACACCTGTAATTAAAACTGCTGTCGCCCCCAGACCATAAGCGGCATCAGCAAAGGCGACTCGTTTGGCTTCATCAAGGGTCATTTCTGGTTTTAAGTTAAACAATTCTACGGTCAAAGCCGCAAAAGCTAACATGAAGCCTAAGTAATGGAAATAAGCAGTAATTGAACTTGCCCACATAATTTTCTGGCTCTCAGTCAGTAACAGGTCGTGGGTATTGCCCACTCAATTATAATAACAGTATGTTGAGAATAAGTGAGGATGGCCATCGTCCTCCCTGCCACTAGAGCTGAGGACAAGCGAGAAAATTGAGTCTATGATAGTATTTTCGATATATGTATGCAGGCGATCGCCATGAAAGTCCAATTGAAACAGCATTTATCTTGGCTCATCTTTGGTTTGTCCTCTAGCTTTGCTCTACTCTATGGTTGCGCCTCCTTATCCCAACCTCAACCCTCCCCAGAAATGTTAATGGATGTGGCCACCAATCTAGTTACCCAAAAATTCGTCAATTCCTCTTGTGAAGACTTAGCACAAATCCAGTCTACCGATCCGAGTCAGGCAAAAGGCCCGGAAGCCGCATTGCAAAAGAAAGCAATAGAAATGCTGAGGGAAAATCCCCAGGTACGCGAAGAATTTATTAATCGTGTTGCTCCACAAATTGCTAATCGGATGTTTGAATGTGAGCTGATTCCCTAGTTGGGATAAAACTAGCAACGATTTTCACAATAATTTGGTCTAATGTATAGCATAATTAGCTCGCGTCAACGGGAAATTTTGGAAGTCGTCTTCCGCAACGGTTGGGATTATATCGAAGGCTTACTCAAAGGGGATCAACCCGGCGAACCTAAGTTACCTTCTCCCACTGTTTTACGCAATATTCTGATTGATTTAGGGCCCGTATTTGTCAAATTAGGACAACTGCTCAGTACCCGACCGGACTTACTACCGGGTCGTTATATCACGGCTCTTTCTGCTTTGCAAGCTAATGTTCCTGCTGTTCCTTGGTCACAAGTTGAGACGCAACTGCGGCAAAGTTTACCGATTCCCTTAGAAGAAGCCTTTCCCAAAATTGACCCAGAGGCGATCGCCGCAGGTTCCCTCGGCCAAGTCCATCGTGCTACCCTCAACACAGGACAAGAAGTCGCCCTAAAAATCCAACGTCCCGGTATTGGTCGCATCGTCGAGCAAGACATTACCCTGATTAAAGGATTAGCCGAACTAGCCTCATTAAGTGACTTTGGTCAAGACTATGATTTAGTCGCCCTCGCAGAAGAATTTACCAAAGCCTTGCGCGATGAATTGGACTTCACCAAAGAAGGTCATTTCACCACTCAAATGCAAGAAAACTTATCCACCAGTCGCTGGTTTGACCCCAAACAGCTCGTCATTCCCCAAGTCTACTGGGACTATACCAGCGAAAAATTACTGGTTTTAGAATGGTTAGAAGGCAAACCCCTACTTTCTGCTGACCTCACCCAGTTTGTCACCCCCACCCTATCCGTAGAGCAAAAACGAGACGAAGTAACCAGCATCTTATTCCGCGCCTTCTTTCAACAAATTTATATTAACGGCTTCTTCCATGCCGACCCCCATCCGGGCAACATTTTCTTACTCAACGATGGTCGCGTTGCCCTACTAGACTGTGGCATGGTTGGACGAATCGATCCCCGTACTCAACAAATTTTAACCGAAATGTTGCTGGCGATCGTTGATATTGATGCCCAACGCTGCGCCCAACTCACCCTCGATTTAGCCGAATCCAATCAACCGGTTAATCTTAGTCGTTTAGAAGCCGACTATACGCGGATGCTTCGCAAATACTATAACATTAATCTGAGCGAAATTAACTTTAGCGAAGTCTTCTATGAAATTCTCGAAATTGCTCGCAGCAACAAAATCCGCCTCCCTGGTAATATGGGACTCTATGCCAAATCCTTAGCCAACTTAGAAGGAGTCGCCAGAGGCTTTAATCCCCAAGTCAATTTACTCGACCAAATCAAACCCCTAATCACCGATATTTTCCAGCGTCAACTGCTCGGAGATAAGCCCATTCAAACCCTACTCAGAACTGCCCTAGATGTCAAAAGTCTCTCCTTACAATCTCCTCGCCTGATCGAATTATTCCTCGATCGTTTAACCTCAGAAACCCTCAATTGGAATATCCAGGTTAAAGACCTAGAACGACTGAGGCGCAGTATTGATGACTCTGCGAATCGTCTTTCCTTTAGCATTCTCGTGGGTTCCCTGATTATGGGAGCAGCCCTGATTTCCAGCAACGCCCAAAGTCCCCAACTCTCTTTACTCAGTGCCGTGCTATTCGGAGCCGCCAGTTTGATTGGATTATGGCTAGTAATTAGTATATTAAGGTCAGGAAGATTGCGGTCATAATATCAAGTCCGGATAAAGGGTGAAGAAGCGGGCAAGATGCCCGCACTCCTCTAATCCTTTGATATTGCTGGAGTGGGAGCATCTTGCTCCCTAAGTTTTTAATTAGGGTATTTCCGCTTCGCGGACATGAACAAACGGACTTGATATAACCCGCTTTTCATCGTTCTACAGTCAATTTGAATAACTCAATGTGTAAGGTGGGCAGTGCCTACCCTACTTGTGAGTGTCTCAACCTTAATTGAATCAACTATAATTGGACAAATTCAGTTGATTTCCCCCAAGATTTCTTGGGGGCCAACAATAGATAAACAACCTGCATTAAGATAGGTTCGGGAAATCTCTTGAGCTTGTTCTATACTCACTTGAGCAATGGCGGCTTGAAATTCGGTATCGAATTCAATTCCTAAACCAATGGTTTCATACCATCCCAGAATTTGGGCAATTTGGGAATTGGTTTGTTTTCCTAATGCATATTGCCCCAATAGTTTATTTTTACTGGTACTCAATTCTTCTAGGGTTAGGGGGATTTGAGTGAGGCGCTCGACTTCTTCTTGTAAAGAAGTAATTGCAATTTCCGTATTTTTGGGAGCAGTCCCCATATACACAACAAACTGGGACAAATCTTGACGAGTGGGATAAAAAGCAGAAACATCATAGGCTAATCCCCGTTTTTCCCGCAATTCTACGAACAAACGACTGGATAAACCATTGCCTAAGTAAGTATTGAGTAATTTTAATACGGGATAGTCAGGACTCTTGACATTAGCTCCTGGATAACCGACCATGACGATTGATTGTTGGGTTTCTTGGGGTTGAATGACAGGAGGGATGCCAAACATCCGATCTAGGTTGTACTGGGGAAAAGGGGCTTTAGGGATGGGTTTTTCGGGTGCTTCCCAATCGCCTAAAATATCCTGTACTAAGGAAATGACTTCTGATAAGGTAATGCGTCCACAGATACTAATGACTAAATTATCGGGACGAAAATAGGCTTGATGGAAGGCTTGCAAATCATTCTGGGTAATGCTTTCTACACTTTCTTGGGTTCCGAGGCTGGATTTGCCATAGGGATGATCCCCATACATGGCTTCCCGTAAACCTTTGAAGGCTAAGGAAAAGGGCTGTTCTTGGGCTTGGCGAATGCTTTGTAAAACCAGACGTTTTTCTAATTGTATTTGCTCTAGGGGAAAAGTGGGCGATCGCATCAATTCAGCCACTAATTTAAACAAGGGCACAAAATCGGCAGAAACCGTTTTCAGGCTCATGAGAAAATAATCGGCGGCTGCATCTGCACCACAACTGGCTCCTACAGACTCAATTTGTTCGGCAATATCTGACCAAGAGAAATTGGGGGTTCCTTTGGTGAGCAAGGAAGCGACTAAATTAGCCATACCCGCTTTTTCCGGGGGGTCGCAACTACTGCCAGAGCGCAAAAACCAACGACTGGAAATGATATCAGCGATGGGATTTTCCACAACTAACAAGACGATACCATTGGTGAGTTGTAAGCGATGGGTCTGATTGGATTCTAATGAGGAGAGAAGACTAGCCGTCATGAGAGTTATGGGTAATTACAGGAGTGTTTGAGCCGCCTAAATTTCCCTTGTGTAAAGGGAGATCAAAGTCTGGAGCTATCTACAAAATAACCGTTGAGTTTGGGTGTTAAACTTTGAGTATATTTTACAGCAGTTTGCGCTTTATGCATTAAAAGTCCTTCAGTGTACTTTTTTAATACGCTGAAGTCTGCCTAAATCTCCCTGTTGCTCTAGGTAAAACTCAGGATGCAATCTTAAGAATTGATCAACCCCTTCCCTAACTTGTTGCCCCCAAAAATCTTCTCCCATATCATGGAGAATAATCACCCCATCGGCAGCAACATGGGATGATAAGAGGAGTAGATCGCTCAGTACCGCTTGAGTGCGGTGATCTGCATCTAGAAAAATGGTTTTAAAGGGCCCATGGGCTTGACACACTTGTGGGCCAATCGTGGGGTAGTGGTTTAAATTAATGCCATAATCTATCACCGTTTGGCGATCGCCAGCATCAGGAAAACAGCAAGAGAAAAATCCCTGATAAATCTGAAAGCGATCGCGAACTCCCACATGCATCAGTGCTGCTTCCACAAACGATAGCATTGTTTCTGGGTAATCGGGGATCTCAAACTTGCGAACACACAACCCATTCATTAAACCAGTCGGTAAGCCAGGATCGACACAAATCACCTCAGAGTCGGGAAAACAAAGGCCTAACACGACAGAAGACACCCCCACAAACGTACCCACTTCTAAGATTTTGCCCCGATCGGAGTTGGGGCAAAAGTTCACTAAGATGTCGGCATCCTCCGGTTTTAAGGAAGCATTTTCTACAAACTCCCGATTGAGTCCTACTTGGGCTAAAAAAGAAAGGGCTAACTGACGAGCATCTTGGGGAGAAAGGGTCTGTTTCATGCTAGTTGCAAGTGTTAATTGATTTTACGACCATTTACCCGTATCCGACTCTTCCGGTTGACTCTCTGGTTGCGTCCCCGTATCCGGTCGTTCCTCCTCAATGTCGTTACTATGGCCATTCTTAGCCAAAGGTTTCTTCAACAAACCCGACAAATTCCCTAGACGGCCTAAACGGCCAGAACCGCCGTTAGATTTAGGGGGTTTTTGCGGTCTTTCTCCTTTAAGCAGGAAGGCTTCCAAGTTTTTGACCGCAATATAAAGGTTCGGCGTAATCAACAAACTGAGGACGGTTCCCACCAGCATTCCTCCAAAGATCGCCGTTCCCAAAGACCACCGACTGCTCGATCCTGCACCAGAGGCCGTGACCAGGGGCCAAAAGCCCACCAAAGTAGAAAAGGCAGTCATTTGAATGGGTCGGAAGCGCTGCTCGGCGGCTTGGGTGGCTGCTCTGGTGAAGTCTAGACCTTTTTCATGGAGTTGGTTGGCAAACTCGACGATCAGAATGGAGTTTTTGGAGGCTAACCCGATGAGCATGACGAGGGCAACTTGGCAGTACACATCATTGTTGACTACCGGCCAAATGCCTCCCGCTTGTACCATATTGGCTCGGAACCAAATGGCGGAGAGGGCCCCTAGTACGGAGAGGGGAACGGACAGCATGATAATGGTGGGGTCAATGTAGCTCTCATACTGGGCAGCTAAGACTAGGAACACCATGATAAAGCCGAGACCGAAGATGATGGGGGCGCTGCCTCCAGAGGCTTTTTCTTCTAGGGCGGTTCCTTGCCAGGAGTAGCCAAAACCGGGGTCTAGGACTTCGCTGGCGGCTTGTTCCATTGCGGCGATCGCCTGTCCAGAACTATAGCCTGGAGCCGGCCCCCCTTGAATTTTAATGGAGCGGAAGACATTAAAGTGTTGGATAATCTCTGGGCCGGTGAACTCAGTCAGCTTAATTAAACTGCCCAAGGGAACCATTGTCCCCTCTCTTGAGCGCACATAGAGTTGATTAATATCTTCAGGATCGGAGCGATATTCGGCATCCGCTTGCACATAAACCCGATATTGCCGTTGTCCGAGGACAAAATCATTAACGTAGCTGGAGCCAAGATAGGTGGCGAGGGTAGCAAAGACTTCATTGACATCTACATTTAGGGCTTTAGCGCGATCGCGCAATACCTCTACTTTTTTCTGGGCTTTATTGGCCGTAAACTGGGTATATGCACCAGCAACCGCCGGATACTTATCTGAGTTAACTGCCCCAATTAAGCGGTTGGCATTATCGAGCAGGTCTTGGATTGTGGCATTACCCGTGCGGTCTTGCAGTTGGAATTCAAAGCCCCCGGTATTCCCCATCCCTTGGACTGGAGGGGCATTCACTGCCAAAGAAAACACTTCTGGAATTGTGCCTAAAGAGCGATTAACCTTTCGCAGAATGCCATAAATGGACTGTTCTGCCGTGGGTCGCTCATCCCAAGATTTTAAGTTGACAAAGAAGATACCCTTACTGGGGTCTTGACCATCAAAGCTATAACCGGTTGCGCCAAAGGTATGGGCGACTTCCGGGACAGCACGGATTTTTTCCTCGACTTTTTTGGCGACTTGGGCAGTATAGTCTAGGGATACACCATCGGGAGCTTGATAAATGACCAGAAAATAGCCTTGGTCTTCTTCTGGCACAAAGCCACTGGGAACGGTGTTATACATCCAAACGGTGGCCACTAAACCGATGATGAATACGCCGATGACTAGGGCATTGATGCGGGTGAGAAATTGGATCAAATTCCCATAGCGAGCCTGCACCCAACCAAACCCTCGGTTAAATTGGTTGAATAGCCAAGCTAGGGGGCCATGGGGTTCTTCTTTGCGCCGCAAGAGCAAGGCGGACATGGTGGGGGAGAAGGTGAGGGCGTTGAAGGTGGAGCAGGCGACGGCAAAGGCAATGGTGAGGGCGAATTGTTTGTAGATAATGCCGGTGGTTCCGGGGAAGAAGGAGACGGGGATAAATACAGCCATGAGTACGGCTGAGGTGGCGATCGTTGCGCCGGTGAGTTCTTCCATGGCATCGAGGGCGGCTTGTCTGGCTTGCATTCCCTCTTCTATTTTGCTCGATACCGCTTCTACAATCACGATCGCATCATCCACCACTAAACCGGAAGCCAGGGTGAAGGCGAATAGGGTGAGGGTATTGATTTCAAAGCCCACAATTTTCAAGCCGGCCGCCGCCCCAATCAGAGCGACGGGAATGGCGATCGCCGGAACCAGAGTCGAGCGCCAGTCCTGGAGAAACACAAACAAAATCAGGATTACCAAACCGATCGCCTGGAACAGGGTAATCACCACTTCTTCCAAAGACTTGTTAATAAATGTCGTTGTATCATAAGCAACGACCATATTCATGCCTGGTGGGAAATTAACCGATAACCGTTCCATCTCTGATTTCACCGCTTGAGCAGTTTCCAAAGCGTTTGATCCCGGCAACTGATAGATAGCAATCCCCACCCCTGGATTAGTATTTAAGAGTACATTTACCGTATAATCCTGTGCCCCTAATTCCACTTGCGCCACATCTTTAAGCTTGACTAAAGTTCCCCCAGAGCCAACCTTGACCACCAGCTCCTCAAATTCGCTAACATCAGCAAATCGACCAGTGGCTTGCAGGGGAATTTCAAACAGTTGTCCATCTGGAGATGGGGCTTGGCCAATTTTCCCGGCTCCCACTTGCAGGTTTTGTTCTCTCAGAGCATTCACCACATCGGAAGCTGCCAGTCCCCGTGCTGCCATTTTATTCGGGTCAAGCCAAATTCGCATGGCATATTTGCGATCGCCGAGTAAAGTCGCTTGTCCTACCCCTGGCAGTCGTTTAAGCTGGTCAAGAATATTGAGATCGATATAGTTACTCATAAAGATCTCATCGTAAAAATAATTTCCCGACTCATCGCGCTCCGATGAAAATCCCAGCACCAAAAGAATATTCGGTGAAGCTTTATCCGTTTTCACCCCCGTTTGCTTCACTTCTGCTGGCAGTTGAGGCTCGGCAATCGACACCCGGTTTTGTACATTCACTTGAGCAATATCCCGGTCTACTTCCTGGGGAAAGGCCACCCGAATAGAGGTCAACCCCCCATTATTGGTGTTGGAGTACATATATTTCATGTTCTCCACCCCATTAATTTCTCGCTCGATAATCGTGGTGGTGGTCGTTTCCGCCGTTTGCACATCTGCGCCAATATAGCTGGCAGTCACCTGTACTTCCGTATTCGCCAACTGAGGCAATTGGGAAATCGGGAGCAAAGGTAAAGATATGCCCCCCACCAGGACGATGAGGATGGAGCAAACGGTGGTTAAGACCGGTCGCTTGATGAAGTTGTCAGCAATACTTAGGAGCATGGGTCATTTTGGGGAATGGGGAATGGGGAATGTTGCATATCAAGTCCGGTTATTCATGTCCACGAGGCGGAAACCCCACAATTCAAAGTCTAGGGAGCGAGACGCTCCCACTCCAGTAATATCAAGGGATTCCAGGAGTGCGGGCATCTTGCCCGCTTGTTTTTTACCATTCAAGGGATTCCAGGAGTGCGGGCATCTTGCCCGCTTGTTTTTTACCATTCACCGGACTTGATATGATTTGTAATCATAGCGGTTTAATCGGACTTGATATAACAGGTTTAGGGTAACCCGACTTCATTAAAAAATCGCTCGTAAATGCCTCCAGTTTATCTTAAGGCTGGATTTTCACAAGAGAAGCCTGTTACATTGCTTAAGATTTCTGGCTTAAGATTGTTCCGCAGAATTGGGCAAGGTGGTGGCATCGACTACAGGCGCTCCATCGACGAGTTTAACCACGCCTTCAGTGACGATGGTTTCTCCTCCCTGTAAACCGTCTTGCACGACAAAGTTTTGCCCGGTGATACTGCCTAGGGTGACGGGGGTTTGGGTCGCGACTTGTTGCCCTTCTGATTCATTGACCACAAATACAAAGGCTTGGCCCCCAATGCGCTTGATAGCAGTGGTGGGAATGGTTAAGCTGGGTCGATCTTCCCAAACGACTTTGGCTTTGACCAATTGATCGGTGCGGAGTTGGTTTTGGGCGTTGGCATAGATGCCTTTAATGGTAATGGTTTGGGTATTGGGATCGGTTTGGGGGGAAATGAAGGAGACGGGAATGGTGGTAATCGGTTGATTATCTTGGGTTTTGAGTTCGATTTTCGTGCCAATACGGACTTGGGCCAACCGGTCAATGGGAATTTGGATCAGGACTTCTAAGGGTTGGGATTGGCTGACGGTGGCTAGAAGGGTTTGGCTATCGACAAAATCGCCGACTTTGATGGGGACATTGCCCACGGTTCCGGAAAAGGGCGCGTTAATTTCATAGAATCCTAACCGGGCTTCTGCTTCGGCGGCTTGTTGCCGGGTGCGTTGCAGGTCTTGTTCGGCACGGGCAATTTCGGCCCTAGCTCCGGCGATGACTTGATCTTGGGCGGCCAGTTGGGCATCGACGGAGGCAATCAGGCGATCGTAGGCTCGGCGGGTACTCTCGACTTGAGATTGAGCGGCTTCGATCACTTTTTCTTGGTTTTTGACATCGGCTTGGGCTTGCAGATAGGAGCGTTTGGTTTGATCTGCGGTTTCTTGGGAAACGGCTCCATTGGCAGCTAGGGATTGATAGCGCTCATTTTCTAGGGTTTGATAGTCGAGTTGGGCTTGCCTGCGAGTGAGTTCGGCTTCTTGGGAGAGGAGGGTGGATTTGGCGTTTTCCCAGTTGGCACGGGCGGAGTTGAGGTCTTTTTCGGCGGCAATGCGGGCCCGTTCGGCGATCGCCGATTGCAGGTTACTTTTGGCGGTTTCTACGGCGGCTGTAGCCGATCCGACTTGCGCCAGTTGGGAATTCACGGCTGCCTGTTGTTCAATGGGATCGATGATAAACATTC
This sequence comes from Roseofilum acuticapitatum BLCC-M154, assembly GCF_030068475.1. Classification (GTDB taxonomy): domain Bacteria; phylum Cyanobacteriota; class Cyanobacteriia; order Cyanobacteriales; family Desertifilaceae; genus Roseofilum; species Roseofilum acuticapitatum. The sequence goes on along the minus strand of NZ_JAQOSP010000006.1, from coordinate 7,671 downwards.
GCTGCCCTGCGGTGACGCGATCGCCTAACTCCACATAGCGCTCTAAAATATTTCCACTCACCCTAGGGCGCACGTTGGCTATTTCCCTAGACACTAAAGCCACATTATATTCTGTGCCATCACTAACTCGCCCCAATTCCACCGCTCCAAAAGCCACGGGAACCGCCGGACGACCGGTTGCTGTTGCCTGTATCTGCTCTTTGCCACAAGAGGCTAACACTATAGCACTGGCAATTAGGGGCAGAAGTTTAAGAGTATTATGAATAGGATGATAATTCATGACAGGTTTATGCTAGATCATTCTTGATAACGGCACTTATTCTATCCTCTGCCTAGCCAAGACTCCCAATGACTTAAGCATAATTTGGTAATTAGTAGCAGAGAAAAGGTGTTCTCTACTCTTTTTCCAGAATGCCCTCAATTATAGACAATCTAATGCCGCCAATAGGGTTTGAAGGTCTGCGTTGGGGTGAAGGAAGGAAAAGAGGTGCTTGTAGCGCAAAATTCCCCGCTTATCGAGGACAAATTGGGCGGGGAGAGGTGCGCCCAAGGCTTGACCGACAGCATAGGCACGGAAACTGCTACAGTCGGGATCGGAGAGTAGGGGCATTTTCAAGGCTAAATCTCGCACTACGATTTCGCTCTGTTTGGCATCGGTGCTAGTGATTAATAGCACTTCTGCACCCCGCTCTGTGAACGCTTCATACTGTGCATTGAGTTCTTTAATGTGGGGGAAACACAGGGGACAGTATTGTTTTTCGGTGAAAATGCGGGTAAAAGCGAGAACAACTGGTTTTTGCTCGCGATATTCCGATAGGCGCACTGTTCCCCCCTGGGTAATATTGGGGAGTTGAAAATCAGGGGTTTTTACTCCCACATTCCAGTGACTGGTTGCGGGGATGGGGAAGAAGTTGTTGGCAAAGCGTTGATTGAATAAACCGCTAAAGTCTGTGGAAGTAACCATTTTGGTTAGTCTGTGATGATTCTGAAGGTAGGACTTTTAGTAGTGTAACGTCAGTTTTGGTTATAGCGCTACGCATTAAAGTTAGGACAACTTGAGGTTGGTAAGAGCTTTCCGGCTGTAACTTTTTGTTTAAAATCTAAGTGCGTAGTGCTATAACCTCTAAAATACACTCAGTAAATAGGGTAAAGCAAGGAGTGGGAGCGTCTCGCTCCCTAGAGGTGAGAGCGAGCGTCTCGCTCCCTAGAGGTAACTGCGAGCATCTTGCTCCCTAGAGGTAACTGCGAGCATCTTGCTCCCTAGAGGTAACTGCGAGCAAGATGCTCCCTAGAGGTAACTGCGAGCAAGATGCTCCCTAGAAGGTAACAGCGAGCAAGATGCTCCCTAGAGGTAACAGCGAGCAAGATGCTCGCATTACATCCTGTCTGTCATATCAAGTCGGGTTAAACAGTTGTTATTGCGATCAAAGAAAATCAATCGCCGAGTTTACCGGGATTGCTGAGATTGCTTCACTCCACTGCGTTCCGTTCGCAATGACAACTCATAGATTAATGCTGTACCTCATAACAGCGCAAAGCGCTGTCTCACCTCTAGCGAGCAAGATGCTCGCACTACACCCTGTCTGTCATATCAAGTCAGGTTTCCGCAAGCGGACATGAAAATGGGAAAAGAGAAGCGGGCAAGATGCCCGCACTCCTCCAATCCCTTGATATTACTGGAGTGGGAGCGTCTCGCTCCCTAGAGGTGAGAGCGAGCGTCTCGCTCCCTAGAGTTTTAATTACAGCGCTTCGCGGACATGAATAACCGGACTTGATATTATTCTCCTGCCGTGACAACCCTAAAATGGTGGGTTACGGCGGATTGATAGATTGCTCTCAGAGTCTAGGTTTTAGCCGCCTAACCCACCCTACGCTAATGCACTATTTTAGCTGTGTCACGGCACTACGGTGATTGGCTGTGGTAGCTCGATAAAAAAAGTAGGGGGAATTCATGAATTCCCCCTACAAAATTAGGTTTTAACCGAACTTAAACAACCAGGATAGAGAACCTATACCAGAGCAAAGGACTGAGTAAAGTCAACACTGGCAAACGCGGTTGCACCGACGGCAAATTCTTGACCACCAAGAGTGCCACCGACAAAGAGGCTGCTCATGACGGAGACATTACCGGTTAGATTTACCTGAATATCGGCAGTGGTAAAGGTGAGTTGCTCAGGCGCTACACCACTGACGATACCGAGAACAGAGGTTACGCCATTATTGTTGACTTCGATAATGGTATTGCCGTTTTCTACGGTGAACGTGAGATTATCGGGAGTGATGCCACCGGTTAAGCCGATGGTGTCGCCTTCGCGGTAGTCTAAAATCAGGTCGGCTTCGGCTGCGGTTGCGGCTGCGGTTCCGGTGCGGAGAACGAAGACATCATTGCCTGCACCACCGATAAGGGTGTCTGTACCCGCATCACCACTGATGACATCATCGCCAGCACCACCGTTGATCAGGTCATTGCCTTGACCGCCAAAGATGTTATCGTTATCTGCACCACCGTCGATGGAGTCATTGTTTTCGCCGCCGGTGAGTTGGTCTTGGCCAGCATCACCATTTACGATATCATCGCCGCGATCGCCGGAAGCCATATCATTACCATCGCCACCACTGACAGCATCATTCCCTTGGCCACCGTAACAGATATCATTCCCTTCGCCACCGTTAACCACATCATCGCCTTGGTTACCATTGGCAGTGTCATCACCTGCACCCGCATCAATTTGATCGTTACCCGCCAAACCAAAGATAAGATTAGCTGCGGCTGTACCCATCACCACATCATTACCGATACTGACATTAAACTCAGTGGTGAATTCAACAGAAACATTCGTTCCGGTTGTAGTTGTCGTTGAAGAAGGACTCGGAGGCGCAACGGGGTCAGTAAACGTACCCGAACCCGAAGCTGGGGGTAGGGGATTGGGGAAGGCCGCCAAAATTTCCGCACTGGTTAAATTAGCGACTTTTTCAACAACCCCGGCTCCTCCAGAATTGCTTTCAAAGGAGAAGAAGTCTTCAACCACCAAATCTTTGGTTGCATCAACCTGGCCATCATTATCGAGATCAACAACTAAATTTGTGCCATCGCGTAAGACCTTCGTTCCCGTTGCCGGTGGTGCATTTTCACCTTGGGGAGGTAAGGACAGGGTAACCCCTTCCACTTCAATCACATCACCACTACCGCCACTATCTTTAATCGTGGTTCCCACAGCATTGGCAGCCGTCAACTTATAAGTATCGCTACCGCCGCCTGCTTGCAGATTTAAGCCCGCAACTGCACCACCGGTAATCACATCATCGAACTGAGAACCAATAGCGCCTTCAAATCCGCTAATCTGATTCTCGAATTGGCCAACAACCGTGATACCCGTTTGCAGGTTAATCTCTACACCAACCGAGGCTTCCACATAGGACACGAAGTCAAAGCCATTGCCGCCAACCAAACTATCATTACCTTCTCCACAAGTGAGGGTATCATTCCCATCTCCCCCATCCAGGGTATCGTCACCCGCTCCCCCATTGAGTTCATCGCCATTTTCGCTACCGGTCATCTTGTCATTACCCTTAGACCCGGTAAAGCCTTCAATGCCTTCAAGCTGATTATTCAGTTGCGCTCCTCCGGCTAGGGTTCCGGTAACGGTGGTGGAACCAGTAGCAGAGAGGTTAATTTCTAATCCCACATTGATGGAAATATCCAGCTCTACATTGATAAAGCTGACCATATCAAATCCATCACCCCCATTAATCTTAGATGTGCCTTTGCCGCAGATTAAGACATCATCATCTGCTCCACCATCTAGCACATCACCGCCAATGAGGGTATCTTTACCATTACCACCCACCAGACTATCTGGCCCTTCGCCACCCACGAGGCAATCATTCCCATTGCCGCCAACTAGGGTATCGTTGCCATCTCCACCGAGCAGGGTATCTTTACCGTTATCACCGACTAGAGAATCATCGCCATCGCCACCCACTAAGGAGTCTTCACCGTTGTCACCCACACAGGTGTCATTACCGGCATCGCCCACTAGGGTGTCATCCTGATTTCCTCCGATGAGGGAGTCATCCCCTTCACCGCCTTCGAGGGTATTTTTGCCATTACCGCCCTCTAGGGTGTCGTTGCCATCGTCGCCCATACAGGAGTCATCTCCGTCTCCACCGACTAAGGAATCATCTCCATTGCCACCAATGAGGGTATCTTTACCATCTCCACCGAGACAGGTATCATCGCCATCTCCGCCGTCCATTTCGTCGTCACCGTCAGCACCGGATAGTCCGGAAATTTTGGAGAGTTTACCCGTATCTTTGGCTGTACCGCCAGTATCTTTACCGGTGTCTTTAGCTGTACCGCCACTAGCTTTACCGGTAGATTTTTTGGATTTTCCCGATCCACCAATGAGGATATCGCTACCTTTACCGCCACTGAGTTTATCGCTGCCTCCGCCTCCAATGAGGATTTGACCTTTGTCCAAACCGCCGGATACGCTGCCTTCTCCTTTGCTATCGACGGAAATAATGGCTTTGCCGAGAACGGTGGCGGAAATGTCGAGGGCAAATTCAGAGATTTGAGCATCGCTGAGTTCTGAGATTTCTAGACCAAAGTGGGTCTTGAGTTCGGCTTCGTAGTTGACTTTGACGAAGGTCAGAGCTTCAACGGATAGGGTGGATTCAGCCGTAATAAATGCCATGTTATGATTCTCCTGATTCTTGATGATGTTTAGTTAAGCTGGGCGTTTTAGAGTCCACAGCGTTTAAGTCGCGATCCGAGGTAGGGCCATAAGCGCCCCCGCCTTCCCCATGTGGGAAGATGGCCCTGGGGAGCGCCCAGATTAAAGGTGAGGTCAGCGTAGGCTAACCATGACTGGTCGGGAGATCGCCAACCGACCCGATCGCCGAATTCTTGATAGTTTTTGTCTAAAGAGCGCCATATCCGGTTTTGTACGCTAAACCCAAAGTGACCATTGCTGTATTGTACCCATAACCGGTCTAGGGTTCGCAAGTCTCGACCGGGCAGGTATTTGACTTCCTCTTCGGTGAGGCTACCTTGGGCGGTGCGATCGCTAATTTCGAGTAAAATCTGCTCAGTTTGGCGATCGGCTTCTTGCCAATTTCCGGCAGCTAGGAGTTGCTCTAAGGTGCTGTAGTCCATGCCTACAGCCGAACTCCATTTACGCTCGGTATCGTTGATGGCCGGGGGCGCTTGCCAAGGGGGGGAAATGAGGGCAATTCCCAGCAGATCGAACCAGTGCTGAATGGACTGGGGCCGGTCTTCGGGTTCCAGGGCCATGCCTGCTAAAATGGCGGTGTTGGTGCGATCGCTAATCAGAGGATTCAGTTGCTTTGGTGGAATCAGTGGATCGGGTTGGTTGCGAGCCACTCGGCGATCGCGATTTGTTGCCGACTCTGGCACTTCTTCCGTTAACAGCGCATAGAGGGTAGCCGCTAACCCATAAACATCGGTGTAAGGGCCCCTAAACGATCGCCAATCATACTGTTCTATGGGGGCAAAACCTCGACTCACATAAGCCGTATGACCTTGGACTAAATTCGGCATAAATTTACGAGCCATGCCAAAATCAATCAGTGTGGTGGAGGCTTCACCCTTACGCCGCAGGATATTGAGTGGCTTAATATCCCGATGCAAGAACCCTTGATGATGAACCGTATTCAGAGCATCTCCAATTTGTTGGATATAGTGGAGCGCTTCCCCTTCCGGTAAAGCTCCTTCCGTATCCACTAGAGTCCCAAGATTGGTTCCTTCGATATACTCCAGAACAATGCACCAAAGGTGGTCTTCTTGGATCAACTCTTCCACCCGAACAATATGGGGATGGGAGCATTTGGCGATCCACAGAGCTTCATTGAGAAAGTCTTGTTGGCATTTCTCGAAGTCTTTTTTATTGCGGATCTTCTCATTGAGCGTTTTGATCACCACCTTCTCGCCCGTTTCAGTTTGAGCCAGATAGGTGATCCCAAATCCACCTTCGCCCAGTTTTCCGGCGATCGTATAGTGACTGTCTTGGAGTTCATGTCCCGGTTGCCACACCATATTATTTTGTTCTTCCAGACCAACACAGAGGTTTAATTTTGGGTTTATTTTAGTCCATTGACCCCGGTCATCTGGAGTGGGTAACAAGAGCATAAATTACACCGATCGCAAGTTAATACAGCAGTTTTCGCGCTTTATGTGGGACATCTTGATCCCCCTTTCATGTCCGCTTGCGGAAAATCCCCCTTAAAAAGCAGGGGGTTTTCCTATTCCCCCCTTTTTAAGGGGGGCAAGGGGGGGATCTTTTCCTACTGTCCACCGATACAGCGCTTTGCGCTGTATGCAAGCCAAATCAGATGAAATCTGCAATAGATCGCATCTGCTAGAAAGAATTTCGAGGGTTAGGGAATTTTAGGCGATCCTACAGCAATGCAGAATCCCACTCCCTCAAACTATCAAAACTTTGGGCGAAGCTTCCTCTTCAGAATTTATAATCCTATCCATAGAATTCTACCTAGCTTGTCGTGTTCTACTGGACAGCACTTTAACTGCTATCCACCCATTTCTACATCTTCCCTTTTCCCGATTACGGATTTTCAACTCAAAAAAAAATTTCAGCAGAATTCTTCCCAAGTCGCCCATTTTTGTCCTGCGGATCGTCAGCTTGTAGGAATTGATCTAAATTAATATTCTTTTCTTAAAGAGATTCATGATAAATCTAAAACTTTTAGCACACTCAAGCCAATCCCACATCCACTTCTACAAATACTATTTGGTTATTTAAGACTAAACGGAAGTCTATACCGTATATACCAGCGATTGCTATACCGGTACTGATTTGATCGATTCTGCCTTCAAAATGACCCGTTCTGACCACCCTAACATCATTCACAGCAATTCCAGCTAAACCAATCCTATCCATTTCTTGATAGCCAACAATCAAAGGAATACTTCTAGAATCAGTTGCTAGAGAAGCGCGTAAAATATAAACATCAGCACCTGCATCTCCAGACAAAATCCCGCCACCAATATCGCCACTGAGGGTATCATTTCCATCCCCCCCAGAAATCATATCACGGCCTTGTCCGCCCCAGATAAAATCATTCCCCGCACCGCCAATGAGCGAATCATCTCCCATTCCACCTAAAATCAAATCATCTCCCACTCTACCCTCAATAGTATCGTTCCCCACTCCCCCAAAAAAGTAATCATTCCCTAACTCTCCATAGAGAATATCATTGCCTAAATCTCCATAAAGAAAATCATCCCCATCATTACCATTAATCCAATCATCATTTTGTCCCCCATAGCAAAGATCATTACCCTCTCCACCAATAATCGAATCATTGCCTGTATTGCCACTCAGTAAATCTCGTCCCCCTGCACCCATTAAACAATCATTACCCTCTAACCCAAACAGGTAATCATTCCCCTCTTTACCTAAAATTTCATCATGGTCTACCGTTCCAATGAGAATGGTATCTTGGTTATCTGCGGCAATAATCGCTACCATAGTCTTATCTCCTTATTCTTATATCAAGTCCGCTTAAGTACCCTAATTAAAAATCCAGGGAGCAAGATGCTCCCACTCCAGTCATATCAAAGAATTCGAGGAGTGCGGGCATCTTGCCCGCTTCTTAACAAATTTTCATGTCCGCTTGCGGAAACCGGAC
>NZ_JAQOSP010000005.1 GCF_030068475.1 Roseofilum acuticapitatum BLCC-M154 | reverse complement strand
CAAGATTTATATCAAGTCCGGGTAATCATATCAAGTTCGTTTAAATACCCTAATTAAAAATCCAGGGAGCAAGATGCTCCCACTCCAGTCAGATCAAAGAATTCGAGGAGTGCGGGCATCTTGCCCGCTTCTTAACAAATTTTCATGTCCGCTTGCGGAAACCGGACTTGATATCAATCAAAGTATCGGGCAAGGTGGGCAGGCTCTGTTTGTCGAATTTGAATGATGTCGCTCCCTCCTCCTGCCTACCCTACGATGATTGGTAATTATAGGGATTTAATCGGACTTGATATTACGCACCGAACCTATATATGTAGATTGGTGCGTTACGCTTCGCTAACGCACCCTACTGCCTGCTCCACTGCGTTCCGTTCGCAATGACTTATCTCCCCTTCTCCCACGGGAGAAGGCTTGCCCTGAGCGTAGCCGAAGGGGGCTGGGGGATGAGGGCAACCGTTGATTAAAATTGCGCTCCGTCTAAATTGGCATCGCTTAAGTCGGCATGGGTTAAATCTGCTCCCTCTAATTGAGCCTCCGATAAGTTGGCTCCCATGAGTTTCGCTTGCCTTAAATTGGCTCCTCGGAGGTTGGTTTGGCTTAAGTTGGCGAAGATAAATTTCGTGCCTTGCAGTTGGGCGTTTTCTAAGTTGGCTTCCTGGAATTCCGTGCGGATAAAGTTGGCTTGGGAAAGGTTAATTCCGGGGAGTTGAGCGCCTTTTAGGTTCATTCCTTGGAAGTTTCTATCCCCGGCTGTGTAGCGATCAATTACTTCACTAATATCAGTGAGAGAAAGGGAACGCTGAGAGTATTGGGGGAGGGTAAAAGTTAGACTATCTTTTACTTGTAACAGTTGCTTAAACTCTTGATAAAGGGAATAGTTACCCGTACCACTAATTCTAACCCAAGCTCTGGTGCGCGTCAAGGCAATAAATAGGTGATTTCGCAGGGATAAATTGCTCTCGTCTTGGGCAATATGATCGAGGGCGATCGCGTAAACCATGTCCGCTTCATTTCCCTTGGCTTTCTCAATGCTAGAAACCGTCACACAACCATCACGCCAAAACTCATTTTTAGAGCCAGAATCCTGTTTTTGTCCCGGAAGATAGACATCAATCCCCTGTCTTAGGAGTGCCTCAACTACCATCGGCTCCAGTTGGCGCGTGTGAATTCGAGAACCCAACAGAATCACCAAAATATCTCGACTGGGTTTAAGTCCATATTGGCGTAAATTTTGCCTTAACTGATAACCTAAATTTTCTAACTCTTCCTGGCGCGAGTCGTAAGATTGAAACTCAATTAGTGCCCCTGATGCTAACTGACTCACCGGATTTAAATCGGCATCTAGAGGACGAGTGAGAGTAATAGAACTGCCGGGTAACAGTTCGCCCTCAACCTGAAATCCTAGAGCTTGCCAATCCGATTTTTGGCATAACTCGGTTAAACATCCTTGGGGGCGAAAAATTCCCATGGCTAAACCGTAGGCAACCCTTAACACTTGCGCCGGAGTGCGATAGGATTTAGACAAGATTTCGGTTTTGGGAATATTGCCCGGATGAACTCCATTTAAAAGATGTGCCAATTCCGAGCCGAATAAGTCGCGCACCGTGGTTACTTGCTGGGGATCGAGATGTTGATATTCATCCATCGTCCAAATCAAGCGCCGTTGCTCTGGATGTAAGTGATTGCAAGGGCGCAGGGATTGGTAAGCCAACCAGTAAAAGGGTTGCTTTTGTTCAAATTTTATGTTATCTTGGACTAAGAAATCCTGTCCTTCATCAATAAAAAGAGCATCAAAAACTTGGGGTATCTTTCCCCGACGCAACAGGTCAATACAAACCTCTGCTAGGGCTTCATGGGGAGCATATCTTAAGGTGTCAGTAACGGTGCGCGGGGCAACTCCAGAGAGACGACATAAGAAGCGGTAAAAACCGGGTTGTCCTTTGGCTCCCCAACCGTGAAAAACCCGCAAATTGCGATCGCGAGAATTGTAACCCACTTGCCCCTGGCTAAAGTGACGGAGCCAGCGATCGAGCTGCTCGGTAATGGTTTGGTAAAGACTGCGGCTAAAGAAGACGATCGCGATTTTCCAATCGGGATGTTTCAAGTGCATGTGTGCCGCTTTTTGGCAGAGAACCACGGTTTTCCCCGATCCGGCAATGCCGCGAATCCGTTGTACTCCGGGTGGAATGGTTTTGGCGAGGGTTTCTTGGGCTAAATCTAGTTGGGAAAACTGTTGTCTGGCTTGGGCTAAAATTTCGGCGCGACTGGGAGAGGGATATAAGCGCCATCGGTTACTGGGATTGGGTTGAAATAGGGGAGTGCCACCGATGAGAGAGCGCAAAAGTTGCCATTGCTGTTCGCTGAGGGGTGTGCCTGAAGTGAGGGGAGTGATAGTTTCAATCTGATGAAAAAGTTGGGCAATGGCAGTGACGCGCAGATGATTTTCAAACAGAATAGGAGGAGCGGATAAGAGGCGATCGAATTGTTTTTCTTGCCACTGTTCTTGGGTAATATAAGGTAGAGCCACGATCGCCCGACTCATCAAACCCAACTTTAACCCCGGTTCCCCCTCACACCGTCTCAGAATCGCCCAAACCTGCTGTTCTGCCTGCTGATAGGGCGATCCACTTTTCTGGTAAAATCCCTGATAATGCCAACGATGACCGCTAATTTGGGCGATTTGGTGAATCCGTATCGACTTCACCTCAATGACGATGATTCCCAATTGGCGATCCAGAATCAGAATATCCGGTTCCTTACGATGCTTACCCTGGGGAGAAAACAGGGGATAGCGCCAATATGCCAAACAAGATCTGTCGCTAAAGGCATCCTGCACCCTTTCCCATACCCGAAACTCCCCCCGCTCCCCCCCATTTCCAGCAACTTCAGTGGTAATAAATTGCCCCTTCCCCATAGCTCATATCAAGTTCGTTGAATCAATTATAGTGGCGGGTAGATATAGCTAGTCTAAATGAGTTGTACAACGGGAAATGCCCTCTCCCTATATCCCTCTCCCACTCCGAGAGGGACTTTTCCCCCTTCTCCTGCGGGAGAAGGGGGCAGGGGGATGAGGGGCAGCCATTACATAACTCATTTAGGTTTACTTATAGATTGGCTGTTGCCGACATAAAAATTGTTCATTGTTAATTGTTCATTGTTCATTGACATCATTCCACAATTGCCCCTTTATCGCGCAAATATTGCTTCAGGGCTGAAGACAATTTCGGGTTATCCTTAAAATAGGCTTGATTAACATTCGCCTTCTCAATATTTGCCTGTTTTAATAGCGTCCCCGTTAACTTTGCCTCCTCCAAATTCACATCCGTCAAATCCGCATAAGAAAGATCCGCATTCGCTAAATTGGCGCGGGATAAATTCGCTCGTTGCAAATAGGCTCCCGATAAATTTGCCCCTTCCAAATTGGCATCTCTCAGATCGGCGCGAGGCAAAATCGTGCGTAAATCTGCCCCTTGTAAATTGGCATTCTGCAAATTCGCATCGCGCAAATTCGCATTACTTAAAATTGCCTTTTCTAAGTTGGCATGACTTAACTGGGCATGGGCTAAATCTGCTAAACTTAAATCTGCCCCGCTTAAATTAGTTTCGGTTAAATTTGCGCCGCCTAAATTAGCATAATGAAAATTCATCTGGGCTAAATTTACTCCGGCAAAATCTGAAAGGGGATTTAAGCCTACCTGTTGGGCAATGTCTAAAATATCTTGGGGATGTTTTTCCAGTAATTGCTTGGCGATCGCCCATTGCTCCTCTAAACACTGCTGTTCCTGCTCCTCATCCTGCATCGCTTGATACACTTGACGCAAATTGAAGAGGGCTTGCCCTTGCAGCCCTAAATCCCCCCATTCCTGAGCCAACTTTAAGCTTTGTTGATAATAGTTCAGAGCTTCGGGAAAATCCGGCAAACTGCTATAAACATTGCCCAAATTATTCAGGGCATTCCGTTGTCCTGGGCGATCGCCAACATCTTGCGCTAAACTTAAATGCTGCTTGTAATAGGCGATCGCCTCCTCAACCCTACCCAGCGCCTGACTCACCGCCCCCAAATTCCCCAAAGCCGCCCCTTGGCGCTGGACATTCTCCTCGGTACGGTAGACAGATAAAGCCTGTTCCCAGAGAGATTTCGCCCCCTCTAAATTCCCCCCTTTATACTCCTCAATTCCCTGCTTAAATAGCGTATCGGCATCCTGAGACATAAGATAATCAGAATAAACTCAATCAAAATATAGCGCTTTCATTTGAGATCCGCCCTCTCCCTTTCATGTCCGTAGGAAAATCCCTCTCCCAAAGGAGAGGGACTTCTACTCCCCATCTCCCGTGGGAGAAGGGGTTGGGGGATGAGGGCAACCACTCTTCCTACTCCAAACAACTCCCATGAAAAAACTTCTCATCACCGGGGCAAGTGGCTTTTTAGGCTGGAACCTCTGCCAAATTGCCCAAACTCACTGGCAAGTTTACGGAACCTACCATACCCATGCCCTCAACTTACCCCAGATTACCCTCTCCGCCCTTAATCTCCTTGACTTCAGCGCCCTAGAGCGCCTGTTTGCCGACATTCAACCCGATGCTGTAATTCATACCGCCGCCCAATCCAGCCCCAACTATTGCCAAAATCATCCCCAAGAAACCGACAAAATTAACATTAACGCTGCCGTCAAAATTGCCCAACTCAGCGCCATTGCCGGAATTCCCTGCGTCTTTACCTCCACCGATCTCGTCTTTGATGGCACAAGCGCCCCTTACCGAGAAAGCGATCGCCTATCCCCCGTTAACCATTATGGACAGCAAAAAGTAAAAGCAGAACAAGCCATGCGCCAAGCCTATCCCCAAGTTACCCTGTGCCGGATGCCTCTCATGTTTGGCGCAGCCCCTAGCCAAGGTAGCAGTTTTATCCAACCCTTTATTCGCACCTTGAGATCCCATCAACCCCTCGCCCTCTTCACCGACGAATGGCGCACCCCCGTCAGCGCCACCACCGCCGCCCAAGGACTCCTCCTCGCCCTCAACCATCCAGGGGAACTCCTCCATCTCGGCGGCAAAGAGCGTATTTCCCGCTATCAATTTGGTCAACTCATGGCAGAATTCTTACACCTGCCCACGGAGCTAATCCAACCCGCCCGCCAACAGGATGTCCCCATGGCAGCCCCCCGTCCCCAGGATGTCTCCCTAGACAGCTCCAAAGCCTTTACCCTCGGCTACAATCCCCCTGCCCTACAAGCCCAATTACAAGCACTCCAGGGAACAATTTAACAGTTCAGAAGCCCCTCTCTCTGTGTCCTTTGTGTCTCCGTGGTTCCGTCCTCCCACTCCAGTAAGATCAAAGCATTGAGGGAGTGCGGGCATCTTGCCCGCTTCTCTTTTCCCATTAACCCCTTGGCAACAACTCACCCAACACACTTAACAACCGTTCAACACTCTCCGGACGGCTATTATGGCCCATCAAACCAATCCGCCAAACCTTACCCGCCAGATCGCCCAAACCGCCGCTAATCTCAATATTATAATCATGGAGCAATTGGCGACGAATTTCAGCCTCTTGCACCCCATCCGGAACCCGAACCGTCGTCAGCGTCGGCAACCGGAACTCCTTGGGCACATGACAAGTTAAGCCCAACTCGGCCAACCCATCCCAAAGCATTTGGGCATTTTTTTCATGACGTTCCCATCGAGACTCCAAACCCTCTTCCGCCACCAGGCACAGAGCCTCATACAGGGCATAATTCATATTAATCGGAGCCGTATGATGATACGTGCGCTCCTTACCCCAATACTTACTCACCAAGGACACATCCAAATACCAATTCGCCACCTTCGTTTGTCGATTATGGATCTTATCCAGCGCCCGTTGATTCATCGTTAACGGAGACGCTCCGGGAGGGCAACTTAAACCCTTTTGGCTACAGCTATAAGCCAAATCAATTTTCCAATCATCAACAAACAACGGGAAACAGCCCAAACTGGTCACCGTATCCACCACCAGCAAACAGCCAAACTCACGACACAAGTCCCCAACCCCTTCTAGAGGCTGACGAACCCCCGTTGAAGTTTCCGCATGGACAATGCCCAAAATCGCAGGACGATGGGTTTCCATAGCAGAGCGCAACTCAGAGAGTGAAAACGCCTCTCCCCAAGGTTTATCAATTTGCCGCACATCCGCTCCATAGCGGCCAGCCATATCCACCATACGGCGACCAAAATACCCCTTTACCGCCACCAAAACCACATCATTCGGTTCTATCGTATTGGCGAAAGTCGTTTCCATAGCTGCGCTACCCGTTCCACTCACGGGAATCGTTAAGCTATTATCGGTCTGAAAGCTATAGCGCAACAACTCTTGAATCTCCTCCATTAACTTGAGGAAAGACGGATCTAAATGACCCACCTGGGGACGACTCATGGCAGCAATTACCCTAGGGTCAGCATTGGATGGCCCCGCACCCAACAGCAGACGGGGAGGCATCTCTAAACGAGGCGAAGAGAGTTTATGGGAATTATTAATTGCGAGGACAGCGGTCATGGAACTTTGGTGTATTAACTATATGTTGATTGGGCCTAAGATATCCATCATACCGAACCCCTGTCTTTTATGATATTGCATGTTGTTAAGTTCACTCATCTACTCCCAATCCTCTAAAATCTGCAAAACTTACCACATTTAGTAAATATATCCATTAGACTCTTAAGTAAATCTAAAGATTGGTCATCTTTATTCCTCACTATGCAGGCCACTCCCAAACAGCCCCTCAAACCCGATCCCCCTCTTCAGCTCCTCTTATTTGTGGATAAGCGTCCCTATGCAGGAGAGCAAATTCGGCAAATTCGCTGTCATATTGTCGATCTTGCCCAAGATCTCGATTTTGAGCTAATGGTGGTGGATGTGAGCGAACAACCCCAACTGGCAGAAAACTTTAAAGTGGTGGCGACTCCAGCCTTAATTAAAATTCATCCCCAACCCAAGCAAACCTTAGCCGGGAGTAATTTAATTAATTTGATTGATAATTGGTGGCCGCGTTGGGTGCAGTCCGTCCAAGAATACTTAGAACAGGAAGAATTAGTTGGGTCAGAACCATCACAATTGAGTTCCTCGATCGCCTATTCTGCTGAACTGATTCGCTTATCAGATGAAATTTTCCGCCTCCGTCAAGAGACAGTCGAGCTAAAAGAGCAATTACAGTTCAAAGACCGGATTATCGCTATGTTAGCCCACGATCTGCGAAATCCTTTAACGGCAGCCGCTTTAGCTGTTGAAACTTTAGAAATTGGCTATAGTGCCGAGGATCGCCGCGCTGCCCGGTTTACCGCTACCCTCACCACTCAACTGCTCAAACATGCTCGGACTCAAATTAAAGCGATTGACCGCATGATTACGGATATTTTGCAAGTGGCGAAAGGGAGTAATACCCAAATCCAGGTTCATCCAGAGAAACTAGAGCTAAAAGCGCTGTGTATAGCAGTCTTAAAGAATTTCAATGAGCAATTGCAGTATAAATCCTTGCATTTGGAGACTGATATCCCTCAAGATTTACCCTTGGTCTATGCTGACCCAGAGAGGATTCGCCAAGTGATGACTAATTTGCTGGATAATGCTATTAAATATACACCTCCTAAAGGCAGTATTAAAGTCTCGATTCTCCACCGCACCACTCAAAAGATTCAGGTGAGCTTTTGTGATACGGGGCCGGGGATTCCCCCTGAGAAACAGGAACAGATTTTTGAAGACCGCTTTCGCTTAGAGCGCGATCGCACCAAAGAAGGATATGGTATTGGCTTATCCCTCTGTCAGCGCATTATTCGCGCCCATTACGGTCAAATTTGGGTCGAATCCCCCGATCGCCAGGGCAGTTGCTTTCACTTTACCTTGCCCGTCTACCGTCCTTAACCCTAACCCAGAAAAAAAATCTCTAAGCCTTGACTTCTAGGAAAATCTTGTGCTACCTTAATGAAGGTTTGGTTTTATTACCCCTGGGTCGCTAACTCAACGGTAGAGTACTCGGCTTTTAACCGATTAGTTCCGGGTTCGAATCCCGGGCGACCCATAAATTCCTGAAGAACAAGAGAATTTCATGGATTGGGTAGGGGCGAGAGGTTTTTCGCCCCTACCTGTTTTCTCTGGGGAGTGCAAGCATCTTGCTTGCTCCCTAGAGACCGTCTGCGGGCCAGATGCCCGCACGACTAAAATCGCTTTATACAAAAGAAACTAAGGTAAATCAGTCGATCCCATCAGGTAGCGATCGCACTCCCGTGCTGCACCGCGCCCCTCATTAATCGCCCAAACCACCAAACTCTGACCGCGACGGCAATCCCCAGCAGCAAAAACACCAGGAAGGCTAGTCGTAAAACTGCCATGGTCAGCTTTCACATTACTGCGGCCGTCCCGTTCCAAACCCAGAGCATCTAACAACGGCTGTTCCGGGCCCAAAAACCCCATCGCTAACAGCACCAATTGCGCCGGTAAAACCTTCTGGGTTCCCTCAATCGGTTTAGGAATAAAGCGCCCTTGCTCATCTTTAGCCCATTCCACCTGCACCGTATGCACCGCCTTCACCTGGCCCTGCTCATCCCCCTCAAACCGGGTTGCAGTCGTCGTATAAACGCGAGGATCATCACCAAACACCGCCGCCGCCTCTTCCTGGCCATAGTCCATACGGTAAATTTTCGGCCACTCCGGCCAAGGATTATTCGCAGCGCGAGTTTCTGGCGGTTTGGGCATAATTTCCAACTGCGTCACACTCTGACAGCCATGGCGCATCGATGTGCCCACACAGTCCGTTCCCGTATCCCCACCACCAATAATAATCACATCCTTACCGGCTGCGGAAATATAATCAGGAGACGGATTTCCATCGAGTACCGTGCGAGTATTGCCGGTGAGAAACTCCATAGCAAAATGAATACCCTTGAGTTCCCGGCCTTCAATCTCCAAATTGCGCGGTTTCGTCGCTCCCGTACAGAGAACCACCGCATCAAAATCCTTGAGCAGATTCTCCACCGGCAGATCCTTACCAATTTCCGTATTGCAGACAAAAGTCACCCCTTCCGCTTGCAACACATCCAACCGGCGCAACACCACCTCTTTCTTATCCAACTTCATATTGGGGATGCCATACATCAGCAGTCCCCCTGGCCGGTCTTCCCGTTCGTAGACCGTCACCCAATGACCGGACTGGTTCAGTTGGGCGGCTGCGGCTAAACCGGCCGGCCCAGAGCCAACCACCGCCACCTTTTTCCCGGTTCGTTGCGGGGGCAATGTGGGGGTGATCCAGCCTTCATCCCAACCCTTTTCGGCGATGGAATACTCAATATTTTTAATGGTGACTGGAGGATTAGTAATGCCCAAAACACAGGCCCCTTCACAGGGGGCGGGACATACCCGGCCAGTGAATTCGGGGAAATTATTGGTTTTGTGCAATCTATCTAGAGCTTCTTCCCAGAGTCCCCGATAAACCAGATCATTCCATTCGGGAATCAAATTATTAATTGGACAACCGCTTGCCATGCGACTAATCTCTAATCCCGTATGACAAAAGGGTGTGCCACAATCCATACAGCGAGCGCCCTGGGTTTGCAGGCGATCGTCTTCCATATGCAGATGGAACTCATCCCAATTTTGTATCCGCTCCTGGGGCGATACCTCGGCTGCGACTTCGCGCAGATACTCCATAAAACCCGTTGCTTTTCCCATAATTGATTCAATCTCTCTTCAAATACACAACACGCTTAAATGAACTCGTTCAGGAGTCATGGGTATTACAGGTATTTTCTCTACTATGCGGTAGATTTCGATCCCCCTAAATCCCCCTTAGAAAGGGGGACTTTGTATTTAGTGCCCCTGCTTAGAAGGGGGGACTTTGCCTTTAGCCCCCCCCTTTTTAAGGGGGGTTGGGGGGATCAACCCCATCTCCCTATCCCATCTCTTATCGACTAGCTTCCGCTAATGCGGGCAATGTCGCGGGCATTCTCTTCAAACGCCGCAGATAGGGCATCATCACCGCTTAAGCCATTGGCTAAAGCGTTCTGAATATGCTGGAGAACCCGTTTGTAGTCGCGAGGCATTACCTTGACGAATTTCTGGCTCATGGACTCCCACGATCCGAGGACTAATTCAGCCCGTTTGCTTTCGGTATATTGCCGATGTTTGGTAATCATTTCATGGATCTCGCGGATCTCTTCTGGATCTTCCAGGGTTTCGAGATCCACCATTTCCCGGTTGCAACGGGTGGCGAAGTCACCAGCTTCATCCAAAACATAGGCCACACCGCCACTCATCCCGGCAGCAAAGTTGCGTCCAGTTTTGCCCAAGATGATGACTTTTCCGCCAGTCATGTATTCACAGGCATGGTCTCCTACGGCTTCGACGACGGCTTGCACTCCAGAGTTACGGACGCAGAACCGCTCGCCAGCCATGCCTCGGATATAGGCTTGGCCACCGGTTGCACCGTAGAAGGCGACATTACCGACGACGATGTTCTCAGCCGGGACAAAGGTGGAGGATTTATGGGGATAAAGGATCAGTTTACCGCCGCTTAAGCCCTTGCCAAAGTAGTCGTTGGCATCGCCTTCGAGTTCTAGGGTGACTCCTTTGGGTACGAATGCACCAAAGCTTTGACCGGCACTGCCTTGGAAGTGCAGGTGAATGGTGTCTTCGGGGAGTCCGTCCCAATGACGTTTGCTGATTTCGTTGCCGAGAATTGTACCGACGACGCGGTTGGTATTTTTGATCGGTAGGGTGGCGCGAACTTGCTTGCCGTCTGTGATCGCCTCTTTGCACAGATCCAAGAGTACGGTCATATCCAAGGATTTCTCTAACCCATGGTCTTGGGGAATCTGGCAATAGCGCCCCACTTCTTCACCGACTTCGGGTTGATGGAGGACTTTGGAGAGGTCAATGCCTTTGGCTTTCCAATGGTCGATCGCCTTCTTCGGCTCTAAAACATCGGTGCGTCCGATCATCTCATTCACGGTGCGGAAGCCGAGTTGAGCCATAATTTCCCGCAATTCCTGAGCGATAAACTTCATGAAATTAACGGTGTATTCGGGGTCGCCGCTAAAGTTTTTCCGCAGTTCGGGGTTTTGAGTGGCAACACCGACGGGACAGGTGTTTTTATGGCATACCCGCATCATGATACAGCCTAGGGTGACGAGGGGCATGGTGGAGAAGCCGTATTCTTCTGCACCGAGGAGAGCGGCGATCGCCAAATCTCTTCCTGTTTTCATTTGTCCGTCAGTTTCGACGACAATGCGCGATCGCAGATTATTGAGTACCAGGGTTTGGTGCGTTTCCGCTACACCCAATTCCCAAGGCAGTCCTGCATGTTTAATCGAGGTTTGGGGACTCGCTCCCGTTCCCCCGTCAAATCCGGAGATCAGGACGACATCAGCGTGAGCTTTGGCAACTCCGGCGGCGATCGTGCCTACCCCCACTTCGGACACCAATTTTACATTAATCCGCGCTTCCCGGTTGGCGTTTTTCAGGTCGTGAATTAACTCCGCTAAGTCTTCAATCGAGTAAATATCGTGGTGGGGAGGCGGCGAAATCAAGCCCACTCCTGGAGTCGAGTGGCGCACCTTTGCAATCCAAGGATACACTTTACGCCCTGGCAATTGTCCCCCTTCTCCAGGTTTCGCCCCTTGTGCCATTTTGATCTGAATTTCCTTGGCTTGGCTGAGGTACAAACTGGTGACTCCAAACCGTCCCGAAGCCACCTGTTTAATGGCGCTATTTTTCGAGTCTCCGCGATCGTTTGTCCAGGTATAGCGCTCTGGATCTTCACCGCCTTCCCCGGTATTAGATTTACCGCCGATCCGGTTCATGGCGATCGCCAAACTCTCATGGGTTTCCTTAGAAATTGACCCATAGCTCATAGCTCCCGTTTTGAAGCGTTTGGTAATGGCTTCTACCGGTTCTACTTCTTCTAAGGGGATCGGATCTCTAGCCTTGAACTCTAGCAGATCCCGCAAGCGGAAGAATTCTTTATCCTGCTGATTAATTTTGGCGCTGTATTGTTTGTACAGCTCATAATTCCCTTCACGGACTGCCCGTTGCAACAGGTGAATGATTTCCGGAGACAGAAGGTGTGCTTCTCCATCTTTGCGCCATTGATATTCGCCCCCAGCATCTAGAGTTTCGATACTAGAGAACCCTTGATGGTGACGTTTGATCGCTTCTTGGGTAATCACATCCACCCCAATTCCTTCTAAGCGGGAAGCTGTCCAAGTGAAGTATTTATTAACCACCTCAGAACTTAAGCCAATGCTCTCGAAGATCTGCGCTCCCCGATAGCTCTGAATGGTAGAAATGCCAATCTTCGAGCCAATCTTAATCACCCCTTTAGTTACAGCCTTGATGTAGTTCTTGCAGGCTTTTTCAAAATCCATCGGCGGGATATGTTTTTCCTCGATCATGGAGTTGATGGTTTCAAAGGCGAGATAGGGATTAATTGCGCCACAACCATAGCCAATCAGAACCCCAAAGTGATGGACTTCGCGGGGTTCTCCCGATTCTAGGATAATGCCCACACGGGTACGAGTACCGGCGCGGATCAGATGGTGATGGAGTCCAGAAACGGCTAACAGAGCAGGAATGGGGGCGCGATCGCCGTCCATATCCCGGTCAGAGAGGATGATTAGGTTAATCCCCTCGGCGATCGCCTCATCTGCCTTAGCAAATATAGCCTCTAATGTGCTTTCAAGTCCTTCTACCCCGGTTTTTGGGTCAAAGAGAATTGGTAAGGTTAGAGAGCGAAAATCACCCGTCTTCGCCTCACCCAGTTGTTTGAGTTTTGCCAATTCGGCATTACTCAAAATCGGGGTATCTAACTGGATCAGGTTACAACTTTCCGGTTCAGGTTTGAGTAGATTACCTTCAGAACCAATGGTAGTAATGGGGGAGGTAATAATCGCTTCCCGGATCGAGTCAATGGGGGGATTAGTAACTTGGGCAAACAGTTGTTTGAAATACTCATAGAGCAACTTCGGCCGGTTGGAGAGTACCGCGAGAGGGGTATCGGTTCCCATGGCTCCTACTGCTTCTACCCCATTTTGGGCCATGGGAGCGATCAACATCCGCAATTCTTCAAAGGTATAGCCAAACGCCCGTTGTCTCTGGACTAGAGATGTAGGGGCGGGTTTACCCATATTTTCGTCTTCCAGGCGAGAGCTTGGTGAACCCGCCCCTACACGCCCTTCCGGTAGATCCGAGAGTTTCACCTGGTGCTGATCCAGCCATTCCCGGTAAGGGTGAGCGGTGGCAATTTGCTGTTTAATTTCTTCATCGGCTACAATGCGCCCTTCTTCCATATTCACCAGGAACATGCGACCGGGTTCTAAGCGCCCTTTTTTGGCTACTCTTTCCGGTTCCACGGGCAGTACACCCGCTTCTGAAGCCATGATTACCAGGTCGTCTTTAGTCACATAGTAGCGGGAAGGACGCAGACCATTCCGGTCTAAGACGGCTCCCATCATTGTGCCATCGGTAAAGGCAATGGAGGCAGGGCCATCCCAGGGTTCCATTAGGCAAGCATGATACTCATAGAAGGCTTTGCGCTCATCACTCATGGATTCATGAGCTGCCCAAGGTTCTGGGATCATCATCATCACCGCATGGGGAAGAGAGCGCCCAGCTAGGGTCATCAGTTCTAGGGTATTGTCGAAGATGCCGGAGTCACTGCCATCAATGTTAATGATGGGTTGGATGCGGTCTAAATCGGAGCCAAATTCCTCAGAGGCAGAGCCAAAGAGGGATTGGCGAGCGTGCATCCAGTTAATGTTACCGCGTAGGGTGTTGATTTCTCCGTTGTGGGCGACATAGCGGTAGGGGTGCGATCTTTCCCAACTGGGGAAGGTGTTGGTGCTGAAGCGGGAATGCACTAAACCGAGGGCGCTTTCTAAGTCGGTGTCGCTTAAGTCGGGGAAGTAGGCTTTGACTTGGGGCGGCATTAACATGCCTTTGTACACTAGGGTACGACTAGAAATGCTGGTGGGATACCAGTAGCGATCGATGCCTGGCACTTTGATGGCAGTGTGGGAACGTTTGCGGATGACGTACAGTTTGCGCTCGAAGGCGAGATCGTCTGCTAGATCGGGATTTCGGCCAATAAAGACTTGCTGCATAAAGGGTTCGCTGGCTCTAGCGGTTTCCCCTAAACTGCTGTTATCGGTGGGCACATCCCGCCAGGCGATGACTTTCTGTCCTTCTTCGGCTACAATCTGCTCGAAGATTTCTCGTCCTTTGTTTCTGGCTTGGCGATCGGGAGAGGAGAAAATCATACCGACGGCATATTTACCCGGTTCTGGTAAGCTGATCCCTTGTTGCCCCGCAACTTTGGCCATAAATTTGTGGGGCATTTGAATGAGGATGCCTGCTCCGTCTCCGGTGTTCGGTTCTGCACCGACTGCACCCCGGTGTTCCAGGTTAACCAGAATGGTGAGGGCTTGGTCAACGATGGAGTGAGACTTTTCCCCCTTCATGTGTACGATGAAGCCAACACCGCAGGCATCATGTTCAAATTGGGGATCGTATAGACCCTGTTTTTGGGGTGATGTGGTTCTGTTCATGGTCTTGATATAGTTGGTTTTCAATCCTCAATGTCCGTTGAAGGAGGGAACCGGATACAGGAAATAGGGATGAAGCCGAGCGATCCGTTCATCTGTGATAGCCGAAAGTAGCACTGTTTATGGGTTCTTGAAGTTCAATCCCTGATTCTCCTGACCTCTCGTCTCCTGAGCTGGAAACCGTTGCTTTTAGATGTAGGATAGATTTTGACGGCAAAAAAGGGCGATCGCCGTTTTCTTAATAAAATGATCAGATCTAACCCAAGGGTTCTGAAATATTTCTTAGTATTTCCTTAATTTAGAGAAAAAAACTGTAAATTTGTAGCCCATTTAGCAGAAACTAGGAGAGAGAATCGGGATCGATGTTGAGTTTCCTGAGTTTTTCCCGTAGCTGTTGCAGATCGGATTCGGCGCGATCGGCTCGTTGTTTTTGTGTCTCTAGCTCTGACTCAGCCCTATTCGCTCTTTCCTCTGGAGTCGGATAACGTTTCCCCGTCTCATCATACCAATAGAGCCATTCTCTGGTAATTCCTTGATGGGTTCCCTCAGCTCGACCGAGACCTAAATTCAGTTCTTCCAACCAGACGGGTTCCCCTGATAATAATTGATAATCTCCCTCAGAAAGTTGATAAACTTCCAATTTTTGCTTCTGTTTTCGTAAGGGATTATAAATGGCATAGTAGAGAACACCCAATTGGGCATATTGTTCTTTTTTCTGGGTATATTCTCCTCTTCGGGTTTGCGAGACCACTTCTAACACTAAGGTGGGCACTTTTTGCTCTTCCCAAAGCACATAGGATAAGCGTAAATCTGAATCGATAATTCTGGGTACACCCACACTCAGAAACCCATCTGGAACAATAGCCGGTTGGTTGGGATCGGTATAAATTCCCATATCTACCCCAAAAAACCAGTCCATTCTCTCTGACCAAATTGAGGCGAGCATGGCTTTCAGTAGGGCAGGAATCAAATCTTGCAGTTCATTATCCACAGGTGTATCATCCGAGTCAGGTAAATCTTTCGCTGAGGGTAAGCCAGCTTTCGGATAGTATTCGAGTAGCATTCGTTTACTCCTGAGTTTTTATCTATTGTATTGCTTGTTGACAGTTACAATCATTACTGATTACCGATCGCTCATTTTCTGAAGCGCATAGGCTCGAAAGCGATTTAAGTCTGCTTGAATCGTTGATTCTACAGTCGGGCCGAGCAATTTATCCATCAGTTTTCCCACAATTCCGGGAATAGCATAGGCAACGGTTAATTTAACAATACTGCTTTCATGGCGGTCATAAAAGCGAATGGCTCCTCGGTTGGGCAAGCCGTCCACTGATTCCCATTGAATAATTTGATTAGGACTTTGTTTTAAAATCCGGGAGAGCCAACTGAATTCAAAGTTTCCTGAAGCTAATTTCCAGCGAGACAATTCGGGATTTTCTTCTAATACTTGAACGGATTCAATCCATTTCATCCATCGGGGCATTTGTTCGAGATCTGACCATAACTCCCAGACGAATTCAATGGGGGCTTCAACTTCAACTTGTACACTATGTTCTAACCAATCTTTCATAAAAGGAGTTTAGAGAAAGTAAAAATATAACGTTTATCCCTCTAGTCTATCATAGGATTTTCTTCCCTGTTCTACGGACTAACGACACAATTTTGATGTACTCCTTGAGTAATAATCAAGCCTTGAACATTGCACAACTGAGGCTTCTCGCGACCGTCAATCGTCACAAAGGTACAGGTATAGGTCGCTAAAATTTCTCCTTGGCGGTTAAACAGACGGGTATTATAGCCATAGTCACTGGCGATCGCCCCCATTTTAGTCAGAAACTCATACTGGTTCAAATAACAAGTCTCTCGCCAAGCCTGACGGTTAACCACTAAATGAACTCGTCCAGGATAAGGGTAACCCTCATTGGGATAAGCTAACCAGGTGACCAGTAGATCCTTGCCATATTGCTCACCGGCCCACCATAAACTCGGTAAAGTTAAGCGACCTTCTTCAATCGTATTCTCCGTAACTACTGCTCCTGTGCCTGGTTTTATAATTTTACTTTGTTCAACTTCTTCCAATAATGCTGTATCTAATGGAACAATAGAAGGAAGAGGTACACCGGGATTTTGATATTGATATTGCCCCTGTGCAGGTGGAGTATCTCCCCAGAACATCATCAGGGTAAGGGTATATCCGAGAACGTGAGATAAGGGAGAACGAAGCTTAACCATAGCCAAAATAAAGCAACAATAGGCTGACTCTAAACTATGGTAATGGGATTGTTAGCAATCAACAATGGTTTCGATCTGGGAAGTTCCGGATCGCTTGGGAAAAGGGTGAACTTTTTAACGGAGGGTGAGAAATTGGATTTCCTAAAGATTCATGGGTATTTGGCGCTATTTAGAACTGCTGGTTATGTGCGATCGCACGGGGAAAATCACCGCCGTGCGATCGCTCTATCCCCAGGGTCAAATTACTCACTTTCGTCGCCAAAAGGGTGCAATTTGTAAACCCAAAATAGTGGTCAAGATCTTAAATATATACGGCAAAAGTGGCTGGGAGTTAGTCAGCAGCTATTGTCTGAAGTTTGCGGAAGGATATTGTCTAGTTTATACTTTAAAAAAGAGAATTCAAAAAATAAATGGTCAGGAATCAGTAAGGGGAACTTAAACACCTAGTTCATCGTCTCTGGATATTGTAGTTAAAATGATTCATTCCTCATGAGAGGTCATCTCAAAATGTCTAATTCTTTAATGAGTGTCTTAGCGCTTACTGGTTTAACCCTCATCCCTCTGGGTGCTTTTGCTCAAACTCCAAATCCCCTACCCATCGATCCAGCAACTAGAGTAGAAGTCGAAGATATTTTCAGCTTAAGTCGGGCGAAAAATTTGGCTCGTCAAGCTGCTGAACAAGCCAATGGAGGGTTGAGTCAATATCGTGCAGAAACCTCCATGCACGGAAATGCGACCTCTTCTCCCTTTGTGGATAATGGGGATGGCAGTTGGATGTTTAAATTCTATGGCGGTGAACCTGGTTTTTCTGTACCCACTGTCGAAAGTGTGGTTACGGTGGCTAAAGATGGCTCTTGGGTGAGAGTTGACTACAACGGGCCTATTCGCTAATAGCGCTAGGCACTGGTATTGTTAAAACTTGTAGGGGCGAACGGCAGTTCGCCCCTACATCATGGGTGATATTTAATAATAGATTAATCGTCTACAAAAATATATTTGTAGAGTTCGCTGGGATCGGGTTCGGGACTTTCGAGGGCGAATTTCACGGAATCATCGACCACTTCTTGAATTTTGCGATCGATACCTTTTAATTCTTCCTCAGTGGCTAATCCTTTGCTGGTTAAATAACTGGCAAATCGTTTGATCGGATCTCTAGGAAACCAGAACTCTTTCTCATCTTTAGAGCGCAGTTCATCGGGATCGGCTAAGGAATGGCCTCGGAAACGATAGGTTAGGGCTTCAATGACGGTGGGGCCTTCTCCAGCTCTGGCGCGGGCGATCGCCTCTTTTGCCACTTCCCGCACCGCTAAAACATCCATTCCATCCACCTCAACCCCATGCATTCCAAAGGCATGGGCTTTTTTATAGATTTCTGGAACTGAAGTAGCGCGGTCATGGGCCATACCGATCGCCCATTTATTATTTTCGACCACATACAGAATGGGCAACTTCCACAAAGCTGCCATATTTAAACACTCAAAAAACTGACCATTATTACAAGCTCCATCGCCAAAAAAGCAAGCTGTCACCTGATCGGCACTTTCATCTCCCATGGTTTCCCGGCGATACTTACTCTGAAACGCTGCACCCGTGGCCACAGGAATACCTTCAGCCACAAATGCATAACCGCCTAAAAGTTTATGTTCAGCCGAAAACATATGCATGGAGCCACCCCGACCTTTGGAGCATCCGGTAGCTTTGCCAAACAACTCCGCCATCACCTCCCGTGCAGGGACTCCAGCACTCAAGGCATGAACATGATCTCGGTAGGTACTACAGACAAAATCTTCATCTTGACGCATGGATTTAATTACGCCAGAAGCTACGGCCTCTTGACCGTTATACAGATGGACAAAACCGAACATTTTGCCCCGGTAATACATTTCTGCACACTTATCTTCAAATACCCGTCCTAGTACCATGTCTTCATAAAGTCTGAGTCCTTCTTCTTGACCCAGTTGCACTGAAGATGAGTCAAACTCTGGTACAATCCTCTCTTGAGCCATTAATGCTTCCCTTTCTACCACTACAAGCTGACGTTATTGTTCTGCAAAGGCCTAGTATACGTCAATGGGGGGATGGGGAGATGGGGGGATGGGGAGATGGGGGGATGGGGAGATGGGGAGATGGGGAGATGGGGAGATAGGGAGATAGGGAGATGGAGAACAGCCTATTGCCTATTGCCTATTGCCTATTGCCTATTGCCTATTGCCTATTGCCTATTGCCTATTGCCTAATTCCCTAATTCCCACGACTTGAGGAAAAAATATCAATGAGAGCAAGACAAGAATCGTTGAGCGAAGTATAATTCTAAGGGTTAGAAGGGGGCCGGTTGTCCAGACCCTAAACTGTAAGCATTGCTGCTGAGGGAGTAAACTGTGCGTATTCCGCTCGATTATTACCGAATTTTAGGCGTACCACTACAAGCAACTGCCGAACAGTTGCAACAGGCCCACCGCGATCGCACCATGCAATTGCCTCGGCGGGAATATTCGGAAACGGCGATCGGCTCGCGAAAGTCCCTGCTCGATCGGGCCTACAGCATTTTATCCAATCCGGAAGCAAAAACGGCTTACGACCAAAAAACCTTTCATGCTCTCCCCGGACAAGCCCAAGAAGAGAAGCAAATTCAAGAAACTTTACCGTCCCTAGAACTCGAAGACCCTCACATCTTAGGGGCCCTCTTGATTCTCCTAGAATTGGGTGAATATGAGCTAGTTTTGAATTTAGGGCAAGAACATCTCGAAAATCTCGCCTCTGAGACGGAAACGGGATCGCAACTCAATGCTATTCCTCAGTTGTCCCGTGCTGATATTGTATTAACTGTTGCTCTCTCTGGTCTGGAATTGGGCCGAGAACAATGGCAACAGGGAACCTATGAGCAAGCGGCCCTATCCCTAGAAAAGGGTGAAAAACTGCTGCTGAAAGAAGGGGTTTTTCCGGGATTGCGCGGAGAGCTGCAAGGAGATCTGTATAAACTGCGTCCTTACAGGATTCTAGAATTGTTATCCCAAAATGCCAATGATGCCCTTGCCCATCGCCATGGGATTCAAATGTTGCGAGATATGCTAGAAGAACGGGGGGGACTCGATGGGACAGGGGACGATCGCTCAGGACTGAGTATTGATGATTTTTTGCGCTTCATACAACAACTCCGCAGTTATCTGACTTCCCTAGAACAACAAACCCTCTTTGAAACAGAAGCCCAACGCCCTTCGGCGGTAGCCACCTATTTAGCAGTGTATGCCCTATTGGTACGGGGATTTGCCTACAAACAACCCGCCCTGATTAACCGAGCGAAACGAATGCTTATGCGGTTGGGGTCTCGGCAAGATGTCCATTTAGAACAGGCGGTCTGTTCTTTGCTGTTAGGGCAAACGGAAGAAGCTAGTCAAGCTCTAGACTTAAGTCGGGAATACGAACAGTTAGCTTTTATCCGGGAAAATTCTCAGGGCGCTCCCGATTTGTTACCCGGTTTGTGTTTGTATAGTGAGCGTTGGTTACATGAAGAGGTTTTTCCCCATTTCCAGGATCTGGCTGAGTGCAAGCAGACCTTGAAAGAGTATTTTGCTGATGACCAAGTACAAGCCTATCTAGAAGCTCTACCTTTAGATCGCAGTGAAAAGAATCAATGGAGTGTGGTGGAGTCTACGCCAGAAAGGACGACAATGCGCGAGAGTGCAGAGGGTGGAAATCTGAAAAAAACGGAAGATTCCCAGGTTGTCCCTTCTCCTTCCCTCAGAGAAGGTGGAGAGACTCAGCCCAAGCGCTCGGCCGCAAGAACAGCCACGTTAACCCGCTCTGAACCAACTCAAGTCGGCGATCGCCCCAAAAATAGCCCTTCCCAAAATGATTCTCGCGATCGCCGAGAAAATCAGCGCCCCGTCCAAAGACGGGTTCAGAGTCGCCGAGGTAGCTCTAAAACCGTTGGCCGTTCTATCCATTGGGGACGCTTGGCCTTATTGGTGGCTGGAGGGTTACTAGGATTATGGATCTTCATTTGGCTAATCGGCCAAGTTTTGGGTCTGGTGGGTTCCCTGTTCAACAACACTCCCACCTTGGAAGGGGAACAGTTACAATTAATGCTGAATCAACCCCCCGTAGAAATTCCTGAACCCCCCGCCCAACCCACGGCCGATACCGGGCCATTAACCGAAGAAAAAGCAAAAACTGTCGTTGAAACTTGGTTAAGTACAAAGGCTAAGGCCTTTGGTTCAAGTTATGAACTCGATCTGTTGTCTTCAATTTTGGTCGATCCAGCTTTGTCAACTCAAAGACAACGGGCAACACAAGACAAGCAAGATAATTTCTATGGGGACTATGAGCATCAGGTGACCATTAACGAAGTCACGGTAAATAGGGATGATGCCAACCGAGCAACGGTGGATGCTACGGTGAATGAGTCAGTAGAGTTTTACCGTAATGGTGAAGTGGATCGGGGAGCTTCCTATAGTGAGGAAATTCGAGTTCAGTATCAGTTGATTCGTCAGGAGGGCCAATGGCGAATTCAAGATTGGTCGGTGTAAATGGCCTGTAATCTGAGGAAAGTTGCTCTGTGGTACAAGTCCTTTTAGAATCCCCCAGTTATCCCTATTATCCAATTTATGTCCCGAATGGTCTGGATGTTGTCGATCCTACCTTAGTGCGGGTCGCTCGTGATACCTATGGGGTCTATCGGACGGTGGCCGATGGTGCGGCCGAGAAACATACAGACCAATTTCAACAGCCCCTAGGTGTAGTGGTGAATCAGGTGAGCTATCGGGCCGTTTTGGTGTTTCAGGAAGGCTTGGCTCTGCTGCCAACAGAGGTGTTTATTCCCTTTAACCATTTGGAAACCCAACTCTATTAAGGGAGGTGCGGAGTGTGGATTGAAATTCCGAGTATGACGATCGCCTTAATGCTAGGATTGGCGATCGGCAGTTTCCTCAATGTGGTCATCTATCGGGTTCCGGCTGGTTTATCGATCCTGTTCCCTCCGTCCCATTGTCCCCTCTGTTCCCATCGCTTGAGTGTGGCGGATAATATCCCGGTGTTCGGTTGGCTGGCTTTGGGAGGAAAATGTCGCTATTGCCACAGTCCGATTTCTTGGCGCTATCCCACTATTGAAGGAATTACCGGTTTACTGTTTTTAGGGGTTTATCTTCAGTTTGGCCTCTCTTGGGAAACGGTGGGATATTGCCTCTGCTTGAGTTGGCTGTTGGTACTGGCGATGATTGACTGGGATACGTTCACCTTGCCCAATAGCCTCACTCAGTTTGGGCTGGTGGCGGGTTTGCTCTATCAACTGCTCCGAGGTGGAGGAGCAGACGATCCGTTCCTTGATGGCATGTTTGGAGCCATCCTAGGCTTGTGGTTATTTGAAATGATTATTATTTTGGGGTCGTTTCTGCTCGGTCAAGCGGCCATGGGCGAAGGAGATGCTAAACTAGCGGCGGCGATCGGGGCTTGGTTGGGGTGGAAATTGCTGTTATT
This sequence comes from Roseofilum acuticapitatum BLCC-M154, assembly GCF_030068475.1. Lineage (GTDB taxonomy): Bacteria > Cyanobacteriota > Cyanobacteriia > Cyanobacteriales > Desertifilaceae > Roseofilum > Roseofilum acuticapitatum. The sequence goes on along the minus strand of NZ_JAQOSP010000005.1, from coordinate 13,632 downwards.
ATCAGGGTTTCTCGCTTGTTTAATTGGGGCTGTGGTCGGTTTAGGGGCGATCGCCTCGGGCCAACTCAAACGCCGTCAAAAAATGCCCTTTGGCCCCTTCCTCGCCCTTGGCGGGGCCCTGACTATCTTCTGGGGCGATCGGATTATATCCGCTTATGTGCAGTTCTTTTTCCCGCCGAACCTGATAGGATAATCGAGTGTCTTGGATTACGATTCGCACAACCTCAACTCGCTGGGAGGCAGAACTGATGGAACAGTTGCTTACTGCCCAGGAAATCCCCACCCGTCTGCTCGATTGCGGGGTGGCTTCCTATTTAGGTATGGGGTCTCCGACTGCCCTACAAGTTGCCCCCGAACATCGTTGGAGTGCTTTGTTGCTTCTGAGCGAAATTGAGGAGATCGCGGAGGAATAATTTAACGTTTCATTTAGATAACCTCTTTATTTTTCATGTCTTTATTTGATTGGTTTGCTAACAGACAAAAAACTTCTCCCATTAGTCCAGAACGCCAAGAGCGAGAAATTGCCGATGGGTTGTGGACGAAATGCCCCATGTGTGGGGTTTTGACCTATACGAAGGATTTACAAGGCAATCAAATGGTGTGTTTGGAATGCGAACACCATTTTCGGGTCGATAGCAATGAACGGATTGCCCAATTGATCGATGACAATACTTGGACACCTTTAGATGTCGATCTGCGCCCGGACGATCCCTTAAAGTTTAAAGACCGCAAACGTTATAGCGATCGCCTTAAAGAATATCAAGCGAAAACCCATCTAAACGATGCCGTCCAAACCGGTTTGGGTCAGTTGGACAGTCTGCGAGTTGCCCTAGCTGTCATGGATTTTGGCTTTATGGGCGGTAGCATGGGATCGGTTGTGGGGGAAAAAATTACCCGACTGTTGGAAAGAGCCACTTCAGAGGGAATACCGGCGATCGTCATTTGTGCCTCTGGAGGGGCACGAATGCAGGAAGGAATGCTTAGTTTAATGCAAATGGCCAAAATTTCAGGAGCTGTCGAGCGTCATCAAGAAGCGGGTTTACTCTACATGCCAGTCCTCACCCATCCCACCACTGGGGGCGTAATTGCCAGTTTTGCCATGCTCGGCGATCTCATTTTAGCTGAACCGAAAGCGACTATTGGTTTTGCCGGGCGACGAGTCATTGAGCAAACCCTACGGGAAAAGCTACCCGATGATTTCCAAACCTCGGAATATTTGCTGCAACATGGCTTTGTTGATTTAATTGTTCCCCGTACCCAACTGAAGAAAACTTTAGCTCAGTTGATGCGACTCCATGGAGGGATAGAACAAACGCCAAAAATAGATAAAGTTGAGCAAAATGGAGATACTTTAACCTATCCTTTGCCCGATCCTACCCTCAACAGTCATCAGTTGGGTGTTGAGAATTGATCGTTGACTGAATCCCTGAAAATGTTAGAGGTAGGGGCGAACGGCCGTTCGCCCCTACAACCTGTCCTAATGGTTATCGGTTATTTGATATAACTTCTCTCAATCACAGGCAGTTGCCTAAGATTGGGAGACCGTTTGCCGCACATTCAACGTAGGAGTAGCCAGTTCCACGGCCCCATTACGGGTATATTCCTGCCATAAGATCGCCAACTCTTGAGCTTGGGAACGGCCGCGATATTGGATCTGGTACATCCGTCGAGGCCGTCCCCGTCGGGCGAGTTTCTTCCAATATCCGGTGATCATCTCTTCCTCTTCCAAGAATTTGAGGGCACTGTAGAGAACTGTATCTGATAGGCGGTATTGGGGATACTGTTTTTTCAGCAGTCGAATCAGTTCGGTTCCATAAGAATCTTTATTCACTAAGACGGACAAGACATAACAGACGGCTAACTCGGTATTCAGATGAATCGGCGGTGGGTTTTGGAAAAAACGATAAATTTCTTCAAATGTCATAGCTTTTCTCTGCACAAGCATGAATGAACTCAAATCAGGTCAATGAACTGGACTTGAGTAAATGCAGCCCTGGTTATGAAAATTCCCTTACAAAACGTTAAAGACTGGCTCAGGTTAACTTGAAAAGAGATTTTGGGTAATTTTGAGATGCACACCTGAAGTAGCCCAACCTAGATGAACCCAAATGCCAGTAGTTTTGGGTTGAGAGTCGATGTTTACCCCGATTGGCAGGAGAATCCTTTGAGCTGAGGTCTAAATCCCTGTATGGGCACAGGGAGGTTAATGAGTTGACCACTTACATCAATAAATACAGGCGTTTCCCTTAGAATCCAGAATAGGATGCTCTAAGATATACGCTTTATCCTTATCAACCATGCAGGATAACATAATTATTCTTGAGGCTACAAATAATTCTGGATTGGCTGGCGATCGCCGCTCCAGATTTCCTGCTAGATTAAGGAGTGGAGCTGTAGCGAATCACTATGCCTGAGAACTCTGAATACTATGCCCTTCCCCCTGCTGTCGAGAAATTTTCGGGGAACTTGCGTCTGACGGCTTGGATTAGCTTTTGGACTCAAGTGGTGTTAGGGACGATTGCCTCTATCATCTTTCTATTTGCCCTAATTGGTCAAGAGACGCGAGCGGGAATCCAAGATCCCGGTCGTGGAGGAGGGGCGTTTTTTGCTATTTGCGGTCTGCTTGTCCTTTATTTCAGCATTTTCCAAGCGTTTCGCTACACTCGGTTAGCCCGACAACTGCGATCTCCTGATACCAGTGTCCGTCCCTCCAAGGCTACCACCATCCAGATGATTAAATTTGGCCTAGTCTGTAATATTGTCGGCATGAGCTTCTCCCTCTTAGCTGCCGAAGCTATTACCGGCATTCTCCTGGGTAAATCTCTGTTTCAACCCCAAGGCTTAATTCCCACAGGAGCCGATTTGGGCAGATTTATTGAACCCATTGATTTATTTGTCTTGCTCGGAAATACCCATACCACCGTCTCCCATTTTGTCTCGATTGTCGGCAGTCTCTGGCTATTGAATGTTATTAATCGCCCTAAGTCCTAACGCTTCATAAAAAGACATTGGGTGTATTCAATGTTTGAATACACCCAATGAACCCAAGGGTTCAATTAACCTTGCCCTAACATTAGCTGAGTAATATTTTCGCGAACTTGGTTCATTGCTCCTAGTTTTTCAATTGCTAATGCTCCAGATAAGCCCCTCTGCCCTGCTAGAGTTGGTGTTCCATTATAAACAAAAGTAGATTTACTGCGTTCTGGGTAAGGTTGAAATGACTTAACATATTTTTTCATTTCTGTAGTCAGTGACTTATATTCATCAGAAGCCAAGTAAGTTCGTAAAGCCAGGCGATTTCTAAAACCGATTTCCATAGCGGCTTGAACATCCATAGCAGGATCTTGACTATAGGATACGCCATTGCCATCTGTACGAGTTTTGTCGGCTTCAAGCATCAAGTTTAAGCGTAGTTTGATAACTGAGGCACTCTTCGCTAACTGAGGAGCAAAAGTCACTTGCATCCATTCATGAAAATCCGGTAAGTTGACACCATCATTTTTACGGATCATGATATGAAATTTATCGTATTCTGTTTCCCAAGTGGGTGCAGGATTTTCAATTTCGTCATAGTAAGTAATAGGAGTCGTGACATAGGCAATATTTCTACGCAGGAAGTTAGGATCGTCATCTCCCAAATACTCCATCCCTAGTTTTATATATGTTGGGATTTCTTCTTGGCTTTTGAATGTTAGTTCGCCAATAGCATCAAAGTTTTCTTCTGGCATTGAGGTAGTGGTAACTCCCTCAATCGGATTCCAAATATCTCCATAATTCTTGCAAGTACGAATTTGCCAGTATTGGTATAGAGCAGATAGGCGAGCGCCTATGGGGCCGTGAACATTACCCCAGTAACTATCAAATGTTTCTAAATCAACATGATGACGCTTCCACGTCATAAAATAAAGACTAATGGTTGCTTCTTTATCTCGGTCTGCATAATTGGGCATGATTGGTTAGGTCTCCCTATCGATAATTTTGGCCAAAAATCCTAAATATTATCAATTATATATCAAGTCTGGTTTGGGAGAAGTTTGAAGTTGTATATCTAGATCATAAATTGAATGAAGTGATTAGAGATATCCGATCGCTCAATCCTTCCTCAAACCTAATTAAAACCATCCTTCTTGTTCCAATTCTTCAATCAGTTGCAAGGCTCTGGGGTCTCCCACTTTCAGCAGGGCCGATCGCGCATCTTCCCGTACTCCTAGGTCTTCATCTTCTACAAAAGCTTCAATCAGACCATCGATCGCCCCCGCATAAACTACATTGGAGGGCAGTTCGCGAGCCAGTTGGCCAATAGACCAGGCACAGTTACTGCGGATAGCAGGAATCGGATCTCGACGCAGACCTTCAATCAGGGGCGGAATTGCACTAATAATGGCTTCATAGCCAACTTGGGCCATTTGGGCTAAGGCACTGGCAGCCCAGAGGCGCACGGCGGGGATATCGGTACGCAGGGAGTCCAGTAAGGGGACTAAACTACGGCGATCGCGATTATTGCCTAATGACCAGACTAAACCCTTGCGGACATAGCCATTCCAGTCCCGTTGCAGTTGGTCAATAATCGGTTCGATCGCTTCTGGGGAGGGATTACGTCCCAAAGCATAGGCGGCACTAACGCGCACCAAAGGACAGCGATCGCCCAATAATCGAATTAGATGGGGAATCGCTCGATGGTCTTGGATTTCACAAAACGCCCTCGCTGCCAACATCCGCTCTTGGGGAACTGAGGATTCGAGCAAAGGCAACATTTCCTCTGGATCGGGAGGTGGGGCGCTCTCTGGAGTCCCATCGATGGGCCCTAGATTATCCAGGGGACTGCTTAAGTCAACGTTGTCGTTGAGTACGGATTGGGGGTCATTATTGATTTGCATAATAGAGAGTGTACTCAATCTTGGGGGTCAGACTCAACTAGGATGGCGATCGATCTGGTCTTCCTCATGGTTCTAGCGATCGCCTTCTTCAATCATACATACGCTCTGGTATATTTTTTATTTTCTTCCCTGTGAGAAAGAGCGGAAAGAAGAGGGCAAACATTACTGATGCACCATAGACAAAAAAAGAGGGGATTAAATCCCCCCTCAAGCTATATCAATTCAGGCCAATAGTTCTCTATTTAATGCTAACCTTAGCACCCGCTTCTTCAAGCTGTTTCTTAGCATCCTCTGCCGCATCTTTAGCCACTGCCTCTTTAACCGCTTTAGGCGCAGATTCCACCATTTCTTTGGCTTCCTTCAGACCCAAACCGGTAAGGGCACGAACCACCTTAAGAACAGCAATCTTCTTATCAGCAGGAACTTCCTCAAGAACCACGTCAAATTCGGTCTTCTCGTCCACTTCCTCAGCCGGAGCCGCAGCCGCAGCACCAGGAGCCATCATCATCATGCCACCAGCCGGAGCCGCAGCACTAACCCCAAAAGCTTCCTCGATTTGCTTAACCAATTCAGAAGCTTCCAGCAAAGAAAGGGTTTTTAGCTTTTCCAGAATTTCGTCAGTAGCAGCAGACATAGTTAGGTATACTCCGTATTAGTTATTTACGATCGCGTGAAGGGGATTCTAGGCAGCATCACTACCAGCATCCCCTTCTTCTTTGTCCACATAGGCCTGAAGGCCACGGGCAATAGAAGATGGAACTTGATTAATTCCAACGGCCAGTTTCGTGGCCACGCCATTGATTGCCCCAGCAATTTGAGCCATAAGTTGCTCTTTAGAGGGCAAGTCGCCAATGGCTTTAATATCTGCTTCGGAGAGGGCACGGCCTTCCATAACCCCGCCCCGAAGGACAGTTTTCTTGGTGGCTTTTTGAAACCCTTGATAGGCCTTAATGGCTCCACCAATATCATCTTTAACCAACAAAAAGGCCGAAGCATCAGAGAGAAACTCCTTCATCGGTTCCCAAGCTTCATTCCCTTCTACAGCCTTACGCATTAGGGTATTCTTAGTCACCTTACAGGTCGTTCCAGTCGGGCGCAGTTGTCGCCGTAAATCAGTGATTTCAGCAACCGACAGCCCCTTATAATCAATCACAACGGCCAGTTGGGCATCCTTCAAGCTCTCTTGAAGTTCGGCGAGAATCGCCTTTTTATCTTCGAGGGTTCTCCCCATTGATGTGTTACCTCCATGGTCTGAGTCAGAGTATGTTCTGACTGTGGCATTAAGTCGCCCAACAACAACGCCCCGACAGGGCAGCCGGGGCGTTGTTGGGGAAAATGATCTATACCGTCAAACCAGACTGAGCTGGCTAGAGGATATTAAAGAACACTTTCGACGGGCCTCGGCAGGAAATTAAGCAGTACGCACCTGCTATCTTGGGCTGAATCGATATAAAAAATTCAGAGGTTTAGAGTATAAACGTTAGGCAGCCTCAGCAACCTTAAGATCTCGCAACAGCGAAATATCGACCTCAATGGGTGGCCCCATAGTGGCACAGATATAAACAGTGCGCCAGTATCGCCCTTTAGCACCAGAAGGCTTATTACGATCGATCGTTTCCTGAATAGCTTTCAGGTTATCTAAAAGATCTTCCGCACTAAAGGCAGCTTTGCCAAAGAGAATATGCACAATTCCAGTACGGTCAGCCCGAAATTCCAGTTTACCGGCTTTAACTTCAGAAATCGCCTGGGCTACATCAAAGGTTACTGTTCCCGCTTTGGGGGAAGGCATCAAGCCACGGGGCCCCAATAAACGACCCAGTTTTGCCACTTGAGGCATCATATCTGGAGTAGCAATCAGGCGATCGAAGTCCATCCGTCCTTTTTGAATTTCATCAATCAGTTCTTCAGAACCAAAGATATCTGCTCCACCATTAGATGCTTCTGCAACTTTTTCCCCCCTAGCAATAACAGCTACGCGAACCGTTTGACCTGTTCCTTTGGGCAAAACGACGGTAGTTCTTAATTGCTGGTCTGTATATTTGGGATCAATTCCTAGGCGAATATGGGCTTCTGCCGATTCGGGGAATTTGGCTGTTGCTGTTTCTCTAAGTAGCTGGATAGCCTCTAAAGGTTCATAGGGCCGCTCTTCTACTTTTTTGTACAGCTCTTGCAGTCTACGCGATTGCTTTCTAGGCATTTTTTTTGAATCTCCTGGGGTGGATAACGAAGGTTTAACTTCTCCCCCGCATTAGTTCATTAGAGTTGTCTTACGAGTAGACAATTTTATTATGATAGCACAAGAAGAAGTTTTCTTCTAGTCCACCACTTTGACTCCCATATTTCGGGCAGTTCCGGCCACAATATTCATGGCTGCCTCGATATCATTAGCATTCAAATCGGGCATTTTGGTTTGGGCAATTTCTTGCAGTTGGGCGCGGGTAATGGTTCCCACTTTTTGTTTGTTCGGTTCGGCCGAACCTCTCTCGATTTTGGCAGCTTTTTTAATCAGAACCGAAGCGGGAGGGGTTTTGAGAACGAAGGTAAAACTGCGGTCTTCATAAACGGAGATTTCAACGGGAATCACCATTCCCGGTTGATCGGCCGTTTTGGCATTGTATTCTTTACAGAACATCATGATGTTTACCCCATGTTGACCCAAGGCAGGGCCAACGGGAGGAGCAGGGTTAGCTTTACCCGCAGGTAAGGCTAATTTAATCATGGCAACCACTTTTTTAGCCATTGGCAATCATCCTCATTAAATTTATTGTTTTTCGACTTGATTGAACTCTAGTTCAACTGGGGTATCTCGACCAAAAATTGAGAGGAGGGCTTTGAGTTTGCTCCGTTCTGGACTCACCTCAATGACTTCTCCTTCAAAATCTTTAAATGGCCCAGATAAGACCAGGATTTTGTCACCAGGGGCCATCTCAATTTTGACCACTGTTTTGTCTTCCTGGGTTTGTTTAAACATGCGCTCGACTTCTGTTGGACTCAGGGGAAGAGGTTTAACATGCCCCCGTCCTCGACCGTAGCGACGTTTTTGTTCTGCCCCTACAAAGTTAATCACATTAGGGGTGTTTTTGACTACCGGCCAGGTTTCATCGTCTAGAACCATATGAATCAAGACATACCCAGGAATGACTTTTTCTACAGTCTGTTGAGATTTCCCTCCTTTACGGAATTGAACCGTCGATTTTTCGGGAATTTTAACTTCCAGAATGCGGTTAGCTACGTTGAGGGTTTGCTTGCGCTGTTCAAGGTTGTTTTTCACTCGCTTTTCACAACCAGAAGCAACCTGTACGGCATACCATTTGGGCTTTTCAGCCCGTTTGTTTTCGGTTTCTTCAAGGTCTGTTTCTTGGGAATTTGACTCGAAAGACTCCTCTGATACCATGATCAAAATACCTGACTGGCTGTCCAAATAAAGAGTTTATCAACTGCAAAGATGAGGAATGCGAATAGTCCTACCATGGACATTACAGCAACAGACTCACTGATCAGTTGTTGGCGCGAGGGCCAAACAACTTTTTGCAGTTCGTCTTTGGTTCCTTCCAGAAATTTCTGGGTCACCTCTATGGGGTTTTCGCTTTTTTCTTGTACTTGCGCGGTTTCTTTTTTGGCCACGGTGTTTGGATCTCCCTTCTAATTGAGTGATGGGGTAAGGATTGAGCTTTTTCCATAGGAGGATTATGGGGGACGCTTTCTCTACCCTGGTGTTAATTTCCAGTCTAACGGACTGGTGTTGATTTTTACGACCTTTAACACCACTTCCTTGGCGGCTGTTCTGGCAGCCCTAACCGGGACTGATGACACGCTGGCAAAATAACGAGCTAACGCGCCCTGGAGGATTTGAACCAATACCCCTTAACCAGTTTAACACGATTCCCTTAACTATCCCGAAGTCCTGCAACCCTATTTAGGACGGGAGGTTTTGTAGGGATTTACCGCTTACAATAAGAAGATAGTGTTGTTTAGTGGTAATTTTTAGTAACTCCTATGGGTTATTTGGCAGCGATCGCAGTTCTCGTCGTCTTAATTATTGTCCATGAATTGGGCCACTTTTTAGCCGCCCGTCTCCAGGGCATTCATGCCAACCGGTTTTCTCTAGGCTTTGGCCCCATCCTATGGAAATATCAGGGGCCAGAAACCGAATATGCGATTCGAGCCATCCCCCTAGGGGGGTTTGTGGGATTCCCTGATGAAGACCCCGAAAGCACCATACCGCCTGACGATCCGGATCTACTCAATAATCGCCCCATCTTAGACCGGGCGATCGTCATTAGTGCGGGAGTCATTGCCAATTTAATCTTTGCTTATCTGGTTTTGGCGCTTCAGTTTGGCTTTCAAGGGGTTCCCAATGGCATCAATTATCAACCAGGGGTCTTAGTCCCTCAAGTCCTCTCCGCCGATACCCCGGCCGCCCAAGCCGGTATTCGGGCAGGTGATATCATTCTCAGCATCGATGGTCAGGAATTGGGCGCGTCTGAAACCGCTATTGGTATTGTGCAAGAAACCATTCAATCAGCTCCCAATCAACCCTTAACCTTAACCGTGGAGCGAGATGAGCGGGTCATTCCCTTACAGGTGACTCCTCAACCCGGGCCCGATGGACAAGGACGGATTGGGGTACAATTATTTCCTAATGGTACGCCCACCTATCGATCGCCTCAAGGCCTCTTTGAAGTGTTGGGTTTAGCCGCAGAGCAGTTTCAAGACATTGTAGTGCGGACGGTTCAAGGCTTCGGGCAACTAATCACTAACTTTAGCTCCATGGCTGGCCAAGTGGGCGGGCCGGTGAAAATTGTGGAGGAAGGAGCCAAATTAGCGCGATCGGATTCCGGCAGTTTAGCCTTTTTTGCCGCCATTATTAGTGTCAATTTAGCCGTCTTAAATATTTTGCCTCTACCGGCCCTTGATGGCGGTCAATTGGCCTTTCTCTTAGTCGAAGGTTTGCGCGGTAAACCTCTGCCGACTAAGGTGCAAGAAAATGTCATGCAAACCGGGATTATGCTCTTATTAGGTTTAGGCATTTTCTTGATCATTCGCGACACGACTCAGTTGGAATTTATTCAACAACTTCTGGAGTAATATAGGCTCAACCGAGTACGATTAAGCAATAATAGAGATTCCCTATCATTGTTGTCTTGAGTAAATAGAGTACATTTTGGGTCTCTTCTAAGTTCTCATAAAGGGGCGCGATCGCCCCTTCATGTCCTTAAGGAGCATCAGAACCATCAGCTTTCACGGAACCTTTGCCCAAAGTGCGGGGAGTTTTTTCCAAATAATCGCTTTCCTCATCCGACCAATATTGACGATACAATAGCTCCAATTCACTTCCGGCACGGCGAAAGAGCTTGACTTGCATAAAAATCAAGCCTTGAAATAAGCGATAAAAGGCTACAGAAGTAATAGCAATGACCAAACCGACGGCGGTACTAATTAAGGCTTCCCCAATGCCCAAGGTTACGCCACGGGTAGAAGAGGTGGCTAAATCACCAATACTAATGGAGCCTAACGAATTAATCAATCCTAATACCGTTCCCAAGAGTCCTAACATGGGAGAGAGGGAAATCACCGCTTCTAGAATTTTATCCCCCCGGCGCATGGCTGCTAATTCATCATCGGCTGCTGCTTCTAAGGCTAAACGGAACGCTTCTGGATCGGCATTTTTGATCCTTAAGGGAGCATAGAGAAACCGACCTACGGGTTGATCGCTGGCGCGTCGGGCAATTTCTGGCGCAGTTCTCCAGTCTTCCCGTGCGGCTTCGAGGATTTGTCCAATCAGTTCTTTTTCCTTGGTTAAGACTGTCCACCAAAACCATAACCGTTCAATAATGGTACTGAGGGCAAGTACAGATAAGAACAGTAATGGGCCAATGGTTAACCCCCCCTTCTCTAAAATTTCTGCGATCGTCATGGTTGTGTGGTTCTCTGTGCCTAAACGCCGGGTAATGGATTGAGTATTCTTCGATTGTCTTACATTTTAGGGTGAATTTTTGGGTGTTCGGAGTTTATTATCAGGTTTTCGGGGGGGTGAGGAAATCCTTACCCGCATTTAGGATAAGAGTTTGCCACAATAGAGTCAATGAGAGAAAGAGATCTTATGAGTAATCCCATCCAATCCCTGTACACTTGGTATCGAAACATGATTCGGAATCCCCAGTATCGCTGGTGGATTATTTTGGGGACATTGGTTTATATTTTCAGTCCCTTAGATATTTCCCCTGATGTATTTCCGATCGCCGGTCAAATTGACGATGTAGCCGTTATGGTGATTTTGCTCTCCGAGGTCTCCCAACTGATTTTAGACCGGGTGAAAGCTAAAGCCTCTGCTACTACTCCCTCTCCAGGGGAAGGAACTGAACCCCAAAGCACTGTTGATGTAGATGTCATTTCCCTAGATTAGTCTCCTAGACCAAGGGATGGGCTGCGGCCAAAATCGGGCAAAACAGGAGGAATTGCCAGGAGTCACGCGATCGCCATTAAAATCAGGATCTAGAGTTGAGATCAACCCTAGATCCTTATTGGCCATTCCTAGACACAACCCTATGATCACCCTAACCCCCTCCACCTGTCGCCGTCTTCAACAGCTACCTCAACCAGGAGAGAGTATTTGGGAAGGAGAGCGCCGCGCTTTACCCATTGCCCTACGGCCAGGATCGGGCCCCAGTGGGTCTGCTCCTGAATGCATTTTATGGGTAGATGGCTCAGAAGGGGCAGTTAGATCGATGGACATGGTAAGTTCTCAAGTTGGCCCAGAGGCGATTGTCCGAGCATTGATCAAAGCCATGGAAGCACCCTCTGCTCCCAGTCAACCCAGTCGGCCCCAAAAAATCGTAGTCTGCGATCGCGAAATCCAATTTTATCTCCGAGGTGTATTACAAAACCTCGATATTGTCATCGAATACCGGCCCCAACTCCCCCTCATCGATCATCTCTTTCAACAAATGGCCCAAGAAGTGGCCCAACATCCTCCCCAAATCCCTCCAGAATATCTAACATTCTTATCTAAAAGCGCCAAAAAAATTTGGCAAATTCAACCCTGGCAAACCCTAGCCGAACATCAAATTCTCTCCGTACAACTCAATCAATGGGATATTGAAAACTTTTATGTTTCGATCCTGGGAATGCTCGGTGAAGAATACGGAATTTTGCTCTACCGTTCCCTCGACTCTCTCAAACAATTTCGCCAAGCAGTCATCGAGCATAAAACCATGCAAGACATAGAAACAGCTCTGTTTCATCAAGACTGCTTCTTTATCACCTTCGACCTCAAAGATGATTCTGCCTTCGCCGAGTTAGCCGAAGAAGAATATATTCTAGATCTGCTCTCTTGGTCAGAAATTGAACCCTCTTTTGGCGTAATTCATCCCCTCGAAGGCTTACGCACCACCTTATACGATCGAGAACCGGTCGCCATGATGGTTGCCCTAGAAGCTTTGCATCGATTCTTCAAATCTACTCAGAATTCCCTGGATCTAGAAACTTTTACCTCTATCGAGCAACGCTACCGCATTTCCCTCCCCAAAACTGATGCAGATCAAAAATCTTCCTTATTGGTGAAAGTGGAAACTCTACCCGAAGTTGCCCTAGAACTGGATGCCATGATGAAATCTTCAGCAGGGGATGAAGAAGATGAAGAGGTCAATTTCCCCCTAGTGCAAGATGATTTAATTCCGGAAAATGCCCTCTGTCGTCTGGATATTCTGCCTTGGGAAACTTGGGAAAGTCTGAGTAAACAAATCGAGTTTAATTCTGCTGCACCGGAAGAAATTCGAGGTATGGGACAAGGATTACCTGTAGTTATTATTCAAACCAGTAAACGGAATGCCAAGATCTTAATCGAGGATTTACAAATGTTTGACGGCTTGGATGGCATTGGATTTAATTTAGGAGAAGATCCCTATACAGACACCACATTCGATCTGGGGATTCTTCAAACTGGAGATGGAGATTTATACTTATTTGATGAATTTGAACTCACGGCTGCACACCAGAAAAATCGGAAAAAGTGGGAAGCTCAGTGTCGTAAACTTCAAGGCTATTGTGGTTTAATTATTGCTATGGGGATGAGAGGCAAATCCCGTGGCAATCCTCAAGCAAAAGATATGTTAGCCTTATTTGAAGCCAAATTTTTGTCAGTTGAGGATCTAAAACTAGGGATTTTGAAAAAAAACAGGTATCTTTTATAAAAAGCTGTTAATGGGCTATGTTTCCCGCTTGGGTTAGCGTACTTTTAGTCTTATCTATTCTGGGGGGATTGATGATGCTGTTGCGAGGGTATCAGCGTTGGAGATCTCCCCATCCGGAATGGGTGCGTAAATTGCTTCATGTGGGGATGGGATTGGTTACCTTGGGCTTTCCCTGGTTATTTGATTCTCCCCTGCCGGTGATCGGCTTGGCTATGGGGGCGATCGCCTTTTTGTGTGGTATTAAGTTTATCCCCTACTTTCATCAACAGTTGGGTAGTGTGACTGATAGCGTCGGTCGTAGCTCTTGGGGGGAAGTCTATTTTCCCTTATCGGTTGCCATTGTTTTTACCCTGTCCCAAGGTAATCTCGTCTACTATCTGATTCCGATGCTTCTCCTTACCCTGGGAGATGCAGTCGCGGCCCTCATTGGAGTGAGCTATGGATTACACACTTATAGCACCTCAGAAGGACGTAAAAGTGCGGAAGGTTCGATCGCCTTTTTCACCGTTGCTTTTTTAAGCACCCATATTCCCTTACTGTTGCTCACGAATACAGGACGAGCT
>NZ_JAQOSP010000004.1 GCF_030068475.1 Roseofilum acuticapitatum BLCC-M154 | reverse complement strand
TCCCAATACCGTTTTTAGTCGAATACCAGTGTTGCGCGATAGGGGATGCCAATTCCCACTACTCTGTCCGGTGTTGCCACCATTCAGGCTACTTGTAAGTATTTTGCTTCACTCACTCAAAGTCTTTGCTTGTGGGGGCTGTGTTCAGAGTGTTTCCACCAAGTTAACCATTTCGGTTAACCGTCTTTTAACTGAGTGTCCCACCACTGGGAGTTTCACCCGCCTTTAAGGTCAATGTGGCTTTTCCCTTATTATAACGTAAAGCCGTCCTAGAAGGACGGGGTTTCTACCCACATTTTTCGATGATAAGCCATGGGGCAATGAATTGAACGTCAAGAGCTTACCCGTTGCTGATGACTGATTGTTAGGATGATGAGTGATTTGGTTAATACCCTTAATCTAACCAAGATATCAAGGCGGGCATAAACGGTTGAAAAATGGATAGACTCGATACTCGAACTTACATCTACTTAAGCTCTACGATCACAAAATATCTAGGATTACTCTGTACCTTAATCCTGACTGGATTCTCATCAAGCGCGGCACTAGCGAGTCCAGAACCGGATAAAACGGTCTCCTGCGATCTACTGGTGGTGGGAGGTGGACTGGCAGGAACGGCGACCGCTTATGAGGCACTGTTGGGGGGAAAAACGGTCTGTTTGACGGAGTTGACGGACTGGTTAGGGGGTCAAATTTCATCCCAGGGAACTTCGGCATTGGATGAGCGAACGACGCAGAGAGCGCAGTTGTTTTATTCTCGCGGGTATTTGGAGTTGCGCGATCGCATCTTTCGTCGCTATGGCAAACTTAATCCAGGGGACTGTTGGGTGAGTGTCTCCTGTTTCCTCCCTAAAGATGGTCATCTGATCCTGATGGAGATGCTAGAAGCGGCGGCAAAACGGGGAAAGGGGAGGCTCCATTGGTATCCGAATACGGTGGTCAAAGACCTGGATTATAATGCGAATCGCACCCGGATTGAAGGGGCGATCGCCATTCAACACCAGCCTGCACCTTCAGCTCCTCCCCTAAATACCCGGTTTCTCTCCCAAACCCTGGAAGATGCTTACACCTATGAGGATTCCCCGTATCTCACTAAAAGTATTATCCGCTTCATATCACCCCAGGATAAACCCTGGTATGTCATCGATGCGACGGAAACCGGAGAATTAATTGGACTGACTAATATTCCCCATCGTCTGGGGATCGATCGGCGATCGCCTCTAGAACCCTCTTCCGCCAGTGAAACCGGCGATCCTTACTGCACCCAAGGCTTTACCTACACCTTCGCCATGGAAGCCACGGACGAACCCCAACCCCAGGTGATGCCAGAGTTTTACCCCCAATATGCCCCTTACTATAGCTACGAATTAGAGCGCCTAGCCAGTTTCGATCTGGTGTTCACCTATCGGCGGATTTGGAGTCCGCAAACCGGAGAAAGTACCCGATTTGGTGGCATTGGCTTTACTAAACCCACTCCTGGCGATATTGCCATGCAAAACTGGACTTGGGGCAATGATTACCGTCCCGGAACTTCAGTTGATAACTTTATTTATACCGCAAACCAACTGCAAGCCATGGGGCAATTGCAGCCTGGGGGATGGATGGGAGGCTTGCGGGTGGATGCCTTACGCAAAGCGGAAGAACATGCTTTAGGATTTTATTACTGGTTAGTAGCGGGTACTACGGATTCTCAATTGGGGGATGGAGTAAAAGACACCCATCCCAATTATCGCTTTTTATCCGGGTTAGACTCGCCCATGGGAACCGCTCATGGACTCTCCAAATACCCCTATATGCGCGAAGGCAGACGGATTATCGGCCGTCCCAGTTGGGCCTATCCCGATGGCTTTACGATCTGGGAAATCGATATTTCCCGCCAGGGATATACAGATGACTATTACCAACAAGCCTTACCGCCAGACGAATACAGAGCCTTTCGAGCGGCGATCGCCGGATTAGAGGCGATCGAGGTCTTGCAGTCCGATACTTTACCTAATCCTCCCCAACGGCGCACCCGCTCCACCATCTATCCTGATTCTGTCGGCATTGGTCATTATGCGATCGACTTTCACCCCTGCATGACCGAAACTCCCCCAGAAAAACCAGGAAACACTGAGCGTGAAGGAGAGCGTCGAGGTGCTGGTACGGCTTATCCCTTTCAAATTCCCCTACGAGCCATGATTCCCCAACAACTGGATAACTTTTTAATTGCCGGAAAAAGTATCGCTGCTAGTCATATTGCCGCCGCCGCTTATCGGGTGCATTCCTTTGAATGGTCAGTGGGTGCAGCCGCCGGAAATACAGTAATTTTTGCCCTAGAAAACGAGATTATGCCCTATGAATTAGTCGATAATTTGCCCGCACCGGAACCGCAATTAGAACAACTGCAAAGGCGATTAGTCAATCAGGGAAATCCCATCGCTTTTCCCAATACCTCAATTCTCAATGAGGATTGGGAGAATTGGCAGTAATATCAAATCTATTTATTTACGCTACAGATCTCTGTAGGGGCGGGTTATATCAAGTTCGCTTATTCATGTCCGCGAAGCGGAAATACCCTAATTAAAAATCCAGGGAGCAAGATGCTCCCACTCCAGTCATATCAAAGAATTCGAGGAGTGGGGGCATCTTGCCCGCTTCTTAACACATTTTCATGTCCGCTTGCGGAAACCGGACTTGATATTATACCCAAATCTTGTAGGCTGACAACTATTTTTGTATTCATGTCCGCTTGCGGAAACCCGCACGAATCGCACCCAGGTCTCTACAGTACACAGAAACTAGCAACCATTTAAGGATTTGATATAAGAGCCAGTCTGGAAAAACAAGAGAGTTAACGGTTCAAGATTTGGTCATCAAGGGAAAAATCGACCTCTAGTTTATCTTTCCCTTGAGCCAAATAATCAGTTGTCAAGGAATCTTTTAAGCCAGACACTAGGTCATATTTCGGTTGCCAGTTGAGTTCGGTTTTGGCTTTGTGAATATCGGCAAAGAAATGCTGAACGCGCATGGGGAAGGCTTTGCGCTTGCCAAAGTCAAATTGTTTGGGGTCATAATGAATGATTTGGATCTCTTCCGGGGATTTTCCGCAGGCGATCGCACAAGCTTGGGCTAATCCATCAAACGTTACATAGCGTTCCCCAGAAACATTGTAGATTTGGCCGATCGCCTGAGAATTGCCCAAAACCGCTACCATAGCTTGGGCTAAGTCATAACAATGACCCAATTGAGTGATGGCATTTCCTGTACCGGGAATGGGAAGGGGGCGATCGCGCACAATACGATCAAAGAACCAAGCTTCTAAAGGATTATAATTCAACGGCCCGTAAATATACGTGGGGCGAATCGAAGTAAAGGGAAGTTGCTTTTCCTGGAGATATTTCTCCGTTTCAAACTTTCCTTTATGGCGGCTTTTCGGGTCTACAGAATCGCCCTCAATATGGGGCAGTTGTTCAGATTTTAAGTAAACTCCAGCCGAACTCATATAGACAAAGTGTTTCACCTTCCCAGCAAACAAATCCGCCAGAGGTTGAGTATCGCTCAGTTCCCGGCCATTATTATCAAAAATCGCATCAAATTCTTCACCAGCAAGCCGATCTTGGATTTCGCTGGCATCCGTGCGATCGCCATGAATTTCCGTCACCCCTGCCACAGGTGCAGGTTTATTACCTCGATTAAATAAGACCACTTCATGACCTTGGTCTACTAATAGTTTCGTTAAATACACGCCAATAAAGCGCGTGCCACCCATGACCAAAATTCGCATAGCGTTTCCTTTTTTGCAGATTCTAACCTCTAGTTTATCATCACTAGGATCATTACCACTGGGGATTTTTCGCCAACAGTGCTGTTGCTCCTGAAGCATCCATAGGGCGAGATAACCAATACCCTTGACCATAATCACAATTGAGTTTATGAAGTAATTCAAACTGATCCCCGGTTTCAATTCCTTCAGCTACCACTGTCAATCCCAACTTATGGGCCAAAATAATAATCGTCTCAATAATCTCCCAACTTTCATGATCTAAGGCTGTTCTTTCCAAAAAAGACTTATCAATTTTTAATGTATTTACGGGCAAATTATGTAGCCGAGCCAAGGAAGAATAACCCGTACCAAAATCATCAATACTCAACTGAATTCCTGCTTCTCTCAATGTTTTCAATAAGCCTAGAGCAATCTCTTCATTTTCCATCAATCCACTCTCAGTAATTTCTAATTTTAAATACCGATGATCTAAATTCATTTCATCCAGTAAGGTTTGAATCTGATGAACGAGTTGAGGATTATGTAACTGCAAACTTGACAAATTAACCACCATGGTTACATCGAGTCCATGAGAAAACTTATTTTGCCACTCTTTTAACTGATAACAAGCTGTCTTTAAAATCCAATCTCCTAAATCCATAATTAAGCCGGTTTCTTCAGCCAAAGGGATAAAATCTACCGGGGAAACCATACCTCGCGTAGGATGATACCAACGGACTAGGGCTTCAAATCCACTAATTCGACCGGTGTTAAAAGAAACAATCGGTTGATAATAGAGGCGAAAATCGCTTTGAGCTTCTAGATCCGAGACCCATGATTCTGAGGCATAAGAAAAATGGCCAGGAGAAGGATTAGAATTACCGATCGCACCCGACAAATTTTCCTGTTCTCTGCGAGCGCGATTAATTGCTCGGCGCAGATCCAATTCCAGTTCTAATCTTTGCACTTCTGCATTGTGGAGATTTTGGTCAAAGATAGCATAATGATTGCTCTCTTTAACCTTAGCTTGATACATGGCAATTTCTGCATCTCTGAGCATACTTTCTGCCTGAGAATAGATATTAACTGACAGGCGATCGAACTCAGAATTAACCGCCGATAGAGCCACCCCAATAAATGCAGTCATAGCAGACAAATTTTCTGCCAGTAAACTCATCGTTTCATCTGGCTCTACGGAGTTGGCGACTAAACCATAACCAATCGAGTTATGGGAGAGAGTTTGATAAATACTTTGGGCAACATCGATCGCCTGGGATGGATAGGATAAAGGCTCAAGCAAAACCGCAAACGTATCTGTATCCAGACGAGCGATCGTAAATTGAGGAGCAACAGAGGAAATCTCTGAAAGAGAGGAAAAAGGGGAAGTATGGGGAGACAAAAGAGAGCGAGAGGAATAGAGGGGAATCGATCGCCTCAAAGCTTCTTCAATGCGACCGGCGATCGCCACCTGCAACTCATTACTCAACCGATGGCCCGAATCGGGATTCACCACCTTAGAGCGATCGATATAAATAAAAAAGACCGCAAACAAAGGCTGCTGCGATTGTCCGCGAGTTCGCGAAAGTAAGCCCTCCAAGCGATCCATAAACCAAGCATAATTGGGCAAACCCGTCGCCGGGTCATAAAACGCCGACTCAAATAACTGCTTCTCCCGCTCCACCAAAATCGCCTTCATCTTCAACCGATCTTGAAGCGTCACCATAAACAACGTCAAACCCAACAACACCAAAGGAGACACCACCGGCAACAGATAATAAAAACCGAAAGCACCATAACAAATACTCAGCCATAGCCCCCCCAACCCCACCACCACAATCGCCTGTTTGCGAAACGACCAAAGCACCACCACAGAACTCAAACCAATCGCTCCACCAAAATAGAACAACCGTATCCATACCGGATGCCAAGATGCCTCCACCTGTTGCAGTGCATTATGGGATAACAAATTACTCACCACCGCCGCATGAAGATGAATCCCATTAGCGGCAGGATTAATATCAAAGGGAGTCAGGATCGGATTAAAACCCGTTACATTAGCCCCCACAATCACAATTTTGTGCTGGAATTCCTCCAGAGATACTCGCCCTTCCATCACATCCGAGAAACTATATTGGGGTAAATGTTGCACCGATCCGGGCCAATTAATCCATAAGGGATCTGAGTCATTTACATCTAATAACCGAGACTCAGGCCTCAGTGCATTCGCCACCGCCACCCCAAGGGCTGGAATCTGACGCAATTGAGGTTCTACAGTACGAGTTAAGCCATCATGATCTTGATTGCTCAGAACATGGCCCATCACCACTGCCTTGGCGGCCAATGCTGGAGTGGGGTCTTTCTGATTTCCTTGCTTATCCCAAGCCACCGGCAGAGCTACGGGAACTTGACCCATGGCTTGAGCCAACTGTGCATCATCAGGGGAGGGGTCGTGCATCAAAATATCCAAAACCACCATCCGGGGTTGACTGGGGGCCAAATTCTGCAAAAGGGCGGCATAAATTTGGCGGGGGTGATTGGAGTTTTGTCGATTTTTCAGTGTCATTTCATCAATGCCCACAATCACGACATCACTATGCCAAGATTCTTCTCCTCGTAATTGAAATAACCCTCGATAGGCTAACTGCTCCAGTTGTTCGACTAAGCCCACTCCCTTTAGTGCCATCAAGATTAGTGCAGCAAGAGCGCCTCCAATCCAGCGTTGCCATCCCGGAGTTGAAGTCAAGTTTTTGAGCGGGTAGTTTTGACGGTTCAGCATGTTTGGCTTGGTTGAGAGTGGTGGATAACCCCGTTTGGCCCCTAGAAGGGAGCGGCCATCTTCACACCAGTTTGTTGAGAAGTTGGGATAGCAAAAGCCCGCTATACCTCGATCCTCAAAGTTAGCGATAGAAGAATGACTCTTCTGTTAGATTAACGCGATTCTCTAGCACCTCATCAGGATAAAGAATAACTAGAGGGTTGAAAGAGGGCGTTTTTCCTGATGGAAATAGTCAGAAATTTGTTGCAGTCCGAATAGGCCCGGTTCGGGTGATAGATGCGCCCTAGGGACTGTCTGTTTAGACTGAATCTAGATTGTCGGGATCGGATTTATCCCAATCTTGAATCTAGAATAACCTGAGAATTAGGTGAAGCTTGTGGGAAAAGGGGAGAAATTAAGGATTAATGCGATAGGGGGACTCCACTTCGGGAGCTTGATTGGTTTTCACTAGCCCTTGATAGATGAGGGCTGCTACTTCTGCACGGGTGGCAGGTTGGTTGGGACGCAGTTGCCGAATTTGAGGATAATTAACCACTATCTGCTGTTGAGTGGCGATCGCCACTTTTTCTAAGGCATAATCAGGAATTTCCTGGCGATCTTCATATAAAGCTAACATTAGATCTCGATCCACCTCTGGTACTTCCCGTAATAAATTGGCTAAACTCACCAGCACTTCAACCCTTAAAATCCGCTCTTCTGGGCGAAAGAGATCCCCTGGATAGCCCCCCATCAGTTGGGGAATAGTTGTGGCCACATATTGAATGGCTCCCTGGGCCCAAAAGTCTTGGGGCACATCTCGAAAGAGAACGCGCTTACGCACTTGGGGGAGATCGAAGGTTTTCTGGAGCAAACTGGCAAACTCGGCGCGGGTGACTGGGGTATCGGGGCGAAATGTGCCATCAGCAAATCCAGACATCAGATTACGCTCAACTAAAACAGTGATAAAGTCCTGGGCCCAATAGTTATCGGGAATATCGGTAAAGGAAGTCTGTGCTGGAGAAGAGTCAGAAATGGGTCTAAAGCGCATTTGTCCGGTTTCTCCATTGTGACGATAAAACAAGTACAGTTCTCCATCGGAGTTAATTTGGTAACGCTCTACTTGCCCTAATTGCTCTAAAAATTGGTCTTCTTGCTGGGAGAGGTTGCCACAGGCTTTGAATGTGCGGCCGAAGGGAGCGGACAGGATGAGGCGATAAAACTCCGTTTCGCTGGCGCGATCGCCATCGACTTGGTAGCTAGAGAAATAATTATTACATCCACCAAAGCCACTGACCTTACCCTCTTTGAACATCAGGGTAATTGGCTCTTGGGAAAGGGGACGCTCGGTAGTATCCCCTTGAGTCCAATCGATCCATTGCCAAG
Source organism: Roseofilum acuticapitatum BLCC-M154 (assembly GCF_030068475.1). Lineage (GTDB taxonomy): Bacteria > Cyanobacteriota > Cyanobacteriia > Cyanobacteriales > Desertifilaceae > Roseofilum > Roseofilum acuticapitatum. The sequence goes on along the minus strand of NZ_JAQOSP010000004.1, from coordinate 42,224 downwards.
AGGTGCTATCTAGGGATGGGGAAAGTTGGGCCAGATGGAGGTTCGGACTTAGGGTGATGACCATAAGGGCAGCGATAAAACTCCGTTTCGCTGGCGCGATCGGCAGAATAGGAAATAGAGACATAATTTAGAATCGTTGTAGTAAACGTCCTTTGAGCGATCGGAGATCGTAGGATTGTTGATATTGGATTAAATCACAGTTATGGCGCTGTAAAAACCTTTGCTGTTCCTGGGTAGCAATTCCGGTGGCGATCGCCTTCAATTTCCAGTTATGGCACAATTCAATCATGGCTTTAATCAGGGGCTGATTTTGCTGAGGGTATTGAATTAAGCTCTCATCGAGTTTCAAGGCATGGAGAGGTAAGGAACCTAAGTCCTTAAGAAACTGATTGCCCTGCCCCAAACCATCAATGGTAATCGAAATTCCTCGCTGTTGGAGCGATCGCAAAGTGGCTGCCATTTGATTTTGATTCTTGGCGCTGAGTAAGGTGGTTGCTGAAAATTCTAGGTCTAGGCGAGCCGTAGGAAAGCTATGGGTTTGACCGATGCGATCGATAATAGCGAGTAGGTCTTCACTAAAAAGCTGTTCAGATACCCGCAGGGCAACACGCAGGGGCTGTTTTGTACCCTGGATCGTTTTCAGTTGTTGACAGGCTTGCTCTAAGATCCATTGGTCTAACACTAAATTTAATCCGCACCCTGTGGCTAATTCGGATAATTTTTTAGCGGGTAGGTTACCCATCTGGGGATGTTCCCAGTGAAGGCTGGCAGCTACTGCAATGCATTGGTGTTTTTTGACCTCAATTCTGGGTTGGTAGCGGACTTGAAATCGGTTGGCTAACCAGGCTTGGTAAAAGTCTTCTTCCAGTTTGAGGTCTCTGGTTTGGTCAAGTCCGAATAGGGGGGGAACATAGACACGATAATGGTTACCGCCTAAGCTCTTGACATTACCCAGGGCGATACTCGCTTGCCGTTGCAGCTCGTCAAAGTTAGGGGCTGTGGGATAGAAACTGATGCCCATACTGCCAGTGACGATCGCTGTATGATGGCCGATGACCAGAGGTTGGGCAATCTCTTCTAAAATCCGTTTGCCTTGCTCTGTGGCCACCGTTTGATCGGCGACTGGGGGTAACATTACGGCAAATTGGGCCCCATTGCCTTTAGCCACTTGGCCGCCGAGGGATTGGATCGACTGAGTGAGTCGTTGGGCGATCGCTTTTAAGACCTCTTCTCCTTGACGATGACCAATGGCTTCTTGAATTAGCTCAAGACGGTCTAAGCCGATCAGCATAAAGGGCACTAGAGAACGGCTGAGGTTACTTTGGGCTACGGCTTGACTAAAGAAGCCTTCCGGTTGGCCAAGGGTGCTGATTTGGGGCAGCCCAGTAAGCGTATCGTACTGTTCGAGTTGGGCCGAGCGCTCTAGGCGAGCGGCGATCGCCTCTAATAGTTCATCAGGGGTGAAGGGCTTGATCAGATAATCATCGGCTCCTAAGTTCATCCCCACCCGCAGGTCTTGTCGTTCTCCTTTGGCGGTGAGGAAAACGAAGGGAACGGTTGCTGTAGCTGGATTTTGGCGCAGGGCACTTAAGACTCCATAACCATCAAGTTCGGGCATCATGACATCGCAGAGAATCAGGTCTACTCGATGGGAAAAGGCCAGTTCTAGACCGAGGCGACCATTTTCGGCACTCAAGGTTTCAAAGTCTTCGGCTTCGAGAAAATCTACTACATTACTGATAATTTCTGGATTATCTTCAATTACAAGAATACAAGTCATGATTCAATTAAAAATTAAAAATTTCCCTGTCGCCGACAGCCGAAAAAAGTAACAATCATAGCCACCGTCTCGGCGGTGAGGACTTTCTTTAATCTTAACAGTGGTGTGAGTCTGATTGGCAGGAATGGGGGGTTGGCAAAAGGACAAAGCCTGAGAGACAGTTGGCTCTATGGGGAGCGATTGGGTACAGTTGAAGCGGATAGGAGAGGCAGACCTGCTCGGAGCGATCGCCGCAGCCCCATTTTTAGCTCGTCAGCATAAAACCAAAGGTGCAATCAAAAAAATGGGGGTTAACTCGGTTCGAGAAAATCATAGAGAATTTCATCGGGTTCATCCTCTATATCGTCATCAATTTCGGGCATAAAAATAGTTTCTGAAACGGGTGTTTTTTGGTTGGATGTATCTTTGAGTTGTTGCTGTCGGATGACGGTAATCAGGGTATGCAGTTGATTGACGGTTTGCTTTAGAAGAGCGACTTCTTGTTCTAAGACAACCAGACGATCGCCGGAATTAGCGGCAACTTCTCCTAAATAAAGGGCGATCGCCTCTTGGACGACCTCTTCTGAGGTTTTTTGGCGATCGCTGGCGATCTGGGCGATCTTCTCTTGCCAACTGGGGTTCAGGTTTAGCTTCATGGTTCAATCCATCGAGGTGAACAGAAATGGGGATTATCCTAATAATAAGGAATCATCGGCCAATTCTTCCCCTTTAAGCTGATTAAAGCGCTCTAACAGATCCGCCACCTCTAAGCCTTCCCGTTCCTCTCCTGCGATATCTAAAATAATCTGTCCTTCATGTAACATAATTGTGCGATCGCCCATGCTCAAGGCCTGACTCATGCTATGGGTAACCATGATCGTGGTTAAATGCTGCTCATGGACAATTTGGCGAGTTAACTCCAAGACGAAATCAGCCGTTTTCGGATCGAGGGCTGCGGTATGTTCATCTAATAATAAAACTTGAGTGGGCGCGAGGGTAGACATGAGCAGACTTACCGCTTGTCGTTGTCCTCCTGATAATAATCCCATGCGATCGCCTAATCTGCGCTCTAAGCCTAATCCCAAACGGGCTAACTGCTCCCGAAATTGGGCGCGACGACGGTTAGGAAGGGCTAATTTTAAGCCGCGAAAGCCTCCCCGTTGAACGGCTAAAGCCATATTTTCCTCTACAGTTAAATTCGCACAAGATCCCAAGAGGGGATTTTGAAACACTCTAGCGACTAATTTAGACCGTTTTTGGGTGGGCCATGAGGTAACATTGTGACCAGCAATATCAATGCGTCCAGAGTCCGGCAGGCGATCGCCACTAATTAAATTTAACAGTGTTGATTTTCCCGCTCCATTAGAGCCAATGACAGTGACAAACTGCCCAGCCGGAACACTCAAGCAAACCTGGCGGAGGGCGGGAGTTTCCAGAGCAGTACCGGGATTAAAGGTAACACAAGCGCGATCGATTTCAATCATGAAGAATTTTTCTGTTAAGCTTAAATTCAAGACTTAAATTTTATATCAGAGGCAAAGGGCGAGTATGTCTACTCAGCGAATACGTCGGAAGTCCTCTCAAAATCTGGGCACGGGTTCTAAAACACCTCGGTTTAGTCCCTCTCCTATCATGTCTCGAAAACCCACACCCATACAACCGACTGGCGATCGTCAACCCTTGGCTCAACGAACACCCGATGGGGCGAATTTTGAGTTACAAACCGATCAGCCCCCTAGGGAACTGGCTCCAGATATGCAAGCTAAGATCGATCGGTGGAAAAGCAACATCCCGCTTCAGTCTCCCTCTGCACTAAATTTCCCCATCCAGCGCTATCCCCTAGGAGACCACCATAATCTATGGTTTTCACACCCCCTTAATCGCCAATCGACTCAATCCTCAATTCAACGGGCTGATGGTGATGAAACAGATACATCTACACCCACCACTGCAACGCCAGCTCCCACCACGACTGAAGATACAACGGTAACAGCACCGGTTGCGACCTTGAAGCTCTGTGCAGATGTGGAAACAGCAGATCGGAGTAGATTGGGGTTAACAGACCTCGCTAAGGCGAATGTGGGCCATACGTTTTTGAAGCTCAGTTATAACAATCCAACCGATGTGCCCGATGCTATGCGTCAACCGACTAAACGATTATTGCAGTCGCCAACCGGTTCTTCTTTTGGGTTTTATCCTCTGATTTACAGAGCCAGTACATGGACGTATGATAGCACCGCACGGATGAAGCGTTTAGAAACTCCAGGGAGTGGAACCAGTCTCGATCGCCGTCATACTGGCTTTTCACTAAATCCGAAAAAATGGGTTCCTGGGCGCGTGGAAGAACCGGATATAGCCCATGCTTCTAAGGGTGAAAAATCTTATGCGTTAACTCAGCCGGAAGTGGATGGCTTGATGGCATATGTGGAAGCGAAAAAGGATGCTAAGTATAATTTATTTAAGTATAATTGCACCAATTTTGCGGTAGAAGCAGTTAAATCTATTGGTAAGTCTGCACCGAGTGGAGCGGGTCAATATGGAGATATCATGCTTCCCAATGCCCTGTACAAGAATTTATTGGCTTTATCTCGATCGGGAGATGCGGATGTGACGTTAGGGCCTCTAGCTCCGGGAGACTCGGAAGATAAGAAGGGAGATAAAAAAACGAGTAAGAAAAGTTCGATTAAGAAAACGACATAGGAAATAGGTAGGGGGAGGTTGACCTGAAGATCATGAGTGCTAAACCGATTACGTTTGAGGCGATCGCTACGGTGGTGGAGATGGCGATCGCAGATGTGAGTAAGAGAGCGGGAGTAAAAAACTTAAAAACCTATGTCACGGTTCGTCTGGAGCAAGTTCTGCCAGCCGATATTGCTGAACAGGTTAAGATGGAGACTCTCAATTTTATTTACCCGACTCAAAAGGGGGATGAGCAAATTCAGAGTGGGGATAGGGTGCAAGTGACGATTATTGCTAACGATCTATCCCAACCGGATTGGTTTCGGATGACGAAAATGGTGAAAATTTGAATGTGCTGTTCGGGAAGGTTCATTCATCGGTAGAATCGTTTTGCTGATTCTGTTGATTAAGCAGGACATCGAGTATACGGCGATTTTCTGTTTGCAGTCCGCGAATCTCTTCTTGATGTTGTAGCATAATGGCGTATTGCTGTCGTCTTTCTTCCCCTGCTTCTGCTAAGGCATTGGCTAAAGCTTGAAGGATACGAGCATTGCTTTCGATCAGGCGATCGTGTCTTTCGATGGCACGGGCATTGCTTTCAATCAGGCGATCGTGCTGGCGAGCTGTATTGAGCAGATCGGATACCTGATCGGCTAAACGGTCTAACCGTTCATCATTCCAGCGCTCTGTACTCATAGATATTTCTCCTTCGATCTACGTTTGAATATGAGTTCAATTTTACTTTTTTTCTGATTAGCTGGACGCGATCTCAATCTGCCGAACGACGGTTAGGGCAGAATAGGATACGCCTGCGGTTCCTTCTCCGGGGTGGGTGGAGTCTCCGACGAGCCAGAGGTTACCGATGGGGGTGCGGTTGGCAAAGCCGAAGGGGCCGAAGGTGGTTAGGCGTTGTCCCATACCGCCGACGATGCCGCGATCGCGCCCTGTAAAATGGGCAAAGGTTCTCGGTGTGGCGGCTTCGACGTGGATAATAGTCTCTGGAGTCAAGTGGAAATACTGACTTAAACGGGCGATCGCCGCTTCGGTAAATTGTTTCTTCAGTTGCTCATAGTCTGCACTGTTCCACCATTGCTCTGTATCTGTAAAGGAAGAAGCGGTAATGGTGGCTTTTCCGTCTGGTGCGCGTCCATCTCCGGGATGACTGACGGAGACAAAGAGGGAATTATTCTCACCAATGGGGCCATCGGGATCGTACAAAAATTGTAGGTGGGGCGGGCAATTTTCAGGAATAGCGGCTTGTTCGACTCCCAGATAAACGACAAATGCGCCACTGGGTGAGGGGACTTGCTTTAGGCGCTGGCTATAGCCGTTGGCGTATATTTTGGTGGCTAGATCGTCAGAGTTTAAAAGTTGCACTAAGTTGTGAATCGTGACATTAGCAACAACATGATCCGCGTTTTCGCTCCAAGTTTCTCCAGTTTTCAGGTTGCGAATACGCACGCCGGTAACTCGCCCATTTTTGGTTTCGATTTGCTCGACAGTGTGGCGCATGAGCAGGGTAGCGCCATCTCGTTCTAGGGAAGCGACGAGGCGATCGCTCAAAACTTGCATACTCCCTTGTAAATGATACAGCCCTTGAGGTTCCTGGGAAACCCCCAGAGCGGTTGCAGCATACAAGAGAGCGGTTTCCGTGGTATCCACTTGGGAATAGAGTTTCAGTTGCAGATCGAGGAAGGTTTTCAGGCGATCGTCTTTTCCCACCCCCATCAACCTCAGTGCATCCCACACCGTCAACAGGGCAAACGGCACAGTAATCAACGTATCCGGGCGCATCGCCTGCACCAGTTGCCACAAATCCCACCAATCACGCGGAGGCAGCACCGGATCTCGCCCCTGAAACCGCCAACTCGCTTGAAATAGCGTATTCATCAACTGCCAAAACGGTTCGCTTCCCGGAAACTGTCGCTGCCGTTCCTGTTGCCATTTCAGAGGATCTCGCCACACAGAAATCGGTTCTTTTTCCCCCGGCAAAAACACCGCACAAGCCGGATCGCAAGGCGTTGCCTCCGGTAGTTCGATCTCCAATTCCTGAAAAATCCGATGATGAATTCCCCCCGCCTCTAACCCCGCCACCTGCGTCGCTCCCACATCAAACGTAAACCCGCGCCGCTTAAACGTGGAAGCACATCCCCCCGGCACAATGGCTTGATCCAGGATCAGCACCGAATACCCCCGATGAGCCAGGAGCGCGGCGGTAGTTAAGCCGCCAATACCCGCACCCACAACGATACAGCGAGGTTTGGAGGAGGAGTGAGACTGAGCCATGATCTGAGCAGTAAACAAGGGAACATTAACGATTGTAACGTTTCGTTAAGTTTTTAGGGGACTATACATCCGGTTAGAGGGTATAACTAGCGGGCAAGATGCCCGCACTCCTCCAATCCTTTGATATTAATGGAGTGGGAGCGTCTCGCTCCCTAGCTCCTTCGATTTAGAAACGATACCGATTTTCTGACGTTAAGCGCCCAAGACACTCAAGAGGTTGAGGAGTTCCTGTAAAATTTGGGATGCTGCCCAAAAAAGATAGACTCCAAACAAGAAGAAAAAGCTCAATAAGCACAATCCATTTCCAGTTTCTTTCCCAATGAATAAGACTGTTCCTAGGAAAATGCCAAAGATAATGTTAAGAATGATATTCATTGAGTTGACCCCCAAATCAAGGACTTCTCCAACCTAACCCCTACAACAATGCCTGTTTTCAATCTTGTTCCAGATGTGAAGTTTTGTTAAGCTTTAATGGTATGTACCACATTGCTTACAACCTTGTTTGAGGATTCCGTGATGCCATTCATAGCTACGCACTTTGCGACTTGCTCTACTGGCTACTTTTACAGCTTCTACAACTGTAGGAATATATTGATTGAATTTAGATTTAAAGTCTCGATCAACCAAGCTCAATAATGAACATTGCAATAAGGAAGAAAAAGTAACTCCTGGTTTTGAGAAATGAAGGTGAGAAGTTTGGCGGCGTAGTTCTTGCTTGAATTGCTGAGACAAAGAAAATCTTCCGAGACGGTAATCTTCCAGATATTTAGTGAAAAATACACACATATCACTCCACTTTTTTTTAGAAAAAGAGCTATAATGTAGTGAATCCTTAAAATCACTATTCGCATCATCTATCAGGGACTGAATCAGCAAATCGCATCCAGAATTGAAATCAGTATTTGGAGTTACTGATTTGATCATTTGATCTACAATCAGTAGACCACAAGACAAACCCTTTCTCCTCTCTCTGTCGAGAATAGTGTTAGCTTGTTCCAGACGAGTATAAAGTGCATTAAAGAGTTTCAAACGAGCATGAATTTCTTGAACAGACAACTGAAATAAAGCTTGCTTTTGTTGAGTGATTTCTCTTCGATCAACTTTCTCGTCAAGGGGATAATACCCTTTGACTAGATAGCTACTCTTCCAAGCTTCTGCTTGTAATTCATACATCGATCGCAGTTGAAACCAATATTCCTTTTGATCTGGAGTCATGAGATCGGGCTGATACAGTTCATCAGAAGGAAGACAACGAAGAGTATCGTAAATTTTTTGTAGATCGTTCATAAGTATTTTTATATGTGTTACTCAGTTCATGTGAGGAGGTAAATATATGGTATCATATATTTTATGTGAATATTCGGGAGGCTATAGCCCTTTATCTAGAACCAGATAAAATTGAACTAAAATAAGGAATCAAGGAATAAGATCGATGAATCAACTTACCCGCATTACAATTAACCCAGAAGTGATGGGCGGAAAACCTTGTATCCGAGGAATGAGAGTCACGGTAGGGATGATTTTAGGTTTAATGGCAACCGGTGCTTCTCATGATGAAATTTTACAAGCCTATCCTTATCTAGAACCTGAAGATTTGAGAGAATCTTTAGCTTATGCTGCCTGGCGTGTTGAAGAGATAGAACTTTCTTTAAGTGCCTCATGAAAATTGTGATTGATATGAATCTTTCACCCGATTGGATTGATGTTTTTGGAAAGTATGAAATTAAGGCAATACATTGGTCATCGGTGGGCAATCCAAATGCAACAGATAGAGAGATTATGCAATGGGCAAGTGACCAGGGCTATATTGTTTTTACCCATGATTTAGACTTTGGTGCATTACTGGCAATAACACAGGACAATAAACCGAGTGTTATCCAAGTTCGCACACAAAATGTGTTACCGATTCATTTGGAAAATATCGTTATTCAAGCTATTGAGAAAAGCCAAGATTTATTGCAATCCGGAGCATTGGTAACGATTAATGAATCTAAATTAAGAATTCGTATTTTACCGTTTTCATGAATGATGACTAGCGATCGCACGGTAAAAATCTCATCAGCTTTCAGATAAAATGATTTCTAAACCACCCCATCTGGTTACCTGAGTTCATCAAAGACATTCTACAACGGGAGTGCGATCGCCCCAAATCCCAGATATCTCCCTCTCCCACCAGCCAACTCCAACCCCCCAAAGTTAACGATCTCTAAAACGAATCGAGCAATACACACCAGTTTTAGCAGAAGTGTTTACCATAGAAGAAGAATCTTGTACCTTGTGATACTTTTCTTCAATGACTTCAACCCTGCTTAGGTCAGCTACTCCAGCACGGTGCATCGCTCCCACGGTGCGTCACCTGCAAAATGGCTTAACCATCGTCGCCGAGCAAATGCCAGTGGATGCCGTGAATTTAAGCCTGTGGCTCCCCGTCGGTTCTGCGGTAGAATCAGACCCTATCAATGGCATGGCTCACTTCCTAGAGCATATGATCTTCAAAGGCACACCTAATCTATCCCCAGGTGAATTTGAGCGCCAGATCGAAGAACGAGGAGCCATCACCAATGCCCTGACGAGCCAAGATTACACCCAATTCTATATCACGACCGCGCCTCAAGACTTTATAGACTTAGCACCCCTGCAATTTGAGGTGGTTTTAAACGCCAGTATCCCTGATGAAGCCTTTGAACGGGAACGCTCGGTGGTGATTGAAGAAATTCATCGCGCTCAAGATAATCCCCGTCGCCGAGTCTATCAAAAAGCGATGGAATTAGCCTTTGAAACGCTTCCCTATCGTCGCCCGGTTTTAGGCCCAAAAGAGACGATTGAAACCCTGAAACCGGAACAAATGCGGGACTTTCATCAGCACTATTATCACCCGCAAAACCTGACTGCTGCGGTGGTGGGCAATCTGCCGGTAGATGAGTTGATCCAAATTGTGGCGGATAGTTGCACCCTTACGGTAACTGGGGAACGGTTGAAAAACACAAAAACGGTTCTACCAACATTAGGGCAGTTGTCAGACGCTGCCCCTTTTAATGGTTTGAGTGAAGCACCGTTTACGACGATTGAGCGTCGAGAGTCTGTCGATCCGAGTTTACAACAAGCACGGTTGGTGATGGTGTGGCGAGTGCCGGGTGCTTTGGCTCAGGAAAAAACTTATGCGTTTGATGTTCTCAGTTCTATCTTGTCTCAAGGACGGACTTCTCGGTTGGTGCGCCAGTTGCGGGAAGAACGGAATTTAGTGTCGAGTGTGGTGGCGGCGAATTTAACTTATCATAACCAAGGGTTGTTTTATGTGGCGGCCCAGTTGCCGACGGAGCATCTAAAAGAGGTGGAAGAGGCGATCGCCGAACAAATCGCATCCCTAAGCTATAATCTGCAAGATTCAGAACTGCAACGCATTCGCACACAAGTGGCAAACCGGTTTATCTTCGGCACAGAAACACCGAGCGATCGCGCTAATCTGTATGGATATCATCAAGCCATGCTCCAAGATGTTAACCTAGCGCTGAATTATCCCACTTGTATTCGCTCTCTAGAAGTGGAAGATCTACAAGGGGCTGCCCGTTCCTATCTTTCTCCAGAAGCTTATGGTATCGTCACCATAAAACCCGAATAATGGGTCTGTGAGCATCAATTGTGCAGCATCAAACTGAGCCATGTGGAATCTAATTGCCAATCGCATCAGCGAAGTCACTAACCAACCCTTTGAAATCCAATCCCATCGCTCCGTTGGTGGCGGTTGTATCAATCAAGGGTATCAAGTTCAGGGAAGCGGCGATCGCACCTATTTTGTCAAACTCAATCGCGCTGTGGACATCGAAATGTTTGAAGCAGAAGCCTTGGGTTTACAACAAATGCAGGATACCCAAACCATCCGCGTTCCGGCTCCTCTTTGTACGGGAGTGGCAGGCAACTCGGCCTACATTGTCTTAGAATGGTTAGAATTCGGGAGTGGAAAATCCCAATCTTGGGCAGAAATGGGGCGAAAATTGGCGTATCTGCACAGTGCCCAACCGCCCCGCCCAGAATTTGGCTGGGATCGCAATAATACCATTGGCTCTACTCCCCAGATTAATACTTGGACAGCCGATTGGGTAGACTTTTATCGGGAACATCGATTAGGCTATCAATTCCGATTAGCCAAACGGCGAGGGGGAAATTTTCCGCAGCAAAAAGAACTGTTAGAAGCCCTTCCCGAACTGTTGCGGGATCATCACCCCCAACCCTCCCTAGTCCATGGGGATTTATGGTCGGGAAATGCCGCTTGCTTGGTGTCTGGAGAACCAGTGATTTTCGATCCAGCTACTTATATTGGCGATCGCGAAGTTGATTTAGCCATGACCGAATTATTTGGCGGTTTTCCGGCTTCTTTTTATCAAGGCTACCATCAAGTTTTACCCCCCAATCCGGGCTATAATATTCGCAAAACTCTTTACAATCTTTATCATATTCTCAATCACTTTAATCTGTTTGGCGGCGGCTATGCATCCCAAGCCAATAGCATGATTCGGCAATTAATGAATCATTCATAGGCGATCGCAATAACTGACCAGGACTTCTAAACAATTGGCGATCGCTCCTAAATGGGCAATTTCATAGCCGTGGGTATTCTGGGTGGGGAAGCCCAAACAGGCTCCACGAGCCACATGGCCAAGTTTCATGGCAATGGAGGCATCACTACCAAAGCTACTTAAAATCGCCCGTTGAAGGGGGACATTCACCCCATCGGCTGCCTGCTGTAACTCCCTATTTAAGCCTTCATCGTAGAGGCCATAACTATCTTGGGAGAGCAAAACCGGAGCGACTCCATCAGCAATGGGATATTCGGGCGCTAAGGGACAAATTTCTAGGGCAATTAAGGCTTCTAACTGATGACGCTGGCTGAAATATAAAGCGCCTAGTGCCCCCACCTCTTCCTTAGCCGAAGCCACTAAATAGACATCAAGGGCAGGTTCTTTGACTCGCTCGGCTAAAGCCAAAAGAATGGCTACCGAAGCCTTATTATCTAAGGTATAGCTGGCAATATAATCCTGTAATCGTAGGGCCTGCTTACGCTGTTTTCCCACTACTACGCGAGTTCCTGGACGGACTCCAGCTTCCTGCAATTGCTCCTGACTCAGTTTGGTTTCGATCCAAACCTTTTCCCACTCTACCGGCTGGGTTTCCTGCTGGAGTTTTTGGGGAGATTCATGGGAAACATGGCGAGAGCCAAAACTAAGGATACCGGAAAGAGTGCGGCGATCGCCCAAAATATCAACCACACCCTCCCCATACACCCAAGGAAACGAGCCTCCTAGTCGAGCCACCTCCAACCGTCCCCCTGGTTTAAGCCGCTTGACGATGGCCCCAATTTCATCCTTATGGGCTGTAACGGCGATCGCCCGGCTGCGATCTTTACCCGGAATTTTAGCCACCACATTATCAGCCCAATCTACCTTGACCTCGACTCCCAGACGCTCAAACTCAGCCAACAGAAACTGAGTCATCTCCCCCTCGACTCCACTGGGAGAGTGGAGCATCACCAGATCTTCAATCCGTTTAAACCAGCTATCCCAGTCCATCAATCTCTGTTCAATCCTGCTCTTTTATAAATCCACTATAGGCTTCCATACTATGTTCGCTCAGATCTAAGCCCTCTTGTTCCTCCATGGGAGTTACTCGTATCCCCACTGTAAAACTCAAGGTTAACCATAACAACAAACTAAAGGCAATCATGGCAAATCCCACTGCCAACACCCCCAATAACTGATTGAGGAATTGGGAATAACCGCCCCCAAAAAATAATCCTGCCAATGGGCCGTTCATGTCGCTATACCAAGGATAAATATTCGGCCCCACACTAAAGAGTCCCAGTGCCAAGGTTCCCCAGATCCCACAAACTAAATGGACAGAAATGGCTCCTACTGGGTCATCAATGCGCCATTGTTCCAAGTAGACCACTGAAAAGACGACGATGATGCCAGAGGTTACACCAATGGCGATCGCACTCGCAATATGGATATAAGCACAGGATGCCGTCACTGCCACCAAGCCCGCCAAAATGCCATTAATAATCATGGTCAGATCGGGTTTGCCAAAATAGCGCCAAGACACTATCGTGGCTGTTAATCCACTGGCGGCGGCTGACATATTGGTGGTTAGAATTATATGAGTAATGGCTTCTGGATCGGCTGTTAAAGTTGAACCGGGATTAAATCCAAACCATCCCAACCACAGAATCAGACAACCTAGGGTAGAAATGGCTAAATTGTGACCAGGAATAGCCGAAATTTGCCCATTTGGATACTTATCCATGCGCGGCCCTAATAAAACTGCCCCCATAAAAGCCCCCCATCCCCCCACAGAATGAACGACGGTCGATCCGGCAAAGTCCCAAAACCCTAGTTGGGCTAACCATCCATCGCCCCAAATCCAATGGCCAATAATGCCATAGGCTAATCCGACTAAGCCGATACTGAAGAGGATGAAAGCAGCAAATTTAATCCGTTCAGCTACTGCTCCAGAGACAATGGTGGCGGCCGTACCGGCAAAAGCGAGTTGGAAGAAAAATTTGGCTTTTAGGGGAATCGCGGCCCAATCTAGGGAACGATAGATGCCTTCATAGGCTTCACCAATGGCTGGACTATTGTCAGGCCCACTTAAGAAAAACCCTTGCACTCCAATGAAGGGGTTACCATCGCCAAACATTAAGGCAAATCCCGTGGCCCAAAAGGCTAGAGAAGATAAGGCGAATACAATCAGATTTTTTGCTAAAATGTTGACAGCGCTTTTGTGACGGCAAAAGCCCGTTTCTAGCATGGCGAAGCCAGCATTCATAAAAAATACCAGCACTCCAGCAAAAATTACCCACAGGGTATTAAGCACGATTTGGATTTGATCGGGGATGTCACTACTTGAAGTGCTGGGGGTCTGAGCCTGGGCGATCGCCTGCCATCCAAGAGGTATTAAAGCCGTCATTATTCCTAAACTTACCCAAAACCAAAGGGAGTATTGCTTAATGCTGATTGGGGGCTGAGTGGGTTTCTTTGAGACTTTTGCCTCAAGCTGTAAATAGGGTTTTCTCATTTCTTAAATATACGGATTTTGGGTAAACTATTTAAGTCTCATTAACAACTGAATAGAAGAGTGAATTCTCTCACCGTGGGAAAACCCTAGGGAAAAGGAATCCACCTGAGCCATCTCAAATTTGATTGTGCATGAAAGATCTGACCATTAAATGAATTAAATGATACAGAATTTTTGTGCTGTTTTCTGTTACACCGATCGTAAGGAATTCCTTAAAAACCGTTAATCAAAAGATTAAAATATAAACTTAGCTTATACTTTACAATTTTCTCTACTCTAAATCCATTTGTCTAATCCTTCCATGACTAATCCAAGAGCGACTGTTCTTTTATGTCAACCCTCCGATTTCCAACGGTGGATATGGCAAAGAGTGTTAATCTGCCAAAACTTGGCAGTAATCCTGGCAGCATCTGCCGCCAATGTATTGGAAATGCTAGAAGAGATCCAATCTAGCGATCGTCCGCAACCGGTGGTGATTCTCATGGATCGACAAACTCCAGATTTAGAGCCAGAAGGATTCTGTCGCTGTTGTCAAGAGCAAGATCCAGAAATTGGGGTGATTCTGCTAGAGAGTACAGATCCGGAAGTGACTCATTCCCAACGGCAAGCGGCGATCGCCTATGGAGCGCTGGATATTCTACCGCCTTTTGAAGCGGATACTCTAGCGCTTAAAGTGATTGCGGGCATCAAGAAAGTTCTATTGGCTCTGGGAGGATTAACGATTCACAACGATCCCCTGGTTTCTTGTCTACTAGCCTTAAAACAGGACATGGAGAACAGCCAATCGCCTCCCTCCCTGGAGAGTGCCCTGAACTCTGACGAATCTTTAGAGAGTGCTTCTCATTCGTTTGCTGCATCTGAACAGAATGGAGAGAGTCCACCTCGTCTGCAAGCTGTGCCTTCTGTGCAGAAGCCAGAGCAAAATGATGGGGAAAAAGCCCGTCATAAACGAGTTTATCGAGGCCGAGTATATTAGGGTGCTGTTTGAGCAGGAGGCATAATGACTTTTTGGCACAAGTATGAAGGGGCGATCTCAAAAACGGAGAGTCTGCTCTACGCGAATCTCGATCCGGATTTAGAGCAGGATTTACAGGAGAGAATTTCCCAAACTCAGGATCTCGTGTGTGCCTATACCTTGAATTTGGGCGCGTATCAGATTTTAGGTGCTGAGGGAATACGTTTACTGCAATCGATTCGGCGATCGATTCCTGTTTCTATTCCGATTATTTTGGATGCCCAATATAGTAATTTAGAGACGAGTACCGGGTTTGCGCGGTTGGTGTTTGAAACTTGGGAAATGGATGGCTGTACGGTACTGCCCTATGCGGGTTTAGACCAAGTGGCTCCGTTTTTGATGTATAGCGATCGCCTGGTGTTTGTCCTCTGTTATACGGGTAATCCTTCCGGCTCTGTTCTCCAAGATTATCCCCATAGCGATACCCCTCTCTATCTCCATCTCGTTGAAGCTGCCCAAAGTTGGGGCACACCCGATCAACTGGCTTTATCCCTAGGGGAGGTGATGCCGGATGTGCTGGCACAAGTCCGTCTTATCGCTCCAGAACGGTTGATTTTATTGACGGATTATGATAGCATTTTCCCGGAGATTACGGAAATTTTAGATGCGGGTTTGAATAGCAGTGGGGATGGCTTATTACTGCCGATTCCTCCAAAAATATTCGCAGAAAAAAAACCTAGGGAGGCGATCGCCGATTTACGCGACAAAATCAATCAAGAACGACAACAAAAACTCGAAGGTCGTCCGACTTGCGAGCTATGGGTTCCTGATGTCTGTTTCTTGGACGCTACGCCCTATCGAGATTTGATCCTGCAACTCTATGATATTGGCTGCATCACGTTTGGGGATCATGTGCAAGCTTCTGGTCAAGTGTTTCCCTACTACATTGACCTGAGAAAAATTATTTCCTTGCCGCAAATTTTCCATCAAATTGTTAGCGCCTATGCTGATATTTTGAAGACCTTAGAATTTGACCGCATTGCTGGAATTCCCTACGGAGCTTTACCCACCGCCACGGGATTAGCCTTGCGCCTAGAACATCCGATGATTTATCCTCGCAAAGAAGTAAAAAATTATGGGGCAAAACGGTTAGTTGAAGGCCATTTTGAACCGGGTGAAAAAGTGGTGGTGATTGAGGATATCCTCATTACTGGACGCAGTGCCATGGAAGGAGCGGCAAAACTGAAATCGGTGGGATTAGAAGTGGAAGATATTGTGGTGTTTATCGATCATGAGCGGGGAGTGAAAGAGAAACTGAAAGAAGAGGGTTATTGTGGCCATTCTGTCTTAACTTTATCGGAAATTGCCCAAACTCTGAAAGAAGGGGGACGGATTACAGGGGATCAGTATGAATCCTTGATGAGCGAACAGGCCTGAATTTGGCTCAAAACTCGAAAAGGGTAATACACTAGAGAAAAGGACTCTTGTGGAAAACCATGCGCGATCCAGAATTAGATGGTTTGCTATCCGATCTCCAGAGCGACTCTGAACCAGTGCGCGAACAAGCAATTCAGGAGCTATGGCGGCGCTGGTTTAACCAGAAGGGACTGATGGGTTTAAAGCGACTGCAACAGGCTCAGAGAGTGTTGGATGCGGGTCAATTTGATAGAGCAGAAGAGGTGCTAACGGAAGTGATTCGCGATTGGCCGGATTTTGCGGAGGCTTGGAACCGGAGAGCGGTATTGTATTATATGCGTCGGGAGTATTATAAGGCGATCGCCGATTGTGAGGAGGTGGTGCGCTTAAATCCGAGTCACTTTGGGGCGCTCCATGGCTTAGGATTATGTCATGCGGCTCTGGCTCATTATCGGGAGGCGATCGCGGCGTTTCGTCAAGCTTCGGAAATTGTTCCCCATGCGATCGAGAATCAGCGCCTCATCCTCGAATGTACGGCTCGGTTAAGTTAACGCTCTACATCTCTTAGAAACATGGTGACTCTTAATCTCGATCCCATCATTCAACTCACCCCTGAGCAATTTTATCAACTCTGCCAAGAAAACCCAGAAGTTAAACTCGAACGCAGTGCAACGGGAGAACTCCATATCATGCCCCCCACAGGTGGCGAAACGGGCCGTGTGAATACTAAACTGATTGTGCAACTGGCCTTGTGGAATGAACAAACCCAACTCGGTGAAGTGTTCGACTCTTCCACTGGGTTTCATTTACCCAATGGCAGCGATCGCTCTCCAGATGCAGCTTGGATTACGAAAGAGCGTTGGCATAATCTTACCCCAGAACAACGGGAAAAGTTTCTCCCCCTGTGTCCTGACTTTGCGGTGGAAATTCTGTCTCCGAGCGATCGTTTGGCTAAAACTCAAGCCAAAATGCAGGAATACCTCGATAATGGTTGCCGTCTCGGTTGGTTGATTAACCGCAAACAGCGCCAAGTGGAAATCTACCGTCCCGCACAACCCCTAGAGGTGCTAGAGGCTCCCACCCGTGTATCGGGAGAAGAGGTTCTGTTGGGTTTCTCCCTAGATTTGACTGCCATTTGGTAGGGGGCGATCGCCGATTGTGATATCAAATCTGAATAATGTCAGTTATGATATGTCATTGCGAATGGAGCGAAGCAATGAAGCAATCTCAAACATCTCGGTAGGTAAGAATGTAGGTTGGGTTGAGGAACGTTTCGCTTCGCGACATGAACATGTCGGCTTTGCCGAAAACCCAACACCCGTCTGACGAAAGTTGGGTTTCACTTCGTTCAACCCAACCTACAGTTTTAAGCTTGCCAAGCCACTACAACTACTACAATATTTTTTGCAAAGCGACGGTAAAACCCGGAATCACATCTTCTCCTTCTAGGATTGCATTCTCTGGATATTGCGTAATCGAACCATCAGCACGATAAACAAAAGCACGACGGTTGATGCGATCGATTAACCATCCTAATTTCACCCCATTGTCGATATATTCTGCCATCTTTGCTTTTAACTTAGTTAAGCTATCCGTCTTAGAACGAATTTCAATGACAAAATCAGGGACTATATCGCAAAATTCGTCTTCTCCAGTATCCCATCCCTCTGGGAGACGTTCTCTGGCAATAAAAGCAGCATCAGGAGAGCATAACGCACCGTTAGGGAGTATAAACCCCCCACTCGAACTAAAAACTTCTCCTAACTCATGAGAGTCTACAAAGGCGAATAAATAAGCACCTGCTTTTAGTTCTCGATTACTAGAGATTTTTCCGGTTGGTGGCATTGTGATTAAAGTTCCATCGGCCTTGCGTTCAAATCTCAGTCCGGGATTTTGGGAACTGAGTTGCATTAATTCTGCATCGGTAATGGGTTTAATGGCTAGGGTCATGATAGCGCGATCGCATGGGTTTACTCGTTTCCTCTCATATTAACCGACTTGGCTGTGGAAATTGTCTCAGAGGCGATCGCCTAGCCACAACCCAAGCTAAAATGCAAGAATACCTCGATAAGGTTGTCCTCTCGGTTGGTGGATGAACTGAAAACAGCCCCCAGAAGCGCTAGATGCTCCCACCAGTGTATCAGCCACAGAGGTCTTGCCAGGCTTCTGCCTAGATTTGACCGGGATTTTGTAGGGGGCGATCGTTTTTCTCAGTCAATGGGGAATACTGATCGGTATCAACAGACTTCAATTGAGAATCGGGTAGAAGGAACAATGCTAAGTGAATCCAATATTGCTGAATGTCAAAGTAAGTTTAATCTCAGCTATCATGTCTCCTTTGCCCATATCTGTCAAGAGTTAGTTGGTTTTGCCGGGAAAGATGTTTTAGAAGTAGGGGGGAGTCTGCCCCCAGAATTCGTTTTTAACTATCTTGATGTAAAATCTTGGTCAGCAATCGAAACACCAGACTATGAAGACTCTCTCCAGGAAGCAGGAGGACTATCTCATGCAGGCACTATTCTTTACGATCTCAAGGATATTTCTCAATTGGGATTTAAAGACAGATCTCTAGAAAAATATAACTTTTTCTTAGCCAATATAGAAGACTTGCCCCCAGAATATTACGAAAAATACGATCTTATTTTTTCCATTGCCACTTTCGAGCATATTCATAAATTACCGGCTGCCTTAGATAAAATGTTTCTGGCTTTAAAACCAGGGGGAAAACTCTTCTCACTATTTGCACCCATATGGTCATCCAGTGATGGGCATCATTTACCCAAAATAATAGATAAATCTGGGCAAGTTTTTGAGTTTTCCAATTCACCCATTCCCCCTTGGGGTCACTTATTAATGAGACCTCCAGAGCTATGCAGTTATTTGTGTCAATATACCGATAAAGAAACAGCCGACTTAATTGTATATTATGTTTATAATTCCCCTCATATTAATCGTTATTTCACAGAAGATTATTTAGATTTTATTGGAGCTAGTCAATTCAAATCTATTCAAACGCAAGTCATGTTTGAAGGTTCAATTGATCAAAGAATACAAGAGAAATTAGAAAATTTATATCCAGGTCGAAAATCGTTCAAAAATAATGGTTTGTTGACTATTCTGGAAAAACCCAAAACTCAATTAACTAAGCAAAATAAAGAAGGGTTGGATAAATCTTCTCTACAGAAAATCATTGCACCTGAAATAAAAAATGATGAATTCTATTTGCACATTGAGCGGATTGCTAGAACCCAAAATTTGCAAACCATACTAGAGATTGGGGCATCTTCGGGAGAAGGTAGCACAGAAGCCTTGGTGAAAGGTATTATGTTCAACCCTCATAAACCAAGGTTGTTTTCTATAGAAGTATCCAAATCTAGATTCAAAAAATTGAAGGAAAGATATCAGAATAAATCCTTTTTTAAGCCCTATAATGTTTCATCCGTTTCAATAGATGATTTCCCACCAGAATTAGAAGTGTCGGATTTCTATCATAAATACAAAAGTGGATTAAATAATTATTCTCTTGATCTGGTTTTAGAGTGGCTGAAAGAAGATCGGACATATTTAAGGGAAGCTGGCTTAATTGAAAATGGAATTGAGATTATAAAGAAAGAAAATAACATAAATCAGTTTGATGCAGTTTTAATAGATGGTTCTGAGTTTACAGGTAGCATAGAACTGGATCAAGTATATGGTGCAAAGTGGATCATGCTTGATGATATTAATACCTTCAAAAACTATCGCAGTCATCGCAGGTTATTGGCAGATCCCAACTATGATTTAATTAGCTATAATTTGTTGGTGCGTAATGGATATTCTGTTTTTGCAAAAAGCAAACAGAAAAAGATTAACCCAGTTTGCGACATCCCCATCCATTTCTTCACTATTGTCCTTAACGGTGAACCCTTTATTCGATACCACATCGACATTCTAAAACAACTTCCTTTTAAATGGCATTGGCATATTATTGAAGGAGTGGCTGACCTCAAACATGATACCAGTTGGAGTGTCAAACTTGGTGGAAAAGTAACGGATGAGATTCATAACCAAGGGTTGAGTAAAGATGGAACATCTGAGTATTTAGATCAACTCAAAGCAGAGTATCCAGAAAATATAACCCTGTATCGAAAACCAGAGGGGCAATTCTGGGACGGGAAGCGAGAAATGGTGAATGCTCCTTTAGCCAATATTCAAGAAGAATGCTTGCTGTGGCAGATAGATGTAGATGAAATTTGGACATTAGAGCAGATTTGTAATAGTCGGAAACTGTTCATCAGAAATCCGGAGAAAACGGCCGCCTATTACTGGTGCTGGTACTTTGTTGGAGAACAATTAGTGATTAGTACCCGCAACTGCTACACTCAAAATCCGCAACAGGATTGGTTGCGGACTTGGAGGTTTAAGCCGGGATATGTTTGGGCAGCTCATGAACCTCCGATATTGGTTGAACCTTTATTGGATGGACAGTTTAAAAATATTGCTGCAATTAATCCTTTGACTCATGAGGAAACGGAAAAAGAGGGTTTGGTTTTCCAACATTTTGCCTATGTGACTCCGGAACAATTGCGATTTAAAGAGCAGTATTACGGCTATCAAAATGCGGTTAACCAGTGGAGATCGCTACAGTCAGTATCTCAGTTCCCGGTTTATCTTCGCGATTATTTCTCATGGGTGGGAGATGAGACAAGGGTCGATCGCGCTGAGTCATTGGGTATCGTTCCCTTAGTCCAGAAAGAGGTAACTGAAGGAAATTGGAAATTCTTACAACCTCAATTCTCAAAACTCTCGAAACCAGTTGAAAAGCGATCGCCGACCATAGCGATCGATGGTGTGTTCTTCCAGCTTTATAATACAGGGATTGCGCGGGTTTGGAGATCGCTACTGGCAGAATGGGCTAAAACTGACTTTGCCAATCATATCCTCTTACTGGATCGCTCAAACACTGCCCAAGTACCTGGAATCACATCTCGGATCGTTCCTGCTTATGACTACAACAATACAGAAGCAGACAAACAAATGCTTCAGGAAGTTTGCGATCGCGAAGGGGCAGATCTATTCATCTCTACTTACTATACGACTCCCCTATCCACCCCTTCTGTGTTCATGGCCTATGACATGATTCCGGAAGTCCTAGGCGCAGATCTTAATCAACCCATGTGGCGTGAAAAACACCATGCCATCAGTCATGCGGATGCCTACATTTCTATTTCTGAAAGCACTGCTCGCGATCTGGTCAAATTTTTCCCAGAGGTTACTCTCGATCAAATTGCTGTCGCTCATTGCGGTGTTTCGCCCACATTTACGCCAGCTACAGCCGCCCAAATCAGCGAATTTAAATACAAATATGGGATTACCAAGCCTTATTTTCTGCTGGTGGGTGCGGGTGGAAATTATAAAAATACTATCCTATTTTTCCGGGCATTTGCCGAACTGCACAGCAAACAAGGGTTTGAAATTGTCTGTACAGGAAGTGGTGTGACTCTCGGCAACGAATACAGACAATATGCTTCAGGGACTGTGGTACATCCATTGGTTCTCCCGGATGAAGAGTTGAGAGTCGCCTATTCTGGGGCGGTTGCTTTGGTTTATCCCTCGGTATATGAGGGCTTTGGAATGCCGGTAGCAGAAGCTTTAGCTTGTGGTTGTCCGGTCATTACCTGTGCCAATGCTTCCCTTCCAGAAGTTGGGGGAGATGCGGTTATTTATGTCGATCCGAATGATGTTGAGGGTTTGGCCGAGCAACTCTGTGAAGTGCAAAAGCCTAGTGTTCGTCGCTCATTGATAACTAAAGGTTTAGCCCAAGCGAAGCAGTTCTCTTGGCAGAAAATGGCTGATACTATGAGTTCAGCCCTGCTGAAGGCGACTTTGGCTCTTCTAAATCTGCAAGAGATCAATTTAATTATATTTCCAGATTGGTCAAAATCTGAAGAAAGGATTGGGTTAGCCTTGCAAGAGGTAATCAAAGGTCTAGTCAGTCATGGCGATCGCGCTAAAATGACTTTGCTGATCGATCATACTCATATAGAAGCCGAAGATGCGGATCTTCTCCTATCGAGCGTAGCGATGAATTTGCTGATGGAAGAGAATCTAGAGGTTGATGAAGGGCCCGAAATTGTGTTAGTAGGGGACTTGAGTGAGGCTCAATGGTCAGTGTTAATCCCTCAGTTACAGGGACGAATTCGACTAGAGGATGAAAATCAAGAGGCGATCGCCTTATCTCAGGTCGAGACTATTCCGGTTATTGAGCTAGGAGATCTCCATGTTAATGAACCGACAGTGGACTAATACCTTAGCAACAGCAGGGTTAACGCTCCTGTGTTCTCTGGCTATTGTTTCAGTACAATTGCCTAAATTAAGCCGTCTTAAAGTCGCTTCCAGGGAGCGATCGCTACCCCAACTACAGCAAGAAGTCGCTCAAGAAGCGATCGAACTGCAATTACTCCAGGTTTTGCCCAATTTCGGCTTTGATAATCTTATTGCCAATTGGAGCTTTATTAAATTTCTCATCTATTTTGGGGACGATCCAGCCCGCGATCAAACCGGTTATGATTTAGCTCCTGAATATTTTCAGATCGCACTCAATGAAGACCCCCGATTTATTCCCGCTTATTTTGGCATGTCTGCCAGTGTATCCTTATATTTAGGAAAACCTGAATTTTCCGTAGAAATGATGCAAAAAGGATTACAGTCTCTTAATCCCAAAGATCCCCACCATTCCTACTATATTTGGCGTTACTTGGGCACTGACCAACTTTTGTTTCTCGGAGATGGAGAAGCAGCAGAACTATCCTTTGCTAAGGTAGCGGAATGGGCCAGTGAATATTCTGATTCAGAGAGTCAGTTGATCTCCAGACTGTCTGCTGCAACCGCAGCATTTTTACAGGAGAATCCAGACAGTAAACAAGCACAATTTCAGGCCTGGCAGCTTGTACTGTTTAATGCAACAGATGACAAAACTCGACGGAGGGCCATTTCGAGGATGGAGGAACTTGGGGGTCATGTTATTCTGGATTCAGAAGGTAGGATTAATCAGCTTATTCCACCTCCCTCCCCTTAGCTGAAAATGCACAACTCAGGGTATTATCCTGATTTCGATTGGCTTAAGTTGGGGTATTCTAAAAGTATCAACTGCCTAGGATCAGTTTCTAGGCAGTATCCTTCTGTTAGTAATGATTGACATAAAAAAATGACTAACTTACAACGATGTTTCGCTATCTTTGGCGCACTTGCATTCTTTGGGTCTACTGCTTTGGCCACTACTCGACTCTTTCGCACCCCTCCTAGACCTAATCCCTCTTCAGAAACTGAAACTCTGACGGTTGAAGACCAACTTTTAAGCCAAGAACGAGGTTACCTAACCGTTTTAGAACGAGAACCCAAAAACAAAGTAGCCTTAGAAGGTCTAATCATGGTTCGACTCCAAATGAATAACCTTGAAGGGGTGGTCAAACCGCTAGAAACTTTAATCGAAGTTGCACCAGAAGACACCACCTATAAAACGCTTTATGAAGAACTTCAACAGCAATTAAATACGACTCAACCGGATGAATTAAGTACATCACCAACTGATGAGTCACCCTAATCTGAACCCTAAACTTTTCTGAAGATCAAAATTGCCATTAAATGGGTCTAGTCATTCTAACCTGCTGACTCAACATAAAGTTGCCACATTTGCCCATAGGCCTTTTCCATTTCCTGGGCAAACTTCTTTGCATTCCACAATGGTGCAGTTTTACGGGATTCTTTCAACTTCCAATGCACGTTTCGACGTAGCTCTGGCTCTGTACCAAAACGAATTCCCCATTTCACATACTCTTCATCAGTCCAAGCAATGCCTTCTGTGATGCCCGCATTCATCATCATGGTATAACTATTGCGGGCAGCAAACTGCTGACCAACTCGCGTTACTAGAGGAACACACATCCACAATGTTTCTAAGGTTGTAGTAGCTCCATTGTAAGGATAGGTATCTAGAACCACATCAGCAATGCCCATATTCGCTCGATGTATCGCCTCTGAGCGAGCAGCAGGAATAAACTTCAAACGCTCTTCTGGGAGTCCCTCCTCCTCAGCTAACTCAATAAAAAATCGTTTAATCGATTCTTGATCTCCAAACCCCTTAATTAGGAAATAACTATTGGGGACTTCCTTAATAATCCGTAATTGTAATCTGGCCATATCTGGATGGCGTTTATAGCTACTTTGTGAACTAAAATATACAATGGAATCAGTGGGTAGATCTAACATTTTTCGACGCAATGTAGGCACAGCCACCTCAAATCCATCGACTGCAATGTAGGTTTCAGGGAGCCGCCAAATTTTTTCACTATAGTAATCTTGGGCATTGTCAGGTAAAACATAGGGGTCAGCAATCATATAGTCTACACCTGGAATTCCTGGTGCATCCCATCCCAACCAACTTACTTGAATGGGAGCTGGTTTGATCGACATTACGGCACAAGGGAGATCTAAAGTGAGACTATCCATATCTACCAAAATGTCAATTTGGTCTTGATTAATGATCTCGGCTACTTCCATGTAACCCAGTCCCAGTTTACGAACATTAGGGATATGCTCAACATACCATTGTTGTAAGGGATCTGGAATCTGCGATCGATAGTTTACAACATAGCCATAAATGTCATACTCTTCCTGGTTATGATGCTCAAATAACCAGCGAGCTAACCATCCTACAGAATGAGTGGCAAAGCAATGGGATAAATAACCAATTTTGAGCCGTTTATGGGGTTGGGCAGGAGGATTCCAATTTTGGTGATATCTCTTAACTTCCTCTTGATGATGGAACTGAATGCCCCCTTTACAAAACTTCCCTAAGTGATTGTGAATCTGACGATTACCTTGAGCATCATCTTCAAAATAGGGGAAGAAATAGGCCACAGTATAGAGGCGACTATTCAGGTCAGGTGGGTAATTACTGGCTTCATCTGGGTTGAGAGAATGAAGTAAATCAGCTTTTTTATGCAAAATACTAAGGGCTTCTTGCCAATATCCCCCTGCTCCCATCAGTCCCCTAAGATGTAAGAAATAACTACAGATTTTATCAATGTTTCTTGTGGAGAGTGAATAAGCTTTTTTAGCGGCTTCAATCCCTTCGTCGTATTCATGAGCAGTTTGATAGTGGGCCGATAAGTGCCTCCAAATTTCAACATCTTCTGGATTAGCCTTGAGTGCAATTTTACTGAATATAACGGCTAAATGAGGTCGTTTGAGCGTTTGACATATTTTTACACAGGCCAACATGACAACAGAGACAAAAGAATATACACTCTTAGTAAGAACATAAGGGATACTGGCTTCTAGTAACTGAGGTAATATAGGAGTCAGAGGTGCTTGATCTAAAAATAGTCTTATACTTTCTATGAAGAGTTCAAAATCAAGATTGAGTTGCTCTCCCTCGCTTTCTAAGATGGATACTAACTCCATCTCATTAATCTCTTCTTCAGTTAAAATTTCTAGCTTGAGACCTAATTGTAAAATTTTAAACAGATTATTAACATGAGTCGGATCTATTTCACGAATATGCTGACGGATAACCCAAGCTAATTGAATCTGGTCTGCTTCCTGGTGATGATTCGCTGAAGACTCTAATACTTCCAGCAATTCTCTTGTCCATATTTCGACCTCTTCTGCGCTTGCTTCTCCAAGCACTAACATCCAAGTGACCTGGGCCTCAACTTCTTGTCCATCAAGAAGCAATGCTAATCCTAAGTACCAATAATCTTGCCTTGATGCTGAATCAGTTTCAACAATTTTGTTATAGAGGGTAATGGCTTGAGTGTACTTACCTGTATTTAAATACTCAATAGCTTGCTGCTGTAAATTTGATGTGAAGGTTTCAATCATAATTCATAGGAATGTGAGATGACAACTAGACCGAGCTACTTAAAGAATCAGAAGCAAAACGTCATTGATGTGTTGTTTAACTTTATGGATGTTATATAGCAGTGAAAGGGAGAGTTAGGACTCACACAGAACTTTCTCATCAGCCTATAACAAGGGGCTTAAGCCCCTTGTTCAGTCCATGTTCAGACGGACATGATATTATCCATCTTCTGTGACCTAGCAAAAACTTGAAATAATATCTGATGGCAACATCAGATATTATAGACGGTTATTGATAGCAATCCCTAGGAGTCTGACAGAGACACTCCTAGGGATTCCAGCTCATGGTACTCGTTTTAGGTTGGGTTTTTCTCTAAGTAACCCTGTTTTTTCCATAAACCTGTGTCTATACTACAGGAATTAGAGATCGAGCCATCCTACAATGGAGAATAGGCAGTGGGACAGCTAGGACCGGTACTGGTACTAAAGGTTGCCTGTACAGGTTTTGAGTTCACTTCATCCGTTTGACATAGAACGGCAAGAGTGGTAGCTTCTGACGCGGCTCCAACTCTTGCAGCTTGAACACCACCAATGAAGCTTCTCAAAGTATCTGATTTGCTCTCACCGTCTGCATAGTTGGTAACACCGGTGTTTGCATTGCTGCTGATACCATAAACATAATTCTCAGTTTCGCTTTTGATCCCTAAACCCAACTGGGCTATATTAGTCGTGTACTCGTCTTTTTCTAGGTAATAAGCTTGCTGTTGACGGTTCATGGAACCCACATACTGCTTACCTTCGGACTCCTTCGCTTTGTTGGCTTGGTTGAGGAAGGAGGGGAGGGCGATCGCCGACAGGATACCGATAATGATGATAACAACCAGCAGCTCAATCAGGGTAAACCCTTCGTCTTCTTTCTTCGCGATCAGGTGTTGCAGGAACTTGCTTCTAAATTCAGTCTTCATGATGATCTACTTCTCCTTGGGGGTCGATAAACTAAGGCTTCTAACTCCATTGACTATAGCTTACCCACCCAATTCCAGTTTCATATCACCCCGATCAAAATTTTTTTTTGATTTGTCCGGATCGGCTTAGGACTCTAGCAATACATAGCCCATCTCGTACAGGGGGATGAGCAGCTCTTTCACTTTCTGAGTCGCTTGGGAGGGGCCGATCGCCTCCCCACTCACTGGATCGACAGGATAGAGCTTTTGCGATCGCCCCACCAAATCCCTAAAAGTACAGGGAGCATCAACCAGGGGTAACAGGAGACTCACCACCACACTATCGATCAAAGGCCTATTCTCTGGATCGATGGAAAGATAATCATACAAGGGTAGGGCACTCATTTGGGTTATGGAGGCGATCGCCCGATGCTTAAATGTTTCGGTTCTCAGTTGTGGATGAAAATGAACTGTTGCCTGATTCCATTGATCTTGTGTCCATTCTTCAACTTTTACCTTGACCCGATTCCCTTGAGGATGGCCACACCAGAAATCCAATAACCGTTGTTGCGAATGAAATAACTCATGGATATGGAGTTGTTCCTCAGTAGACAACTCCGAAAATTTGACCATTAGTGCAATCGGTAACTCATCCCAATGCTCAAACAAACCGAGTAGATCCCATTGAGATGCATGAACCATACCTACAAACTCTAGTCCCGACTGTCTCAGACCATCGAACAAATCAGGAATTTCAAAACCTCTGTCTCCAATCAAGAGGTGGTTTCTAGCAATGTACTCATTAGAAGTCTCCTGGTTATTTTTCCAAGCAAATTCTTTCAGAAATACTCCTGGCTTCAGACTTTGCATCGCTTCTCGCACTAGATTATAGTCAGCCTCTTGGGGCGCTGAATCCATTAATCCCAGTTTTTTCCAAATTCTTTGCGATCTATAATAATGGCTCCGTTGAATTTTACTATGTAAATTAGCTCGAAGAATTCCGTCATACTTCAAAACAGATTTTAATAGCGTTAGAGATTTGATGATATCCGAAAATAAATATAAAACCTCATCACAGTTAATATAATCAAATTCATACTCTAGAGTGCCAATATTTTCAATAGGCATGACATGAAATTCAGCATCCGTAAACCCATGTAACTTCAGACGTTCGCGAGCAATTCCCACTGATTTTTCCGAGAGATCAATACCGACAATTTTCGCTCCGGGATTCGCCTCAGCTAAGGTCAGAGATTTATAGCCACTGCCACACCCGGCATCTAAAATAACTTTCCCGGCTGTATCGATTACCTGTTGGTCTCGCCGATAAAAAGCCGTCACCATATTATGAATATAAAGGGAAGAGTAATCTACTTTAGGGGTTGCGGCTAAAGGGGCATTATAATAGGGGAGAGTATTAAATTGATCGCGGATTTTATCAATATCTTCCATTGGGTTACCCACCATTGGCTTAATCTTTCTGCTTAATTTTAACCTGTTTGTCTCGCTCAACTCACATTTTTACACCTTTCATGCGCTATACTAAGCGTAGTCGTTATGAGTTTAGTTAACACATGAGCAACCCCACAGTAGAGAATCTGGTGATTATCGGTTCCGGGCCGGCCGGGTTTACGGCCGCCATTTATGCGGGTCGGGCGAACCTGAAACCCGTGGTGTTTGAAGGGTATCAGATGGGGGGAATTCCGGGGGGACAACTGATGACCACCACAGAAGTGGAGAACTTCCCCGGTTTTCCCGATGGTATCACCGGGCCGCAACTGATGGACAAGATGAAAGCGCAAGCGGTCAGATGGGGAGCAGAACTGTACACGGAAGATGTGGTTTCTGTTGACTTGAGCGAGCGCCCCTTTACCGTAAAATCTGAAGAACGAGAGTTCAAAACCCATACTATTGTCATTGCCACCGGTGCAACGGCCAAACGGTTGAGCCTTCCCCACGAACAGGACTTTTGGAGTAATGGCATTTCTGCGTGCGCCATTTGTGATGGAGCAACACCCATTTTTAAGGGTGTGGAACTGGTGGTCATTGGGGGTGGAGATACGGCGGCCGAGGAAGCGGTGTATTTGACCAAATATGGCTCCCATGTTCATTTACTCGTGCGAAAGGGGGAAATGCGGGCTTCTAAAGCGATGCAAGACCGGGTACTGGCTCACCCGAAAATTACGGTTCATTGGCATACGGAAGCTGTGGATGTCTATGGAGAAGGGACAAAATTTGGGGGTGTGAAGGTCAAGAATAACCAAACGGGAGAGGAGAAAGACTTACCGTCTGGGGGGTTATTCTATGCCATTGGTCATACTCCGAATACCCAACTGTTCAAAGGGCAATTAGAGTTAGATGATGTGGGTTATATTGTCACCCAACATGGAGTACAAACCAGTGTAGAAGGGGTTTATGCTGTTGGGGATGTGCAAGACCATGAATTCCGCCAAGCCATTACTGCTGCTGGAACCGGATGTATGGGAGCCATGTTAGCCGAGCGCTGGTTATCCGCTCAAGGATTGGCTCAAGAATTTAAGCAGGAAGAAGGGGAAAAAGCACCAGAAGCGGCTCCAACGGTGACGCAAGCGGATACAGAAGAGACATTTAAGCTGGAGGAAACACGGCATAAGGGAGGGTATGCCCTACGGAAATTATTCCATGAAAGCGATCGCCCCCTCCTCGTACTTTACACCTCCCCCACCTGCGGCCCCTGTCACAGCCTCAAACCCATTCTCAGCAAAGTCATTGATGAATTTGACTCTAAAATTCACTATATCCAAATTGACATCGAAGCCGACCCAGACATTGCTGAAAATGCCGGTATTACCGGCACTCCCACCGTACAACTGTTCAAAGATAAGGAGTTATTGCAAGAACTCAAAGGCGTAAAACCCAAAAGTCAGTATCGTCAAGTGATTGAAAGCAGCCTTTAGGGTTCTGGGGAATGAATCCCTAAAAATACGATATGTAGGGAAGAACAGCCATTCTCCCCTACATATTGGGTTGAATTCAAGTATTCATGGAAGAAGGGGATAAATCAGAAGAAGAAGCCATACTAGAAGCATCATTCTCCTCAGACTCATATTGTTTTTGATGGTCTAACAAGGCGATCGCCTGACGCAAAGCTTCTGTACGGTCTATTAACATATGATGGGGCGGCAATTTGGCCAACACACCCAACTTTTCTAACCGTTGTTTCACCTTACCCGTAGCACCCACAATCATCACCTGACGACCTTGATCGAGAGCATCTTCAATCGCATTTTGAATCGCTAAAGAAGACGTAACACCCATCACCGGTACATCCGTCAAATCCACAATCAAGATATCATGGTCTTCCATGGCCGTATGCTCGCGAGAAATCGCCTTAGCCACCCCGAAAATCATCGGCCCGCTTAAGTGGAACAGTAATACTCGGTTATTGGCGCGATCGAGTAGTTCTTTCTCTTCATCATTGAGCAAGATCGCATCATCAGCATCCGTAATCGTCTTCACATCATTCGACTGAAGTTCGCTTAAGCGCTCAATCGTCAAAATATTCGCAATAAAGACCCCAACACCAACCGCAGCAATCAAGTCTACAAATACCGTTAACCCGATCACCCCGTACATAATCAAGGCCCCTTTCAAGGAAACCTTATGAGCTTGTTTCAGGAAACTCCAGTCAATAATATCAATACCCACTTTTAGGGCAATCCCTGCCAATACAGCCAAGGGAATATTTTGGGTTAATCCGCCAGCAAACAGAACCACACAGAGTAAAGCAACCGCACGAATTATACCAGAGAGAGCTGTACGTCCTCCCGTTTGGATATTAATCACCGTTCCCATGGTTGCCCCAGCACCGGCAATCCCTCCGAATAAACCGGACATAATATTACCCAAACCTTGACCAATTAACTCCTTATTAGAATTATGTTGGGTACGGGTTAAACTATCAGCAACCACAGAAGTTAAGAGGGCATCAATACATCCGAGCATCCCTAGAACTAGAGCATCTACAACCATGATTCTGAGAACATCAAAACTAAACATGGGTAATTGTAAACTCGGTAAGCCACCGGGAATTTCACCAATCCGCCGTAGGTCTGTACCCCCTAGGAAAATAACAGAAATGAGTGTTCCAGCAATTAAGGCAATCAGTTGGGGAGGAACCAATTTCTTAACTTTCGAGGGAGTGAAAAATAGAATCCCTACCGTTAGCAAAGCTAAACCCAATTCCATGGGTTGAATATTAGCGAATAAATCCGGCAAGGAGCGTAATGTTCCGACCACACCCCCTTTGGGACTTGCCTGGCCTAAGAAGGGCCCCAATTGCAGGATGATCATGATTAAACCAATCCCAGACATGAACCCAGAAACAACCGTATAAGGCATCAGGGTCACATATTTACCTAACTTCAGGACTCCAAACAAGATCTGAAATCCGCCAGCCATCATGACGACAGTAAATGCCATGGCCATGCCTTGTTCTTGACCGTGGCTGGCAATTAGATGGGCAATAATCGAGGTCATGACTACTGTCATGGGCCCGGTCGGTTCAGAAATGAGGGTTGGAGTACCTCCAAATAGGGCAGCAAATAAGCCGACCAAAACTGCACCATAGAGTCCAGCTTGGGGCCCTGCACCTGAAGCGACTCCGAAGGCTAGAGCCATCGGTAGGGCAATCACTGTGGCAGTGAGGCCGCCAAAGAGATCGCCCTGGAGGTTATTAAAATTGATTCGGTTAAAAACTTTCATGGTTGAACCGGTTTTCTTTAGTGATCAAACTGTATATTAATGTACAGTTTGCGAGAATTAAGCTCGCTTTTTATACATAGAATCTAGTCTATGCATTAAACAAGATATTCTGAGACTTTCTATAGATGGGTATGTCAAGTCTCTGGGCTATGGGCTATAGCATAAGCCAAAGACGCGATCGAGGTAAATAGCTGGCGAAAATGCGAGAGACAATTACAACCAAGCCAATCAAACGAAAAAAGCCGGGGTCATAACCCCAGCTTTTTGAGTAGGCGTATTTTGTACTGGTGAGACATTTACACCAGAGAAGAAATTATTACTTCAAGGTTGAAACAGGTTGAGCCTCCAGTTGACGATCCCTTTCAGACAAGGCTTGACCAAAGCGTATCCGGTGACGTTGAGAGACCTGCTGCTCTGGGTCAATACCATCAAAGGTTGGTGGAATCCAAGCACGAATAACTAATAAACTCCCCAGGACAATGAGAAAAGAGCAGGCCGCCATCACTTGCACCCATGGGGTTTCCAAAATGCCTCGGACAATGATTTCCCGAAGTACAGAAACAATGGAGACCTCAACGGCGACTCCAATCGAAACTCGATGCTCCTTTAAATAAATAATTAGCAATCGAAACAATTCTACTAAAATTAGCAAGAATAAAATATCGGAAGTGACCCGAGGAAAGTTTAAAGGGGGCAAGAGGGACAGAAACATCTCTCGTAATTGCATCACCATGAAGCTAAACAGGCCGATGCACAAGGAAATCACAATTAAGTCCTGTACCAGTTCGAGAACTCGAACGATGTGGTCTCCATTGAACCAACTGAACGAGCGAGGAGAAGGGTTTGACGATAAGGGTTCCATATTCATTAAAGGTCAGGGATGAAGGGGAGGAAGGGGTCTAGAGTCTAGATCGTAGCTGCCGGGTTAATGACCGGACAGGAGCGCTGCAAGACCCCGACCCGTCTTGAATTCAGCCGCCTAAAGCTTGAGCGAGTCCGATGAATAGAGGTATACACAAGGCAAGGGCAACTGGTGTGCCAACGGCTGTGGACGAGCCGATGTAGGCGGAGGGATTAGCCGACGGGATACCGGCTCGTAGAGTGGGTGGCCCTGAGATGTCTGAACTAGAGGAAGCGATGACAGCCAGGATCACAACACCACCCAGGCTGAATCCCGTGGCGTAGTGGGCAATCATGCCGAGACCGAAGGCGATCAACCCATGCAGTAGGGGGGCAATAAAGGCATATATGGCGTACCACTGGCCCACTTTGCGAAGTTCACCGAGCCTTGCTGTTGCTTCCATACCCATGACTAGCATTAGGATGGAAAGCAGTCCGCGAAAGCCGGGATTGAAGAAGCTTTCATAGACGCTTTCTGGCCGAGTCAGCAGACCTAGAGCGAGGCCGAGCATGAGTGCAGATAGGGCAGATCCTTGGAGACTGTCCTGGATGATGGGCCATATCTTGACGCGATCGCCTCCGGGAACGCGCTCCTTTCGGGGATATCCACTGGCGATAATCCCTTTATCGCTGGAATATCCTCCTACAGCAACGGACTGCTTGCTTAAGGATTCCTCTTCTGTGAGATACTTCTCCCTTTGCTTCTTGGTATAAATGCTGGCTAAAACGATCGCCGTCACCAGGGCTGGGATGTCCATGAAAGGATAAAGTGCGGCTGCCCAAGGCTCATAGTCCATGCCTTCTGCTTCTAGTAGCGTTAGGGCGGCAGCCATGGTAGAGCCACTCACCGCACCGAATAAGCCTGCGGTGGCAATACCGTCTACGACTTTGACGTTCGGTAGCAGTGCCAATGTGTAGCGCCCAATGAATACGATGACAATACCCATGACCACAGCGAATGCTGCGGGCAAGAGCATCTCCATAATATTGGCATTGCGGATGGCAATGCCGCCGCTCAAGCCAACTTTGATTAGCAGCATGAAGACGATGAACTTATAGACCGCATCTGGAATTTGCAGTCGGCTATTGACTGCGGCAACGACCATACCACCAATCAGGAAGCCAAGTGTTGGGGACTGTAACTTCCCCAGGAAGAGCGTAAAGAAATCAGAAAGAAAATCCACAAATACCTCCTTCAACCTCCTCTACGAGGGGCGATTATTGTGATAAGTGAGCTTTAAAGCGTAAGGGTGAGGGCCTTCACCCCTACAAGACAGGTCTTAAGTAAAAACCTGTTAATAAGGTGTTCAGAGAGAGTTTTTCTCTACAACGGCATTGGAAGGCAATGTGCTATTTTGCATTACCTTTCATAGATAATAGTCTATCAAGAATTGAATTCTATACTCTTTATTCTATCCTAGAATGCACAAATTTTTTCACTGGCTACTAACGCAATGTTAAATTCCAATGATAAGTTTTTCTTTTATATTACCATTTGGGTCTCTGGTCAAAGAGACTGCTATGCTAGAGCGATATATGCCCTCAAACAGTCCGACTTTTTTCATAACTGAAACTTATTGACCCATAGATGGTATGATGGTATCGTGCTTATTTATAGCCACCGCACTATTACACAACCTGTATACGAATGTGATTCTACTGCTTTCGTTGACTCAGATGATAGTGATAGCGCGTGGTACTGCCATTTTCATGAGTTTCTGTATAGTTCACTAATTACACGCCTAAAGAGGTAACTTATATGACTCAAAAAGCCAGCAAGCTCGTCATTGTCACAGAAAAGGTACTGGAAAAAAAGGTCGGCAAGATCATCGACGAAGCCGGGGCTACCGGTTATACGGTCGTGCCTGCTGGCGGTAAAGGCAGTCGCGGTGTGCGGTCGTCCGGAGAACCGAGCGTTAGCGATTCCTACTCGAATGTAAAGTTTGAGATTCTCACCCCCAATCGGGATATGGCTGTGAAGATTTCGGATGAGGTTGCATCACAGTTTTTCGACGATTATTCGGGCATCGCTTATGTCTGTGATGTGATGGAGGTACTGCACGCGCACAAGTTCTAAGATCAAGTCTGGTTAATGGGATTCAAGAAGCGGGCAAGATGCCCGCATTCCTAGAATCCCTTAATATTACTGGAGTGGGAGCGTCTCGCTCCCAAGGTTTTTAATCAAGCAATATCAATCTGTGCAAAACTGGAAAATACTCAATAGGTTAGTCAGAATTACTTCTGAGTGGGTGACCTTGATTGGAGAGCGTCTGGAGGATGATCGAGGTCAAGTCGTTGATTATTGGCGAGTGGAAAAAGCCGATTCAGTGGTCATTGTCACCCTTCAAGGGGAGAATTTAATCTTACCTGTGCCCCAGTATCGTCCAGGAGTTCAGAGCGTCACGTTGGATTTTCCTGGGGGACGGGTGCGAAATGAGGGAAAGCCTTTGGCGGTTGTGCCGAGTATTCTGGAGCGAGAATTGGGGATTGGAGAAGAGGGGATTCTGAAGCTCCGGTTACTCAATGAAGAGGGATGGCTGATTAATAGTTCGTTTTCTAATCAAAAGTTGTATGGATGTGTGGCCGAGATCGATCCCAAGATGAGTATAGAGGGCGATCGCCTCGGCGCGGTTTATCCCCATACTCCCGAAGGAGTCGATCAACTTTTCCAAGATTTGACTTGTTTGCAATGTCGCGCAGTGCTTCAGGAATGGCACAATCGAGGATCTAGAAGATCAAAAATCCCCTACTCTGATGGACAGGGTTAGGGGAATTGAGAATCAGGAATGGGTGTTACAGCGCAAAGCGCGGTAATGAGGTACAGGCAAAAGATCCCCCTTTCATGTCCGCTTGCGGAAAATCCCCCTTAAAAAGGGGGACTTTGAAAACCCCCTGCTTTTTAAGGGGGGTTGGGGGGATCGAGATGTACCGCAAGCGAGAAAGAAAACTGCTGTATCTCTGAATTCTGGGCGATCCCTTATCCATGGCCCAAGGCTTTAGAAGCTGAAATTCCAGCTAGGCGCAGTTGTCGAGAATACTGGGTGGCTACTAAACCCACAACAGCCCATTGGGTTAACACAGATACCATCACAGTCAGAGCTGAGGTATGGTGGAGAGCTTCCCAGGGGAAGATCGTAAACATCCAGAGCAAGGGAGTCTCATCAGGATAAGCAGACAGAACCAGGAAGGCTAAGGGGAGCAGGGAAATTGCACCACCGATCGCCGCAGTTGCCCAAATGCCGCTTTTCTTGGATTTCATCATCATAATCAGTTGGGCAACACTGGCATAGAGGAGCAGTACGGAAAAGCTCAATACTAGGTTAAAGATTCCATGGAGGCGATCGCCGTTATCCCCTGGCCACATTAAGATCCAGGGTAAAATAATTAACTGCGCTTCGAGTAAATTAAAGGCGATCGCCAACAGTGCAGGACTCTTATTCCCAGACATCAGCTCTTGAAATAATCCTTGATGGCGCGTTTCCGACATATGGCGATAGCGGGCCCAGTCTACACAAACCTGTCTTTGGGGAGACAATGCTGCCATTAGTCCCGCAAAGAAAATCAGGTTGAACACCAGTAAACAATATAGATTCTCAAACTGATATCCATGGGGAGCCAAACCCAAGGTAAAGAGGCTGAAGCATCCGGTTAACCAAAAGGACTGGTTTTTGCCGATTAAGGTCTGATTGGGATTGCGGAAACAGCGATCGATCACTAGCCAATTCCAAGCTGTCCATACGGCACAAGCGACCACCATAGCCAGACTTAAGGTCACGACTGTCTTACCAATGGGAAGAATAAACCAGTGCCACTCCACCGAATGATCCCGCAAACTGAATAAATCGTAATTAAAGAAGTCAATATTCCCCAGCCACTTTTCGCCAATCATATAGGGAATCAAGCTAGAGGGGGTGAAGAGTTTCAAGATATCAATAGGAGCATCTTCAACCCGCATCATGGAGGTGACAAACAGAAAAGCAGTGACCAAAACTCCAGCTAACCAAGCTTGAAATCCACCCATCCAATGGCTGACTAAACCAAAAAGGATGGAACCACTGAAAAAGAAGGCGCTACAGGCTAATAGCACCCCATAATAGAGGGCGAGTAATCCTAGGGATATATGCAGATTAAGTGCTGCCCATAGATGGAGTGGAAAGGCAAGGAAGCAGGCAAAATAGAGTAAGCTGGGGGCCCCTAGGAGTTTACCTAAAAGAATTTGCTGGGTAGACTGGGGACTCAGGCGAATAAAATTGAGGGTTCCTTTGCGTTCTTCTCGGTCAAGGTCGCTGATAATCAGATAGCTTCCTCCTACCAACAGGGCAAAGATCCCGACCACGGTTAACCAGACAAAGAGATCTGACCACCAGAGTTGCCAGTTAATTTCGGGGTTGCCCAGGGGATTCATTAAACAGCGTAACTGGTGGTAGTAGTATTCAGGTTTTCCTCCGGTACAATAGCGGTGATATTCACTATGGCGATCGGGTAATGCATTGAGGAAGCCGAAGAGTACGAGGACTTGGGCAAACAAAGACATTCCCCCGGCAACCATGATGTTGCGAGTCTTAAAGCGACCTTTAAGTTCTCGGAAGAGTTGGGGGTTAATTTCCCCAATGAAGTTCATTAAATCTAGTCTCATCTTTTATATATCCTTTACAGAGGGCATTAACTTAAGATGCTTGCTTATGACCGAGTTTCAGGAAGATGGTTTCTAAATCTTCCTGAGTAGAATAAAACTCAGTGACAGGTAAATTGGCGCTAATGAGCGATCGCAATAACTGGGCGCTCTCTTCTGGAGTGCCGTTAAAGTTCACTCGCAAATGACCGGATGAGAGGGTTTCCCATCCATCCACCTGGGGAAACTGTTTCAGTTCTGTAATCAAGGCATCTTGAGATCCTAGGGTAGCGATCGAGATTTGTTGACGACTTAGGCGTTGATACAAATCTTTTAAGGTTGTGCTTTCGACTAAATAGCCCAATTCCATGATACCCACTGAAGTACAGAGTTCTGCCAAGTCGCTGAGGACATGGGAAGAAATTAAAACGGTCATTCCTGCTTCTTGGAGAACCTTAATGATTTCCCGAAATTGCATTCGCGCAATGGGATCTAATCCTGATACCGGTTCATCGAGCAATAACACAATGGGTTCATGGATAATGGTTCGGGCTAAGGAAAGTCGTTGTTTCATCCCTCTGGAGAGGGTAGAAATCTGGCTATTGCGCTTATTGCCCAGTTGTACCAGTTCTAGCACATCATAGAGGCGTTGCCGACGGCGGGGGTCTTTGAGCTGATATAAACGGGCAAAATAGTCTAAATAGTCCCAAACGGTGAGATCGTCGTAAACGGGGAAATCGTCGGGTAGATAACCAATGCGACGTTTCAGGGTGGGGTTAGAATGGTCTCTGAGGAGGCGATCGCCGTTAATATAAATTTCCCCTGTCGTTGGTTCTTCGGCTGCTGCCAACATGCGAATTAAGGTGGTTTTCCCTGCACCATTGGGGCCAATTAAACCATAGACTTCACCGCGTCCGACTTCTAAATCTAGATCGTTGACTGCAATATGGCGGTCAAATTGTTTGGTTACTCCACAAGTCCGGATTGCCAGTTCTTTTGCCATAATCTTTAATCTAAAGCTTAACTATTAGCCTAGCCTTTGGGACTGGAATTGGGCAGGAGTGTTTCCAAATTGGTAACCTTTCCCTTTTAAGTAGCACTAGGTTCTATGGCTTATAACTTTTTGCTCCGAGATCCTATGTCTGACTCAGAGCTTTGGCTTGTAAGATTAAATCGGTATCCTGGAGGCAGATCTGCGATCCTTGGCGATCGCCTAATTGCTCTAAAGCTAAAAGGGCGGCATACTTGAGATCAAAAATTGAAGTATTCAGAGCCTCATGTAATAGGGGTATGGCTGCCGTTGCGCCTAAATTTCCTAGGGCGATCGCCGCCGCAGCTCTGGATTTTTGGAATTGAGGAGCTTGGTTTTGCAGAGCTTCTACCAGTAAATCATAGGCGGGGGCATAACCTAGCCATCCCAAGAGTTTGACTACATGGTAATGAGCGCCATAGTCATTATGGGCTTTATCAGCAAACGTGGCCAGTAAAGCCTCTGGGGCATCTTGGGGGTAGGTGTGCAGCAGGGTATAACTGGCTAGATAACAGCGCCCAAAGTCCGTACTATAGAGTTCATTAATGGCAAATTCTAGGCTGGGGGTTTGGTCATATTCATGGACAAATTCCAGGGTATCCGGATGATCTCGGATGACTTGATCAAAATAGGGTTCAACCTCTGCAAAGGTGAATTTCTGAGCAGCAATTCCCGTTTGAGCCAGATGTTTAATGCCTCGCAGACGAAAGACGATGGAAACAGGACATTGGACAATTCTGGGCAGAGCTGGATAATAATTCGTATCCATGAGATCTTGGATGCAAGCTCGGCGCACATTAAGATTGTCACTATGGAGAAAGCTCACTACCCGATCCATCTGGCTGAAATCTTGGCTTAACTGACAGGTAGCGGCGATCGCCACACTGGAAATACAGAGATCTTCTGAGTCGATAAAGGGTTGAATGGCTTCTAGAGCGCTTTGATAGCCTAACTTAGCCAACACTTGGATAATCACCCGATAGCTTTGGTTGGGTTGCTGCAACAGTTGAGTAATAGCTTCTAGAATGTCTGTATCCTCTGTACCAATCTCGCCGATCGCCCAAACCGCATTTTCCACGGTATACATATCTGAGTCATTTAAACACTCGCACAGTGTTGGTATGGCGATCTCAGCCTTTAATCGTCCTAAGCTTTCCACTGCCTTACGTCGGGCAATGCGATTATAGAGGTCATCTTCTCGATTGTGAATGGCTTTAATCAGGGCAGCGATCGACCGTTCAGTAGGATAATGCATGAGGTGACAAGCCGCTACATAGCGATCGCTCGGATCGCGGAGCTGATCCAACGGCATTTCTAAGAGGGCGATCGCCCGGTCTTCACTTAAATTAAAAAGCTGAGAAAATCGTTTATCCATAACTCTAGCACTGAACATCCATCAGTAGATTCCTTAAAAATACCTTGAAATCGACCCTTTCCGGATCGCAGATTTCCCAGTTTACTCATTTATTTCCCAGAATTGTAAAGGATTGTTACCTTGTTTATCATAAACCCGGTCTGGGTACAGTCCATCTCCTATAGTCGATTATGACCAGTTCTAACCGGTCACCTGAATTCAACTATTGAGAGGGAAACATTTCAATGCTTGACGCTTTTTCGAGAGCTGTGGTATCAGCAGATGCCAGCACTGCCGCTCTGAGCAGTGACAAAATTGCTGAACTCAAAGGCTTCATTGCTGAAGGAAACAAGCGCCTAGACGCTGTTAATGCCGTAGCCAGCAACGCAAGCTGCTGCGTTTCTGATGCCATTACCGGCATGATTTGCGAAAACCAAGGCCTAATCCAAGCTGGTGGTAACTGCTACCCCAACCGTCGGATGGCTGCGTGCTTACGCGATGGTGAAATCATTCTGCGCTATGTCACCTACGCTTTGTTAGCTGGTGATGCTTCCGTTCTCGAAGATCGGTGCTTAAATGGCCTGAAAGAAACCTACACCGCCCTAGGAGTTCCCGCAACTTCTACGACTCGTGCAGTACAAATCATGAAGGCTATTTGTGTTGCTCACATCACCAACACCAATACTGAAGCTCAAGCAGGAGCTAAATACCGTAAGAATGATACTCCCCAAGGAGACTGTTCTGCGTTAGCTGCTGAGTGTGCTGGATACTTTGATCGCGTTATTGCCGCTTTAAGCTAAAACCGATAAATAACTGCACCCAAGAGCGACGGGCAATCGTCGATTAAAAAGTAACACCGATCACATAAATCTGGAGATAGTAAAGAAATGAAATCAGTTCTCACCACGGCTATCGCTGCTGCTGATGCTGCTGGTCGTTTTCCTAGCACCTCTGACCTAGAGTCTGTTCAAGGTAGCCTCCAACGGGCTGCTGCTCGTTTAGAAGCTGCTGAAAAACTCAGTGGCAACATTGATGCTGTTGCCAAAGAAGCTTATGATGCTTGCATCAAAAAGTATTCTTACCTGAACAATGCTGGGGAAGCCAATTCCACCGATACTTTCAAAGCTAAGTGTCTGCGTGACATCAAGCACTACCTGCGCTTGGTTAGCTACTGCTTGGCAGTTGGCGGTACTGGGCCTCTTGATGAGTGGGGAATTGCTGGACAGCGTGAAGTTTATCGTGCTTTAGGTCTGCCCACCGCTCCCTATGTTGAAGCTTTGAGCTTCGCTCGTAACCGGGGTTGCGCTCCTCGCGATATGTCTGCACAAGCTCTAGTTGAGTACAATGCTCTTCTGGACTATGTAATCAACTCCTTGTCCTAGTTCATCGCTGGGAGAAAATTGAGTTGAATTCTTGACCTTTAAGTTCAAGAATGAAACTTTAGAGAACTCTAAGTCTAAAGCTTGGCTTTAATATATAGTCAAGTTCAAGACTTAGAGTTCTTAGTGTATAAAGAGTTAATAGTTATAGTTGCTTAAAATGACGACAGATATTGAGGCTTTATTTACCCAGCTTAAACACCCCAACCCCAATCTACGGGAACGGGCGATGGTACAGTTAGCTGAAAATCGGGATGAAAACACCATTGGCCGCTTAATTGAAATGGTGAATGAGGAAAATGTAGATATTCGTCGGGCTGCTGTGAAAGCGTTAGGGGTGATTGGTGCAGATGCAGTTTCTGCCATTGTTTCCTTGTTTAATCAGAGTGATAATCCTACGATTCAAGCCAGTTGTGTCAAGGCTTTGGCTCAGGTGGCTGTTAATTATGGCTCTGATACTTTTCCTGAAGAAGGGGTGGAAGGCTTAAAGGTGGCTCTCAATCATCCGAATCCGGTGGTGAATATTGCCGCAGTGATGGCATTGGGGGCGGTGGGTTCGCCGATGTTGGATTTATTAGTGGAAACTCTAAAGACTACGGATAATTTAGCGTTAGCGGTATCGATTATTAATGCTTTGGCTTCTATGGGAGATGAGCGAGCGACAGAAGTGTTAACCGAATTGGCGAATGATGAATCGGTGGATAGTTATGTGCGGGAATCGGCGACGAATGCTTTACCTCGCTTAGAGCAAACGATGCAATATAATGCTGGGCGCTGGTGAGTCATGATATCAAGTTCAGTTATTCATGTCCGCGAAGCGGAAATACCCTAATTAAAAATCTAGGGAGCGAGACGCTCTCACTCCAGTAATATCAAGGGATTAGAGGAGTGCGGGCATCTTGCCCGCTTCTTCATATCAAGTTCAGTTATTCATGTCCGCGAAGCGGAAATACCCTAATTAAAAATCTAGGGAGCGAGACGCTCCCACTCCAGTCATATCAAGGGATTAGAGGAGTGCGGGCATCTTGCCCGCTTCTTCATATCAAGTTCGCTTATTCATGTCCGCGAAGCGGAAATACCCTAATTAAAAATCCAGGGAGCGAGACGCTCTCACTCCAGTCATATCAAGGGATTAGAGGAGTGCGGGCATCTTGCCCGCTTCTTCATATCAAGTTCGCTTATTCATGTCCGCGAAGCGGAAATACCCTAATTAAAAATCCAGGGAGCAAGATGCTCCCACTCCAGTAATATCAAGG
>NZ_JAQOSP010000003.1 GCF_030068475.1 Roseofilum acuticapitatum BLCC-M154 | reverse complement strand
CATACGCGATCCGCCTCGAAAGAGGGAAAGATCGGGGAGAAGACCGCCTCTACTGTCGAGGGGAAACCTGAAACAGCAAGTGGACTTCAGTGAACCGAGAGTTAGAATCCCCGTCGCTTCAGCGCGGGGAGTATGTCAATCAGCCGTCACAATGGTTCATTTTTAATTGAGCCAACACTTGGCCCGGAAAGAAGGACAGGTTAACGTATAACAAAGCCAAGTCCTTACCCCACAACATCATTATTATGTCTAAATTAGTTGAACGAATTAATCTTACGGCCCATGCTCAGTTAGAAAAGTCTCTTGGTTATAGTGGCGATCGCCGTTGGGTTGCCTGGCACTGGGATAGTGATATTGGACAACTCATGTATACTGATGGTGATGATGTCGGTGCAGGTCATGCGATCGCCTGGCAAGTCTTTCTCCAACATAGTCAAGTCCACCCCATCATTGAACCCTACCATCTGGAACAAGAAGAAAATTGGCTCTTGCTCGATCGCACCTCCCGCCAGTGTTATGTGGGTGCAGGTACAGCCATTCAAAGCTTACTCGACAACCCAGAAAGCTTACACCTACTCGCCCAGCTTGATGGCAATACCAACCCCATTCAAGATACCGCAGACACCCTAAAACAAACCCTCAATCAATGGGGTCAATCTGATGCAGCCCGTTTACTCAAAACCGTTCTCCCCGTCGGTGTGGGTATGGTCTTAGTTGCTGGCCTTGGGTTTGCCGCTTGGACATGGCTCAAACCGAGGCTGCAAGAGCAACTGAGCCAAAGCCCTACCCCTACTACCTTTAGCCCCGGTTATAGCTGTGGTGTGGGAGGAAGCGGGGATTTTTCCGGATATGTGGCCGCTGGAGTCCAAAATCGCGAATTACACTTAATCAGTATTTATGAAGCCCGTTGGGATCACAGTGGTGGTTATCATCCCACCGGACAAGTGGATATTCGAGTTGAAAGACGCGATCGGCCCATCACCCTCGCCCTCTCCGCCTACGAACCCGTACAATGGAACATTAGCACCGCTCCCGGCGTGAAAATCGAGAAAATTGTCATTAATGGCTATTACGACCAAACCATTACCGGCGCAAAAGGCATTCCCGTAGAAGAATACAGCTATCATCAAACGGGCAATATGTTGGGCATGATTCACTACAATTGGGGCGAAGCATCCGCCACTGCCAATAGTCAATCCTTAGTCGCTCAATTACAACACCGTACCCAAATTCCTCTCACCTCTTTTCAAGGCTGTTATCGCGGCACGAGTTTTGAACTCAAATAGTGATTCAAATCCGTAGGGGTGAAAGGTTTTTTGCCCCTACACTCTCTTCACCTCTCCCCATCTCCCTAAGCCGATCGCCTGAACTGAGTCGCTTGCAGGCGATGCATATGGTTAAATAAATCCCAACAATACTCTTCCGGTAATCCGCAAGTAATTGCCCCCCGCATGACCACATTAAAATACCAATCATTGGGAGCCAATTCTTCTGGTAACTTGTCCACCACCACATAGGTACGCACATTTTTGTAAAGCTTCCCTTCACAGTACACTTCCACCGTTTCATGGCGATACCCATTGCGGGGAATTTCTTCCCGAATATCCAGCAATTCACTTAAGCGCCAAGGCAGTCGATAAAGTACCCCTTCTACCGATCTTTGTGGATCGGGAACTACATCTAAAGCACCACAATTACGTTTGATAGAACGGCGATAAAATCCTAGACGATATCCAGGTAAAGTAGCTTGACCAACAACATAAGGATAGGTTGGTTCTCCTAGGGTGCGCTGAAGATCGACAGGACACATGCACGATCCATAGGCAAAGTAGTCAAAATACTCTGACTCTGAACTTGCAGAGGGTATAGAGCGGACTAAATGGAGATTATCACCTGCTGAAAATCGAAAAGGTTCGCCTTGAACAGTCATAGGAGTTTACAGTTTATATAACCTAAATGTTGCTAGAAAGTATAGCAAAAGGGGCGATCGAGAGCAATCCTATAACGTATCGTTGAGTACAGATTTAACTTAGGAAATTATTAACTTTTCTAAGGCAACTTGCAACTCCTGAGTTAAGCTAGAAACGGCTTGACGGCGGCTGTTTTGGTAATCTTCCCATCGGTCATTAACCCATAAAGGTTCTCCTACTGTGAGCGTTGCTTCTAATGACCCTAAATTGGGGCGAGCATCAACTTTTCCAGTTTTAATCCAGGCGATCGTTTTCCACAAAATTAATAGGGTTTCGGCGAACCGTTCGGCCGTCGGTTTTTCCCGCACATATTTCCCCGTTACTGCACAAACGCGCTCCACCATTCGCATATGACCCATGCGTAAACTCGCTTCTTCGGCAACCCAATTCCCTAACCCAGATTCCACAGGGGATAAACTTTCAATATCAGAGCGATAAATCCGTTCCCAACCGGCTTGTTCTAAGCGCCGACATCGGTCAATAAACGATCCTTTAGGCTTAATTTTGAAGTAATCCTCAGATACTTGAAGGGCATTTTCTAGTAACCGGTTTAGGCGTTGGGAAAAGTTTTGATTGG
Source organism: Roseofilum acuticapitatum BLCC-M154 (assembly GCF_030068475.1). GTDB lineage: Bacteria > Cyanobacteriota > Cyanobacteriia > Cyanobacteriales > Desertifilaceae > Roseofilum > Roseofilum acuticapitatum. The sequence goes on along the minus strand of NZ_JAQOSP010000003.1, from coordinate 33,338 downwards.
GGTCTTTTAGGTCTGGCAGTTCTTCAAATTTAACATCATAAAATTGGTAGTAAAAGGATTCCATGAGAGAGAGTAAATTTTCACCAATTCTCAGCAGTCGAGTATAACGAACTTGAGTAATAGTCTCTGGTGAAGAGTTGCTCAAGGGAGGTAGACTTAAATCCTGTTCGAGTGCATTTAAGAGCCGATCCAGTTGTTCCCATGGGGGTTGGGTAAAGGAGTAACGAATACCGATGGGAAGAATGGCCACTTTTTCGGCTCGGTTGGCTTTTTGTAAGTCTTCTACACACCAAAATCCGAGTTGAGCCACTCCGGGTTCTAAGGGACTCATGAGTTCGCTATGGTCGTTCACTCCTCCTTCGGGTGCTAAGGTGAGGGGAAAACGACCATCAAGGAGTAAAGAGCGGGCGCATTTTAGGCCTTCTCGGTCGAGTTTTCCTCGTTGGATGGATGTACCCCCCAGTTGAGAAAAAATGGTGCTGGCAAGTTTTCCGGCCCAAATGGCAATACCGCGATCGTACATGAAATGGGTATGAACCGGTGCTTTTAGGCGAATTTTATGTTGTTTAGCGGTTTGGGGTACGGCACTCCAGAGCAAATGAGCCATGGAATAGGGGTCATAGGTGCTGGGATGGCGAAAGGCGAGAATGAGGCGAATTTGGCGTTGCTGAAATTGATGATAGAGCTGGGCAAGGGTGAGGGTGTTGTGGGTGTGAAGTTGGCTGATTTGACACTGGGTGCGTAACCACAGGGGCAAAATCAGTTGTATACCTTTGAGGACAAGGGGGTTGAATTGAGGGGGGATGTGTTCGAGGGGGGGTTGGATGCGATCGATGATAGATTCAGACATGGTGCGGCAATATTTCTTAAATTAACTCATTACTTCTAGCCATGGCTCGCCCCATATCTTATATAGGGTAGCCAGATTGAAGATATTAAAGCTATAGTTGACGATGATTTGACGGAGTATCTGTAACCTAACCCTATTCCCCAAGGATTTGGGTATAAGTAGTAACTGATGTCTAGATTGAGGCTCTGGCCCTAAATGATGCACAGAACTATGAAGAACATCAGGAATACGTGCTAATGCTAATGTAGGCTAACCTTGGGCGTGAGTCAATTTGGCTCATCATCCGCCCATCTATGGCATTGATCCACTAAAGCCTTGACACTAATCCCGTTCTATTCCTTGTGGTAAACTAACCTAAACTTCAAACTCTCCTACTTTTATGTCTTACTCAGAACGTCTTCTAGAAAAAGGAAATACCCTCACTCGTGTTGCCCATAAATCTAGATTTAAAGCTGTTCTTAATGCCCTGGGAAATCAAAATTATCTCTGCGCCCTAGACTATGGATGTGGGGATGGATGGTTACTGCGATCGGCCTATGAACAAGGTTTCATTCAATCAGGTTTTGGTATTGATATTTCTCCAGATATGCTCACTGCATCTGAAGAAACCTTAAAAGAGATCCCCGGATTTAAATTGGGTCTCCCCTCAGAAACTCACACCCTAATTTCTCCCCAAAGTCTCGATCTAGTTTTTTGCACCGAAACTTTAGAGCATGTCCCCGATCCTGCCCTGATTATCGACACCATTTTACCCCTCTGTAAACCCAATGCCAAAATTGTGATTTCTGTTCCCATTGAAGTTGGCCCTTCCCTATTTGTTAAACAAACTGGACGCTATTTAGCCAACTTCAAAGGCGGATATGGCTATGAGCGCTATACCCCCAAGGAACTCTTTTCTGCGGCCATTCTTTGGGATTGCAAAAGCTTCCCTTCATCCCATGCCCAAAAATCATCCTATCGCGCCCATAAAGGTTTTGATTATCGGGATTTAGAAGACGTTTTAAATCAAAGACTAACCCTGGAGCAAAAAGTCTTTTCTCCATTTCCTATTTTAGGTAACTTATTTAATAGTACAGTTCTTTGGATCTGTAAAAACAAAAGCTAGAACCTTAGAGGTGAATCTAAAATTAATGGAATCAAAATATATTTAAATTCATGAATTTTTCCCATCTATTTAAAAAAGGATCGCCTTATCGAATTCCTCTAGGTATTTTAGCTTTTTTTCTGATCGTTGAAGTGTTTTTAAGGCTAGGCTTAGGTTTAGGGAAACCCGCTCTTGTACAAGCTGATCGCGACACAGGATATCGTTTTCAACCCAATCAGCACCTATGGCGCTTTGGTAAAACGATTATTTATAATCAGTATTCTCAACGCTCTAATCCTATCACTCCTGAAACACCCCAAGGAACATTAAGAGTTTTAATGGTAGGGGATTCAGTCTTAAATGGTGGCAATCCAACCGATCAAGCGGATATTATTTCTGAACAGTTTAAACTCAAGCTCGAAACCTCTGGTTATCCCCTAGAAGTTCTCAATGCTTCATCTGGATCTTGGGGATTGGGAAATCAATGGGGATATTTACAAAAATTTGGTCTGTTTGACAGCGATTTAGTGATTCTACAAATTGGAGTCCATGATTTATTACAACCTACAAGTACCAGTGATTCTGTAGGTTCAATTTACTTCCCGGATCGTCCTCCTGTCTTGGCTATTTCAGAAGCTTGGAGTCGATATGCTTGGCCGAGAATCCAGGGTTATCTCCCCTTAAATACCCCCAGCTCAGAAATTCCTAAACCACAACTTCAACCCCAAGCACAGTTTGCTGCAAATATGAATACTTTTCAGCAAATGGTTCAGTTTATTCGCGCCCAAAATATTCCTGTAATGGTGCTATTTACACCCAATCACTTCGATCTCATTCCGACTCCTCAAACTCCGCCGTATTATCCAGAGTTTTTGGCGTTGTTAGAGTCAGAAAATATCCCAGTGATTGATGTTTATCAAGCTTGGTCTAGTTTAAGTCCATCGGTGATTGATAGTTTCTTTCGAGATAGTGTACATCTCAATGAACAAGGTAACCAGGCTGTCGCGACTCTGATTTGTCAACATCTGCAACTGGGCGATCGGTTGCCATCCTGTGTTAAATAAATTATCCTAAATCGAGCGCTTTTAACTGGAATTGGGAAAAGAGAGTGTGAAGTCTATATATAGCCCACACAAAAATAACCCAAGCAAAGAGATTTAAACCTTATCCTTGTTGAGGAGGACTCTAAATTGTATCGCTCTTTTAGTCAGAATCTAAGCGTAATCAATACGAGCCAAAATGGTAAAAAAGCATCCTATTCAACAAGGTTGTCCATATTAACTCAGTATTATCCCCCAGATTATGCCGCTACAGGCCAACTGATTGAAGAACTGGCCAATCAGCTGGGTCGTCAGGGGATGAAAGTTCATATTTTTACTGGACAGCCCGGATATGCCTTTGGCCAAGAGGATGCTCCTACATTAGAAGAAAACGATCGCTTATCTGTGCGGCGATCGCGAACTACCCGAATCCTATCACAACGCATTCGAGGCAAAGCGATCAATGGTCTGATTTTCAGTTTACGGGCTGGACTCCACTTACTGAAAACCGCTAGTCGTGGAGATGTCTTATTAGTCACAACAGCCCCGCCCTTCTTACCCCTATTAGGGTATTTAGCCAACCTCTGTTTTGGTGTTCCCTATGTTTGCCTCATTTACGATCTCTATCCGGATGTCGCTGTAGAACTCAAAGTTATTTCCAGAACCCATAAATTAGTCGAGCTTTGGAATAAGGTCAATCGCTTAGTGTGGCGCAAAGCCAAATCAGTGATTGTTCTCAGTTCAAGCATGAAAAACCGAGTGCTTGCCCAATGTCCAGAAATTGGCGATCGCGTCGCGGTCATTCACAGTTGGGCAGACCCCCATCATATTGTCCCCATTCCCAAATCAGAAAACTGGTTTGCCCATCAACATAACCTAGTCGAAAAATTCTGCGTTCTCTACTCAGGCAACATGGGACGCTGCCATGATATGGACACTATCTTAGAGGCAGCCCAACACCTCAAAAATGAACCCATCCAATTTGTCTTTATTGGTAATGGAGCCAAATATCAAGCCTGTCAAGAACAAGCCAGAATATTAGGACTCAATCACATCACCTTCTTGCCCTATCAAGACAAAGAATGCTTACCCTACTCCCTGACTGCCTGCGACCTGTCCTTAGTCAGCATTAGTCCCGGTATGGAAGGTTTAGTTGCTCCCAGTAAACTCTATGGCATTCTAGCTGCCGGTCGCCCAGTGGCTGCCATTTGTGAGTCCCATTCCTATCTCCGTCAAATGTTATCCGAAGTCAATTTTGGTCAAGCCTTTGATAATGGAGATTCTCAAGGATTAGCCCAGTTTATTCGAGAGCTGGCTACTAATCGGGAAAAAACCGAATTTATGGGCAGCCAAGGTCGTCGTTATCTAGAAACCCACTTTACCCCAGAACGCATTGCCCAACAATATGGAGAAGTCTTAACCGTCGATCCCGAATGGAAAAGCAAAGTCAATATGGGAAGGCTAGTGAAGTTCAAAGAGTTTTAAGTTTCCCTCCAAAGTCCAACCTTCCCGAACATCAACCAACAAGTTTATTGAGGGTTGATGTCTTGCTAATTTGAATCCATATTGAACCCCTTAGTCTTCATTGGGGGTATAGTTTCGGTAATAATAATCTACACCGGACGCAAAGCCTTTAACTCCATTAGCAATAATGCCCAGAACCGATACATAGGACATTTTCAGATTATCTAAGACTTGATTGAGTTCAGAGCGCCCGGTTTTTCCGAGAGCAACCACAAGCAGAATTCCATCTGAACGCTTGGCAAGCAAGCTACCATCCGCTAATCCCAAACTGGGAGGAGTATCATAAATGACAAGATCGTATTCCGTTTGGAATTGTTCGATCAGATGCTGCATTTTGCGAGAGGACAATAGCTTGATGGGATCGGGGGGCACTTGTCCAGAGGTGAGCATATAGAAATGATCTTCAACAGCATGAATGACTTCACGGGGGTCAATTTCGCTGGTGATAATATTGCTTAATCCCCGTAGATTGGGTAGCCCTAACCGACTATGGAGAATGGGATGGCGTAAGTCAGCATCAACAAGGAGTACCCGTTGACCCATGGCGGCGGCCGATCGCGCTAAATTAACCGATACAGTCGATTTTCCTTCCATGGGTAAACAAGAGCTAATCACCAAGGAACGAATCGGTGTATCGGAACTGAGAAAGCGAATATTGGTGTACAGAGAGCGGAAAGACTCTAGGAAGGGAGAGGAATTATAGTAAGTCCCCTTGGCTCCTAAGCTCAGATTGAGAGGACGTTTTGGTGCTTGTTCTGGAGTCGGTTCATGATCCGAGCCTGCTGCCACTTTCGCCCTAACCGTTTCTGGGGCACTAATGGGTTTCAAGCCTCGCTTAAAGGGAATAATCCCTAATAGGGGTAAGCCCGTCAGATCTTTGAGGTCGTTGGTAGAGTGGAAAGCATTATCGAGTTGTTCGGACAATAGGGCAGCCCCTAATCCCATTAAGGTTCCGGCGAAGAGGCCTAAGACTATATTACGGGGCACATTGGGAGAAATGGGCGCTCCAGGTTGGAAGGGTTGAGAAAGAACTTCCCAAGATACGGATTTTTGCGCCGCCTCCAGTTGTAGGGTTTGCCGAGTTTCGAGTAGTCGGGCTAGGCTTTGGGTGGCTACTTCGAGTTTCAGTTGGATATCGGTATATTCTCTGGCCAAACCGGGAATAATGGAGAATTCTTCTTTCAGGCGAGTTTCAACTTGAGCTAAGGCCGAGAGACGTACCTGTAGGACTTGGATCTGATTGGTTGTGTCTACCAATTGTTTACTTAAGTCTACGGAAATAGGGGCTAATTGTCCACTATTGCCCGGAATGGGTTGATCGCCCGCGACCCGTTGAGCTTCTCGGTTAATTAGGGGTAATAGATTTTGTCGTTGCTCTAGGAGAACTTTTATATTGGGGCTATCGGGCTGAAAACGAACGGATTCTTCGGCAATCTTGGTTTCTATTTCTAGGAGTTGGTTGAGCAGTTGTTGATATCGAGAGGATTCACTAAGGGCTGCTTCTGCTAGGGCTTGTTCTGGGGAGGCTCCTAATTGCCTTTGCAGGACGACATACAGCGATTGTAGTTCGGCTAGTTGGGTTTGTGCGTCCTTTTGTTGTTTATTAATGTCGGTAAGCAAGCGAGAAATATCATTGCCTCTAAATTCGGGGTCAATGACGCTATGTTGTTCCCGAAAGGCTTCTAGTTCGGCTTGGTATGAGTTGACTTGCTCGCGGATAACGGGGAGTTGTTCTTCGACAAATTGCACAACCCGTTGAATACTGAGTTGCCGCAGTTGAACACCATAGAGAGAATAGCCTTTGAGTAAGGTGTCTAAAACGTCTTTAATTTTTTGAGGATCGTCTCCTTGAAAGGAGATATTTAGGATCTTGGTGTATCGTTCTTGGTCACCTAGGGCCTGTTGAATGGTCAAATTTCCGACTAATTCCCCATAGGTCATGTCGGGATAAGTTTGTTGGAGTTCTCGCACTAGGGGTTCTAGCAGGGTGGGCGATCGCAATACTTCAATTTGAGTAGCATAGTCAAAGCTCGGCCCGAACCCTAACCGTAATAATTCCTTAGAATTATCATCTTCTGAAATGGGTTCAACCAACATCCGGAAATCCGCTTGATAAACGGGGGTGCGCGTCAGCGTCCAGGCCCAGATTGCTCCGGTAACGGCGATCGCCACTCCCACCAGGGGCAGCCAGCGTCTACGAGCAATCACCAACAACTGCTTGGGATCAAATTCCTCCGTCTCCGATGCATTGGGAAGAGCAGGGATGGCTACCGGATACGGCTTATAACCGTTGTGGCCGTTGCCGTTTGAGTTATGTCCGTTTTGATTAGATTTAGGGGGAGTACCAGCTTGCATGGATTTCAGAACCTCTCAATTGACAGCAGTGTAGCAATAAAACCGATCGCCTAGGAGTATGGTTTGATTAATTAAAATTGATCAATTAAAGCTAGTCATTAGAAACCATCGAATAAACCATCAAATAAACGATACACCGTTCTGGGAATCGAAAAGATTCCGCCTACAGTTCCTATGACATTAAATATCGGACTTACGGCATTGCCCAATTCAGCTACACGGGACGGAGACACGATGATTGTATCGTTATTACGCAAAGCCGGATTATTTTCTTCATCCAGCGCTCGACTAAAGTCAATGGAAACTTGTCGCTTGGTGACCGTCCCATTAGGATTAAGACGGACTAATTCCACAGAACGTTCTCTAGCATTATTATTAAATCCGCCTGCCACTAATAAAGCCTGGGCTAAGGGCGTATTGGGTGGAACCTCTACTCTACCCGGTTGGATCACTTCTCCAACGATATTGATATTGATCAATTCTGGGGAAAAGCTGGTTGAAGCGAGTTCCGTGGCTTCATCCGGACTCAGTTGTGTTGCCATGCCGATGACGATGGTATCCCCTTCTTGTAAGGGAAGATCTTGGCGCAAGTCCCCTTCTTGGAGCAATTTCCATAGATCCACATCAACGATTTGCTCTTGTCCAGATTTGGTTAACCGGCGCACTTGGATATTGCGAATATCGGCTTGTTCGGTAATGCCACCGGCTGATTGAATGGCGGCTGTGACGGTCACATCGTTTTGTTCTGAGTCATTATTGATGGTGTAGGGGCCGGGACGTTTGACTTCGCCGACAACCGCTATTTTTAAGGGGCCTGAGTCTGCACCGGCAAAACTAGCGCTGGCTAAAATACTACTTTCTTGTAAGTCCACATCGGTGGCAGTGGGGATAAAAATACTATCGCCATCTCTTAGGAGGATGTCTTGACTGAGATCGGCTGTTTGTAGTAATTTCCACAAATCTACGGTGATAATTTGATCGCTTCCCTGCTGACTGGGACGGGTACGGCGCACTTGAATCCGTCGGATATCTGCGGCTTGGGTGATTCCTCCGGCTAAATCAATCACACGGGTAACGGTGGGTATGGCCACTTCTTCATTACCATTTAAGGACATGGAGTATACGCCAGGACGATAGACTTCTCCGGCTATACCGACTTTGACGGGGCGTACCCCAATTAAGCTGAGGGTGACGATGGGGTTTCGCAGATAGCGAGACATGACGGTGGCAATTTTATCCGAGGCTTGGGGGAAGGTTAAACCTTGAACTTGAATGGCTCCTACGAGGGGTAAATTTAGGGAACCATCGGACAAGACTAAAAATTCGCCACTATATTCGGGGACATTAAAAATATCGACTTTGAGCCGATCGCCTGCTCCCAAGGTATAGCCTTCATCTACGGGTAAGGGAGAGGAGACGGGAGCGTTTAGGCTTTGAGCCAAGACTAGGGAGGGGAAACTACTGCAAGTCAGGACACTCGCTAAGGCGATCGCCCCTACCGAGCGTATCCATTTTCCCCCTGTGGTTTTTCTTCGCTTTGAGTTTTTCTGGGCGATCGCCTCTGCCATCATCAACTTAGTCATATATGCTTTTTATAAGATTCAACCGTATACTATGGGGATATAGTTTAACACTCAACCCGCCAAGGGTGTTGACGACTACTACATCACCTTTAGGGGCTAAAATTCCGGAGTTTTTTGTCCTCCCCTTGATTATACTCAGGATCTAAAATTATCAATAATTATCAACTATCGTGATTTCATTCTGGAAGAAATTAACTCAACCCTCTCTCAGACAACGTTCAACCGGCAAAGATCGGTTTTGTTGTCATTGGGTTTTACCGGGCAAATTGGCGATCGGGCCTTTACCCACCGAGAAAAAGCATTATGCTCATTTGCAGCAAGAACAAATTCAAGCGATTCTCTCCCTTTGTCCCGAAACCGAAGGATCGATCCTGCCCGAATTTAGGGATCAATTTGATTGTCTGTCCTATCCTTTACCCGATAGCCACTATCAAGAGCCAATGACACCGGAAGACTTAGGCGAAGCCGTTAAGCTAGTTCAGCAAACCCTAGAGCAAGGAAAATCCCTCTATATCCATTGTTTCGCAGCCATTGAGCGATCGCCCACCGTCTGTCTTGCCTATCTCTGTCGTCACCAAGGTCTCGAACTCTGGGAGAGCCTACGATTTCTCAAAGAAGTCCATCACCGGAGCGCTCCCACAGAGACCGAGCTTCAGGTCATTCAAACCTATCTGAAGTCCGAATTTTAGCAGCATTCAAGGCGCTTAAACCACACAATCTTCCGGAGTTTCCACATAATCAAACAACACCTGATTCATATAATTATCTGCCCATTCCCGGCCAAATGCCTTTTCTAGCACCCGGCGAGTCTTATCATTTTGCTGTTGTTGGGTGCAGTAATAGCGTTGACCCGCCAAAATCGTCTTTTGCTCTCCCTCTGAAACGGGTTGAGCGGCTGCGGCTTGGGCGCAATGAATTTTCATAAATGCCTCCACCCGTTGCACAAACTGAAGCTCTTCCGCTTCATTTTCCGGGCGAATAAACAAACAAAACTCAGAAAAAATATCCGCCCAAGGGGGGAGTTGGCGATGTTGGGCAAATTCTGATTTGGGCAAAGATTGCAGCGCCCGATAATAAGAATCTGGTAAAGTCCGGTTCTGGCTCACAGGAGACAAATCGGCGATCGCCGCGCTAATCTGGCCCTTACCCCCCACCAAATCGCACCCAAACATAGGCAAATTATAATTCGGTCGCGGAAACATCACACAATGGAGAATATCCAAACCCTGGCCCAACTTCGCCAACTCCAAATGAATTTTCCGAAATTGCGGCGTTTGATAGCACTGATTTTCAATCGTTAGCTTCTCCCCTTCCAGTCGTCCCTCAACATAGCCCAACTCTCCGGGCAAATCATAGGGTTCGAGATCCAAAAGAGAATGCCAAACCTGCTCTAGAGTATCGGCCAAACGCCGAATCAGGGGATGTTGTTGCTCTCTCAATACCACTTTTGACATAACCAGACCTTCACCCATTCAAGACATCAGCAAGGGACTTCCAAAGGATGCTAACCTTTAAGCATATCAGTATACCAGGTTGCTTGATTGGCCAAAACCCATAACCTAGGATTGGCATCAGTAACTTTCAACTCTAGCACTTAGGAAACCCCTATGTTTGGTCTCGGATTACCGGAAATTGGCATTATTGCTGTAGTAGCCCTACTCATTTTTGGCCCCAAAAAAATCCCCGAAATGGGTAGAGCCATGGGCAAAACCATTCGCGGATTCAAAGAAGAAATGAATCATGAGCCAGAAGCCGAGGTTGACCCTCTTTCAGAAGCCAACCCCTCTGACTCGCCCAAATCCTAATTCTTAGAAGGGAGACGGCTCTCAATTAAGCGAAGCGCCCGCGAGACTGTTTCGGGCAAAATCACCACCAAGCTCTCCTTGGGAGCCGAATCTAAAGCCGTATTAACAGCATCCGTTTCATTGAGAATAATCTCATACTTGCACGGGCGATCGCTCTTTTCAATCCCCTTAGCAATCCAATCGGCCGCATCTCCGCGAGGCCGCCCCCGCGTATCATCATCCTCTTTAACAATAACGCGGTCAAAGATCTCCGCCGACAGCTCGCCGAGCAGCATAAAATCTTCATCCCTGCGGTCTCCAGGGCCACCCACTACCCCAATCCGCTCTCCCGGCCAATTTTTCACAAATTCCCCTAAAGCCTTATAACTATGGGCATTATGGGCATAATCGATCAAGGCACTATAATCCCCAATCTCGAATAAATTCATCCGTCCTGGGGTTTGACTTGATGAAGCCTCAAACGTACTTAAAGCTGCCCGAATCTGATCCAAGCTCACCCCGTGAACAAACGCAGCTAAACTTGCCGCTAACGCATTAGCAATCATAAACGGAGCCATTCCCTTCAGAGTCATGGGAATCTCTACCGCTTTACTAATCCTCATTTTCCATTCTCCTTTGAGGATCAGTAAATCGCCATTCTCATAAATTGCCGCGATACCCCCTTTAGAGGTATGTCGTTTCACCACCTGATTATCCGCTTCCATGGAAAAATAGGCCACATTACACTTTAAGCGTTCTGCCATAGCCGAAACCAGGGGATCGTCCGCATTCAGTACCGCATAGCCATCCGGTTTAACCGTTTCAGCAACCACCGCTTTGACTTGGGCCATTTGTTCTATGGTATTAATATCTCCCAGCCCTAAATGATCGGCTGCCACATTTAATACCACACCCACATCCGAGCAATCGAAGGCCAGTCCACTCCGCAAGATGCCCCCGCGAGCCGTTTCTAACACCGCTATTTCTACCGTTGGGTCTTTCAGAATCAATTCTGCACTTTGCGGCCCAGTATTATCACCGGACTCTACCAAATAATTGCCGATATATGTTCCATCAGTGGTTGTATATCCCACCACTTTCCCCGTGTGCTTCATGATATGGGCTGTGAGGCGGGTCGTGGTAGTTTTCCCATTGGTTCCCGTCAGAGCAAAAATCGGCACACGGGAGGGCTTACCCGGAGGAAAGAGCATATCCATCACGGGGGCAGCAATATTCCGGGGCAATCCATGACTCGGAGCTGCGTGCATTCTGAAGCCAGGAGCCGCATTCACTTCTACAATGACGCTATCGGTTTCCCGCAGGGGCCGGCTAATATCAGAGGTCACAATATCAATTCCGGCAATATCTAGACCAATAGTTTTGACAACTCGTTCAGCTAACCAAATATTTTCCGGATGAATTTCATCCGTGCGGTCAATGGCAATTCCCCCTGTGCTAAGGTTAGCGGTTGCCCGCAGCATACATCTTTCCCCTTTTCTGGGCACACTATCGAGGGTGTAGCCTTGCCGGTCTAGCAAATTCATGCTGTTGCGATCGATTTCAATCCGAGTCAGGATATTATCATGGCCTTGTCCTCGGTTGGGGTCTCGGTTCGTTTCTTCAATTAATTCGGCAATGGTTGATTTTCCATCTCCCACCACATGGGCCGGCACTCGTTCAGCTACCGCCACCAATTTACCATTAACCACCAGAACCCGATGGTCATTGCCTTCATAATATCGTTCCACAATCACCCGACGGGTTTTAGAGGCAGAACTGGCATCATCATAGGCGAGTTCTGCTTCTTCGTAGGATTTAACATTGATGGTAATGCCTCGACCATGGTTACCATCGAGGGGTTTAAGCACCAAAGGATAGCCCCCGACTTCATCAATGGCATCTTCGAGTTCATCCAGGTATTCAATCACCGTTCCTCTAGGAACCGGAATCCCCGCATCTCGGAGAATTTTTTTGGTTCCTTCTTTGTCACAAGCTAGTTCTACTCCTAAAATGCCAGTCAGATTACTCAGGGTGGCTTGAATGCGTTTTTGGTGTACCCCATAGCCCAATTGGATCATGAATCGGGCGCTTAGTCTCATCCAAGGAATATTACGGGCTTCAGCTTCTTTAACTAAGACATCGGTTGAGGGGCCAAGAGCGGCATCTGCCCACAGTTCTCGCAAGTCTTGTAAATCTTGTTCTAATTCTGAGAGGGAATAACTACCGGTTTCAACAATGCTTTGGCACAGTCGGACTGCTGCTCTTCCTGCATATCGACCGGCTTTTTCATCCAGATAGGCAAAGACGACTTGATAAACTCCTGAATCGGCGGTTTGACGGGTACGACCGAAGCCAACACTCATACCGGCTAGGGTTTGTAGTTCTAGGGCTACATGCTCGACAATATGGCCCATGTATGTGCCTTCTTGAACTCTTTGCAGGAATCCGCCTCGATATCCTGGGGCGCAATAGTGTTCGACTAAACTGGGTAAGGCTTGTGTAAGTCCTTCATAGAAACCGGGAATGGTATTCGAGGGTCTTTCGGCGAGGTCTTCTAGGTCTAGACGTAGAATCACCAATTGGGTTCGGCGAATACTCCAGTAATTGGGGCCACGTAGAGTTAGTGTTCTGAGGATTTTCATGGGGCAGATGGATCGCGCGGTAGGGAAACTGCTATGACAGATAGATAGGTTGATACAGGTTGTTGGTTAAGGTTTTTGACATCCTGATTCTACCCTCTGGTAAGCATGAAGGGGATAGTGGATAAGAGACTGTTCACTTTGGACAGTTTTCCGGTCAATGTTAACCGGTGTCGATTGGATTTAGCTCGATGGTGGGCTTCCGGGTTGACCGGGATCGACAATAATTTCTCTTGAGTGCATATTGTAGCGTCCTCCATGGCAAAGGATATGAACTTTGAGGTTACAGACACTGAGGGGATCGGTTGCGCCAACGGTGTGTTCGTTGTTGAAGAGGAGATTGCCGGGATCGACGATGGTGACGGTTCCTTTACCAATGACGGATAAGAGTCCATCTCCTTCGACAATGACGCAGGTATCTTCGTCTATACCGATGCCGATGCGGTCTGAGTAGGCGGATATGGCGCTGATTAGGCGGGCCATCCGATTGCGGTTATGGAAGTGTTGATCGACGAGGAGTTGGGGAACGATCGCCAATCCGGTGGTGACATCCACGAGGGATCGATTGGGGGATTCACCACTGCCGCCACCGGCAATCATATATTCTCCCATAACTGCGGCCCCGGCGCTGGTTCCGGCTAGGGTGATTTCTCCTGCTAATGCTTTTTGGCGTACAGTTTCCATGACGGGGGTATCGGCGAGTAGTCCACATAAACGCAGTTGATCTCCTCCAGTCATGAAAACTCCGGTAGAGTTTTCAAGGAAGGTTTGCCATTGGGAAGAGCTGGCGGTTTCCCGGTCTCGAATATCAAAGACCATGATATCTTTGGCTCCCATGTCGCCAAAGATGGTACGGTAGCGATCGCCGACTAATAGGGGTTCGCGAGAGGCAGAGGGGATAATCGCTAGTTTGGCTTCTTGCCCCCCAGAGCGGTTAAAAAAGGTTTGCAGAATTTCTCGACCATGAATTTTATCTTCTGCACCACCAATGATCATAATTGAGGTTTTCGTCGATCGAGGAGCCTGTGGCGATTGGGGTTGGGATTGAAACTTTAACATGGAACTGACTTTACACATCATGGTGACTTATGGGGTTAGAAGAGAGGGTTGAAAAAACAATTCTCTTCTGAAACGGTCAACAAGGGACTAGCAAATGGGTTGAGAAGTTCAACCCTTTAGACCTTCAACCTCTGGGATTTCGGGTATCTTCTATGCTATAGCTTAATGGCCAATACACAATCTAATCACGGGGAAATCTGTCTCTGTGATGCTCGTTCAGTTAAATAGGAGCCACTCTTGCGATTCGATCTCATTACACTGTTTCCTGATTTTTTTATGTCCCCCCTGAGTTCAGGATTGTTGGGCAAGGCGCTTGCCAAAAACATTGCTCAGGTTTATTTGACCAATCCCCGCGATTTTACCACTGATAAGCACCATAAGGTAGATGATGAACCTTATGGGGGTGGGGTGGGGATGGTGATTAAGCCGGAACCGATTTTTGCGGCGGTGGAGTCTTTACCCCAGTTGGATCGCCGGGAGGTGCTGTTGATGACTCCCCAGGGAGAGCGGATGGAACAGGGATTATTTAAAACTTGGGCTAGGGAGTATGACCAGTTGGTAATCCTTTGTGGCCATTATGAGGGGATAGATGAGCGGGTATTAAGTCTGGTGACTCGCGAGGTGTCTTTGGGGGATTTTGTGCTGACGGGGGGCGAGATTCCGGCGCTGACGCTGCTCAATGGGGTGATGCGGCTGTTACCGGGGACGGTGGGAAAGGAGGAGTCTTTGAAGGCGGAGAGTTTTGAGGAGGGGTTGTTGGATTATCCTCACTATACGCGCCCGGCTGAGTTTCGGGGGCAGAGGGTTCCGCAGGTGTTGCTCTCTGGGGATCATGGCAAAATTGCTCAATGGCGTTATGAGCAGCAGGTGGAGCGGACGAAGGAGCGACGACCGGATTTGTATGAGGCGTGGAGAGAACAGGGAATAGGGAATAGGGAATAGGCGATCGCCCACTTCCGATTCGACAGTTGGGGGATGAAAAGGCACACTGGAGATAATGTGCTTCAAAGGGTAGGGTGAAGATGCACCTGAATGCTAGATTACGGTTTTTGGTCACGACGATCGCCTTATGGTTGATGGTTCAAGGGCTTCCGCTTTCGGTATCCGAGTCATGGCGCAATACGGAATTTCAGATCGGTACGGAGGCTTTGGCGAAACGGAGTGGGGGGCGATCGCGGGGCGGTTCGTTTGGTTCTAGCTCCGGTTCGCGATCGACCAGTGGTAGTCGCTCCCGTTCCAGGGGTTCTAGCTCTAGTGGCGGTTCTTCGAGTTCTACGCCTGCGCTTAAAAAAACGCCTACTTCGGGTTCTTCTGCGAGTCAATCTTCCCCCAATGTTCCGAGTAGCAGTAGTACGGGGGGACGAGTACGGGGGGGATCGTTTGCACCCTCACCTGCTCCACCACCTCCACCCCCACACCCTTCTGCGCCTCCCCCTGCTCGTCTACCGGTTCACTCTGCACCGCCGCCACCTAGACCGATGATACCGGTTCCGATTCCTGTGCCCATACCGGGCGATCGCCGCCCGGTTGAGGAAGGTATGCCCCGATCCGATCCCCCCCCTGCTCCTCTTGCTCCACCGCCCCCTAGCAGCCATTTACAGCCATCTGAGCCATTAAATAGTGCCCCGCCTCCTGGCCATTACCGACCCGATCCGGGAATCACTGGGGCGGTTTATGCGAGTGGTCGAACCGCTCCATCGAACTGGATGGGCTTTATGTTGGGGCTACTTATTCTTGGGGGCGCTCTATTTATTGCTTACCTGATTTTTAGCCGACGTTCTCCTAGCAATGAGTTGGAGAATGATAGGGTTACGGTTAGTAAGTTACAAGTGGCTTTGTTGACTCCAGAGGGGGATCTTCAGGAACAGTTAACTCAGTTAACTTTGAATGGGGATACCGAGAGCAACGAAGGATTGGTTGATATGCTGCAAGAGGGAGCTTTGGCATTAATGCGAAGGAGCGATCGCTGGTGTTATGTTGCTTCGAGTTCACAAACGGTAAATTCTCGTGAAGAAGCGCAACAGTTATTTGAAAAACTCTCGTTACAAGAGCGAAGTAAATTCACCTCTGAAACCTTGGTAAATGTCAACGGTGCAGTTCAAGAAAGATTGGCTGCTTTAAGCCAAGAATTATCTGAACCGGGTTCTTATGTAGTTGTCACGTTGTTGGTAGGAACGGCTGACGATCAACCCCTATTCAAAGATATCCACACTGCCCAAGCCTTAAGGGAAACTTTGGGACGTTTAGGGTCTATTTCTCCAGAATATCTGATGGTGTTTGAATTACTATGGAGTCCCCAAGAAGAAAGCGCCAGCCTATCGAGTGATGAATTACTAACGTCTTACAGTCAAATGATCCCCATATAGGGGAAATCAAGATTCATTTCTTTCGACTACGGCTGAATTGCGCTCATGTTCCCTAAATTCTACGCGCTTAACCCAGACTCGGCCTTGAGTTTCGATTTGGACAAAGGCATTGAGTTTAGTCAACACCAATTGGGCAAATTGTTCGGCACTGACGGCGGGCAGTACCCGGAGCTGAATCACTCCTTGTTCTTGAAGTTGATAAAAACTGGATAAGTGAGGATCGTCTTCAGCCACAATCACGGTATGGTCAAACATATAATGCATCCATTCTTTAGGATTCATGCCATCAATGAGAGTCTTGGCTCTTTTCATGCCGCCAAAGTCCCACACCCAAGAATGTTGATCTAGCTCTCCTTCAAACCAAACCTTAAAGGAGATGCTATAGCCATGTAAAAATTGACAATGGGAGTTTTGCGATCGCCACTGCCGAAAGCAGGTTGAAAATCCATCAAAAACTTTGGTTGATTGGTACTTAAAACTGAAGTTTTGATCCATAGTTTCAGAAGCAGGCATACTATTCAAGCACGATCAAAAATATAGGGAGCGAGACGCTCCCACTCTAGTCAGATCAATGGATTTCAGGAGTGCGGGCAAAATGCCCGCTTCTCTTTTCCGATTAACCGGTATACGGTTTAATTGAGTTGCTGTAGTTCATCCAAACGGGCGAGAACTTCTTGGGAGTGAATGGCAGGACGAACACCGGTAAAGGTGGCGCGGAGAATGCCATCGGGGTCGATAATAAAGGTATGGCGCATGGAGATAAACTGCAACCAGGAACCATAGGCTTTGCTCACTTCGCCTGTGGTATCGGCAAGCAGGGGAAATTTTAAGCCTTCACTGTCGCAGAAATCGGCATGGGATTTAATATCATCGGCGCTAATGCCTAGGATTTGGGTATTGCGCTTGAGGTATTCGGGTAAGTCTTCTTGAAAGCGCCGGGCTTCTAGGGTACAACCGGGGGTGAAGTCGGCAGGGTAGAAGTAGGCGACTACCCATTTTCCTTGGTAGTCGGAAAGGGCGATTTCTCCGTCTCCGGTGTTGGTGGGCAGTTGGAAGGAGGGGGCGGGTTGCCCAATTTGGGGGAGTTTGCCGCCTAGGGCGAGGGTGGATGGTGCAAAGGGAAGGGAGAGGAGCAGGAGGAGGCAACTACTGAGGATGAGGCGTAAGAGCGATCGCCGATTGAATGGATTCATGGGTATTTATGTTTAATAGGAGTTCAATTGCTCACTGTAGCAGTTTCTTTATGGGGAAAGGGGGTGTACTCTTAGAAGTGGTGTACCCTAAAGGCAAGTCAATCGTGGCTCAAACCTATCGTGCGAAAATTTTTGTCACTTTGCGCCCTTCCGTTCTCGATCCGGCGGGGGTGGCGGTGGAGTCGGGCTTAAAACAGTTGGGTTATGAAACTGTGGAAGGAGTCAGAATTGGCAAATATATTGATTTGAAATTGCAAGCGGAGGGAGAAAGGGAGGCTCAGGAGCAGCTCGATCAAATGTGCGATCGCCTGTTAGCGAATCCTGTGATTGAAAATTATCGTTTTGATTTGATTCCAGAGTAGGGAGGAGAGATCGTGAAGTTTGGGGTGGTGGTTTTTCCCGGTTCTAACTGCGATCGCGATATGGTGTATGCCCTGCGCGATGGCTTAGGTTGCCCAACTCGGTTAATTTGGCATCAGGAAACGACGTTAGAGGATGTGGAGGGGGTGGTATTACCGGGAGGATTTAGCTATGGGGATTATTTGCGCTGCGGGGCGATCGCCCGGTTTTCTCCCATTATGACGGCGATCGTCGAACATGCCCATCAAGGCAAACCCGTCTTGGGCATCTGTAACGGATTTCAAGTCTTAACCGAGGTGGGATTACTGCCGGGAGCCTTAACCCGGAATCAAGGACTGCATTTTGTCTGCGATCGTATCACCTTAAAAGTAGACAATAATCAAACCTCCTTTACCCATTTATACGCCAAAGATCAGAGGGTAACCATCCCCATCGCCCATGGAGAAGGACGCTATTATGCCGATGCCGAAACCCTCGCCCAAATCGAAGACAATCAGCAAGTTCTCTTCCGCTATCTAGGCGAAAATCCCAATGGTTCCCTGAATGATATCGCCGGAATTTGTAATTCAAAAGGCAATGTTATGGGCATGATGCCTCACCCTGAACGCGCCAGCGATCCCATCTTAGGAGGAACAGATGGATTAACCTTATTTAAGAGTCTTTTGGAGAGCATGAATCATTAATTATTGATATCAGAAGTAGGGTGGGCAATGCCCGCCCTAGGTTTATTACTCTAATTAAAATCCTCAACTCATCAACAGTATTTACAGTATTTTCTGCAAAAGTTCCTCAATACTTTCCACATCAAAATTCGCTGCCAAATCTTCCAACTGCATCACAAATGCTTCATAACTAGCATCGAGTTCTCGAATCCGGTCTAATTCTACTTTAATGGCTTCAATATCGCCAATTTTAGCTGCATAATGTAAGCTTTTTAGCTCTACATTTTCCGGTATTTTTTGTTCCTTAACTTCCGCAGAACCAGGAGAATTATAACCTTCTATTTCTTGATTTTCATAAATCCATTCTAAATGCAGATAATCCTCTAATTTATCCAACAACTCATCAATTTGAACCGGTTTTGATAATACATCATTAGCACCCGACTCTAAAAACTGAACTCGATCAGAAGCAAATGCACGCACGGATGCAATTAAAATAATCGTGTTTTGAAATTGGGTCAATCGTCGTAAATGCTGGATCATCTCTAACCCATCCATAACCGGCATTCCCACATCACTAATAATTAAATCAGGCTTAAATTTTTCCGCGACTTCTAAGCCCTCTTGACCATTTTCTGCTTCGGCTAACTCAAACCCTAAAGGAGATAAAATTTCGATGAAAATACCCCGATTTTGCCAACGATTATCAACAATTAAAATCCGGGGAGCTATGCCTTTAATTTGAATTGGTTTTTGTTTGATTTTCTGTTTTTTATCAATCCATTTAGAAGGGTTACTTTTCAAGTTAAGAAGAATCTGAAATTGACTCCCTTTACCCAATTCACTTTTAACTTTTATTTCTCCCTCCATCAAATCAATAATTTGATGAGTAATCGCTAACCCTAAACCCGTTCCTTCTGCATTTTGGCTTTTACTTCCCACTTGCTCAAAGGGCAAAAAAATAGTTTTTATTTGTTCAGGAGTCATTCCCACACCGCTATCTTCAATGGCAAATACAAGGGGATAAATAATAGCATCAGAATCTAAACCAATTACTGGAGTGCGTCGATAAATATGGAATATCACTCCCCCTTTGTAGGTGAATTTAATGGCATTACCAATTAAATTAATTAAAACCTGTCTGAGGCGTTTTTCATCAAAATATAGAGTGTCTGGTAGATCATCATCCATTTTATAAATAAATTCAATATCTTTTTGTTCTGCCTTGATGCGACAAATTTCAGCTACACCCATCAAAAAGGATTGAACATGAACATCGGTAGGGTTTAAGTCCATCTTACGCGCTTCAATTTTGGCTAGATCGAGAATATCATTAATTAAATTGAGTAAATGCGTTCCACATTGATTGATGATATTGATACTATTAACTTGCTGAGAATTTAAGCTAGAATCTCTAATCAAAATTTGACTATAACCAAGAATTCCATTTAAGGGGGTGCGTAATTCATGACTCATATTGGCTAAGAATTCACTTTTGGCTTTATTAGCATCATCTGCTGCGAGTTTAGCTGCTTGTAATTCTTGAGTCCGTTCAGCAACTTTGGCTTCTAAGGTGCGTAGATATTCTTGCAGTTGTTGTTGAGATTTTCTCAGATTATTCCAGAGGGTATAACTTGTTTTTAAGAGTGCAGAGGTGGTTAAGGCAAAAATAGAGGGAATAACGGGTATCCACCAGCCCTGAAGAAAGAGAAGATAACTTAGACCCATCAGGCTGGCAGCACTGATAATAAAATTGAGAGTGGTTCGACCAATATAAAGTTTGGCAACATCGTCTATTAAGCGCCATTGACTAATCCATTTTGCGCCAATGATTGACCAGAAAAAAATCCATAGGTATTCGTAAATATCGGGCCAGGTTTTGATGGATAAGCGGCCATTAATGGCTGCGCTGATGATCTGGCTGATTAAGTTGGCATTGACTTCTACTCCGGCCATGGCTTGAGGAATGCCTTGGATCTCATTACTATAGGGGGTTAAGACGGATTCTTTTAAGCTTTTGGCGGTGGAACCAATTAAGACAATGCGATCGCGCATTAAATCCGGTGGAATGCGCTCTTCTAGGACATCCATTAAAGAAACCGTGATAAAACTGCCGGGTTTACCGCGATAATTGAGCAGAATTTGGTAACCGGCATCATTGCTGTGGATATAGGCCCCATCATTGCTGGAAAAGGGATAAAATTGGGCCTGCCCTAGGGTGATCTCAAAGTCTTCTGTAATGGTGGGAAGAATATTTTGGGTTTCTAGGTACAATAGGGCTAGACGAAAGCCTAAACTGAGGATCGTATTGCCTTGATCGTCATCAAGATAAAGAAATCCTCGGCGAATTTTACCATCTACATCCCAGGGAAAGTCATTGGCACTGATTTGGCCGAGTTCCGCTAAGACGGGAGGGGGGGCGATCGCCAACCCATCACTATCTCCTACGACTTTTTGAATGCCAATTAAATTAGAAGTGGCTCGAAATAGGGTCGTTAAATCCTCATATCCTGGCTCAACGGGTAAATTGCGGTATAAATTTAATCCGATAACAGTGGGATTTTGGGCTTTTACTTTTTCTAAGACTTGGGTTAAGGTGGCATCGGAGATCGGCCAAGTGCCCAAGGTTTGCAGATCTGCCTCATTAATGCCAATAATGATGATGCGATCGTCGATCGCTTCTTGTTGGCGCAAGCGAAACCCTTGATCTAATGCCGCCAGTTCTAAAGGTTGCAATACCCCCGTCAGCCGCACCCCAACGATCGCTGCGGTTATGCTAGTAGCGGTGAGCAAGATTTTACCCCATCCCTTGATTGTGCCGCTCAACTTTGCCCGCATCCCTTAAACCTGCTCACTAAGAATTGGTTCAACCATAGCTTTCTCTCGTGGGCTGCTATGAAGGGTTGACCTTATCTTCTAGTTTACTGTTGCTATCATACAGTGGATAGTTATCAATACTAATTTAGGGGCAATGTGATGAATTGCCCCTACAAATGATAAGGATTATGGCTGGGGTTCAGTTATGGCAAAAGTGCGATGGTATTCTTCTGACTAATTATACTGCATCAGAGGAGTTTAAAACGGGTTGAAGATTCAGTATATTTAATGACTGATAAAAATAGAGCCAGTGGAATGACTCATAAGTAAAATAGCTAAAGCTTTAGCCTTTGGGGTTAAACAATTCAGAGGTTATCCACATAAACAACATTTACAGTTATTGCCATCGTCATCACAGCATTGGCAACAATCAATGGCAAGGTTCTGTTTCATGATGTTTGGGTTTCGTGGGGAACACCCTACACTATTGATAGCGGCGATCGCCAAAAGGATCTGGAGCAGTTTCGGTAGATTATTCATTGTGTATATGCACCCTTGAACTCTGGATACCTTCACTTTACCGCTTTTTTTCTCAAGTGACATAGGGGGAGAAACCACTTATTTTAAAGTAGTGATTCAAGCTATCCTATCGATCTACTACCCATTGCCCATGACGATCGCCAAACCTATAGTTGTGATTGTGAATTCATCGGAAATGATAGATCTTCAAGTCAAGCAGAAAGCCGATCGCCTGGATCGCTATCTCTCGGAGCAGTTACCGGATTTTTCGCGCTCCCGTCTCCAGAAATTGATCGATCGCGGTCAAGTGAAAGTGAACGATTGCGTCTGCCAACTGAAGAAAATGACTCTACAACCGGGCGATCGCATTACCTTAGAGTTGCCCCCCGTGGAACCGATTGACCTAATTCCGGAAGAGATGCCCCTAGATATTCTCTATGAAGATGAGCAGATCTTAATTATCAATAAACCGGCTGGCTTAGTGGTACATCCCTCCGCAGGTCATGAAACCGGGACATTAGTTCATGGCATTTTAGCCCATTGTCCTGACTTAAAAGGCATTGGCGGCGAGCAACGACCGGGAATTGTCCATCGACTGGATAAGGATACTACCGGCGCTCTGGCGATCGCCAAAACCGACACCGCTCTTTATCATCTCCAAGCTCAACTGAAAGACAAAACCGCTCGTCGCGACTATCTCGGTATTGTCCATGGTTCCCCCAGCAGCGAAAGCGGAACCGTTGACCAACCCATTGGCAGACATCCCGGCGATCGCCAAAAAATGGCGATCGTACCCGTGGAAAAAGGCGGCCGTGCTTCCATCACCCACTGGCAAGTCCAAGAGCGCCTCGGTAACTACACCCTCATCCATTTCCAACTCGAAACCGGCCGTACCCATCAAATTCGCGTCCACAGCGCCTTTATCGGCCATCCCCTCGTCGGAGATGCCACCTATAGCCGCAACCGCTCCCTCGGCATTAATCTCTCTGGACAAGCCCTCCATGCTTGGCGACTGCGCCTAGAGCATCCCACAAAAAAGGAGTGGATAGAAGCCATTGCTCCACCACCCCCAGAATTTAATAAACTTTTACAAGTCCTTAGACAAAGAGCTTAAGCACCCATTAGGACTTGCGATAAGGAGCCGCAATAGGCAGAGTTGCGGTTGAAACCCGTCCTACTCCTCCGGGCCGGGCACTGCCGATAGACTTAGCCATATCCAAGAAACTGACAGGGCTGCCAGCAGACGGTGCTTTTTCTTGGGGAGTAAACTTGCGGATTTGGTTTTGCCAAACGGTTTGGGGGAAGCCCAACTGAGAACGGTGATAAGCTTCATACCGAGGAGTCTTCAGGTTAAAAGGAGTTTCTCCTACTGCCCGTTGGGGAAGAACCCGCCGACGCTGGTAAGGAACCGTGTCATAACCAAAGTTTTCCAGGTATTCATCGCTCTCTAGGAGTTCATCGACGAATCCGGCTACACCTTTATTCACAATCACGATCGACCAAGCAATGGTTTCCCGCTTACTGTATACATCGCGGCCCAACAAGCGTTGAACGCAGATTTCTACAAAGCGGTAGTTACTATTGGTTTCAAAGTTCCGACGCATAAAAGGATCGGAGGTGACTAAACCTTTAATGAAATCACGCACGGTGATTTGACCATACCGGAGTTGAGACTCTAGGGCGGTTTGTCTATTTTGCTTGAGCATTTGGTGTTCGCTATAAACCTGGCGATAGGCAGCCCAGATTAATTCATCCAGGCCACTGCCAGAGAGCAGATCTTCCGTGGAAAAAACAATGGGTTGCTCTTCGGAACCGGTTTCATAGCCGGCAACACGCACATTTTGACTTTTTGGAGAGTAGTTTAATAAAGGAATTGCCACCTTGGTATATCTCCCGAATCTTAGAAAAACTTACATTCCTTAACTATTTACTATATATCAGACTTTGGGCCAATCCTGTAGAAAGGTTGATCAATAAAATTGAATGAGTAATTCTGGTTTTAATGCAAGAATTCTTAATCTTTCTTAAAAATTATGACCGATTACTGTCCAGAGCGGGTAATGCTTCCGGATGCACTTCTTCTTGCCAGACCACATAACTTTTGCGTAATTCTCTGTCTTGATAGAGTCGAGATATTTTTATGGATTTTTGGCTGAGATTAACCATTGGGTAAGATTTAAGTGGGTTTGTTCTATAGTATCCTCTCCAGATTCTGGAATATACACCCAGATCTATCCATAGGTATATCTGTAGGGGCGAACGGCCGTTCGCCCCTACAACTAGGGGTTTTGGGAATTTCTCAGCAAGAGTCTTAGCCGATCTTGGGCCCTAAACCGACGGTTCCGGCGTAGACTGCCATTTCGCCTAATTCATCTTCAATGCGTAGTAGACGATTATACTTGGCGATTCGTTCGCTGCGGGAGAGAGAACCGGTTTTAATTTGACCTGCGTTGGTGGCAACGGCGAGATCGGCGATGGTGGTATCTTCGGTTTCTCCGGAACGGTGACTGATGACGGAACGATAGCTGGAGCGAGCGCCCAGGGCGATGGTATCCATGGTTTCGGTCAGAGATCCAATTTGATTGAGTTTAATCAAAATGGCATTACCAACGGAGCGATCGATACCTTGCTGTAGGCGCGTGGGGTTGGTCACAAATAAGTCATCGCCGACGAGCTGAATGCGATTACCCAATTTCTCCGTCGCTAGTTTCCAATTGTCCCAATCATCTTCAAAGAGGGCATCTTCCATGGAAACAATGGGATAGCGATCGATTAAACTGCCCAAATAGCCGATAAACTCTTCTGCCGAGTGAGAAGAGCCATCATAAACATAATTTCCATTATCGTAGAATTCGCTGGCGGCTAAATCAAGCGCTAAGGAAACTTGCTTTCCGGGTTCATATCCCGCCTTGCTAATGGCTTCCATCAGAATATCTAGAGCGGCTTGGTTAGACTCTAAATTAGGCGCATATCCCCCTTCATCTCCGACTCCCGTCAGTAAATTGCGCTCTTTAAGAACCTTACTCAAGGATGCAAAAACTTCTGCACCCCAGCGTAGAGCCTCCTTAAATGTAGATGCACCATGGGGGACAATCATAAACTCCTGGAAATCCACATTATTATCCGCATGGGCCCCACCATTGATTACATTCATCATGGGAACCGGGAGGACATTGGCGGAAGGGCCGCCCAAATAGCGGTATAGGGGCAATCCTAGGGTTTCGGCGGCGGCTTTAGCGGTGGCTAAGGAAACGGCGAGAATTGCATTTGCACCCAATTCTTTCTTATTGCTTGTGCCATCCCGGTCAATCATCAGATGGTCAACCAACCGTTGATTGAGAGCATCTACCCCAATTAGAGTTGGGGTGATTTTTTCTTTAACGTTGCGAACGGCGGTTAAGACTCCTTTGCCACCATAGCGAGCGGGGTCATCATCTCGGAGTTCATGGGCTTCAAAGCTGCCAGTCGATGCACCACTGGGGACTTGGGCTAAACCCATAGCACCGTTGGCTAAATAGACTTCTGCTTCTACTGTGGGGCGGCCTCTAGAGTCGAGAATTTCGCGGGCGTTGATTTGGGCGATCGCCGTATCGAGTTCAGGCATAATCTTAGAGTTGTCCTTATTGTGTCTAGGGAACGTTTGCTAGAATACGCCATGGATAGCCAATCTGCCTTGAATTTTGGAAAGTATTTGGGATTGAAACTAGGGGATTAAACTATGCGATTTTTGCACACCATGTTACGAGTGAAAAACTTAGAAGAGTCCCTAAGCTTTTATTGCGACGTTTTAGGGATGAAGCTGCTGCGGCAAAAGGATTATCCGGGAGGAGAGTTTACCCTAGCCTTTGTCGGGTATGGGGAAGAATCGGATCATACGGTTTTGGAGCTGACCTATAACTGGGGTAAAGACCAGTATGATCTCGGTGATGCCTATGGTCATATTGCCCTAGGAGTCGAGGATATCTATCAAACCTGTGAGCAAATTACGGCTAAGGGGGGTAAAGTGGTGCGCGAACCGGGGCCGATGAAACATGGCTCTACAGTAATTGCTTTTGTGGAAGACCCCAATGGCTATAAAGTGGAACTGATTCAAACTAAGTCTTAAGTAGACCTGAATGACGGTATGACTGCCAATTTTCCGCAAGGGCGAAACCTAACCCCCCTTCAAGCTGATGAATGGAAACCCCTGCTGATGGTCGGGGGATTTTTTTTGATGGTCTGTATGGCGCTGGTGTTGCATCGCCATTTCACATTCTATTCGTCCTACGATCAGGGCATTTTTAATCAGGTGATGTGGAATGGAGTCCAGGGTAATTTTTTCCAAAGTAGTTTGTCTTCTCAGCTTTCGACGAATGTGGTTCATGCTGGGGAAATGCCGGATGTGAGTTATCACCGGTTGGGACAGCATTTTACTCCGGCTTTGTTGCTCTGGTTGCCGTTCTATTCTTGGTTTCCCCAAGCTGCTACCCTGTCGGTATTATTAGTGACGGCAATTTCGGCGGCAGCTCTGGTATTATATGTGCTTGCTCGGCAGTATTTGGAGCCGATTCCAGCTCGCTGGATTACATTTAGCTATTATGGGGCCCATGCGGTAATCGGGCCAACCCTGTGTAATTTCCACGATAATTTTCAGTTGCCCCTGTTTATGTTTACGCTGCTGCTGGCCATGGAAAAGCGCTGGTGGTGGCTGTTTGCTCTCATGTGTCCTTTGATTTTAGCCATTCGTGAGGATACGGGGATTGCCTTGTTTGGGGTGGGGATGTATATGATTTTGAGCCGCCGGTTTCCTCGGATTGGGGCGATCGTGTGTTTGCTGAGTTTTGGGTATATTTTGGCATTGACTAATCTGATCATGCCCCTGTTTTCCGATGATATTTCTAAGCGGTTTATGTTGGAGCAGTTTGGCCAATATACGGAGGCTGAGGAAGCGTCAACTCTGGATATTATTCGGGGGATGTTGATGAATCCGGGGAAATTGGCGATCGAATTGTTTACCCCATTTTCCCTGACCTTTAGGTATATTCTTGCTCAATGGTTGCCCTTTGCCTTTGTGCCTGTGGTTGCGCCGACTGCCTGGATTATTGCCGGGTTTCCCTTACTGAAATTACTGGTCGGTCAAACGACTTCCCTACTCTCGATTAATGTGCGCTATGCTATAGCTTTGGTTCCGGGCCTTTGTTATGGGACGATTTTATGGTGGGCTGGGGAAGGGTTTAATAATTTTTTTCAGCCCCATAAACCCCGTGAACCTCGGTCTTTGACGCGCTTTTGGAGACGGTTTTGGGCGATATGTCTTAGCACTTCGATTTTTTTGGCGATCGCCGCTAATCCCAATCGCACCTTATACTTTATAGTGCCCGATGCCGTGGAGCCATGGGTTTATGTCTCTCCCCTCCAACAGTGGCAAAGAAGCCGAGAAATTTATCAAATTATCGGTCAAATTCCAGAAGATGCCAGTGTTTCAGCGACAACCTATATTGTTCCCCATCTTTCCAGTCGTCGCGAGATTATCCGTTCTCCCTTTGTGTTTATTCGGGGCGATAATGGGCAGGTGGAAACGGTAGATTATCTGGTAGTGGATTTATGGCGTTTAGTGCGCTATCAATCGGCATTTTCAGAGGATAGGGAATCTCTCAACATCCATCTGGGTTTAATTCATCATCTCCTGGCGACTTCCCAGTATGGCATCACTGATTTTATCAATGGGGTGATTTTAATGCAAAAAGGGGTTAATTCTGTTCCCCAGGAGTTACAGGAATGGCAAGAATATGAACAATCCATTCAACCGATTTTGAATCAACCGTAAGCCCTGAAACAGGGCAGGGGCGGGTTTACGACATTGATGGGTGGGTTTCCTAATTTTGGGTAAACCCGCCCCTACGCATCAATGAATCATATCAAGTCCAGTTTCCGCAAGCGGACATGAAAATTGGTTAAGAAGCGGGCAAGATGCCCGCACTCCTCTAATCCCTTGATATTGCTGGAGTGGGAGCATCTTGCTCCCTGGATTTTTAATTAGGGTATTTCCGCTTCGCGGACATGAATAAGCGAACTTGATATCATGGCCAATTTTTAATTTTTAATGGATATCAGATTAGGAGTGTCTTCACCCAAGCTGCCAGTTTCCCAGAAAGAGCAGGAATAGGAGCTTGATTATAATCAATGCGGAAGTGATAACCACCACGGTCATAAACCCCATCGAGAATGGGTTTTAGATCAAACACTAAGGAATTTTCTCCAACCTGCAACGGTAACTCAATCTTGGGGATAGCCTCCGGTAAATTGAAGGCGTAAAGTTGGGCATGAGGCCTATTATCCCATCGACTCACCAAAATTCGATAGTCTTTCAACTGAATTACCCCTTGCATTGGCATCGGTTTTCCCCCTCGGAGTAAATCAATCTCGACTAAGTGGGTAGAGTGAGTCAAAAGGCTCTGGCGCTTACGCAGATAAGCCTCCTTTCCCTCTCCTGCTCGTTTGTTCTTCGGTGAGAGTAGCTCAATGACAGTGACCACCTGTCCCGTTTTGGTTTCCCGAATCTCTAAATACCGTTCTTCTACTTCCTCAGCTAATGCTACCGTCACTGTTTGCGCTTCATCGGGTTTCAACAATGTTGCTGTTGAAGTTGGATTCTGTTCTAATTCTTGAGTAGATTTGACCTGTGGAGCGATAACGGAAACATCGGGAATACCAATGAGGACGCTATCTTCTGGGGTACTCAAATAAACACGCTTTTCTATGGCTACATAATAGTTGGGCAGTAAGGTTGGTGCAATGCGATCGGCTATAGCCACAATCAGACGGCTATGCACTTCAGACCAAAGGTCTGGATGCTCCAGATAGGGATTCATTCCAGGGAATGGGGAAGGCATGGGTTTGATGGTATTGCTTAACCTATGATAAACGGCGCGATACTCAAATCTAGAACACCCGCCCCTGTCTAGAAACCCGGTTTCTTCAAGAAACCGGGTTTCTGGTCTTCGCCGGAATCAATCAATTGCCGCCCCTTGTCATCATTTAACCAAAATGGTTGGGGTGGGCGGGTTTACGACATTGATGGATGGGTTTCCTCGTTTTGGGTATAACCCGCCCCTACAATTGCTCTGGGTACTATACTAAAGTCGGGCATATCCACCCACCACCCAATCATTTTTAATTTTTTCGGCTGTCGCCGACATGAAAATTTTTAATTTTTAATTGAACCATGCCACAAGTGCTTGCGGGTCATTACCAAATCGAACGGAAACTGAGCGAGGGAGGATTTGGCATAACGTACCTCGCCAGAGATATCCACCGTCCGGGACATCCCCTCTGTGTGGTGAAACAGCTCAAGCTCCAGTTTAATAACCCCCAAGGTCTGAAAGTGGCGAAACGGTTATTTGACCAGGAAGGGGAAATTTTAGAAGAATTGGGAAATCACGATCAAATTCCGCGCCTGTTGGCATTTGTGGCAGAAGGAGGACAATTTTATCTGGTTCAGGAATATATCCAGGGTCATGAATTGAGACAGGAGATACAACCGGGAAAACCTTGGTCAGAGGAGCAGGTACTGAAACTCCTAGAAGAGATGCTCATCCCCTTGAAGTTTGTCCATCAAAAGCAAGTGATTCATCGGGATATTAAACCGGATAACTTGATGCGACGGGATGGGGATAACAAGCTGGTGTTGATTGACTTTGGAGCAGTCAAGCAAGAACTCTCCCAGATAACTCCCACCGGGGGAACGGTTTTCACCATTGCCATTGGCACACCCGGATATATGCCGACGGAACAAGCAGTAGGTAAGCCCAAATTAGCCAGCGATATCTATGCAGTGGGGATGACGGCCATAGAAGCCTTAACCGGAAAGTCACCCAGCCAGTTCAAAGATGACCCAGATACCCTAGAAGTGATTTGGCAACCCTTTGCGCCTCATGCCAGCCGGGGACTCAAGCGAGTGTTGCAGAAAATGGTTTATCAGCACTTTCGTCAGCGCTACAGTTCCGCGAGGGAAGCTTTGCAGGAGGTGAAAGAACTGCGAGGAGGGACTGTCCTACCGTCACCAACACCGCCGCCACGCCCAACAGTAGCATCGAATAACCCTACGCGACGGCGAGTCATTCAAGGTGTGGGTTTAGTGGGGATGGGATTTGTGGGGAGTTTGTTGGCGCGTTCGGTGATGGATGGATGGGGAGGAGAACTAGAACCGAGTGTTGAACCGGAAATACCAGTAGAACCGGAAATTAGTCCAGAACCAGAGCCTGAACCGGAACCACCACCCGAACCCGAACCGGAACCACAGCCAGAACCCGAACCAGAGGAACCCCAACTGCCCATCTTCCGGTTTGAAGTCGTGACCGTGAACCGACGGGGAGAAATTATTGCACGGGAAAATCGGCAAGCGCAATATTTCCAGGAGAATTTGGGAGCAGGCATCTTTTTAGATATGGTCGCTATTCCGGGGGGAACATTCCTCATGGGTTCGCCACCGGAGGAAAAAGACCGAGATAATGATGAAGGGCCGCAGCGTTCGGTGACGGTGCAGCCGTTTTATATGGGAAAATTTGAAGTTACCCAGGCGCAATGGCGCAGAGTAGCGTCGTTTCCGCAAGTGAATCGTACCCTAGAATCTAATCCCTCTCGTTTTAAGGGAGAAAACTTGCCCGTAGAACAAGTTTCATGGTACGATTGCGAGGAATTCTGCGCCCGGCTGTCCCGATATACGGGAAACTCCTATCGCTTGCCTTCCGAGGCGGAATGGGAATATGGCTGTCGCGCCGGAACGACTACCCCCTTTCATTTTGGCGACACCCTGACTACTGACCTCGCCAATTATAATGGGAGTACCGACTACAGATATGCTGATGAGCCGAAAGGAGAATATCGTCAGACCACCACCCCAGTAGGAAGTTTTCCACCAAATGGGTTTGGCTTGTATGATATGCATGGCAATCTGTGGGAGTGGTGTGCCGACCATTGGCATAATAATTATAATAACGCTCCTACTGATGGGAGTATATGGCTATCTAGCGATGAATCAAAATTAAGAGTGCTTCGCGGTGGTTATTGGTACAGCAGCGATTCGAGGGATTGTCGTTGCGCGAATCGGGTCTACGACAATCCCGACGTTCGTGACAACAACATCGGGCTGCGGGTTGTCCTTCCCCTCGTTTCGGGCAGGACTTTCTAGCCCTCTGCACTTTTGCCCTTTTGTGTGTTCCGCCGAAGGCGGAAAAATTTTTTGGGAAAAAACCGAGTTCTACTCTTTGACTATATATGCGGACACATTTCCTGACTATAGATCCTAGAATAGCAGAGACTGGGGGGAAAGTCAAGGCAAATCAATTAAAAATTAAAAATTTTCATGTCGGCGACAGCCGAAAAAATTAAAAATGAACAATGATCTGTAGGGGCGGGTTTTACCCAGATTTAGGACATAAACCAATCAATTCCCAAAACCCGCCCCACCCCCGCGAAGGGCTGGTGGGAATTGGGGGATATGGGTTAACCTGCCCCTACAGTAACCAGAACAGCGATCGCCTGATTAAAAACCAAATTATTTTAGATTATGATTATGGAAGTGTGATTTCCAGTTAAGCAATATGAATAGGAATATTCTCAAAACACAGGAAATTATAGAGAAATTGAGCGCTTTGCCCATTGAGAAGCAACAAATCGCAATTGATTTCATTGATTCCCTGTATCAAGAGACAGCGAACAAGAAAGTTGACCGAAAAAGCGTTTTAAGGTTATCCTTAGCCGAGCGAAATCGAATCTTAGAAGAGCAAGCAGAAGCCATGGTACAACATTATCAGGAAGATGACCAATGGAGGGAATGGACGGATTTAGATAGCGATCGCTTTTATGACTATAGCTAGTCTAAATGAGTTGTGCAACAGGAAAGTCCCTCTCCCTATATCCCTCTCCCTTGGGAGAGGGACTTTCCCCCTTCTCCTGCGGGAGAAGGGGGTAGGGGGATGAGGGGCAGGTATTACATAACTCATTTAAAAATGAACAATGATCTGTAGGGGCGGGTTATACCCAAATTTAGGACATAAACCAATTAATTATCTAAACCCGCCCCACCCCCGCGAAGGGTTGGGGGCAGGTTCACAACAGTTATTGGTGGGAATTGGGGGATATGGGTTAACCTGCCCCTACAGTAACCATAACAGACACTGAAAAACCGGGTTTATTCCACCGCCCTTTAAGGTTTCCAGAGACTACAAACTTTCCCATTCTTCTTCAGAAATACCCCCTTGCATTAAAATTCGTCTCAGCAAACCCTTACTAATATCTCCTTTATGGGGATTAGGAATACGAACTCGTAAACTTTCCCGAACCATAAATTGATGCTTTCCCCCAGAATAAGGGCCATCAAAACCAGCCGCTCTCAAGGCTGCAATTAACTCGCGGCGGGATATGGGGCCAAAAACAGGCATTATCCGACTAACTCCACCTTCAACTGCACGTCATCAAATGCGGGCAGTTCATCCCCCCTAGCAAGACCAATTAATACCCATTCTTCCA
Organism: Roseofilum acuticapitatum BLCC-M154; assembly: GCF_030068475.1. Taxonomy (GTDB): domain Bacteria; phylum Cyanobacteriota; class Cyanobacteriia; order Cyanobacteriales; family Desertifilaceae; genus Roseofilum; species Roseofilum acuticapitatum. The sequence continues at coordinate 994 of NZ_JAQOSP010000003.1, read as the reverse complement.
ACACTTCTAACAGCTCTCGGCGACATTCTTCCAAAGTCTCACCCGTTGCCCAGACTCCAGCCGCACCAGCAATTGACCCATAAAATCCTTCTTCTTCCAGGAATTCATACGTCGCTTTTTCCATGGCTTCTTGTAGATACTCTTGAATCACAACCAACGCCTCCTATGTTTCGATGGGTCGCTGTTCTTTATTAGCATCAAACGGAATCATGATGAAGTCAATAGGCGATCGCACTAATAGATAGATCGCGCAAGCGTTCTAGAATTGAGTCAAGACCAGGGTTTTTCCGGTTTCACAGAGTAAGGCTATTTTTTGGCGCACCCAAGTGAAGGGGTTATGGGCTTTTTGGCCAAGGGCTTGGTTATAACTTTGATAGGCTTGATTATATTGTTGCAAATGATGGAGACATACACCTCGAAAGAGCTGTATGGTGCTATCTTGAGGATTAAGATTGAGGGCTTCTTCAAAGCTCCATAGGGCTTTTTGATAGTGGTGGAGATGGGTACAGGCACATCCTCGCTGAATCCAAAGGTTGATGTTTTCGGGATCGAAAATCAGAGCGCGGTCAAAGTGGGCGATCGCCTCTACATAGTTCCCTTCTTCGACACAGCGCTCGGCTTTTTGGGCATAATTTTGGCTCATTAGTGTTTTGGTCATTGCTAACTACCTCGTCTTTTATACCGATTTTTCCCTTAAGATTCACTGTTGAGCGCTAGGATTTCCTAGGCCATAAATGCTCCTATTATTTAGTATGTTCTGAGAAAAGAAAAATGGGAATAAGGGTATGACCCCCTAAGCAACCAACAAAGTTATAGAAATTTTCTTAATCCAAAAATAACGTAAATTTACTGATACAGCAGTTTTCGCTGTTATGTGGGACATCTTGATCCCCCTAAATCCCCCTTAAAAAGGGGGACTTTCCTATTCCCCCCTTTTTAAGGGGGGCAAGGGGGGATCTTTTCCTACTGTCCACCAATACAGCGCAAAGCGCTG
>NZ_JAQOSP010000002.1 GCF_030068475.1 Roseofilum acuticapitatum BLCC-M154 | reverse complement strand
TCAAAACTACGGTTACAAATTCGGACAAGAAGAAGAAACCTACAACATCGTAGCCGCTCACGGATACTTCGGACGTTTAATCTTCCAATACGCATCCTTCAACAACAGCCGTAGCCTTCACTTCTTCTTAGGAGCTTGGCCAGTAGTTGGAATCTGGTTCACCGCACTGGGCGTAAGCACCATGGCGTTCAACCTAAATGGATTCAACTTCAACCAATCCATCATGGATTCTCAAGGTCACGTAATCAACACCTGGGCAGATGTAATCAACCGCGCCAACCTGGGTATGGAAGTAATGCACGAGCGCAACGCTCACAACTTCCCCTTAGACTTGGCTGCTGGTGAAGCTGCTCCTGTAGCTTTAACTGCTCCTTCTATCAACGGTTAATTCGAGTTTTGATAAACTGATTTAATCAAAAAACGCTCTCCGCAAGGGGAGCGTTTTTTTTGTTTTGGGTTGCTCAGACTTCTAGGGTACAAGCAAGGGATAACATGAATTTTTTGTAAGATTCTGCGACAACAAGAGTAGAGAGGTTTACCCTGAGATTAGGGGTGTATGGGGTCAGTTACCATCTGGTTTGCCAAGATGGTCAGTTACAGCCACATCAGGAGAATGGCCATGAACCCAAAAATTAAACAGTTTTTTAACGCTACCGATCCGAGTTATACCCTATTTACTCGCCCAGAAGACGTAGAAAAAGATAAGAAATATTACATTGATTTTGCTTCAGTCCGGGGTGGAGAAGTGATTGAAGAACTCAAGGATAATATTACGGTTTGGTATCCGGATACTCCCACTTGTCAATTATTTACGGGTCATATTGGCAGTGGAAAATCAACGGAGTTACTCAAGCTTAAATTAGAATTAGAGCAAGAAAACTACCATGTTGTCTATTTTGAATCCAGTGCAGATTTAGAAATGGGGGATGTGGATGTGGGGGATATTTTGCTCTGTATTGCCCAGCGTGTGAGTGAGAGTTTAGAAACTCTAAAGGCTTTGAAGATTCCGGAACCGAGAGGGTTTAAACAGTTATTGCAAGGAGCGGCTCAATTGTTGCAGACGGAAATCGAAGTATCGGGAACAATTGAGGCCTTGGGAGGAAAAATATCGGCGAGTAGTGAAGGGAAAGTTGAGGCCGAATATGGGTTACCGGGTATTGCCCAATTAAAAGTGGGGATTGGAGCCATTACAGATAAAACGAAGGCAAGTCCTGAATCAAGGTCTAAGTTGCGAGGGTATTTGGAACCGCGCACGAACCGATTATTAGAGGTGATTAATCAGGAGTTATTTGAACCGGCTCAAGTACAATTGAAGGCGTTAGGAAAAGCGGGTTTAGTGGTGATTGTGGATAACCTCGATCGCGTGACGAATGCGAATAAGGATTGGGAGATCCAACAACAAGAGTATTTATTCGTAGATCGCGGTGAGCAATTGCGGACATTAAATTGCCATGTGGTGTATACCATGCCCTTAGCGCTACGGTTTTCTAATCAGTATAGTACGTTGACGCAACGGTTTGTGAGTGAGGTGCAAGTTTTACCGATGATTCCGATTAAGCATCGGGATGGGAGTCGGTGTGAGGAAGGAATGAGTTTATTGAAGAAGCTGATTTTAGCGCGAATTTTCCCCGATCTACTGGAAGGGGAAAGAGGGTTAAAAGTGACAGAAGTCTTCGATCGCCTCGAAACCTGCGATCGCCTCTGCGAGATCAGTGGCGGTCATGTGCGTAACTTTTTACGTCTGTTCCATGATACCTTGAAGCGGACTAAGCAGCTACCGCTCCAAGAAGAGCATTTTGAAGAAACCCTATCTAAATACCGGCATCAAAGGGTTTTAGCCATTGACGATCAAGAGTGGGAATTACTGCATCAAGTGGCAGTAACGAAGCGAGTAGCGGGGAATGAAGAGTATCAAAAATTAATTCGATCGCAATTTGTTTATGAATATCGCGATGCCGAAGGCTATTGGTTTGATGTTAATCCGATTATTGCACAATGGTAATCAAGGACTTCTGCTATGACTATTTCTCAAAATGCTTCAGAGCCTTTCAATCATAACCAAAAATCAGTAGAAGATTTGGCTTGGGAAATCGAAGCCTCTCAAGGTAAATTTACTCTAATTTTGGCTCACTGTAATTATCGGTCATTGCAGGAAGTCATGGTACAGCGATTACATCAGTCTTGTACTGTTGCGATTCGTGATTTGAAGATTGAACCGGAAACAACCCAATTATTCGCTGTCCTTAAAGAAAAAGTGCTTACCGATCCGCCTTTAGCCTTAATGGTGTTTGGCTTAGAGTTAGTCCAAAATCCAGAACAGCTACTGACTGGTATGAATCAAATCAGGGAAGAGTTTCATAAAAATTGCCCATTCCCGATGATTTTATGGGTGAATGATGGCTTGATGAAGCAGTTGATTCGCTTGGCTCCAGATTTTGAAAGTTGGTCTACTTATACCTTGTTTACGGTGGCTGATTCAGAATTACTTAATCAGCTTAATATGCGAATGGAGCGTTTATTTAATCAAGTGGTGGACTCTGGAGGAGATTGTTTTTTATCAAATGAGGAGATTTTTGGCCCCTATTATCGGGGGGAGTTAAAGTCAGCCCTGAATTATGTTCATCATCATCAACTGAACTTTCCTGAAGAAATGGAAGCGGGTTTAGCGTTTGCTCAGGGTAGAGATGCTTATGTGAAAGATCGCATCGATGAAGCCATTACCCTGCATCAGAAAAGTTTGCAGTTTTGGCAACATCACGATCGCCCGATCCGTGCGGGAGCGGTGTTGTTTCATTTAGGACTCTGCCATCGTCGGCAAGCGGATTTACATCGAGTCGAACGTCAGCATTATTGGCAGGAAGCCCGGTTATCGTTTGAACAGGGAATCCAAAAGTTTGATGAAGGACAGCGACTGGATCTAGTGGCTAAGTTTATCGGTCAACTGGGGGAAATTTTGTGGCGTTTGGGGGAATGGGAGGACTTGCGTCAGGTGGTCGATCGCTCCCTGAAACTGCACGAGTACCAGCAGACACCCATTCAAGAAGCACGGGATCAAAGTCTCTTAGCAGCTCTGAGGTTACAGGAGGGGTTAGCCCCTGAAGCACAAACCTTAGCTCAGAACGCATTGGAAACCCTCGATCGCTCTCCAGAGGACAAACCCTTGTATGAGGGGTTACCCTTGTTGTTGCTCGGACGCAGTTTCCGCGCTTTGGGAGAGATGAAATCGGCGATCGCCACCTTAGAGCAGATGAAAGCCAGCGATCCCGAACCCGATCCGCAACTTTACTTAGAGGGATTGGAGGAGTTGCGATCGCTCTATTGGCAAGAAGAGCAGTATCTAGAAGCCTTTCACAGCAAACAATTTCAGCGTTCCGTCGAGCAACAATTCCGCTTTATTGCCTTTGTCGGGCCGGGAAGATTGCAACCCCAACGACGCATTCGCCCCCGATTACGGCCCAGAGGCAACGATGAGCCAATGGCTCAAGAAATCACCGCTTCGGGACGAGAACCCGATATTAAAGAATTACTCAAACGAATTCGAGATACCCAACATAAGTTAATTGTGATTCACGGAGAATCTGGAGTTGGGAAAAGCTCCCTAATTCAAGCCGGGTTGTTACCCGCTCTAGATGGAAAAATTAGCGGTTATCGAGATATTATTACTGTTTATTTAGATAATTACAATAATTGCAACCATGCTTTTAGGCAAGTGTTTACTGGTTTTGCTCAAGCCTTATGCAAACAAGGAATTGAACTGCCCCATGTACCTGATTCTATAGAAGAGTTAATAGCACAATTGACAGCCAATGATCGGCGCAACTTGCTGACCATCTTCATTTTCGATCAATTTGAAGAATTCTTTTTTGGCTGTCCGGATATGGGTCATCAGGCGCAATTTTTGCGTTTTTTAGGACAAGCACTCAATACGCCCTATGTCAAGGTCATCTTATCCCTGAGAGAAGATTATATTCACAAACTGCTCATCTGTAATGAGATCGAAGATTTTGCGGCGATCGGCAATGATACCTTAAGCAAAAATAGCCTCTATGGTTTAGGCAACTTTTCCAAAGAAACGACACAACAAGTGATTAAAAGTTTAACTGAAAACTCTCAATTTCAGCTTCCTGAACCCCTAATTACAGAAATCGTCAATGAATTAACCAATGATATCGGACAAGTGCGCCCCATTGAGCTACAAATTGTTGGGGCACAACTGCAAAACGATGGGATCGCCACCTTAGATCAATATCAACAAGTCAGTAAAGATCATCTGGTACAAAAATATCTGCAAGATGTGATTGAAGACTGTGGAAAAGACAATCAGAGAATGGCAGAATTTGTTTTATATTTGCTCACCGACGATCAAAATACTCGCCCCCTAAAACTAAGAACAGAGCTAGAAGCTTCCCTAAAAGAAACTCAATCGAAATGGACAGAAAAAGACGAGCAGCAACTCAGCCTCGCTTTAGAAATTTTATCCTTATCTGGATTAGTTCTCTTAGTTCCAGGCGATCCGCAACACTATCAACTGGTGCATGATTATTTAGTTCCCTACATTCGTCAACGCCAAAGTAGTCGTATCTTGCATCAACTTCAAGAAGCTGAAGCTGCAAAACTATTAGCTCAAGATAAATTCAATCAATTAATACGGAAAATACTGCCTGTTTCCCTTGCTGCCAGTATTGTATTGATGGCAGCCACAGCAACTGCATTCTTTTTTGTTCGTCAAGCTTTGAATCGTGAAATTGAAGGCATTAGCACGGCTTCTATCTCTCTATTAAAATCCAGTGAAGATCTAGAAGCCATGATTCAGGGAATTAAAGGGTGGAAAAAAATGAACAGAAACTTATTTTACAAGTTTTTTATATCTACAGAGACAAAGCAAAAAATGGCAGAAGCTTTTTTGAAAGTTAATTATGGAATAAAAGAAGCAAATCGGATAGAAGATCATAAAAGTATGATTTCAGATCTGTCCTTTAGTCCAGATAGTAAAATGCTAGTAACAGCAAGCACAGATGGAGTAGTACAACTATCAAATATAGATAATTCAACCATTAGAGATTATAGTCACAATTTGCCTCATGAACAAGCTATTTATGCAGTTGCTTTCAGTCAAGATAGAATTTTGACAGGTGGTAGCAATGGAATCATTACAATTTGGTCATTGACAGCAAACTTGATAAAAGCCTTTTCATCATCCAATGAATATACAACTATTACAGCCTTAGAATTTCATCCTCAAGGCCATGTTTTTGCTTCAGGAAATGATAATGGAATTATTAAATTATGGAATATGGATGGAACATTATTAATATCTATTAAAGCTTCAGAAACACCTATTAAAGATATTAGTTTTAGCCCAGATGGTCAAGTTGTAGCTTCTAGCTCTGGAAATTATAGTTATGGAGAGATAAAACTCTGGAAACAAGACGGAACATTAATTAGACAATTTTCTGGAAATACCAAAGCAGTTTTGGCAATTGCTTTTAGTCCAGATGGACAAACTATAGCCAGTGGTAGCGCAGATCGCTCAATCAAAATTTGGACGATAGATGGAACAATGGAACGAGAAATGGTAGGTCATGAATCAAGTATTTGGTGTTTATCTTTTAGTCCAGATGGTAAAATATTAGCCAGTGGTAGCTCTGATTCAAGTGTAAAGCTATGGCAAGTTTCTGATGGAAGTGTACTGAGAACAGTTCCCGCAGAAAACACAGCTATTTATAGCTTACAATTTAGACCTAATTCACCAGACCAACGGATTAATCATCTCACTCTTGCAATTGGCAGTGGAAATAATCAAGTTAAACTCTGGCACTTAAATACTCCTTGGCGAGAAATGATTATTCCAGAACATAAAAATGTAATTGAAACAGTAGAATTCATTTCTGATGACCAATCTATTATAACTGGAAGTAGAGATGGAGTAATTAAACGCTTTACTTTTGAAGGTAATCGAGTCCCAGAAACAATCAATGATCAAGATAATGTAATTTACCAAGTCTCAGTAAGCCATGATAGTCGAAAAATGGTTGTGGCTACAAGTAAACCTACAGTTGATATTATAGATCTTGTAGATCAGGTAGGAAATGTATTAACTACTCTCGAAGGGCATACAAAGAATATCCATACTGTAGCATTTAGTCCCCAGGAAGAACTTGTCGTGACAGGAAGTGACGATAAGAGTATAAAGATTTGGAATACTAATGGATATTTGATTCAAGATATTCCGGATGCCCATGAGGATCAAATCAGAATAATCGCGTTTCATCCTAATGGTAAAATTCTGGGTTCAGGAGGAAAAGATAATAAGGCTAAGTTATGGGATTTGAATGGCAATTCTTTGACAACATTAGAAGGTCATAAAAGTGGGGTTATCGGTATGGATTTTCATCCCAAGCAAGACCTAATTGCTACGAGCAGTGTGGATCATACCATTAAGCTGTGGAAATCTGATGGAACCTTAATCGCTACTTTGGATAAGAAACAGCAGGGTCATACTAACTGGGTGAATCGGGTTAAGTTTTCTCCGGATGGGACTCTGTTAGCTTCAGCTAGTGATGATAGTACAATTAAGCTTTGGAATGTAGAAGATCCAGATAACTCTTATTTAGTGACTACTTTATCTTTACATAGTAACTGGGTGAGGGATATTGATTTTAGCCGAGATGGTCGATATTTGGTTTCGGCAAGTGCGGATCAAACGGTGGTGCGCTGGGATTTAGAAGCGATCGCTACTATCGATAATCCCGATCTGCTTTTGCGTCAAGGATGTGATTGGATACGAGATTATTTGAGTCATAACCCGAATCTGTCTGAGGAGGATCAACAGATTTGTGATGGGATTGAGTCATTACCCCAACCCTCTCCTGTGGTGACAGCAAGTCCTGAACCCGATCGCTGATATTTAGCTGTAAAACAAGCTCAAAACGCCTCCCAGTTAGCGCAAACAGAGTCACCGAACCCCAGTCCGATCGCCCTCCCATGACGTAATGACTCCTGAACGCGGTATGGTAATAAGAAGTTATCTTCTTGCGATTGTATATTGCCCCCATGACTTCTACTGCTCCTAAGCACCATAAAGCCAAAGCCCTAAAACCCGGTAGTGTGCGTCCGGCCAAAGAACTCTGTAGTGAATGTGGGCTGTGCGATACTTACTATATTCACTACGTTAAAGAAGCCTGCGCCTTTATTAATCAACAGATTCCGGAACTAGAAACGGAAAGTCACGGCAGAGCGCGGGACTTGGATAATGAAAATGAACTCTATTTTGGCGTTCATCAGGAAATGATGGCTGCACGCAAAGTGGAACCCATCGAGGGAGCGCAATGGACGGGAATCGTCAGTACGATCGCCATCGAAATGTTGACTCAGGGCAAGGTAGAAGGGGTGGTATGCGTACAAAACACCCCCGAAGATCGATTTCAACCCATGCCCGTAATTGCCCGCACTCCAGAGGAAATTCTAGCGGCACGGGTGAATAAACCCACTCTTTCGCCGAATTTGTCGATCTTGGAACAGGTGGAACAGTCGGGAATGAAGCGCCTGTTGGCGATCGGGGTAGGCTGTCAAATTCAAGCCCTGCGAGCCGTTGAGAAGCAATTAGGGCTAGAAAAGCTCTATGTGTTGGGAACCCCTTGTGTCGATAATGTGACCCGTGCTGGCTTGCAAAAATTCCTGGAAACCACCAGCCGATCGCCAGAAACCGTCGTTCACTATGAATTTATGCAGGATTTTCGGGTACATTTCAAACATGAGGATGGCTCTACGGAAACCGTCCCCTTTTTCGGACTGAAGACCAATCAACTCAAAGATGTGTTTGCGCCCTCCTGTATGACCTGCTTTGACTATGTGAACTCCCTTGCTGATTTAGTGGTGGGCTATATGGGCGCACCCTTCGGCTGGCAATGGATTGTAGTTCGCAATGATACGGGGAAAGAAATGCTAGAGATGGCCATGGAGCAACTTGAAACCCAGCCAGTCATGTCTAAAGGCGATCGCCGTCAAGCCGTACAACAAAGTATTCCCGCCTACGATCAAGGGGTGACTCTTCCCATGTGGGCAGCCAAATTAATGGGGGTAGTAATCGAAAAAATCGGCCCCAAAGGCTTAGAATACGCCCGCTTTTCCATCGATTCCCACTTTACCCGTAACTATCTGTATACCAAGCGCAACTATCCGCAAAAATTGCAGCAGCATGTGCCAGAGTTTGCCAAAAAAATTGTGGATCAGTATCAGCTACCGGAAGATTAACTGTGTTACTACTGGAGTGCGAGCGTCTCGCTCGCTACGGTAAACAACAGCGAGCAAGATGCTCGCACTCCTCATCGGGTAAACAACAGCGAGCAAGATGCTCCCACTCCTCATCGGGTACACAACAGGGAGCAAGATGCTCGCACTCCTCATCGGGTAAACAACAGGGAGCAAGATGCTCCCACTCCTCATCGGGTACACAACAGGGAGCAAGATGCTCGCACTCCTCATCGGGTACACAACAGGGAGCAAGATGCTCCCACTCCTCATCGGGTAAACCACAGCGAGCAAGATGCTCCCACTCCTCATCGGGTAAACTACAGGGAGCAAGATGCTCCCACTCCTCATCGGGTAAACTACAGGGAGCAAGATGCTCCCACTCCTCATCGGGTAAACTACAGGGAGCAAGATGCTCCCACTCCTCATCGGGTAAACTACTGGAGTGCGAGCGTCTCGCTCGCTACGGTAAATAACAAGATGCTCCCACTCCTCATCGGGTAAACTACTGGAGTGCGAGCGTCTCGCTCGCTACGGTAAATAACAAGATGCTCGCACTCCTCATCGGGTAAACAACAGCGAGCAAGATGCTCCCACTCCTCATAGAGCCTATGGTAACCAGGGATATTGACGGAAATTGGGCGGTCTTTTCTCTAAAAATGCCTGTTTACCTTCCGCCCCTTCCTCCGTCATGTAATAAAGTAGGGTAGCATTCCCCGCCAGTTCCTGTAATCCCGCTTGACCGTCACAATCCGCATTGAAAGCCGCTTTTAAGCAGCGAATGGCGATCGGGCTTTTTTGTAAAATTTCTTGCGCCCATTGAATTCCTTCTGCTTCTAATTCGGCTACGGGAACCACATGATTAACCAAGCCCATCTCTAGGGCTTGTTGGGCAGTATACTGGCGACAGAGAAACCAGATTTCCCGCGCCTTTTTTTGACCCACAACACGAGCTAAATAACTGGCTCCAAATCCGCCATCAAAACTGCCCACTTTTGGCCCCGTTTGCCCAAAAATGGCATTATCAGCCGCTAGGGTGAGATCGCAAATAAGGTGTAAGACATGACCACCCCCGATCGCATATCCAGCCACTAAAGCAATCACCACCTTGGGCATCGACCGAATCAATCGCTGTAAATCGAGAACATTCAGCCGAGGGACTCCCGCATCATCCACATATCCGGCTGTCCCCCGTACACTCTGGTCTCCACCAGAACAAAAGGCATATTTTCCATCCGTATGGGGGCCAGCACCCGTAAAGAGAACTACGCCAATTTGGGCATCTTCCCTAGCATCACAAAAAGCATCATAGAGTTCAAATACGGTTTTAGGACGGAAGGCGTTGCGTTTATGGGGGCGGTTAATGGTAATTTTGGCGATACCATCGGTTTTGTGATAAAGAATATCTTCGTAAGTTTTGACACTTTCCCAGTTAACACTCATAAAAGGCGATCGCAGGTTTAATTTAGACTCCAGGATTTTACCCTATAGCGCTTCGTACTAGGGAATCGGGAATAGGGAATAAGTAACAAACAAGCAATCCCCCCATCTCCCTATCCCCCCATCTCCCTATCCCCCCATCTCCCTATCCCCCCATCTCCCTATCCCCCCATCTCCCTATCCCCCCATCTCCCTATCCCCCCATCCCCCCATCTCCCCCATCTGGAGGATTGAGCAACTGCTCATCGCGACGGATGCGAATTTGGTCTAAGCGCGGCCCTTCCGCTTTAACCACAGTAAACTCTAGATGGCCATAAATCAGGACTTCCCCTACATTGGGGATTTTTTGCAGTTGAGCAATCACGAATCCCCCCAAAGTCTGATAATCATCATCTAGGGGTAAATCTAGATTGAGCATATCATTGGCTTCTTCAATATCCAGTTGAGCTTGAACCAGATAGGTTTGTTCATCGAGTTGTTGGATGAGGGGTTCTTGGCCATTATCCGGTTCTTCCGTATCGCCGATAATTTCAGCTACGATATCCTGAATCGTAATTAATCCGGCTGTGCCCCCAAACTCATCCACCACAATTACCATGGCTTGGTGCGATCGCTGCATCAACCGCAATAATTCCAATACAGGAGTGCTTTCTTGTACAAATCTCGCCGGACGTACCCAGGATTGAATCGCCGTTTCTGGCAATAAATCCCCCTTAGCCAAGGGGCCAGCGAGTTGTTTAAAGTTGACAATTCCCCGAATATCATCGAGAGAATCCGCCATGACTGGATAACGAGAATGTCCCGTTTTTGCTACTTCATCGAGTAAATCTTGAAACGTTGCATCATAGGCAATACTTTCAATACTGGTGCGGGGAATCATCACATCTTCAGCCACCACTTCCCCAAATTCAAAGACATTATTGAGCAGTTCCCGTTCAGAAGCTTGTAAACCCATGGATTCCGTCGAAGTGCTAATAATCAGTTGCAATTCTTCCGGAGTCACGCGGGTGTGCCAAGTTTGGGTAGAGTAGCGAACCCCCACAGAACCGAGTAGGAACCGAGTCGAGTGATTGAGTATCCAAATAAAAGGATTAAAAAAGCGGGCGATCGCCCAACTCGGAGGCCCTAAAACCCTGGCCAACTCTTCTGAATAGAGGAGAGCCACCGATTTCGGGCATAATTCCCCTAAAACGATCTGTAAGTAGGCAATCAGGATAAAAGCGAGGGGAATAGAGAGAGAATGGGTTAAAGTTTGGCGAATTGAAGGAGATAGGGGAGCGCTTGAGATTGCCTCTTGTAAAATCGAAGCCATCGTATTTTCCCCAATCCATCCTAGGGCTAAACTCGATAGGGTAATGCCCAATTGAGTAGTCGAAAGCAGCCGCTCTAGATTGCTATGGAGCTTTTGTACCGTTTGTGCTGGCACATCTCCCGTAGAAACCAATTGTTGAATCCGCGATCGCCGAACGGAGACAATAGAAAACTCAGCCGTAACGAAAAAGGCATTAATCGCAATTAACAAGAACACCGACAACAGGCGAATAGAACCATCGGCCAGAGTTAATTCAGCCAAATGAGCAGGTATTCCCATAAACAGAGTCAACGGAATCTCTATTTCCATTTAGCGAACGACTGGAATACCCGACACTTGAAGATTTAGCTCTTCATTAGGATAGTCCGTGAGCTTCATAGACAGGTGTTGGGAATCGGCCAACAAAGCCACCGGTACACTCACTTTACCGGAAAACTCTTCCCGATTGGGGGGAAGTTGGGAGGGCAAACCGGAAGTCATAGCCGTTAGGGAGCGGCCGCGATCGTCCGTAATATTCAACAGACTATAGAGAAAGCGCACCACCTGGGGACTATCGTTGCGAATTTTCACATCCAGTTCTAGATTATCCTGTGCTTGATGAGCTGCCGAGACTTCCAGGGTAATGCCCCGATCTTGAGTGGCGATCGGAAAACCCGGTAAGCTAACAGCCACTTCCTGCGGCTCCCCTTTTGCCTGCTCAGGAGCTTCTGGAGTCGGTTGAAAACTCTGCTCTTGTGGCTCCTTCCCCTCTTCACCCTGAATATAAGTATCTACCCGTTTTAAGATATCCTCTTGCTTCAAAATCGGGACTGAAGTTTTACCCTTCGTACCCGGTTGACGATTCACCATCGTGCTAGTGGGACTAGAGTCGGGCTGAGTAATCCCCTTCAGCGCTTCTCGACCAATATTAAACCCTAGGGCCGCACTAATAATCCCCGCACCAAACATCATCGACAGCAAAATTAATGTCAGCGCAACTGTAGAATTTAATCTCATCTTTGTCTACCTAGGTTATTCTCCGTGTTTATTTTCTTCAGTCAAGATCTCAAGTATCCGATTAGTGTACGCTAACTTGAGTAAAATTGAACCCATCCACAGCCCGATAGAACTCTAGTCTTCAATCCCACCTTGTGCTAGGATAATCCATAGGATTGAAATCGACCCAAAGAAAATCGTTCACTCCCTAACTTTACTCTGAGTCTATCAATCTCTAGCGCCCTTGGCCGATTGGGGAGGCAGCGAACTCATAATTCGCCTTCAGACTGGTTCGATTCCAGTAGGGCGCAGTGAAACCGGATTTTAACTTAACCCCTAAGTTAAAGTCCGGTTTCTGTTTTGATGAACCCTAGTGCCTTGACAACCCTAAAATGGTGGGTTACGGCGGATTGATAGATTGCTTTCAGAGTCTAGGTTTTAGCCGCCTAACCCACCCTACGTTAATGCCCTATTTTAGCTGTGTCACGCCACTAGGGGTAAATCCCTGCACCTTGAACATTTAGAAGAGCTGAGATGGGCGTTCTCGCACCGGTTCCGGAGCCGGAGGTAAGGGAGCGGGAGCAGGGGGATTGAAAAAGGGCACGAAGGGAGCGGGAGCAGGGGGAATCGGATCGGGTTCTATGGATGCACTCGGAGAAACGACTAGATTTTGATCGAAGGGGTTATATAAATCTTGGGTGCGAACAATAGGCGTGCTGGTATTTTGCACTTGGCCAATATTTTTGTAGAGGATATGAACCAGTTGGGCGCTCCGGCGAGTATTATGCTCAGAGAAACGGGGCAGACCTAGGAATGTCTGGATTTGACCGATAAACGATCGCTGATAAAAGTAGTCGCCACCATTACTATAGTAAGCAGCATCAAAAAGTTCAGGAATGGATTGGTAAACCACAGCTTGATCGGGCAATACCGGATAGGGATCGGCACTATACTGGGCATTGGCTCTAGAGCTGAGGGTACAGACTCCAACAGAAATAAACAGACTGAGAGAACTAAGGACTTTGAGTCGAGTTAGCATGTTGACTACCCCTCACGATTTCTAGACAATCATAGCTGATTTAGTCAGGTTCATGAGGTCTGTGTTTCTGTTTGTCTCCGATTCTCCCGTCTGTCTTGGCCTCTGATACAGTGTTGATCGCACTCAACTTTTAGAGGAAACCTGGGAGCAAGTCATGGATCATCTGACGCTACGTCAAGAGTTGCTGGATTTATTTTGTCAATTGGCTTATCAAGAGGGAGATTTTTTACTCTCTTCGGGCCAAAAAAGTTCTTACTATATCAATAGCAAACCGGTTACCCTCCATCCCCAGGGAGCGGTTGCTGTGGGGAAGTTATTGCTGAAGCAGTTACCCCCAGATGTGCAAGCCGTTGCGGGTTTAACTTTGGGAGCCGATCCCATGGTTACGTCGGTTAGTGTGGTTTCTGCTTATGAAGAGCGCCCTATCTCTGCTTTAATTGTGCGTAAGGAGGCGAAAGGTCATGGAACTCAAGCCTATATTGAGGGGCCCAGTTTACCCCAGGGTGCTAAAGTCGTGGTATTAGAGGATGTGGTGACTACGGGACAGTCGGCGATGAAAGCAGTAGAGCGTTTACGGGCTGTGGGGTATGAGGTGAACCAGGTGATGGCATTAGTCGATCGCCTCCAGGGTGGGGCAGAATATTATCAGTCCATGGGGTTAAGGTTTGAGAGTTTGTTTACCATTAAGGATGTGCAACAGCGCTATCAAGAGTTGAAGGGTTAGGGCCCTCAGATAGACTGAATCTATTCTTGAGCCATCCTCAGAACCCAAGGAGAGGAAATGCCCCGCAACGACTCCATCATTAAATTTTGCCTAAAATCCGACGCTAGGGGGGTGTGGAAATCGCCCTTGGGTCTAAAATGGCTGTATGGCTTGCCCAGTCTGCTTTACAGCGTTTTTGATTTTAAAGGTAGCGTCGGACTATACGGGGCAAGGGTTTCAGGGATTTGGACTTGCTTTTTGATGGCGAGTGATGTATGATTAGGGCTGTGCGTCGGAAATGTACCTTGAAAACTAAATATGGTAAGGGTCTCAGGAGCCAGCAGTTGAAATCAACCTAAATCCCTATGAGGGATTGAAACTTCACATCCGATGTGAATTTGTGATAGTCGCTCGTTGAAATCAACCTAAATCCCTATGAGGGATTGAAACCTTTATTTGGCAAGGAGTATGCATTCAAACCCAAGTTGAAATCAACCTAAATCCCTATGAGGGATTGAAACTGGCTAAATGATGATGCAGAAGTAGGTAGACGACTGTTGAAATCAACCTAAATCCCTATGAGGGATTGAAACATCCCAATAATTCGTAACCAACAAAATTTGGAATTGCTCGAGTTGAAATCAACCTAAATCCCTATGAGGGATTGAAACACCCCCACATACTCATAGAAAACGTCCCTGATCGCCGTTGAAATCAACCTAAATCCCTATGAGGGATTGAAACCTAACCAATCAGCATACTCATCAGCATTATCTCTTGTTGAAATCAACCTAAATCCCTATGAGGGATTGAAACCCAATCCTCAGCGCCTCCCATTCAACAATCGACAGAATCAGGTTGAAATCAACCTAAATCCCTATGAGGGATTGAAACATTTCGCTCATTGCGCTTGTGACTTGTGTTACCGTTGAAATCAACCTAAATCCCTATGAGGGATTGAAACAGAGGCATCTTTAACAGCCTGTAGTGCCATGGCGATCCGGGTTGAAATCAACCTAAATCCCTATGAGGGATTGAAACGAACCTAGAGCAATTTGCCTCATGATTTCATTCAGGTTGAAATCAACCTAAATCCCTATGAGGGATTGAAACAAATCATTAGAAACGTGCGCGAAATATAAACTAGGTTGAAATCAACCTAAATCCCTATGAGGGATTGAAACACAACCGCAATGAGCGAAATCACAGTGGGAGCAGGGTTGAAATCAACCTAAATCCCTATGAGGGATTGAAACGCGTTGGTGTCGCTGCCGGTGCAGAGCTATAGCGAGTTGAAATCAACCTAAATCCCTATGAGGGATTGAAACGAAATTCCAATCATTAGGGGTGAATTGACTTCTGTCGTTGAAATCAACCTAAATCCCTATGAGGGATTGAAACCAGAGGCGCATTAACCAATTGAGGGAAAGCGCGATCGCCCGTTGAAATCAACCTAAATCCCTATGAGGGATTGAAACTGATAACTACCCCTTTGACCCATCCCTATCACCGTTGAAATCAACCTAAATCCCTATGAGGGATTGAAACGAGCGATTGTGCATCGCTCTGGCAAAATCATACGGTTGAAATCAACCTAAATCCCTATGAGGGATTGAAACTTTACCGTTGTAGCTACGAGCCTTTACTTCATAGTTGTTGAAATCAACCTAAATCCCTATGAGGGATTGAAACAACCATTTCCCCATTCCCAATGTAAATCCCCACGTGGGTTGAAATCAACCTAAATCCCTATTAGGGATTGAAACTATCCGTTAAAATTAAGCTAGTACGATCGCGTCAGGAGTTCTATTATGCTCGTTACAACCACAGATAGCTTAGAAGGATATCAGATCACCACTTACCATGGTGTGGTCAGTGGAGAAGCCATTTTAGGGGCGAATATCTTCAAAGACTTTTTTGCCGGTATTCGTGATATTGTGGGTGGGAGATCGGGAGCCTATGAGCGATCGCTCCGGGAAGCCAAAGAAACAGCCATGAGAGAAATGATGGCTGAAGCTCAGAAAATGGGCGCAAATGCCGTTATCGGTGTCGATCTCGATTATGAAACCATTTCCGTTTCTGGCGGGAATAGTATGCTCATGGTTGCAGCCAGTGGAACCGCAGTTAGCTATCAATAACTCATGTCTCAATTTCCCAGTGCTACAGTAGCCAGTATCATTTTAGCCGGGGGGCAAAGTTCCCGCATGGGAGAGGATAAGGCTCTGATCCCCTGGGATGGCGTGCCTTTGCTGCAACGGGTAGCAGAAGTGGCCGCACAATGTACCCAAAATGTGTATATTGTTACTCCTTGGCCAGAACGTTATCAGGCGATCGCCCCCCAAGAGTGCCAATGGATCATCGAATCCGATCCCGGAAAAGGGCCCTTAGTCGCCCTCTCCCAAGCTTGGGAAACCATTCAAAATCCCTGGATATTCCTCCTAGGCTGCGATTTGCCCAACCTAGACCCCACCCTTTTACAGCTCTGGATTGACCCCCTCGCCAACCTTCCAGAATCTACCTTAGCCCTTGTTCCTCGCCAGGGAAAGCACTGGGAACCCTTGTGTGGATTTTATCGTTCTCAGCTTCAACCTAACTTAACCTCCTTTCTCCAGAATGGGGGTAACTCCTTTCAACAGTGGTTATCCTCCATTCAAGTCCAACCCTTACCCGTAGATGCCACAATTGCTCAGATGCTCCACAACTGCAATACACCAGAGGATTTACGGTAGCTTTTGAAGTCGGGATACAGATAGGATTAAAGTTAACTCATCAGAAATTTAGAACTGAAATCCCGTCCTTCTAGTGCCGTGATAACCCTAAAATGGTGGGTTACGGCGGATTGAGAGATTGCTATCACAGTCTAGGTTTTAGCCGCCTAACCCACCCTACACTCATATCAAGTCCGATTGTTCATGTCCGCGAAGCGGAAATACCATGATTAAAAACTTAGGGAGCGAGACGCTGATTAAAAACTTAGGGAGCGAGACGCTCCCACTCCAGCAATATCAAGGGATTAGAGGAGTGCGGGCATCTTGCCCGCTTCTTAACAAATTTTCATGTCCGCTTGCGGAAACCGGACTTGATATAAAATGAGACAATAAATAAGTGTAGTGCGAGCATCTTGCTCGCTGCCTTTCTCTAGCGAGCAAGATGCTTGTCCTTTCTCCTTCGCGGACAGGAACCGACATGCTACGCTATCCAACCCAATAGTCCATGATTCAAAAGGTGAGCCATGTCTGTTGAACTGACCCAAACTTTAGAAACTGAAACCGAGCAAGAATGGACTCCTCCTTTACCCCCTACTGACTTAATTTTTGATGACGGAGAGACATTGGAAAGCAATCGCCATCGCATCGCCATGAATGTCCTGATTGAAGCCATCCACCAAATTTATGAAGGACGCGATGACTATTTTACTGGTGGAAATATGTTTATCTATTACAGCAGTCGGCAAGCCCGCGATCGCGATTTTAGAGGGCCTGATTTTTTTGTAGCCTTAAATGTAGATGGCACAAAAGAGCGTCAAGGTTGGGTGGTTTGGGAAGAGGACGGACGTTATCCGGATGTCATTGTTGAATTGATGTCCCCCTCAACCGCAAGGGAGGATGTCGGCCCGAAAAAAGATATCTATGAGCAAACCTTTAGAACACGGGATTATTTTGTTTATAATCCCTTCGATCGCCAGTCTTTGCAAGGATGGCATTTAGACACCAATGGCCGCTATCAGGAAATTGTCCCTGATGAACGGGGATGGTTATGGTGTGAGAGTTTGGAGTTATGGTTAGGCGTTTGGGATGGAACGCTGACTAAGGAAAATGCGCCTTGGTTACGGTTCTTTGATGCCCAAGGTAACTTGATTCTACTCTCTCAAGAGTTAGCACCACAGGAGCGGGAACGGGCTAATACTGCTGAAGCTAGATTACAAGAACTACAGGAGCGCTTGCAAGCCATGGGGATCGATCCGAATACCCTGAACCCCAGTGATTGAGGATTGACGCTCAAAAGAGAGAAAAATACCGTACTGATTACCGATGAGTAATCAGTAATCCCCCCATCTCGATCCCCATTTCCCAGAGAAGGGCGGAAAACCGGCCCAAATTCTGTTACTGACCGCACAATAGCCTAACGATTTTCCTATGCTAGAATCAGCTTACCAGAAAGCAGCAGGTGATGGGAAAACGCCATGTTTGAACGCTTCACAGAAAAAGCCATTAAGGTGATCATGTTAGCTCAGGAGGAAGCCCGCCGCCTGGGTCACAACTTCGTGGGTACAGAACAGATCCTTCTCGGTTTAATCGGAGAAGGGACGGGAGTAGCCGCGAAAGTCCTCAAATCCATGGGGGTTAATCTTAAAGATGCCCGGATTGAGGTCGAAAAGATCATCGGTCGGGGTTCGGGATTTGTCGCCGTAGAGATTCCGTTTACCCCCAGAGCCAAGAGAGTTCTAGAGTTATCCTTAGAAGAAGCTCGGCAATTGGGCCATAACTATATTGGCACAGAGCATCTACTTTTGGGGTTGATCCGCGAAGGTGAAGGGGTAGCCGCTCGTGTATTGGAGAATTTGGGCGTGGATCTGTCTAAGGTTCGTACTCAGGTGATCCGGATGCTCGGTGAAACTGCGGAAGTTTCTGCCGTGGGGGGCAGATCCTCCAATAAAACCCCGACATTAGATGAATTTGGGTCGAATTTAACCCAGTTGGCCGCTGAAGGAAAACTCGATCCGGTGGTCGGTCGGCAAACGGAAATTGAACGGGTGATCCAAATCTTGGGTCGGCGGACAAAAAATAACCCGGTACTGATCGGCGAACCAGGGGTGGGTAAAACGGCGATCGCCGAAGGATTAGCCCAACGCATCTCCCATGGTGATGTCCCGGATATCCTGGAAGATAAGCGCGTGGTTACCCTCGATATCGGTCTGCTGGTAGCTGGAACCAAGTACCGAGGCGAGTTTGAAGAGCGGCTGAAGAAAATTATGGATGAAATCCGCTCGGCAGCCAATGTAATCCTGGTGATTGATGAAGTCCATACCTTAATCGGAGCAGGAGCAGCAGAAGGGGCGATCGATGCCGCCAATATCCTCAAACCCGCCCTCGCTCGTGGCGAACTCCAGTGTATTGGAGCCACCACCCTAGATGAGTATCGCAAACATATCGAGCGGGATGCAGCCCTAGAGCGGCGTTTTCAACCGGTAATGGTGGGTGAGCCATCCGTAGACGAAACCATCGAGATCTTGCACGGATTGCGCGAGAGGTACGAACAACACCACAAGCTGAAAATTTCCGATGAAGCATTAGAGGCAGCCGCGAAATTAAGCGATCGCTATATTTCTGACCGCTATCTGCCCGACAAAGCCATCGACTTGATCGATGAAGCTGGCTCGCGGGTGCGCTTAATCAACTCCCAACTGCCCCCCGCAGCCAAAGAACTCGATCGCGAATTGCGCGGAGTTCTCAAGCAAAAAGATGACGCAGTACGCTCCCAAGACTTCGATCGAGCTGGGGAATTACGCGATCGCGAAATGGAACTCAAATCCCAAATTCGCACCATCGCCAACAAAGGCAAAGACGCAGGCTCCGTCAACGATGACCCCGTGGTTACCGAGGAAGATATCGCCCATATCGTCGCTTCCTGGACAGGCGTTCCCGTCAACAAACTCACCGAAACCGAATCCGAAAAACTCCTGCATATGGAAGACACCCTCCATACTCGGATTATCGGTCAAGAAGATGCCGTCAAAGCCGTCTCCCGTGCCATCCGACGCGCTCGTGTTGGTCTGAAAAACCCCAACCGACCCATTGCCAGCTTCATCTTCTCCGGGCCCACCGGGGTTGGAAAAACCGAGTTAACCAAAGCTCTGGCTTCCTACTTCTTCGGCTCCGAAGAAGCCATGATTCGCTTGGATATGTCCGAATACATGGAACGGCACACCGTCAGCAAACTGATCGGTTCCCCTCCCGGATATGTCGGCTACAACGAAGGGGGGCAACTCACGGAAGCCGTCCGCCGTCGTCCCTATACCGTCGTTCTCTTCGATGAAATCGAAAAAGCACACCCCGACATCTTCAACATGCTGCTGCAAATCCTAGAAGATGGTCGCTTAACCGATGCGAAAGGACGCACCGTAGACTTCAAGAACACCCTCTTGATCATGACCAGTAACATCGGGTCTAAAGTGATCGAAAAAGGTGGTGGTGGACTTGGGTTCGAGTTCGAGGACAACGCCGAAGATGCCCAATATAACCGCATCCGTTCCTTAGTGAATGAAGAACTCAAAGCCTACTTCCGTCCTGAGTTCCTCAACCGGTTAGATGAAATCATCGTCTTCCGTCAGTTGAACAAACAAGAAGTCAAAGAAATTGCCGAAATCTTGCTCAAGGATGTCTTCAAGCGTTTAACCGAAAAAGACATTACCTTGCAAGTGACCGATAAGTTCAAAGACCGGTTAATTGAAGAGGGATATAATCCTGCCTACGGTGCGCGTCCCCTGCGTCGGGCGATTATGCGCCTGTTGGAAGACACTTTAGCCGAAGAACTGCTCTCTGGTCGAGTCGGTGAGGGAACGACAGCGACGGTTGATATCGATGAGTCTGGACAGGTCAAGATTGTTGCCGAAGATCGACAGACTCCGGTGCTAACCAAGGCGACAGATTAAGGAACGCCAAAGTTAACCCTGGCATTTAACTTAAATTGAGACGGTTGAAGTTTAATCAACCGTCTTTCTTTTTTTTCAATCTATGACAATAACAACTTGGGTAATGGGTTATATCAAGTCCGGTTTCCGCAAGCGGACTTGAAAATTTGTTAAGAAGCGGGCAAGATGCCCGCACTCCTCGAATTCTTTGATAAGAAGCGGGCAAGATGCCCGCACTCCTCGAATTCTTTGATAAGAAGCGGGCAAGATGCCCGCACTCCTCGAATTCTTTGATATGACTGGAGTGGGAGCATCTTGCTCCCCATTCCCCCATCACCCCATCACCCCATCTCCCCATTCCCCCATCACCCCATCTCCCCATTCCCCCATCACCCCATCTCCCCATTCCCCCATCTCCCCATTCCCCCATCTCCCCATTCCCCCATCACCCCATCTCCCCATCTCCCCATCTCCCCATCCCCCCATCTCCCTATTCCCCAACCCCCCATCCTCCACCTCCTGGGGTTTCAATGGTGATTTTCTCCCCTGCATCTAACTCTACAGTAGCGATGCTATCGAGTTCTTCCGTATAACCATTCTTGCGCTCAATCCAGTTACGCCCAACCGCTCCTGGTTCTCCACCCGCGAGACCAAAGGGGGGGATTTTGCGATGGTTAGAAAGAATACCCGCAGTCATGGGTTCTAGGAATTGGATACGGCGCACAATGCCATTACCGCCGCAAAATTGCCCTTTTCCGCCACTGTCGGGACGGATGGCAAATTCTTCCAAACGGACGGGAAAGCGGTGTTCTAGGACTTCTGGATCGGTCAGCCTTGAATTGGTCATGTGGGTATGCACCGCGTCTGTGCCGTGGAATGTGGGGCCAGCGCCAGAACCGCCGCAAATGGTTTCGTAGTATTGATAATCGGGGTTGCCGAAGGTGAAGTTATTCATGGTTCCTTGGGAAGCGGCAAGGATACCTAATGCGCCATAGAGAGTATCAACGATCGCCTGGGAAGTCTCTACATTGCCCGCAACGACGGCAGCCGGATATTGGGGGTTGAGCATGGAACCCTCTGGAATAATGAGGTTTAGAGGTTTCAAGCAACCGGCATTGAGGGGTATGGGGTCGTTAACCAGGGTACGGAAGACGTATAATACGGCAGCCTGACAGACAGCAGTGGGAGCATTAAAGTTATTTTGGAGTTGGGCGGATGTGCCGGTAAAATCGATGGTTGCGGTTCTTTCTTGCTGGTTAACGGTGAGGGTCACATGGATGACTGCACCATGATCGAATTCATAAGTAAATTCACCGTTGGATAATTGGGCGATCGCCGTCCTCACGGCCTGTTCTGCATTATCTTGCACATATCCCATATAGGCTTGTACGGTATTGAGTCCATACTGATTGACCATTTTGATCAATTCCTGAACACCCTGATTATTAGCGGCAATTTGTGCTTGCAAATCGGCTAAATTGTGTTGATAGTTACGAGCAGGATAGGGCGGTGCTAATAACCTATCGATCAGTAAATCTCCTTGAAACTTACCCTCGGTAACCAACAAGAAATTATCGAATAAAATCCCCTCTTCTGTAATGGTTTGACTGTAGGGGGGCATGGAGCCGGGGGTAATGCCTCCGAGGTCGGCATGATGTCCCCTTGAAGCGACATAAAAGGAGGGTTTTCTAGGATTTTGAGGTAAAAAGACTGGCGTAATTACGGTGATATCGGGTAAATGGGTTCCGCCATTATAAGGATTATTAGACAGATAAACATCCCCTGGTTTAATGTCATTTGCTTTATCCTGAATTAAGGCTTTTACGCTTTCGCTCATGGAGCCTAAATGAACGGGGATATGGGGCGCATTGGCGACTAAGTTGCCTTCAGGATCGAAGAGGGCGCAGGAGAAGTCCAAACGCTCCTTAATATTGACGGAAACTGCTGTATTTTGTAGGGTTACGCCCATTTGTTCGGCGATCGCCCCAAATAGGTTATTGAAAATCTCCAACAGCACCGGATCTTGGTTCACTGGTTTTGTTTCCCACCCAGGTGTAAGGGCGGGTTTACGAAGATCTTGGTGGGGAGGCACAAATATTGGTGAACCCGCCCCTACATCTCGGTAGGAAGCGGTTAACACCAAATGTTCACGGGGATGCACTTGCGCTTGCCAACCGCTTTCAATGAAATTAGTTCCGGTAGCTTCAATAATCAAGGCTGGGCCAATTATGGTATGTCCAGGTTCTAATTTTTTCCGTTCATAAACTGGCACATATTGCCAACCTATTGCTGTAGGGGCGGGTTCAGGGATATCTTGGTGGGGAAGTGAAGATATTGGTGAACCCGCCCCTAGGGGATTTTGTAGGGAACAATAAACCGGGACTCTTGCAATTTCTGAGGGTAAACGATCCGTGACTGGCTCTTGAATTTCCGGTTCGGGATGAGTCATGGTTTGCACCAGTTCCACGGAAATCATATCCACCACTAAGGCTTTTTGGGTTAGGGTAAATCCATAGCGTTGCTGATGTTGATGCTCAAAGTCTTGTTTGAGATTTTCTAGGGAAGAATCGGAAAAATTAACCAACAAAGGGCTATCACTACCTTCATATTTAAGATGGAGTTTAATGAGAATTTCTTCGCTATCGCCAGATTGTGCCGATCGGTCTTCTTTGGCTTCTTTTACGAGCTGGGGAATGACTGAATCTTGCAACTCTACCACTAAGCCATCGCTCAATTCTTGCTCAATGGTTTGCTCGCGCATGATGCGAATATCAGCCAATCCCATGCCATAGGCTGAAAGGACTCCAGCGTAGGGATGAATGACAATTTGCCGGATGCCTAATGTATCGGCGAGTTGACAGGCATGTTGTCCCCCTGCACCGCCAAAGCAGCAGAGAGTATAACCGGAGACATCATAACCCCGTTGCAGGGAGATTTTTTTGATGGCATTGGCCATGTTTTCGATGGCGATCGCAATAAACCCGGTCGCCACCTCTTCCAGGCTACGTGATTCTCCAGTTGCTTTTTGTATTTCCTGAGCCAAGGATTGGAACTCTGCACGCACCCGCTCGCCATCTAGGGGTAGGTTACCCTCTTCGCCAAACACCGCCGGAAAAAAGCGGGGATTGAGTTTACCCAACAGTACATTACAGTCCGTAATGGTCAGGGGGCCGCCTCGGCGATAGCAGGCGGGGCCGGGGTTTGCACCGGCAGAGTCCGGTCCGACGCGGGTACGGGAACCGTCGAAGAAGACCACAGAGCTGCCACCAGCGGCCACCGTGTGAATGGCCATCATGGGCGATCGCACCCTTACCCCAGCAATTTCGGTATCAAATTGTCGCTCATATTCTCCGTCATAATGGGCGACATCCGTGGATGTGCCGCCCATATCAAAGGTAATAATTTTCTCAAACCCGGCTTGAGCGCTGGTTTTCACGGCTCCGACAATGCCTCCGGCTGGCCCCGATAGGATGCTATCCTTACCTTGGAAGCGATCGGCATCCACCAACCCGCCATTGGACTGCATAAACATCAGATTCACCGGATCTGCCGATTGTCCTTGAAGTTGGTCTTGCACTTGATTCACATAGCGTCGGAGGATGGGCGAAAGATAAGCATCGACGACAGTGGTATCCCCCCGACTGACGAGTTTGATCAGGGGGCTGACTTGATGGGAAATGGAGATCTGAGTAAAGCCAATTTTCTCGGCGAGTTGCGCCACTTGCTGCTCATGTTGGGGATAGCGATAGCCATGCAAAAGGGCGATCGCACAACTGCGAATTCCGCGATCGTAAGCTGCTTGGAGTTGAGGTGCAAGAGCGATCGGGTTAACCGGTTGCAATTCTTGTCCCTGGGCACTGACACGCTCTTGGACTTCGATCGCCTCTTCATAGAGCAATTCTGGTAATTTAATCTGTTGGGCAAACAGATCCGGGCGGTTTTGATAGCCAATACGCAGGGCATCCCGAAAGCCTTGGGTGATTAACAAAACGGTGCGATCGCCTTTGCGCTCTAGTAAGGCATTCGTCGCCACCGTTGTTCCCATTTTCACCACGGCAATTTCCTGACTGGGAATCGGTTCATTTGCTCCCACCCCTAACAGATCCCGGATGCCTTGAATGGCAGCATCTGTATAGCATTCTGGATTTTCTGAGAGCAGCTTATGCACCACCGTTTGACCATCAGGACGCAGGGCAACCAAATCGGTAAACGTGCCGCCGCGATCGATCCAAATATGCCAACGGCGATCGGAATAAGGAGGAAACATAGGGCAATTAACCATTAACCACTAATAGGGGTTAAAACGATTGTATATCAACTTTTTTATGATGCCAGGAGGCGGAATGGGGCTTGATTTAAGGGAAGAGGGGTTATCAGAGCTAGGAACTGTGGCTTACTACTCCCCTGATGAGTTGGAGCCTACCCAACGGGGGGAGTGCTATGGTGAATTTAGGCAGATTTTAGGCATAGGCATCCCGTTCTGGACAGGGTGTCGTCGGTGAGAATGCTGCTCTCGTAAGGATTGCAAACTAACGAGCACGGAGGGATTTGAACCCCCGACACCCAGAACCGGAATCTGGTGCTCTATCCACTGAGCTACGTGCCCTTAACCTAAAGAATCATAGCACAGATATTCCCCAATTGAAACCCATGATTAATATCAAGTCCGGTTTCCGCAAGCGGACATGAAAATGTGTTAAGAAGCGGGCAAGATGCCCGCACTCCTCGAATTCTTTGATATGACTGGAGTGGGAGCATCTTGCTCCCTGGATTTTTAATTAGGGTATTTCCGCTTCGCGGACATGAATAAGCGAACTTGATATAACGGGCAAGAATTTTAAGGTTTAATTTCTAATTGCCCATAAACCCCTGCTGTATCCTTAAACATGGCGCATCAATCATGGAATAAGTAGATTATGGCTCCTCTCGCCCTTCTCAGCACATCGGATAAAACAGGACTGGTAGATCTGGCCCGGAGTTTGGTAGAAGAATTTGGATTTGATTTAGTCAGTAGTGGGGGTACAGCAAAAACCCTACAAGAAGCTGGATTAACGGTAACGAAGGTTTCTGACTATACGGGATCGCCGGAAATTTTAGGCGGCCGGGTGAAAACGCTGCATCCTCGCATTCATGGGGGAATTTTAGCCCGACGCAATCTCGATAGGGATCTTCAGGAGTTAGCGGATAATCAGATTCGCCCGATTGATTTGGTGGTGGTGAATTTATACCCGTTTGAACAGACGATCGCCAAACCGGATGTGAGTTTAGAAGAGGCGATCGAAAATATCGATATTGGCGGCCCAACTTTGCTGCGAGCCTCGGCTAAAAATTATGCCCATTTAACCGTACTTTGCGATCCGACGGATTATGAGGCTTATTTAACTGAACTGCGTCAACAGGGGGGTAAAGCCTCCGCAGAATTTCGGAAAGAACGGGCAATTAAAGCTTTTGCCCATACTGCTGCCTATGACCGAGCCATTACTGCTTATCTTACCCATCAGAAGGAAGAATTATTACCCCCTGAATTTAGCCTATCGGGACAGAAGCGGCAAACTATGCGCTATGGGGAAAATCCCCACCAGAGCGCCGCTTGGTATCAGACGGGGACGGGGAAAGAGGGATGGTCTGGAGCCAGACAACTGCAAGGTAAGGAACTGAGCTATAACAATTTGGTGGATTTGGAAGCGGCGCGGCAAATTATTACTGAGTTTACGGATCGGCCAGCCGTGGCAATTTTGAAACATACGAATCCCTGTGGTCTGGCGGTGGCGGATACTTTGGTAGAGGCTTATCAGAAGGCGTTAGCGGCGGATTCCACTTCGGCATTTGGGGGGATTGTGGCCCTGAATAAACCCCTAGATAAAGCTACGGCCGAGGAGTTGAAAAAGATGTTCCTAGAATGCGTGGTGGCTCCGGGTTGCGATCCGGAGGCTGAGGATATTTTACACAAGAAGTCGAAGTTACGAGTGTTAGTTTTACCGGATCTGATGCAAGGGCCCCAGGTGATGATTAAGAGTATTGCGGGTGGGTTTTTGTTGCAACAGAGCGATCGCACCATTAGCACCCCGGATCAGTGGCAAGTGGTGACGGAAAAACAACCGACTCCAGAGCAGTTAGAAGAGCTGTTTTTTGCCTGGAAGGTGGTCAAGCATGTGAAATCGAATGCGATCGTGGTGACGAAAAATCAAACCACCTGCGGGGTGGGAGCAGGTCAAATGAACCGCGTCGGAGCGGCGCAAATTGCCCTAGAGCAAGCGGGAGAGAAGGCCCGTGGGGCCACACTCGGTAGTGATGCTTTCTTCCCCTTTGACGACTCAGTACGGACGGCTGCGGCGGCTGGTATTGAGGCGATCGTTCAGCCTGGGGGCAGTCTGCGGGATAAGGATTCGATCGCCGCAGCCAATGAGTTAGGCATTGTGATGGTGTTTACCGGAATGCGCCATTTCTTACATTAAGTGAACGTAAGTCTGAGGAGAACAACTCAAATAGGGCTTGAGGTTTTCGGGAGTGTGAGTGTCTCGCTCGCTAGAGATCAAAAGCGAGCAAGCACTAGAGGTCAAAAGCGAGC
The DNA here is from genome assembly GCF_030068475.1 of Roseofilum acuticapitatum BLCC-M154. GTDB lineage: Bacteria > Cyanobacteriota > Cyanobacteriia > Cyanobacteriales > Desertifilaceae > Roseofilum > Roseofilum acuticapitatum. Next base: position 385 of record NZ_JAQOSP010000002.1, on the reverse strand, counting down.
AAGATGCTCGCACTCCTCTCAGACCCCACTATTGCTACAATCAAAGCACCATCCCATCACTGAAAAACCGATGATACTCTACTACAATCCGAAAGCTGACCTCCCTTCGGCCGAAGACCTGCCCGACTCTGACGATACCCCAGTGGATAACGAACTACAAGATTTAATTCCTAGCTTGCTCAAATGGTTGTATTGGTACGATGAACAAGGAGAGCGCTATTTGACTCCAGAAGAGCAATTGTTGTCAGCAAGGCAAGAAACTCTGCAAGCTCAAAGGCAAACTTTAGAAGCACAGCAACAGGCTCGCGAAGCTCAGGAACAAGTGGCAAAGTTGGCTGAAAAACTGAGGGAATTGGGAATTGATCCGAGTAGCTTGGATTCATGA
>NZ_JAQOSP010000001.1 GCF_030068475.1 Roseofilum acuticapitatum BLCC-M154 | reverse complement strand
TATATCAAGTCCGCTTAAGTACCCTAATTAAAAATCCAGGGAGCAAGATGCTCCCACTCCAGTCATATCAAAGAATTCGAGGAGTGCGGGCATCTTGCCCGCTTCTTAACAAATTTTCATGTCCGCTTGCGGAAACCGGACTTGATATTACAGAGTCAAAGCTGTTGCGTTTTAGTCTATGGTAGCCCATAACCCGTAAAAATAGGGAAATTGACGATTGATGGTGTCAATTTCCCTAACATAGAGTGAACTTCGATTAACCATAAGACGTAGTGTAGGGGTCACCCCTACACCCATCAATCCCTGATTTTAGGTTAATCCCACATCCACCTGGGCAAACGTCAATTGCTGGATATTGAAGTTAAAATTAACCACCACACCTAACGTCAGATTGGTACTCAGTTGAGTCATCACCGTATCATTACCCACCATACTCAATCCCACATCAGTGCTGGCAATACCCGCCAAACCAACGATATCCACACCCACTTGGTAATCCAAGATCGAAGTAATATTACCAGCAATACTACCCCGGAACAAGAACGTATCAATCCCTGCCCCACCAATGGCTTGGTTCGTTCCCATATCGCCACTAATCAAATCATCACCAGCACCCCCATTAATTAAGTCATCCCCTTGACCGCCCCAGGCAGTGTCATTTCCAGCACCTCCATCTACACTGTCATTGCCTTGACCGCCTAAGCAAGTATCATTGCCATCATCACCATTGACAATATCATCACCCAGGTCTCCAGAGGCTTGGTCATCTCCGTCACCTCCACTTACAGAGTCATTATTCTGACCTCCATTGCAAGTATCATTTCCGGTTCCACCCTTGACCTCATCATCGCCCGTGTTGCCATTAGCCGTATCATCTCCACCCGAAGCATCAATGCGGTCATTTCCGCCCAAACCAGCGAAAAACTCAGCCAAAGCACTTCCCGTCAACACATCATTGAGGGCAGTACCAATCACGATCGAAATATCAATATTGGGAGGAGTTGGCGTAGAATCTGAGGGAGGGGTAGAAGAGGCAGGCGCTTGAGGCTCAGAACTGCCTGAACCCGTACCCGTACTCGGAGAACCGGAAGTCGGGGGAGTAACCGGGGGAGGCGCTAACTGTTGCACAATCTCGTCTTGCTTCAGGTTGCCCACCGTTGCAAAGGCTCCCGCACCTGCACCCCCATTCGCACCAAAGTAATCTTCAATGACCAAATCTTCAGCATCAACTTGGCCATTACCATTGGCATCAATCACCAATTTTGTGCCATCTTTGAGAACTTTAGTGGTATCCGTTGCCCCATCTAAAGATAACTTCAGGTCTTCTAACTCTAGATCATTCTGACCATCAACATCCTTGATCTTAGAACCTTTGATGTTTTTGCTGCTCAGTTTATACTTGTCATTGCCTTTACCCAAGTTCAAATCCAAGCCCGCAACTGCACCACCGGTAATCACATCATCTTGGTTAGAACCCACAAATCCCTTCATATTCTTGAAGGTATTCTTAGCGGTTCCAAAGATAGCGATTTCCGTAGACAGATTAATATCGACACTCAATTGAGCTTTGGCAAAGGAGGCAAAGTTAACCCCATCTCCACCATCGAGGACATCATTACCTGCGCCACATTCGAGGGTGTCATTGCCTGCACCACCCATGAGGATGTCATTCCCTTCACCCCCTTCGAGGATGTTGTTGCTTTCATCCCCTTCAATGGTATCGTCGCCTTTAGAACCAACGGCTCCTTCAAATCCTTCAATCTTATTCTTGAAGAATCCATTGAGGGTGATTTCTGTGGCAATGGAAATGGAAATCTTGATTTTCAAACCGACGCTAACGGAGGCAAAGGAGACAATATCAACTCCTGCCCCCCCGATGAGGGTGGACTCTCCACTACCGCCGCCTTCTAAGGCATCATCCCCATCACCGCCATCGCAGTAAACGCCACCTGTAATTTTGTCATTGCCAGCACCGCCACGGATTGTATCTTGCCCGCCGCCGCCACCGTCTATATCGTCATCCCCATCACCGCCATCGATGTCATCTGTACCATCGCCGCCTTGGATTTTATCTTTGCCGTTGCCGCCTTTAATGGTGTCGTTGCCTTTACCCCCTTCAACAGTATCGTCATCATCACCACAGTCGATGTCGTCGTTGTCGTCACCACCATCGATTTTGTCTTTCCCCTTGTCGCCTTTGATGGTGTCGTTGCCTTTACCGCCTTCAATCATGTCGTCATCATCACCACCCATGCAGCTATCATTGCCGTCATCTCCCATCAGGGAGTCTTTGCCTTCGCCGCCTTCGATTTTGTCGTCATTGTCGCCGCCTTCAATTTTGTCATCGCCTTTATCGCCTTGCAGGGTGTCGTTGCCTTGCTCTCCCTTGAGGGAGTCATTACCATCGCCTCCCATACAGGTGTCGTTGCCATTACCGCCTTCAATGGTGTCGTCATCTTCACCGCCTTCTAGGGAGTCTTCATTGTCTCCACCTTGCAGGGTATCTTTGCCTTGGCCTCCAATACAGGTATCATTGCCTGTGTCGCCTTGAATCCAGTCATCGGCATCTCCGACAATGGAATCTTTGCCGCGCTCGCCATCACTAATGAATAAACGAGTTGGGGTAAGCCTGGGGGTTAATTGCACGCCAACCAGGATTTAAGGGTTCCTGAATAGATTCCAGGTTAATTATGCCCAAATTGTCTCGTTAAATCTGCTCTAATTTAATTAAGTTTTATCACATTTTTTTTTAGTATTAACTTTAGCTTGAAGAGGGGTGTTTTTATGGAGATGTGGCGATCGCCATAATTTGAATTTTTTTTCAGTTCTTCATCGTTCAAAGGAAAAACGGCAAGCAAAAATGATCAAGCATTGCCGAATCACTCGAAAATAATAGGATAGAAAATTAACTTAGGGTTCGTCGATTTTCAGGGGGACTTTTTCCAGTTCGGGTAACTTGACTAATTCTTGCTCCATTTCTTCCTGCTCAATATTGACCGGTAACATCAAGGGTTCTGATTCTTCCTGGATTAAGGCACGGGCTACGGGTAAAATTTGTTCTAAGTCGTCTTGAGGTCTGGGAATAATGTAGATGGCATTGAGTTCTCCAATCCGTTGAGCCTCATAAACTCCGGATTCAATGGCCATGGCTACATCTGCTACTGAACCCCGGATAATGGCTGTACAGAGTCCAGAACCGATGGTTTCAAAGGACATTAATTCTACATTGGCTGATTTGAGCATGGCATCGGCTGCACCTACCATGGGGGGAAAGCCAATCGTTTCGAGTAATCCGACGGCTTGACGGCTATAGCGCTTTTCTTGGTTATAAGCCGTTACTTCCATAAATTGGGGGTTAATGGGAAAGATCACTTCCAGATTGGGTAAGGGTCTGGGAATGACGCTACTACTGACGAGTTGATCGGGGCCAAATTCACTGGCGGTTTGGGAGCCATATTCTACGGCTAATCGAATGTCTGCGATTCTACCCCTGGCGATCGCCGTACAATATCCATTACCTATTTTTTCAATACCCACCAACACAACTTCTGCTGCTTTGATCATGGCATCGGCTACCGCAATGACCGCAGGAAAGCTCCGGGTTGATACTAAACCTAATGCACTTCCATTGAGAGTATTCAGTCTACTCATGCTTTTGACTTGAGAGGGATATTCGTCACCTGCACTCCTCTATTATTAGTATAAATGCCCGATGGGTGAACCTGATCGCATTTATCGATCGTTATCCTCAGAAACTGGAGAATCCTGGATACCCGAATCGAATGCTTGGCGATGGGGAAACAAGGTAGACATTAAGCGTTGTAGGTGCTGATGTCCATAAACTGGGGGATTAACGGCTTCGGAGTCCAGATCGTCCTTTGAGCTATCGAGGCTGGGATCGGAGCTAGGAGTTTCCACATGACCGTTTATACGGCTCGTGGGGGGATTGGCAATTAAATTACGGGCGATCGCCGAATGAATCGAAGATTGAGTTGCTGAAGGATTCGATTTAGGCGGATCTACCGCACTTTTCGCGGCTTCCTCTTCCGGCTTCACCTCTGGTACAGGCTCAACTTCGGTCACCGATTCCACCGGTTTAGGAGCTACCTCAGCTTCCGAGCGTCCGCGATCGCCCAAGAGCGAACCCGGAGCCACCACCTGTTCTGGCTCCACTGAATAATTAAAGACCGTTGACACGGGGCCCACACAAGCCCTTGCACCAATGGTTCCCGAACCCACCACTAACACACCCGCACCCAAAATTGCCCCTTCTTCAACCCTTAAGGTTCCCCCATCAGCATGGAGAACCACCCCCATGCCAATACAAACCCCAGCCGCGATCGCAATCCGACTCTGGGGATTGGCAATCAACACCACACCCGGAGCCACCACCGCGCTAGGATCAATGCTCACCTCCCCATCAACACAAGACTTTTGGTTATGAAGAGGTTGCCAAGGCATGACCGCCATAATACTATTGAACCTCGCTGTTGCAGCATATTATTCAATCGAACCTCAGTCCGATACCCACATCTTGGAGGAGGAAAACCTCCCCCATTTTTCCATTGAAGGAATTCAATCCCAGCTTACGGGCGCTGAATCACCGACTCTGCCATACGCCGTTTAGCATTTGGATCGATGCCCAACATCCGCACATACTCCCCTTCATGTTCAGCCAAGCAAGCCTCTAAAGCCGCGAACACCTCTGACTCGCGACTCGACTCAATCGGCGTACAGCTCTTCCAAGATCCCGTTTTATAGCGCCGCTTATCCGCATGTTCCGTCCCAATCTTATAACCTTGGGCTAACAGGGCACGCACTTGTTCGATCGCCTCAGCACTCAACTTTCCAGACACCGTCCCCCCATTACTACTAGCACGAGCCACTGGAGCTACCGGACTCGCCACACTCGATGCCCCATTACCGCTTGCGGCCACTCTACCATCGGGGCGCTGAATAATTTCCTCTAACACCCGCCGTTTGGCATTGGGATCGACCGCAATCAAGCGCACATATTCGCCCTCATAATCTCTCAACACCGTTTCAATCCCACTTAAAACGGCAGTCGGACTACTTCCACTAATCGGCGTTCCCGTCAGCCAAGAGCTAGTCCGGAAGCGGCGCTGATCCGCATGTTCAGTCGTAATTCGGTATCCTTGATTGACCAATTGTCTCACCTTCGAGGACAAATCCGCCCCTACCCCTGAACCATTCGAGACATAACCATTACCCCTTTCAGATACTCTGGAGGGAGCTGGAGCGCTTGCTCTAGGGGCAGCCGGTTGGTCTCCGGGTCTCTGAATAATAGTTTCTAGGACTCGCCGTTTCGCTTGGGTATCGATACCAATTAAGCGCACATACTCACCCGCATGGGCAGACATACAAGACTCAACAGCAGCTAAAACCTCTCTAGCATTACTCGAATCAATCACAGGGCAGCTCTTCCAGGAGCCAGTCCGGAAACGACGCTGATCGGCATACTCTGCACCGATTTTATAGCCTTGGGCCAGTAATTGTTGAATGTGGGTTACGGTTTCTGAATTAAGAGTTGTCATAGTGCTTTGGGTTTGACCATTACTAGAGTTGTCCGATTCACTGCGAATCGGCGTAATACATTCGATATTGTCGGCACATCGATACCCAGCTCTGAGGGCATCATTAATCCCGACCACATGACTGGCAAAAGCCGCGTCATTTTTTTGCACATCAGGCAGGCGATCGGCCTGCTGTTGATTGGTAATAATTGATCCAGAAGGAACATATTTTCCTGGGGGAATTTCCACATCTTGGATCAGCGCGTGCATCATCACGATACATCCATTGCCCACTCTGGCATTGAAGACTGTAGAGCGGAAACCAATAAAACAATTATCCCCCACATAGGCAGGCCCATGGACTAACGCCATGTGAGTAATAGAAGAATGATTCCCAATCCATACGGAATATTGTTGGCCATCATCCCCAACCACTCGGCCTTCCTCTAGACCATGAATGACCACACCATCTTGGACATTCGTATGATCTCCAATGTAGAAAGGAGCGCCTTCATCAGCTCGGATCGATGTTCCAGGAGCGACTAATACATTGGCTCCGATATGGACATCACCAATTAAATTCGAGAAAGAGTGAACATAGGCACTACTATCTATTCTCGGTTCCGCTAAGTCTTTTGACCAAGGGGTGGGGGGAGCGGCATGACTTGCTGTATGGCTACGCACAACCATAAATAATGTTCCTCCTATAGCGATTTTGTCTCTCGTGTCATGGGGTTAACGGGTCGAGTTTCGGATACGATCCGACCTTAAAAGGGTTTGGATTTTAAAGTTGATGAACGTTGATTGGATTGAGACTGAGAAGCTCACTCATACCGCCCTCGACCACCCCCGATCCTTGAGGACTGAATATTAATAGCTATCTTTTTTACTATAGATACGGGAATTATTTACGGTTACCGTGTCAATAATTCCGATAACGGTCGCATCTATAGGACGATTTTGGGTTCCTTCAACTTGGCGAGCCGCACTACCACGACTCACCAGCACCCATTCATCTAATCCAGCTCCCACACTTGGATCTGCGGCTACCTCATATTGAGGCAGAAGACGGCCTTGCTCATCTATCAACTGCAACAGCAGAAACTTAGACCCTCTAAGACTGGGGTCTTTTTGGGTGCTAACGACTGTGCCACAAACTTTAGCAATTTGCATGGATCTATCTAATCGTTAAATGATCTGACCCTAACGACTAGAGGGCCGAATCGCATTGGTACTTTCGGCAAACTGCTGTACATCTTCGGTATAACGGATGGGGAGAACATACTCCAGGTTTTCGTGGGGGCGAGCAATAATGTGAGTTGACAGGACTTTTCCCCCATTAACTCGCTTAATGTTATCTACCCCAGCAGCTACCGAAGCTTGAACTTCCGATACATCACCTCTGACAATGACAGTCACACGACCACTGCCAATTTTTTCATAGCCCACTAGGGTTACGCGAGCGGCTTTCACCATTGCGTCGGCGGCTTCTACAACGGCAGGAAAACCTAGGGTTTCTACCATTCCAACTGCAATTGACATTGATTTAATACTCCTAAACGGTTTAATGGAGATGGATGAAGCTTAAGGAGGCAGTTGAGGGATGATAGCCCACTCAACCTACCCCAATCCTAAGCTGTTAATGGTGCTAGTAGTTCCGGAACTGATCCACCGCTTCGGTGTAACGGATGGGAAGAACATACTCTAGGTTTTCATGGGGTCTGGCAATGATGTGAGTTGATAGCACTTGACCTCCATCAACCCGTTTAGCGGATTCAATCCCCGCAGCTACTGAGGCTTGGACTTCGGATACATCTCCCCGAATAATGACGGTTACCCGACCACTACCAATTTTTTCATACCCGACCAAAGTCACACGGGCAGCTTTTACCATCGCGTCAGCAGCCTCGACGACGGCCGGAAAGCCTAGGGTTTCTACCATTCCAACGGCTATGGGCATTGTTAATCTCCTGATCTGAAAAAGCGAAAGATAGCACTAGGACACCCAAATTTCCTAGGAAAGCAAAATAGAGTTTTGCTTCTCTATTAAGGATATGGGAAGCATGACTCTCCTGGCAATAGAATTAATCATAATAACCCTTGATTTGACTAATTAATTTTTGTGATGTCTTAACAGAAATTAATTTTTTATTAACAAAGTTAAGATATAATAATGCATCGACTCAATCGATGAGATAAGATATGTAAATATACTTAAGAAAAGTGGGGGCGATCGCCGTCCGAGATCCTAAGCAGATGCAGTCCATTTTAGGGTAGGCTAAGGGGTGGGATCGTCACCTAGGGCAGAGAAGGGTGGAGATCAAAACTCTGAAAATGTCAAGAAACTGAGATTAAATTTTCAACTCAATTCTTAAAATACATGCGATTAGCCCATTAACTTACATTTATGTCTGAATATTTCCTAGAAACGAGTTGGTGCATTCCATTCTATGGTTTAGTCGGAGCCATTGTCACCTTACCTTGGTCAACTCGGATCATCCGGCGTACCGGCCCGAGACCAGCAGCCTACTTTAACCTGCTAATGACCGTTTTAGCCTTACTACATGGATTAATTGTCTTTAATCTTGTTTGGGATAGAGAACCCTATCTGATGGTTTTTCACTGGCTCAAGGTAATTGATATTGATTTTGCCCTAACCTTGAGCATTTCTGCGGTTAGCCTAGGGGCAATGTCAGTGATTACAGGATTAAGCTTATTAGCCCAACTCTATGCTCTGGGATATTTAGAAAAAGATTGGGCCTTAGCTCGATTTTTTGCCTTAATGGGCTTCTTTGAGGCAGCCATGAGTGGTATTGCCCTCAGTGACTCCCTGTTGCTGACCTATGGCTTGCTGGAAATGCTGACCCTATCGACTTATTTGTTAGTCGGCTTTTGGTATGCCCAGCCTTTGGTGGTGACGGCAGCTAGAGATGCATTCTTGACTAAACGAGTAGGCGATATTCTCTTGCTGATGGGGTTGGTGGCTTTGGGGACTACGGCCGGAACCCTAGATTTCGATCGCCTCTATGTTTGGGCAGAAAACGCCCAGTTATCCCCCTGGTTTGCTACGGTACTAGGATTAGCCTTGATTGCCGGGCCGACCGGAAAATGCGCCCAGTTTCCCCTACATTTGTGGCTAGATGAGGCCATGGAAGGGCCTAACCCTGCCTCAATTTTGAGAAATTCGGTGGTGGTGGCTTGTGGGGCTTATGTATTGATTAAGTTGCAACCGATTTTAGCCCTCTCTCCGGTGGCTTCGGCAACATTAGTCGTCATTGGTATTGTGACAGCCATTGGAGCGTCTTTAGTGGCGTTAGCCCAAGTGGATATTAAACGGGCCCTCTCCCACAGCACGAGCGCCTATTTAGGCTTAGTATTTATTGCGGTGGGGACACAGTGGACAGGATTTGCGCTGATGTTATTGTTTGCCCATGCGATCGCCAAAGCTCTATTGTTTATGAGCGTGGGTTCAATTATCCTGACCACCAATAGCCAAGACTTAACCGAATTAGGGGGACTACAGACCAAAATGCCCGTTACCACCACCTCATTTCTAGTCGGTAGTGCCGGTTTAGTCGGACTTTTACCCCTAGGCGGTTTTTGGGCCCTGCGCTTAGGTGCAGATGACTTTTGGTATTACGAACCTTGGTTACTGGTCGTCCTCTTATTGGTGAATGCCCTTAGTGCTGTAAATTTAACAAGAGTCTATCGTCTCGTCTTTGCTGGAGAAGTCCAACCCAAAACCCGCCGGGCCCCTGAAGTTCCTTGGCCCATGGCTGTACCGATGGTGAGCTTGATCGTTATCACCCTAGTCTGTCCCTGGCTATTACATCAACTATCCCTTATTCCTAGCTTCACCTATGTTCATAAAACCACGGTGATTTTAGTCATTCTATCGGGTATTGCTGGATGTGTGATTGGGGTCAAGATCCCCCTACAGCGCAGTTTAGCCCGGTCAATTATCAAGCCGGTTAAACTGATCCAAGATTTGTTAGCCTATGATTTTTATATCGATCGCCTCTATCGGATGACCGTCGTGTTTGCCGTAGAACAATCAGCTCGACTGACCTCTTGGTTTGATCGCTATATTGTCGATGGTTTGGTGAACCTGGTGGGTATGGTCACCCTGTTTAGTGGCGAAAGCTTAAAGTATAGCTCGGCTGGCCAGTCTCAACTTTATGTCCTCACAATTTTGCTTGGGGTTAGCTTCTTGGTCACCCTAGTCGGTTGGTTCGTCTATGTGCATCCCTAACTGGGGAAATCGGGCAATGGGAACTCTCCTAACCCACGGAGATTACCCCATTACCCGCTCAAATTGCTATACCCCATATCAGTGAACCGTTCTCCTCAACACCACACTCAGCCTGAAAACCATTATCCTCTCCAGTACATCTCTAACTGGCGCTCACCCGGTTAATTTTCCCCGAATTCATAATGGATACAGCAGGTTGCACTGTAATGGATCGGGTTAACCGATCATTTTCTCTATGGCCGTCTCTTGAGCCACTTTTTTGCCTTCATCTAGCAAATACTCTAAAAAGGCTGTGGCCACCACAGATAACTGCTTACCATTGGGATAGACAACAAACCAATTGCGTTCAATGGGGAAATGTTCCACATCTAGGATCGCCAATTTTCCCGTCGCTCCTTCTAGGGCTAAGGTATGTAAGGATAAAACCGAGAGGCCTAAACCGCCAACGATCGCCTGTTTAATGGCTTCATTGGAACCTAACTCCAGTTTTACCTTCACGTTGATATTCTCCTGATTAAAGAGTTTCTCGACAGCGCGACGAGTGCCCGATCCCTCTTCGCGCATAATAAACGGTTCCCCAGATAGGCGCTCTATGGGAATGTTTTCTTGTTCCACCAGAGGATGTTCTCGCTGGGCCAAAACTACTAACGGATTTTCTAGGAACTGGTGAGCCGCAACATCTAAATTTTCCGGCACTTGGGAGAGAATATAGAGATCGTCCAAATTTTCCGACATGCGAGCGAGTAAGCCTTCATGGTTGAGTACCTGAAGGGAAAAATCGACACCGGGATAGCGCTGACAAAAGGGCCCCAGTAAACGAGGGACAAAATACTTAGCTGTAGTGATGACACTGAGTTTGAGCTGTCCTTGTTTCAATCCCTTTAAGTCAGAAATGGTCATTTCTAACTGGGAGATGCGCTCAAAAACATCACGGCAGGCCGCGAAAAGCTCTTGACCTGCCTCTGTTAGATATAAGCGTTTACCAATTTGTTCAAATAAGGGCATTCCCACCGCTTTCGTTAATTGCTTAACTTGCATAGAGATGGTAGGCTGAGTTAGATATAACTCTTCTGCCGCCCGTGTAAAGCTGCCGTGACGGGCTGCGGCTTCAAAAACCTTTAATTGATGCAGAGTCGCTTGCCTCAAAACCTGTTCCTCAATTAAGACCTGATATTCATAGATATAAGTCTATCATAATTATTATCAATATTGCATTAGCCTTATTGATATTCTTGCGTTATCATCTTGATCAGAAAGAGCGAAAGAAACCCTTCCGAGAGGATGCTACCCGGCGATCGCCAGTTGAAGAGGTTAGCACAGGACACCCAAATTCCTAGCTTTGCAGTCGCCTCATTGTGGCCACAGTAAAGTATTTCCCTCTTTAACTGAATGGTTCGACGGTGTAGTATCCTTTTTTTTATGCCTTGGACGAGCCGCCTTTTCGTCTAAAAGCACTCTTGCACTGTAATTGTGCAATCTGGAAAAGCCAGAGGACTGACAGACTGTTGACCGAGCAAAATGAGCTGGCGCTGGTAACCATTGGGTTGAGGGTCTTGAAAAATGTGAAGTTGTTGTGAGGTAATGTTGAAAACCCAGTAGTCAGGGATACCTGCTACGGCATAGAGATTGGCTTTAGTGCCGAGATCGCGGTCAATCGTAGTATCAGCAATTTCAACGATCAAATACACTTCATCGGGTGTGGGATGATGGTCGGCATAAAAGTTGGGATGGGGATGAACAACGGCAATATCCGGCTCAGGTTCTGAGTAAGGATTGAGTTGAATGGGGTCTTGAAGTCGTACCAGAGCGCGATCGCTCAAATGATGTTCTAGCAGCTTTTCAATCCGTTTGCACAACGCACTATGGGCAGGGCCTTTGGGCATTTTCTGGATAATTTGTCCCGCAATAAGTTCCACCTGTTCATCGGCTCCCAGAATGCCAATTTCTGCCATTCGATGATAATCAGCAGTGGTAATCAGCCGAAGATGAACCGAAGAAAGGGGAGTGGCAATCATAATTGGGTCAGCCAAGAGATGATGGTTTAATTGTAGCAAAGGGAGAGAGGGGAGAAAGGCGATCGCTCCTGTAGTGGCGATCGGGATATAGACAGATTTAAGCTTGCCAACCCACTACTCGTTGGTGTCTCACTGTTAATTGAATCAACTATAATAGTCAATCCTCTCTGTTGCAAAAAGTAGCAAACGTATTGATTGAGAATTAGACCCCGCAGGATGGGTTATCGATAGTGTAATCGTGCGATCGCCTTCTCTTCTGGTTCAACACTGGGATTTAGAATCAAGGCTGTGCTGTAGATTGAAAGGGATTAACAATATTGAGTTTCTCTGAAACTCTTAATCCATCTTGCATATCTTCAGAATATAAAATATCTGCACCACCTGCTAAAGCACTCGCCACAATCAGGCTATCCCAAAACGAGAGACTATAGCTCATTCGTAAATCAGAAGCTATTACGATAATATTGCGATCGATGTCAACAACAATACAACCCTGATATAACTCTTCGATAATTTGTCGAATTTGAATTTCACTAACCTTAGCTTTTTTGAGTAAAACTGCACAAATTTCATTAATCACTTGGGTACTAATCACAAGATTTTCCTGATTAGTCAGATTGACCGCAATGTTATACTTTCTGATTTCTTCAGAGTCATCACCGTCGGGATCGACCAAAAAACGATACAACCATAGATTAGAATCACAAAAATAAATAGAATTAGACATCACTAAAGTTGGTGAATTTCATCTCTTGTTAATTTATGCACACCAGGCACAGGAATCGGATTTCGAGTTAATTCAGCAATCATTCCTGTTTGAGAAATCCTTTTAGACTGTTTGAGTACAATTACAGTTACCTCATTTTCTTCCCTTAACTCCTGTTGATATTCTTCTGGAATCTCAATGATACCTTGTTTAATTCTTGCCTTAAATTCAACAGTATTAGCCATTTTATATTCTCCGTTCAGCAACTTGTATTCGATACTTCAGATTTTAACTGACGATCTTTCCTACCCTTGATTCACCTCTAGCAAACGAGAAGTCAGAAACCGATCCATCCAAGATTCAAAATAGGCACGGTTCGCCTGCTTCTGCTCTGGCTCAGTCGTGTCTAGGGGATGGGGAGTCAGTCCCTTAATGGCTGCTGTGGTGACACAGTACATGGACTTCTGGAAACTAACGCAAATTTTCACTAACAAGTCATCTTCGGCGCGACGACTGCGCTGATAAAATTGGTGTAAATAGTCGGGGAGAAAATGACGCATATCTTGCATCAGGAGAGTGGGGGGAATGCCTGCGCCTCCGGTGGGGAGGGGATCGGCATAGAGTGCCCCATAGGTGAATTCGGCTTGTTCTCCCGGAATTTGTCGGGCTTGGGCGTTGTAGGAAACGGTTCCGAGGAAGGGAGCGCCGCGAAAGAAGATAGTATCGACGTAGGGTACGGCAGTTTCCATTAAGAATTTGAAGTTTTGGGAAGGGGGGATGAGGTCGTAGGGTTGCCCTTTGATGTTGACGCTATAGGTGATGGGGGTATTGGCGGCAGCGACTAAACCGGCGAGAATATGCTCGACGACTTGGGGAATCGTTTGGATCTCTTGGCGATCGTAGCGATCGGAGAGGTCGATAAACATATCACTCATGATGCGCCAAAACTGTCCTAGGGCGCTGGTATAGACCATTTGCCGGACTTGTTCGGGGAGAAAGTCGGGAAAGAGTTTGTGGAGCAGTTGTATTGGGGGGTTGTGTTTGATTTTAGCGGCGATCGCCCGCTCTGCATATTCCCTAAAAGCGGTGCTATCGAGATAAGTATCGAGTTCTCCCCCCCCATGCCAGAGCATGATCCGCATGACATACTCGGCATACTCATAGTTAATGCGATCGTGCCACCAATGTTTGAGCAGTTTGTTGAGGGTAATTTCCCCATTGAAGTATTTGAAGAAGGGAAAGAGGACTAAAAATTGTTCCTGAGCCATATAGATCAGGTTGTTGGAATAGGCATCGAGAACCACACCATAGCTTTTGAGGATGCCCACCACTTCTAGAAGATTTTCGGGGGAGTGGGGTAGTAACTCACCGCCCGCTTCTAGGCGTTCGATGTAGGAGGCAAGGGGATGTTTAGATGGGGTAATGGTTTGGGAGGTCATGGGATGGGGGGATGGGGAGATAGGGAGATAGGGGGATTAATCGTAGGATTGGGAGACTAGGGTTTGAGTGGGGAAGAGGGCGGTGCTGGTGGTTTCGCTCCATTGGGTGAGGGTGCTGGGGAAGAGGCCGAAAAAGACGATCAGCAGGGTAAGGGCGATCGCCGGAATACGATCAGACCATTGTACAGGGGGCAGGTTTTGCACGGTGTCGGAGAGGCGACCAAAGAAGGTGCGGTTAACCAGTAGCAGGTAGTACACAGCAGTTAAGCCAGTTCCCACCATGCAGATCAGGGTGGGGATGGGGAAGGTTTGGAAACTGCTCCAAAAGACGAGAAATTCGGATACAAAGCCCACCATACCAGGAATTCCGGCGCTGGCCATGACTCCGACGATCATGAGGCTGCCGATCAGGGGTAGGCCGCGCTCTGGGTTGAGGAGGCCTTTTAAGATATCGAGGTCGCGGGTTCCGGTTTTTTTGTAGACGACTCCCACCAGTAGGAAGAGAAGGGCAGAGATCAGACCATGGCTGACCATTTGCAGAATAGCGGCTAGGAAACTGAGGGAGGTGGCGGTTGCGCCAGCCAGCAATATATAGCCCATATGGGCGACAGAGCTAAAAGCGACCATTTTTTTCATATCGGTCTGGGCGATCGCACTCAAGGCTCCGTAAATGGCGCTAATGGCAGCCCACACCGCTAGGCTAGGAGCCAGGACTTTCCAGGCATCAGGAAGCAGCAAGAGGCCAAATTTCAGCAGTCCGTAGGTTCCCAGTTTTAGCAATACCCCTGCGAGGAGGACGGAGATGGGGGTGGAGGCTTCGACATGGGCATCGGGAAGCCAGGTGTGGAAGGGGACGAGGGGAATTTTGATGCCGAAAGCGAGGAGGATACCCCCCAGGCAGATCAGTTGGGTTGCTAGGGGTAGGGTTTGGGCGATCGCCGGATCGTAGGTAAAGGTGGCTGCACCACTTAACCAGGTGATGCCCAAAAATGAGGCCAGCAGGGCAATACCGGAAACGGCAGTATACATTAAGAATTTGGTGGCAGCATATCCCCGGCGCTTTCCTCCCCAGATGGCGATCAGGAGATAGAGAGGGATCAGTTCGAGTTCGTAGAAGAGGAAGAATAAGAGGTAATCTTGGGCACAGAAGGCTCCAGAAACGCAGGAATTGAGCAGGAACAGCAGGGCATAATAGAATCGGGGCCGTTGGAGCTGGCGTTCGCTGCTCGTAATCGCGATTAAGGTCAGTAAGCTATTGAGTAAGACCAGGGGAAAGGATAGGCCATCGATGCCCAGATTGTAGGTCAGTCCTAGGGCTTTTAACCAGGGGAGAACTTCTGTCAGTTGCAACTCTGACAGATGGGGATTAAATTGGAGGGCGATCGCACCTGTCCAAGCTAAAAGGAGAAGGCCGAGGGTGATGGCCAAGTTGCGTACTGTTTGCGGTTTGAGTTCAGCCGGCCAGAAGGCGATCGCTGCTGCACCTAAAACCGGGCCCCAGATCAGAACACTGAGCATGGATAATCCTAAGTTGATGTTATTAAAGTTTGAAAGCATTGATTCTCTATATGATTTAGCCTATCAAATGATGGGCGATCGCAACAGACTCCAGTAAGATTGTTTTATTCTCAGGGTTTCTATAGCAGTGGGTTGGGATGTATGGGTTTAACGACGACTAATTCCCATCACGAGCGCACAGCACCATAGCGCCCTAGGAAGAATTGGTACGACCCTCCCTACCCATTTCTAGAGGTATTCTTTATGCATCCCGTAACCCGCCTTGAAATTATTGCCGATCAAGTAGAAATGCACAAAATCACCCAAGTTTTAGATCAAACCGGGGTTTCTAACTACACAGTGATCGAGAATGTCCTGCACAAAAATCTTCAAGGTATGGTGACCAATGATAGTGCCATTACCGGTTTAGGGAATACCTATGTATTTGCCTATTGTCTACCGGATAACGTCAAGCCCGTCTTAGAGCAAATTCGACCAATCTTAAATAAATTTGGCGGCACTTGTTATATTTCCGAAGTCATGGAAGTACGTTCGACTCGTTGCATCAGCTCTTTATAGTTTTTCCACCTATTTTTATCTAATTAGAGTCTGTTAACCCATGAACACCAGCTTAGTTTTATCTAATTTACTCAATCCGCCCGTTTTATTTTTCTTCATGGGAATGATTGCTGTTTTTCTCAAATCAGATTTAGAAATTCCTGCTCCTATTCCCAAGTTATTATCCCTCTATCTCCTATTTGCCATTGGCTTTAAGGGAGGGCATGAAATTCACGAAAGTGGGATTAATGGGGAAATTGCTATTACCCTAATTATGGCGATTCTGATGGCGGCAATTGTACCGATTTATTCCTTTTTCATCTTGAAACTGAAATTAGATGTTTACAATTCAGCCGCGATCGCGGCTGCCTATGGTTCCATTAGTGCCGTCACCTTTGTCACAGCAAGCTCTTTTTTAGAACAACAAACTCCCCCCATTGCCTATGGGGGACATATGGTTGCTGCCTTAGCTCTGATGGAGTCTCCAGCCATTATTATTGGTTTGCTGTTGGTGCGTTTTTTTGCTAATCAAGAGCAAGAGGAGGAGGAAGCCTTTGAATGGGGAGAAGTGTTGCGAGAAGCTTTTCTTAATGGATCGGTCTTTCTCTTACTCAGTAGTTTATTGGTAGGGATGGTCACCAGTCAACAGGGATGGGACAGACTCGAACCTTTTACCGGGGAAATTTTCTATGGTTTACTGACCTTTTTCTTGTTGGATATGGGGTTAGTCGCAGCCCGGAAAATTCAAGAATTTCGTAAAGGGGGATCGTTTTTGGTCGGTTTTTCTGTGTTGATGCCTGTTTCTAATGCGATCGTGGGGATTTTCCTGGCTCGACTCATTGGCATGTCTCCAGGAAATGCCTTATTATTTACCGTTCTCTGTGCTTCTGCTTCCTATATTGCGGTTCCTGCGGCGATGCGGATGAGTGTTCCGGAAGCGAATCCGGGGTTATATATTCCTATGGCGTTAGCTCTGACGTTCCCGTTTAATATTATTATTGGCATTCCTCTTTATTTGGGGATGATTAATCATTTATGGCCTTAATATCAAGTCCGGTTTCCGCAAGCGGACATGAAAATTTGTTAAGAAGCGGGCAAGATGCCCGCACTCCTCGAATTCTTTGATATGACTGGAGGACATGAAAATTTGTTAAGGGTTAGAGTTATTTTTGGGTTTTGCTTAACATCCATTTAGCCAAAGCCCAAAAACTAATCCCTAAGCCAAAACTGAGTAAGACTGAAATCAGGAAGGGGTGGGGATAGGCTCCGGGGTGGAGACTGAAGAAGGGAAATGTCATGGCTTGTTGTTTAAAGATTAAGCCAGAACTAGAAGCGGCGATCGCCCCTGCACCAATCCCAACCCCGATCGCCTGAATATGGTTTTGTAAGGCTTGGTTTTGCTGCTGTAGGATGCGATCGCCCTCAGCTTGTTCGATCTCGACTAAACCGCGAATAGTGGCGATCGCCGTATCCAACAGTCGCGCACCCTCTCCCAGGTAGGCTAGGTTAGCAGCGATCTGCTTTTGAAACTGGCGAAACTGGCGATCGGCCAACTTCAACGTCGAAGTTAAATTACTGTTCGTAATGTTCTCAATATCAATAATTTTCTGCTCGTAATTCTCCCGATGCAAATCGATCCTATGATTGCAATCGGCTAAACCTCGTATATTTTGCGAATAGGACAGGGAAATATCCAATAATATCTGCAATCTTCCCTTCATTTGACTCAGGATATCTGTAGATAAATCCACAAGTTTATCATCAGCAGACTTACCCCGCAATGGTTTGATCATCTCTTCAAGTCTCTGAATATTCTCTAAGCCTTGTTCATAGTAAACCAGACTCTCTTCATCGTTTCGGTAATTCTTACGATCGTATAAAAACACCTCAGCCCAATCAAATTGGGACTTGTCTAACCGGGTAATACTGTCCTTACGAAACGTCAGAAACAACCAAATTTTACCATAATAATCATCCGCTTCTGCGGTACAAAACTCATACATATAACCATTAAAACAGCGCCAACGATTCATTAAAGGGGGAGCTGCTTGCCCAGACGACAACCCCAAAAAACTCAGTAAACACCGTTGAGCAAATTGTGTTAAATCTTGGGGATCTTCGATCAATTGGGCACTGAGAATCAGGGTTTTACCTAAAAAAGAGCTTCTTAAGGTTTGGCAGACTTGCTGCTTCGCTGGATTCTCCTTAGCGCTAACAGTCGTACCGCTAAAATAATGAATCGAAGGTTTTAAACCCTGTAATTCCTCAACCGTTAATCCATCTTTGCCGCTCAAGTCAGGCAAATAAAACGTAAACGAACCAATATAAGTATGATCAAAAAATTGGGGATAAAAAAAACCCTTAAAAGGAGGCAACCATGCCAAAATAAAAGGCTGAATTTGGCGGTTCTGATCTCCCTGAGTCTCTAAGAGGTCAAAGGCTTGTTTGTGAGGAGCGTCTGAGCGCCACTGAATTTGAAGAGGCGCACCTTGGGAGTCACTGGCGTGATAATCTCTTAACAGTACCTCATAATAGGCTTGAATGTCTGAACAGCTCAGATCGATGTCATCGCAATTGCTTAAACTTGCGGTTTGCAAGTGATAGGTAAACAAGCGCAACGTCACTTTATAGAGCTTTGGGCATCCTTTAATCACGGTTTTTAGGCTTCTCTTTTTTGGACTTTGCCCGATTTTCTTCGGTGACCTGATTCTGATGATATCGCAATCTTAAGGCCCAGACACCCGGTTTTTTCAAGAAACCCAGTTTCTCACGTACCTTAGATATCTGCAAAGTTAAAATCTTCGCTGGAGTGGTTGAGGTTTGGGGGCTGGCGGTTGTGTAGGGTTACGCCTTTGGGATAGGGTGTAAGGGCGGGTTTACATGCTTGCTCGTTGGTCTCCTCAATGATCTACAACACACCGCCCCTACGAAAACACCGGATTGATGAACTGATTAAGCGTTCTTCATCAGGTGCTTAACGATATTATCCTTGACCATCATTTGACGTAAAACTTCCAGCAAGTAGGTTTGAGCTTCTTCGAGGCTTAAAGACTGAACTTGATCTTCATAGACTTTCATCTTGAATTGTTGCTCAAGCGTCAGTTTTCCAGGCATATCCATATTCACTCCTCCTGCACGATTTCAGAAGATGAAAGCTCTTTAGGGCTTCCCTTGGGTTGATTTGTGCCTTAATCTAGCACATGGATATTATTTTGTCTATTTTGTCAAGATAAACAGTATTCAAGATAACATAAATTTACATTAATAGGGTTAGCTGCGGTTTTAAGGGAATTGGAGTGAGATACAGTGCTTTGCGATGTATCAGATGTTTCAGGTTTAGATCAATGCCAAGCCACGCCAGCCAACGGGCCCCAACTTAGACCTTTTTTAATTTTTAATCGATAGAACTCGATTTTATGGGTAATCGGATCAAAAATTCGGCTCCTTTTCCAGGGGTGGAATTGCAGAGGAGTTCACCTTTGTGTTTCTCGACAATAATTTGATAGCTAATGGAGAGACCTAACCCGGTTCCCCGGCCAACCGGTTTGGTGGTGAAAAAGGGATCGAAAATGCGGGATTTCAAGGAGTCTTCAATTCCTGGGCCGTTATCAGCGATACGAATTTGCACCCAATTTTGTGAGAGGTCTTGGGTTTCTATCCATAGGGTGGGATTAATAATATCAGGTTCAGATAGGGCATCTATGGCATTTTCTAGAATCTGGAAAAAAACTTGATTAATTTCACTGGGGTAGCAAAATACATTGGAGACTCTGGTATAGTTGGTAATCACATTAATCGAGTGTAGATTGGGTTGCAGAATCATTAAACTGCTCTCTAATCCATCTTGAATGTTCACCCATTTTTGATCGGATTCATCCAATCGAGAAAAGCTGCGTAAGCCTAAGACAATTTTTTGAATGCGATCGGCTCCGCTTTGCATGGAGTTCATTAAGTCTTGAAAGTCTTCGATAATGAAGTCTAAATCTATGGATTCAATTTTTTCTGCGATCTCTGGGTTGGAATCTGAATAGTTGTTTTGATAGAGTTCAATGAGTTGGATTAAGCCTTCTAGATATTCTTTGGCGTGGGGTAAATTGCTGTAAATAAAGCTGATCGGGTTGTTGATTTCATGGGCGATTCCGGCAACCATTTGACCCAAGCTGGACATTTTTTCGGTTTGAATGAGTTGGGCTTGGGTTTGCTGGAGTTCTTGTAGGGCTTGCTCGGTTTTTTCTTTGGCAATTTTGAGGGCTGCGGTGCGCTTTTCGACTCGCTCTTCTAAGGTTTGATTGGCGGTTTCTAGGGCTTGGAAAGAATGGCGCAGTTGTTGGGACATTTGGTTAAAGGAACGGCGCAGGGTTTCTAATTCCCGTAGATAAAAGTGGGGTAAGTGTTGGTTGAGGTTGCCTTGGGCGATCGCTCCAGTAGCTTGAATGAGCTGATGTAAGGATTGGGCGATCCAACGGGAGGTTCTTAAGCCGAGTAAAATGCAGACGAAGAGGGCGATCGCACAGAGTTGAATCGTAATCCAGGTATTAGCGTTGATTTGCTGCATAAAATCGGCTTCTGGAACCACTACCACAATCAGCCAATCGATGCCTTGGGCATTCTGAAAGGGGGTGACTTGTAAAAATTGCCGCTCTCCTGCAAGTGAAAACTGTAATTTTTCCGTGGTTTTTACTTGTTCTAAGTTGCTAAAATGTTCTTTCAGATACTCAGCAGAGGATTGAATTAACGGATCGCTGGTATTGGTGGCTTGAATTCTTAAAGTTGTGCCATAGGTGACGAGAAAGGGACGATCTAGGGTGGAACTGGCAACTAATAAGCCGGAACGCTCTAAGATAAAGGCTTCTACCCCTGGGCTAATGTTCAGTTCTCGTAAAAAGTCGCTGATTTCTGAGAGTCGAAATTCTGCCCCGAATACCCCTAAAAGTTTGCCCCGGTTGGTATAAACGGGTTGATTGACGGTAGTGGCTAGGGTTTCTGAACCGAGATGGGTGTAAATGCCTCCCCAAGTTGCTTTTCCGGCTTGAATGGCATTCTCATACGACAGTTCTAAGCGGCTATCATAGTCTGGGGTGGTGGATAAGAGCTGTCCCCGTTCTCGATCGCGATCCAATTCATAGGTTTCTAGGGCTTGCTCTGTGTCGGAATTGGCTAAGGATAGCAGGTATCCATCCGGCGATCGCTCTAAGCCTAAAAATTCCCCTTCCTGACTGCTAAATTTAATCGCACTAATGGCTTCAAAGGCTTGTAATTGCTTATAGAAATAGGATTGAAGTTGCTGAGGATCTTCTAGATTCAGCAAGTTTAGAGTGACGGCATCTTGATTAATTTGATTGACTAAATATAAATCATGAATATAGGTGGCGAGTTCCTGCTCAATGCGAGCGGTGATTTCCTCACGTAATTGGGTGGTAACTTGGTTAATTGCTTTTTGTCCATTGCGAAGGGAAAACCAACCGGTTAACCCAACGGCTAAGGAAACTTGCAGCACGAACGGAACCACTAAAACAGCCCGTAAAGAAATTTTACGGGGAAGCAAAGCAGTCCAAATTTTAAGACGTTTAAGCAATGAGTAATGGGTAATGGGTTGAGTAATGAGTAATGGGTAATGGGGTTGAGTTAGCTGAACCATTTCTGGATCAGTTCTTTGATTTTTCCAGTTTCTTTCATTTCGGTTAAGACTTGATTAAAGGATTCGGTATAGGGTGAACCTTTGGGAAGGGCGATCGCCGATCCACTCGATTCAGTGTCAAAGGGTTGGGTAAAATCTAAATCCGGGTTCGCGGAAGCATAGCGCTCTGCTACCGTGGACTCAATAATCGCTGCATCTAGGGTTTTGGCTTTCACGCTTTGGATAATTTCCCCAATTTTATCGAACTCGACTAACTCAATCCCGGTAATCTTTTTAGCGGCATCTGCCTGAATCGATCCCCCTTGCACCCCCACGCGCTTGCCTTGTGCATCTTCTTTCAGGTTAAAATTTGCGCCTCTGGGCATGAGAATAATACTAGAGGCTTGATAATAGAGATCGGTAAATTCTACTTTAGCTTGGCGCTCTGGTGTGGGAGACATGCCTGCCATCACAAAATCTACCTCATTGTTTTCTAAGGCAGGAATGAGGCGATCGAAGTTCATATCCTCAATTTTTAGTTCAAAATTCAGGGAGTTGGCTAAATATTGGGCAATGTCAACATCAAAGCCAATAATCCGTTCTTCTCCCCCTGTGCTATCTTTAAATTCATAGGGAGGATAATCGGCAGAGGTTCCCATGACTAAAGTATTTTGAGTGCTGGATGAGCTACAAGCGGAAAAAATCAGTACACTAAAGAAAGTTGTTATACTGAGAACCAGAAAGGTTTTTATCGTTTTCATCGGTGGAAGTCAGGGGTAAGGAATCAGGGGTTTTGAGGATAAGATAGACCAACCTATTATTATATCAAATTTCAGAACAGCTTGAAGTATTCAGTAATTTTCACGTCTCCCATTTCCCCCCCTAGAGCGCCAAACATTGTATGGTGTTTACCCATACTGGATCGGACTGCTTATTCTAAAACTAAATTGGTTAGCATGGTGTTCATTTTATTCACGGATTCAATATACTCATTACGGGCAATGGATTCGGCCATAATTCCCGCACCTGCATTTAAATAAATCCATTCTCCATACTGATAAGCTGACCGAATGGGAATGGCTAAATCTGCTTCTTCTTGAGAATTAATCCAACCGATCGCCCCTGCATAAATGCCCCGTGGCTCTGTTTCTAGGCGATCGATCCAGGCGATCGCCGCCTCCTTATCAATTCCAGAAACCGTAACCCCCGGAAACAAAACCTTCAGCGCATCCCAGAGAGACTGATTCTCACCCAATTCACCTTGCACCCTAGAGGATAAATGCTGTACCCATCGGTACTGCTTCACCTGCATAAAATCCACCACTTGCACCGTTCCCGGTGTGCAAACCTGCTGCATTTCATCCTGCACCAACCAAATGGACAAAGCATGTTCTTTAACTTCCTTGGCATCAGCAAATAACTGGCGTTTAAGCTGTTCATCCGCTTCTAGGGTTTCTCCCCTGGGGCGAGTCCCTGCGACAGGATTCGTCATCAATCTTCGCCCTTTCAAGGGATGATGGGATAATTGCATCAAAATTTCTGGACTAAATCCCACTGTCCGCACTCCAGGCAGTTGCAACCCATAGGAACGAATCGCCTGATTCTGTTGATGACCCAGAATATAGGTTCCTAAAATATCTAAATTGCCCTTAAGTTTCACAGAGCGCGACAAAATGGCTTTGTGTAGCTCTCCCTGATGAATGGCCTTTTGCAAGGTTTCGACCTGAGTTTGGTAATGATTTTGATCCGTAAACACCCATTCAGGAGTTGGACAAGATCGCGTCCTTAAATCCTGTGACTTCTGCAACACCTTACAAACAGGTTCAGGAGACTCTAAGCTACGCACCAGAATCTCATCCGGGCGAATCCTCACTTCTGTTTCCGGCACAAAAAAATATAACAGGGGGCCGGCGATCGCCTTCCGATAAGGATAATAATACCGAACACAATCAAAACTCACATAGCCATAAGCCGTCCAATCCTCCAGGGGAATCGAGGCGAACATCTGTTCCACCTGCTTAAACGGATCGTCCACAGGAAAAGACCGAGCCTCAACCAGCCCCTGAAGCGTCACCTGCTGGAGATCCACCGAAACGGCGATCGCCCGATTACCCGCAAATCGTAACTCTTCCTCACTCTGATACACACCGTATTCAGAAAAGAGCCTAGACTCCATTAACGTCTGTAATACACCTAATGGTTCCCTCTGAACAGGGAGTAACACTTCATTATAAGTCCAGGTTCTGCCCATGTTTGGTAAAAGACAGCGAGGGTTTAGAGGGAACATTGCCGCTATAGGCCCTTTCGATTGTCCCATCTATCGCCAACTCTGGTCAATTTAATTCAGAATACTCCGGGAATCAACGATTCATCGAACCATCCGGTAGAGTCGCACCCCGCAATGTTGCCCCCATCAAATTCGCACTACTCAACTCCGCATTAAACAAATTCGCCTCCGACAAATTCGCCCCACTCAGATCTGCCCGTCCCAAATAAGCATCAATCAATTCTGCTTTCTTCAACGTCGCATTACGGAACGTTACGCGACTCAAATCCGCCCGATTCAAACGCGCCATCGTCAAATCCGACTCATCCAGATTCACCCGATTCATCTTTGCACCCGCTAACAGAGCGCCCCGTAAATTCACTCGCATTAAATCCGCATCAATCAAATTCACCCGTTCCATTTTCGCATTGCTCAAATTGGCATAGCGTAAATTGGCCTGACTGAGCATCGCTTCCGTTAAAAAAGCTCCCTGCAAATTCGCTCCCTGCAAATCTGCCCCCGTCAAATCTGCCTCTCGCAACGTCGCCTCACTTAAATTGGCTTCCCTCAGATCCACCTTAGACAAATCAGCCCCTGACAAATTCACTCCCCGTAAATCTGCCCGATGCAGGATTGTACCCCGTAAAAAAGACATATAAGCCCGGCGTTCTTCCCGTAAATTCGCCCCCCGCAAACAAGCTCCCGTTAAATTAGCTCCACTCAAATCTGCCCCGCGCAAATCCACTTCCATTAAATTGGCATCTACCAAATTAGCCAGGGTTAAATCAGTCATCCGTAGATCCGCTTTATAGAGAGTAGCCCCATGTAAATCGGCATCATGTAACTTAGCCGAAGTCATACTTGCTTGGGTTAAATTCGCCCCTCCTAATTGAGTCCCCATTAAATTTGCCCGATTGAAGTTCGCTCGGTTGAGATAAGCAAACCTTAAATTCGCTCCTTGTAAATCTGCTTGGTACAAGTAAATCCCAATCAAATCCGCTCCTCTCAAATTGGCACGATTGAGCTTTGCACCAACAAACTTTTGTTCTCCAGCTTCATAGCGCTTAATTAATTCTTTTGCATTCATAACTCCCTCTTTACTCCTGTAATCGCTACAGATTCAATCCACTTCAATCCATCTGGTTCTTAGGAAGGTAATATCCGACGAGTAGATTCTTGTTCGCCTGAGCTAGAGTAAGAGTCAGGGGTATTTTCAAGGATTACACCCGTTAACTCACCCGGATTACGGTAAGCATTGGCCTGATGTACAGCATCTTCCATTCCCGGTTCCCAATCTTGATAAAAGCGCCCCATACATTGGATGATGGCTCCGGCTGCTTGATTGCATTCACTGGGTTCATCTTCAGCATTATTAGCCGTGCTGCAAAGACAGGTTGTTAATTTCTCTAAGGTTTCGCACTGCTCATAGATGGTATAAAGCAGGCTATCTAGATTTTCTGCTTTCAGTTTGACCCAATCCTGTTCTTCTAAACGGGATTTTTGGTGTAAGGCTGAAAATAATAGGATTTTCGCCCTCAGAGGGTTGGTATATCTCATCAGTTCTAAACGGAGATTGAAAGAGTCATAGCCTGTCCGAATTTGATAGTTTACAGGGGGGTCAACAACCGTATTGGAACTGGGAGGGGGTTGATGAGAGGCTAGGGTAATATGGGTCGGGGGTGCAGCATAGACTTGGGTGGCTTCTTCGGTATCGGGATAGACTTTGCCTACGATCAGAATAATACTGTTGGCGATCGCCTGATACTCTTGTCTTTTGTTCAGGGTATTGGCAATCCGTTGTAATGCTTCACTGAGATCTTCTAGGGTGGGATACTTATTAATCACTGATTCAAGTAATGCGGATAACGCTATGGCTCGTAAGCGTTTGGCATCATTTTCCCAAATATCTTGCCAGGCACACACAAGCATTTTTTTCATCCGCAGGGCTTCGGGATGACGTTCAATTTCGTTACTGATTTGCGGTAGAGCAGAGGGTAGGGAAAGCATGATGAGTAGAGGTCGTGTTCTTTTGGCTTGGGAAGGTGATTGCGGGTAGGGTAAATCCCGTAATTCCCCATAAGGGGGTTGGCTTTTATTTTAATACCAGTTGTTAATGCTGCATCGATCCTTTAGAAAAGCTTACAAATTCAGTGGGGGGATGGGGGAATGGGGGGATGGGGGAATGGGGGGAGTAAGTAGACCTAAAAACTATTAACTGTTAATTGTAAATTGTTAATTGTTAATTGAATCCTAAAGACTGTCTAGGCCGATAAAATAGAAACTAATTTAAAGCAGGCAAGGGATCGGGAGCGGGTATGTCATTTCCAATTATTTATTCTGAGGAATTTTTGCGCCATGATACGGGACGACATCCGGAGAGGGCGGAGCGTCTGGGGGCGATCGCCGATTTACTTAAATCCAGTCTATGGGCCGAATCTCTCGATTGGAAAGCTCCTACTCCCGTAGATGTGCGTCCCGTTTTACCTTGGATAGAACAGGTACATACAACCGAACACATCCAACGGGTTCGCTCCATTGCTGAAAAAGGAGGTGGGTTCCTTGATGGCGATACCCTGGTTTCTGCTCAGAGCTATGAGGTAGCGCTTTTAGCTGTCAATGGCTGGATTGATGGTGTAGAACAGGTTTTAGCCACAGGCAATCCGGCATTTGTGTTGGCTCGTCCTCCAGGACATCATGCGGAAGCGGAACGGGGGATGGGATTTTGTTTATTTTCTAATGCGGCGATCGCTACTTACTATGCTCTCACACAACCGGGAGTCGAGCGAGTCGCTATTCTAGATTGGGATGTTCATCATGGGAATGGCACTCAGGCGATCGTTCAAAGTCATCGGCAAATTGCCTATTGTTCCCTGCATCAGTCCCCCTGCTATCCCGGAACCGGTAGAGCCACAGAGCGCGGAGAGTATGAAAATGTGTTAAATATTCCCTTATCCCCAGGTTCTGGAATGACAGAGTATTGGCCCAGATTTGAAGGTCAAGTTATCCCCTTTTTACAGCAGTTTAACCCCGATTTATTGATCGTCAGTGCCGGTTATGATGCCACTCATGACGATCCCTTAGCCGGAATGAATTTAGTGCCAGAGGATTATGGCACATTTACCCAAGCTTGTTTACAGATGACCTCCAAAATTCTGTTTGGTTTGGAGGGAGGTTATAATTTATCAAGTTTATCTGAGTCAGTGATGGCAACGATCGCCGCTTGTTTGCAAAAATAGCATGAAATCTGATGAAAGTTACCGTTGATATTCCAGCGATCGCCCTCTCTCAGTTAGTGGCTCCCACTCTAATGGAGCCGCGCATTACTTTGAACAATATTTCTTGGCAACAGTATGAAACTCTGGTGACAACGCTCTCTCCCTCCCGCAATTTGCGCCTGAGTTATAACCAAGGACTATTAGAAATAATGACCACTTCTTCGCAACATGAAAGGATTAAAAGTCTCATTAGAAGACTTCTGGAAACCTATGCTTGGGTGGAAAATCTCGATTTTTATAGCTATGGTTCAACCACATTTCGGAATCAAGCTGCGGCAAGAGGCTTAGAAGCTGATGAAAGCTATTGTATTGGAGAACTGCGAGAGGTTCCCGATTTGGCGATCGAAGTGGTAATTACCAGTGGTGGTATCGATAAATTGGATATCTATCAAGGGTTAGGAATTAAAGAAGTTTGGTTTTGGCAAGATAACTGTTTTACCCTCTATCAATTAGTTGATGCGACTACCGGCTATCAAGAAATTGAACGCAGCCAACTGCTACCCCATTTAGATCTCGCTCTCCTCTGTCAATTTATCGATCCAGAACAGGAACCGCAAATGGTTCGCGCCTATCATCAAGCCTTACAAAGTTATAGCGCTACGCGCTAGGGAATAGGGAATAGGGAATAGGGAATAGGGAATAGGGAATAGGGAATAGGGAATAGGGAATAGGGAATAGGGAATAGGGTCAGAGAATGGGATCAGCCCTGGCTATAACGAAAGATATCGAACAAGCTATCCACGCCGTTTTCCATGATTTGTAAATACTATAGCGCGAAGCGCTATAATTGCTAATTGCTAATTATTAATTGAGATAAACTTGGCTAAGAATATAGCGTAGGCGATCGTAATCATCTTTGAGTAAAAGGCTCAAATTTCGCCCCGCTTGCACTAACCAAGAGTGTTCCGTATGGCGCAGTTGGTAAATATTTCTCAGGGTAGCTGCAATTAGCCCATCAACCGGCGTTCCAGGAATTTCTAGTAAAATGCGGATAAAGTCAAACTGCTCGCTAAAGCGAATCACTTCATCCGGATGACATTGATAAACCGCTTGGTGAATTTGGGGAGGACGCGGCGGTAAATGCTGATAAACTCTAGAGCGAGAATTCCGGGATTCTAGGGTTTCAAATCCGACGATCGCCGCTCGAAACTCAGTTTTGAGCATAGCAAAAATTTGCGGTTGTTCCGCTCGCAGTTGTTCTAGGGAGAGTCCCAAGGCTCTAGCGCG
Source organism: Roseofilum acuticapitatum BLCC-M154 (assembly GCF_030068475.1). GTDB lineage: Bacteria > Cyanobacteriota > Cyanobacteriia > Cyanobacteriales > Desertifilaceae > Roseofilum > Roseofilum acuticapitatum. Next base: position 472 of record NZ_JAQOSP010000001.1, on the reverse strand, counting down.
GTGGATGGAGTCAATGGGGGTAGTGGTGGCATGATACACCACTGCATACACCCAATACCCTGAATCGGTTTCGGGGGAGGTTTCGGGAGTGACACCGAGCGATCGCACCAAAGAGCCAAACGCTGGCATCATGGGAAAGTTGAGATCTTCCGGTTCCAGACATTGGGCTAAAAATTCCGATGTTGCCGTTTCGATCACCTCGGCAATGTGGTTTTGGGGGCGATCGATTGGTGTCGCTTGAGATAGGGGTAAGCGCATCTTTATATTTAAGTAATGAGTAATGAATAATGAGTAATGAATTAACCTATTTTTCTCTTCCAGGATTGCCCATTATATCAAGTCCGATTGTTCATGTCCGCGAAGCGGAAATACCATGATTAAAAATTTAGGGAGCGAGACGCTCCCACTCCAGTAATATCAAGGGATTAGAGGAGTGCGGGCATCTTGCCCGCTTCTTCACCCTTTATCCGGA